>NZ_JACJSJ010000001.1 GCF_014698115.1 Nostoc sp. FACHB-973
TCTAATTACTTCTGCTCTGTCTTTAACTTTCTGCGGTACATCTGCCGTTCTCAGGTTGAACAAAGTTCTATCTTGCTCACGAGTCAGAAATACCCTTAAACGGCTGCCCATACCCTGTTACCTTGGTAGACACATTTATGTATTTACTTATCTTTACACAGTTTGGTTTTTTCACCTTGTTCTACTTAATCGGAAAAAGGCTAGTTATCCTATTATCTATTGCCTAGCTCTTTTGGTAGATATTTTTTGATTTTTGCTCTATTTCTCAAGTAGTATTTTTTGTAAAAAATCTCAATTAATGGGAACATAAAAATTCAAAAAATGTCTAATTAATTAATACTGAAAAACATAATTTTAATGGAGTAAAAAAGCAATGCTTACTTTAAATCGTTGGAAATCTGGAACAGCTGCACTCATGGCTTTAAGCGTCACAGTTGGGACTGTAGCACCCTTGTTGACAGCTGCACCTTCTTTTGCTCAAACTACTTTTTCTGATGTTTCATCTAATTATTGGGCAGCAGATTTTATTCAACAATTATCGCAACGAGGTGTGATTGCCGGATTTCCTGATGGTAGTTTCCGCCCTGAAGAAGCAGTAACACGCGCTCAATTTGCTGCTATGGTCAACAAAGCTTTCCAAAAAGCACAACAGCGATCGCCAATCAGTTTTACTGATGTGCCTAGCAATTATTGGGCATCCAGCGCCATTCAGCAGGCTTATACCATTGGTTTCTTATCAGGATATCCCGGCAATCGCTTTGAGCCTAACCAAGCGATTCCCCGCCAACAGGTTTTAGTTTCCCTCGCTAACGGTCTGGAATATACTGCCAGTGGTAATACCGAAAGCATCCTGCAATACTTCAACGATGCCTCTAACATCGCTAGCTATGCCCGTAGCCCCATCGCAGCAGCTACCGAGAAGCAAATCGTGGTGAACTATCCGAATGTGAAGTTCCTGAATCCAACTGCAACCGCCACTCGCGCCCAAGTAGCAGCTTTTATTTACCAAGCATTGGTTAGTTCTAATCAAGCCTCAGCAATTAACTCGCCCTACGTCGTAGCTCTTGGGTCTACTAACCCAACACCTGTATCTGTCACAATTCCCCAAGGGACAGCTATCCCTGTGAAGTATGACAAGGCAGAAAAAATTCTGGTTACCAAGGACGAAACAGCACCTTTGACACTGACAGTATCCCAAAATGTAGTTACGCAAGAAGGATCTGTAGTGATTCCTGCTGGTAGTCAAGTTGTTGGTCAACTCAAACCTGCTACAGGCGGTTCTCAATTCATTGCCCAGAAACTAGTTTTGCCCGGAGGTCAAGAATATCAACTGAACGCTAGTTCTGAAGTGATTACCAAAACTGAAACCGTCAAAAAGGGTACTAGTACTGGATCAATCATTCAGAATACCGTATTGGGCGCAGGAGCCGCCGCAGCGGTATCTGCCGTCACTGGCGATCGCGCCATTGCCACAGAAGAAGTCTTGGGTGGTGCTGGTATCGGGGCGTTGATTGGTTTATTCTTCGGTAGAAATAGTGTTGACTTAATCGCAATTGACCCAGATACCGATCTACAAATGACAATCAATCAAAACTTGTTGGTTTCAGTTAGATAGTGAACAGTTAGGAGTGAGGAGTTAAGAGTTATGAATTGAAGATAGTGAAAAGTTAGGAATTAAGAGTTATGAGGGACGAATTAAAGCAAGGTTTTAATTCTGAACTCCCAACTCCCAACTCCTAACCCCTAACTCCCAACTCCCAACTCCCAACTCCCAACTCCCAACTCCTAACTCCTAATTCTCAACTTCCGGCAACCAAATAATAAACGTAGTTCCTGGTCTATTAGGTGAAGTTAATTTAGAGTTGATTGCAGGGCTGAAAACCTCGATTTCCCCCTGCATTTGCTCTATTAATTGTTTAGCGATCGCTAACCCCAAACCTGTACCAGGGATTTCTGTTTGTGCTTGTACACCCCGGTAATGCCGTTCTCCAAGATGTTCTAAATCTTCGGGTGGAATGCCAGGTCCATTGTCACTGATGACAATTCCTTGAAAATTACCTTTTTGTTGCCCACCCTGAATCATAATTTTACCGCCAGCAGGAGTGTATTTCAATGCATTATCGATAATGTTATTTAACACTTCTCGTAATGCTTTGATGTTGGCACGTACTAAGGGCAAATTATACTTAAATTCGGTTATTAGTTTTAGCTTGCGCTCTTGTGCTATTGCTTTAGCTGATATTAATAATGGTTCTAATATATCTGCCAGGGAGCAGTCAACTGCTTTATCTCCCGTTCCCGGCAATAATAGGGGTGCTTTAGCATCTTTTTGCACAGTTGCTTCTACAAATACTTCATTTTCCGGTAGATGTAGTGGTGCTAAATCTGCCTCTGTCAAGTCAATTACTTGCTCAAATTGTTGCAGTAATTCTTGCAGGCGATCGCTTTCTCGCACGATACTACTTGCTACATCCCGGTTAGTGTCTGCTGGTCTGAGTCGCTTTAATAAAAGTTTACCAAAAGTCCGCAATGCTGTTAATGGGTTACGAAACTGATGCAACAAGTTGTCTAACAAATCCTGCTGTTTTTCTTGGAGAATTTGTTGTTCGTGCAACTGTTGCTGTAACCATGCTCGTCGCTGATCTAAAATACAAGCGATCGCCAGTGTTTGGGCTATGCGTTGAATCTGACTTTGCTCGTGTTCGTTCCATTCCCGGTCTTTCCTACCAGTCACCAGCAACCCCATCATCACACCCTCATAGACCAAAGGTAAAACAATTTGGTTACCACTCAGTAGATATTCCTCTTGTAAATGAGGCCCAGACGCATCCGGTATCCCAGACTCCCGTGACGAGGTTGGAGATTCCGATCCTGGTGTTAATAACCTTTGTTGATGATTGGGTAATACCAATCTATTTCCAACTTGAAGCTGCTTAGGTACTGTAGTCTGGGCAGTTTCCTCTGCTTGCGGTAATAATGCTGTTTCGGGATAAATCATTACAGGAATCAGTTTTGCCTCGCCAGAGGGAGTCTCTACCAATTCTTGTGTTAGGTACACAATACTTAAAGTTGCTCCCAGCCCTTGGGTCAGGAGTGCTATTTGCTCTCGGCACAGAGCAAGAAAATCAGAACTGGCAGACATTAACATTTTTTAGTTCTTGCTCATGATTACAGATTTTGAGGCATGATTAAGAAAGGATAGTTAGTTTTTACCTCATTCTTTTAATACAGCTTAACTGAAATCTTCTGAGTGATGTTTTGCACCAGCGGATTATATCCTTAGCGAGCTTTCTTTTATCTATAACTTCTAAAGATATTAATTTTATTGGATTAAAAGTTAAAAAACTATTGATTTTTTGAACTAGAACTTCTATAATGACGACGGATTTTGTAGCTATCACTACAATCTATAGCTTGAAAGAGGAGGACAATAGGTTGGCAAGGAGACGCAAAAGAAAAAGTCGTCGTCGTCAGGAAGGACGGCGGATTCTGGAACATGTGCCTCAATATAGCATCGAAAGTGGCGAAGAAAAACCTGTGACAGCAGCGAGAAGGTTCATTCAAGCTGAAGGTATATTGCCACCTGCGTTGCTACTCGTAAAGCGAAACGAACACACCACAGACCGTTATTTCTGGGCAGAAAAGGGACTGTTTGGTGCTCAATACGTAGAGGAAAACCATTTCTTGTTTCCCAGCCTGAGGACTTTAGAAGCTCCTACAGGTCAAGAAGCCCTTGCTTTAACTGCTCGCTGATAAATTGGTCATCTCAAGCGTTGAATGTGGCTCCTGACTATTAATTAACTGGCAAAGTTGCTAAGTTTATGCAAAATTTCATTTTTTTTTAGTTTGTAGGTGATTTGCCAGTCACCCTAGTCCAGGTAATTGAAAAGTCAATTTGTGTCAAACCACGCTAGCTTGCATGGCTTGATACTTGTTTGGAAGATGCGTAAAGGAGCGGATATAGAGCCAAGCGCCTCCAAAAGCGCTAGTGAAGTTGCGCTCTTATCCAGTAGATTGTAAAGGAAGCTCTGTCAACGAATTTAAATCAATAAATTCAAATTTTTACCCACAACACAAGTTATGGGTAAAACTGACAAAGCAGCAATCTTGATTCCCTCCTTACTACTTTTCATTGCTTTAAGAGTAGGTCAGGTCAGAAATCTGCACCTCATAGTTAAGAGATGGTCATAAAAAGCAAAAATTATTCACTAGGCTTTAGCTGTAGGGTCTTCCGTAACTGGGTGAGTTCATCTCGATGGGCAACTACAGTAACCTTACTTGAGGAGGTTTGTTCGCTCTGAGTTGTTTCTAGCTTGAGCGACACCTTCTCAAGTCTTCCAGATTTTTTCCAATAAAACACACCAGTCAAAGGCGACAGCAGTACCATCGCCAGAAAAAGGCTACTAAGGCTTGGAAAAATTAGATACACCACCAGTGACAGACAAACAATACCAGTAGCTGCCAACAAGGTGAGAAATATAGCTAAGAACCAGCTGGGGCGAACATTACCTTCAAAAGTTACTTGGTTTTGTTCTCGGTCTACCGCTGCCACTCGGTAAGACCGCGATTGAAAATACTCTTTTAATTGAGACATGAAAGCGGCTTCGCTTTGTTCGGATACCAAATGCGCTATTTCTGTACGGTCTTTAGTCGAAGCACGAATAAAGAAAAACAGCCCAACCGATAACAACAAGGTTAGCAGCAACGTAGATGGCAGAATAGGAGTATCCATAACTAATTGTTATTGTTTGACTGGAGGAGACTTATTCATTATGAATTATTCGTTACTTTGTTCGCCCGTTGATGTAGTCTTGCCAAAGAAAAGCTAAATCCTGCGCTGGAACTTGCCATTCTGGAGAAACTTGGTACATCCGCCTGGGGCGTCCCCGTCCTTCGAGTTTTTTCCAATATCCATTAATTGCCCTTTCGTCTTCCAGAAACTTGATTGCACTGTAAAGTACGGTATCGGAAAGCCTATAGGTGGGATATTCAGTTTCTAATCGTTGGATTAACTCGGTTCCGTAGGATTCACCTTCTAACAAAATAGACAGTATGTAACAAACTGCTAATTCCTGACAAAGGTAAGTTGGCGGAGGATTTTCAAAGAATTGATATATATCCTCAAGTTTCATGGTTAGTGAATGGCTAAAAAAAATGCCTTAGGGTAAAGTCTACAATCCTCGTAGTCAGTATATAGCCCTACTCTTAGATGAGTAATATATATAAAGCTACTTAAGCTAGATTTCCAAAGCGGAAACACCAAATGATTACCCACGCCTTTGAGAGTTGTGGGACTAGTCTGTGAATTTTAAGGGACAGGATAGTATGCTCCCACCCAAGCTAAATCAGGTATGGTGAGGAGGGAACAAACAGTGGCGAAGTCACTGTTTTGGTGTTAAACGATGCCGAGTTGGTTAGAACTGCTTAAGCAATAAGATGCCATCGAAGAAATTTTACAGGTAAAATGCTATTTTGTCTGTAGAACTTAATAAACACTTTTTTTTACAGTGATTTTCCCAATGCAAATTTTAAAAACTTAAGCTAAAGGATATGTTTAAGTTCAAAGTGCTACTTTTGTAAACACACCTGGGTAGTAAATATTAATAATTTTCTGGACTTGAGATCCTCTCGTGCCATCTGGTAAATGTGATAGTAAATTTCTCAAAAAGAGTCAAAGGGGAGGAGAAAGAAAACGAACAGAGGAAGAGACACTCTGACGGTTTCAAGAAACACAGGGAGTAGGGAGTGGGGAGTAGGGAGTGGGGGAGGAATGGGGTGGTGACGTGAAATTCTCTCCTCATCTCCCCATCTTGCCACTCCCCACTCCCCACTCCCTACTCCCCACGTCCCTTAAAAGCACCCAGCACATTGGTGATTAAGTATGTCACAAACTCCCGATGCCCCATCATCTTCGTCTAATCTCCGGGCAATTGCCCAGACCTTTCGCCTTGCAGGTTGGATTAGCTTTTGGATTCAGCTAGTACTAGGTGTTGTTTCTGGCATAATTGTGCTGCTGTTCGCCATCTTTAGTCAAAGATCTGGTAGTCCTAGTAATAATCCTGGGACTGGCTTTGGCGTATTTTTAGCAGTTTGTGGACTGGTTGTTTTAGGTGCGGGTATTTACTTAGCTTACCGCTACACCAGAATTGGCAAGCAACTGGAATCCTCCAACCCCAGCAACCGCCCTCGAAAAAGCGAGACTGTGCAAGTATTACGCTTAGGATTGTGGGTGAATTTAGGGGGAACGCTGGTGACACTTTTGGGAGCGCAGGCGATCGTTGGTACGCTGGTAGCAAGGTCTATATCTCCCCAAGCGATAACTACTCAATTTTTTGACCCAACTCGAATTATTAGTGGTCTAGATATGCTTGTTGTACAGGCAAACACTAATACTGTTTCAGCACACTTTGCAGGGCTTGTGGCGTCGCTTTGGTTACTTAATCGGATTAACAAGGCGTAGAAAGGCAAGTCTTAAGCAAAATTTCAGCCAAAAATCTATACTTCTTTTGACTGATTTTATTGTGTAACTTCCCCTCGTTTTGGCAGGTTACATAGCAAATAATTCAAATATATTTGTTGTGCTTTGACGAAATTTTCAAAATGCAGCGTGCAAAAAAACACAAGTTGGTTATATTAACATCCATCTAAAAGGTGATATCAGATGAAATTAATCTGGATTAGAGATTTTAGTACTCTCAAAAAACTAGAAATTTGGATTTGAAATTTTTCTCGCCCTGGCAAGATTGGCAGGGCAAAATTTTTCTGTTTGCTTTTCTGCTCATAGCAAGGCAAAATCAGTATATGCTGGGGTGTTGGCAGGAAGATAATAGGCTAAAAACTGAGAAAAATCTGTGCTGGATATCAAGCAAATACGGGAAAATCCGCAATTAGTTCAAGAACGATTGAACAGTCGTAGTGGTAAATACGACATTGAACCGATATTACAGTTAGACCGGCAACAACGGGAACTAGAGGGGACGCGGAGTCAACTCCAAGCCCGTAGCAACGAAATTGGTAAACTCGTCGGGCAAAAGCTGAAATCTGGTATCGATGCCCAAGACCCAGAAATCCAAGCTTTGCGGGATGAAGGTAACTCTGTCAAAGCTAGATTGAGTGAACTCGAACCCCAGGAAAAAGAACTCAAAGCTGAAATTATCCAACTTGTGTTGGCACTTCCCAACTTACCAAGCGACTCTACACCCGTTGGTAAAAATGAGGAAGATAACGTCGAAGTGCGGCGTTGGGGTGATGAATACATTCCGCAAAACCCGAATATTCTCCCTCATTGGGAAATAGGCGAAAAACTAGGTATTCTCAATGTTGAACGAGCTGTAAAAGTTGCCCAAAGTCGCTTTGTGACATTGATAGGCGCTGGCGCAGCACTGGAGAGGGCATTAATTCAATTTATGCTGAGTGTCCATACCGAAGCAGGGTATGTGGAAGTTAGTCCACCGCTATTGGTGAATACTGATTCTTTGATAGGGACTGGTCAGTTACCTAAGTTTGCCGAAGAAAGCTTTAAATGCGCTGATGACGATTTGTGGCTGATTCCCACAGCGGAAGTTCCACTGACTAACCTCTATCGGGGCGAAATTCTCGCTGCTGAAGATTTGCCTATTTACTACTGTGCTTACACTCCCTGTTTTCGGCGAGAAGCTGGTAGTTATGGGCGCGATATGCGGGGTTTAATTCGCCTGCATCAATTCAACAAAGTAGAAATGGTGAAATTTGTCGAACCCAGCACTTCTTTTGATGAACTAGAGAAATTGGTGGGAAATGCAGAAGCAATTTTACAGGCTTTGCAGTTGCCTTATCGAGTAGTAAATCTTAGTACTGGCGATTTGGGATTTTCTTCTACCAAAACCTATGATTTAGAGGTTTGGTTGCCTTCTTCTGGCAAATACCGCGAAATTTCCAGCTGTTCCAATATTATCGACTTCCAGGCGCGACGGGCTGATATTCGTTTCAAAGAAGCGGGGAAGAAAGGCACCCAATTTGTGCATACTCTCAACGGTTCCGGTTTGGCGGTGGGACGAACGATGGCAGCAATTTTGGAGAATTATCAACAACCCGATGGGACAATAAGAGTACCAGAAGCGCTGCAACCTTACTTGGGGCGGGAAGTTTTGTAATTTGTCATTAGTCATTGGTCATTTGTCCTTTGTTAGTTAACAATGCCCAATGCCCAATGCCCAATGCCCAATTAGAATGGAGATAACCATAGCTTAATATCTTCACTAATTTGCTCTATGTCAGTTTTAGCAGCGATCGCAGTCTTGGCTGTTTTGATCTTGGTACACGAGCTGGGACATTTTGTTGCAGCTCGTTCTCAAGGCATTCTCGTTAACCGTTTTTCTTTGGGTTTTGGCCCGGTTCTTTTTAAGTACCAAGGTTCACAAACCGAATATGCTGTCCGCGCTTTTCCCTTGGGCGGCTTTGTGGGCTTTCCCGATGATGACCCAGATAGCGATATTCCACCCAATGACCCAAATCTGCTGCGTAACCGTCCAATTTTAGACCGGGCGATCGTCATCAGTGCCGGAGTAATAGCAAATTTAATATTTGCCTACTTAGTTCTGGCTCTGCAATTGGGTATTGTGGGTATTCCTGAGAAATTAAACTATAAACCTGGTGTTATAGTACAGCCCATTAATCAAGAATCCATTGCCTACCAAGCAGGAGTTAGGGAAGGAGATATTATCCTGGGTGTTAACGGTCAGGAACTTTCGGCTTCTGATAAATCAACTGCTTTGCTGACAAAAGAAATTCAAACTCATCCCAATCAGCAAATCGAATTGAAAATTCAGCGTCAAAATCAACAACAATCCCTGAAATTAACACCAAAACTGGGAGCTGATGGCAAAGGTGTAATTGGTGTGGCACTTAGTCCAAATGCTACAGCAGTTTATCGCCGTCCTAATAGTCCTTTTGAAATTTTCGGCATTGCTGCTAACAGGTTTCAACAATTATTTGTGGGAACACTCAGCGGTTTTGGGCAGTTAATTACCAATTTTCAACAAACTGTAGGACAAGTTTCTGGCCCAGTTAATATCGTCAAAATAGGCGCACAGTTGGCTGCTGATAATAGCACAAATTTGTTGTCTTTTGCGGCAATTATTAGCATTAATTTGGCTATTATTAACATTTTGCCCTTACCAGCTTTGGATGGCGGACAACTCGCTTTTCTGCTGATTGAAGGTTTGCGCGGTAAGCCTGTGCCTGCTCGGATTCAAGAAGGTGTAATGCAAACCGGTTTGGTGTTACTCTTAGGGTTAGGAATTTTTCTAATCGTCAAAGAAACCACCCAATTAACTAGCCAATTGGAATGGGTACAAAAATTATTCCAGTGAAGATAGTGAGTGGGGAGTAGAGAGTGGGGAGTAGGAAAGATAAACTTTCACCTTTAAGGCAACGATCGCTAGAAATTTTAGCTCGCCTGAAGCGTCTTTATCCAGATGCTACTTGCTCTTTGAACTACTCAACACCAGTACAATTGTTGGTGGCAACGATTCTCTCTGCTCAGTGTACTGATGAGCGAGTAAATAAAGTGACGCCAGCATTATTTAGTCAGTTTCCTGATGCAGCGAGTTTAGCGATCGCCGACTTAGTAGAATTAGAAAACTTGGTGCGTTCCACAGGGTTTTATCGCAATAAAGCCAAGAACATTCAAGCGGCCTGTCGCATGATTGTCACGGAATTTGACTCTGTTGTTCCTAACCAAATGGAACAATTATTAAAGCTTCCAGGTGTGGCGCGGAAAACAGCAAATGTAGTCCTCGCTCATGCTTATGGCATTAATGCTGGCGTGACAGTAGATACTCACGTCAAGCGCCTCAGCCAACGTTTGGGTTTAACTGAAGCAAAAGAACCCGTTCGGATTGAGCAAGATTTAATGGGTTTATTGCCGCAACCAGATTGGGAAAATTGGTCAATTCGGCTGATTTATCACGGTCGCGCTATTTGTAAAGCCCGTTCTCCCGCCTGCGTTGCTTGTGAGCTTGCCGATTTATGTCCTGCTGCAAATAAGCCAGTAGTCGTAGGGTAGTTTTGGTGAGAGGGGAGAAGGGGAGACGCTCTGACGCAAAGAAGGGGAGACGCAGAGAAAAAACTCCTCTTCCCTGTCCCCGCGTCACCTTCAATGTCTATGAATTTCAATTTGATAGACCAGTAGGGAACACAAGTAACCTAGAATTGGAAAGAAGACTGTAGAATGGAAAATGCTGTCTTTAAATTGAGTTAGAGAATATATGGCTAAAAAGAGCATGATTGAGCGCGAGAAAAAGCGCAGCCGATTGGCAGAAAAGTATGCTGACAAGCGTGAAGCTCTCCTAGAAGAGTTCAGAAGTGCAGAATCTCCTTTGGATAAACTGGAAATCCACCGGAAGATTCAACAGCTACCCCGGAATAGCGCGCCCACCCGCCACCGCAATCGTTGCTGGTTGACTGGTCGTTCTAGAGGTGTTTACCGCGATTTTGGGCTGTCTCGGAATGTGCTACGGGAATGGGCGCATGAAGGTCTTTTGCCTGGAGTGGTTAAGTCTAGTTGGTAAAAAGTTATGAGTGATGAGTTATGAGTGATGAATAAAGACAAACCTAACTCCTAACTCCTAACTCCTAACTCCTAACTCCTAACTACTTATTGACCGCAACACTTATCAATTCCCAGACTTTCTAAGAGTAGATCGCTAACGGCGTTGGCGATCGCAAACTCTCCATAAAAACTATTAGAAAAATCATACGACTGCATCTCTGTGACAATGGCAATTACCAGAGAACCAAGGTCGTTTTCTCCTTCCATCCGTTGACGGACAAAAATCTGTGCAGCCCGTTGAGCAATCTTTTGGTTAACTGCTTCTGGGATAAATTCTGTATCTAGCCACCGCAGGAGACGTTCTCGCAACCATTCACCTTCGAGTTGCGGATTTTCAGGACGTGGTAGGGTGATGGGTGGAATTGGTTCAGTCATATTTTTTATCTTCAACGCAGAGTGGATCGTAGAGGAACGCAGAGAATGACTGGTAGTATCAAATTGCGTTCTTTTTGTATTTTTTATATTTATGCAATATGATATCGCTGCTATTGTTCAAGGTTATGCTCAAGGCTATTTTCTCATGGCTGATGATAGCGATCGCCTCAGTTGGTATGCAAGTCGCGATCGAACTTTGATACCCTTAGATGAGAGGTTCCGCTACCCCAAGTCTTTGCAGCGCGTCCTCAATCAAGAACGTTTTAGTGTCGAGATTAATCGGGATTTTCCAGCTGTGGTGGCTGGGTGTGCTGACAGAGAGACAACTTGGATTTCACCAGAATTGGAAAAGATTTACTGGCTACTTTACCAGAGTGGTTATGCTTATAGTTTTGAAACTTGGCAAGGTGACGAACTTGCTGGCGGAATTTTGGGGATTGTTATTGGTGGTGCTTTCATTGGCGAGTCGATGTTTTACCGCATTCCCGATGGTTCAAAGGTAGCGATGGTTAAGTTGGTAGAAAGATTGCGCCAGAGGAAATTTGTGTTTTTTGATGCCCAAATGATGAATCCGCATTTGGAAAGATTTGGTGCTTATCGCGTTGGGGATGAAGAATATCAAGCCCTACTTAAGAAAGCATTGCACCGTCGTTGTTCGTTAGCTTAAGGGCATAAGAATAAGAACCTTCTGTCATACTATTCTTGTTCCCATGCTCATTATGGAAATGAATTTCATATGGGTTTACAACGAATGATATTCTTTATCCTTCAAGTCTTTTTTCTGGCTTTGTGAGAAATCCGGGTTCTATCCGTACTTGTGATTGTGGTTATCGACTACGTACTGATGTGGTAATGTAGGTATGTTTGGTAAGCAAAAGGGAAAAGAATTGTTAAGCGAATATCATAGAAAAAAGTTACTGCATCACTTTTACTGTCTGGATGCCGATAATTCAGGCTTCATTGGGAAAGAAGATGCTGAGATTTTTGCTGAGAGGTTTGCTAACATCCGTAGCGCAGAGCTTGGTTCAGAGATTCACAAAGATTTGTTGTTGAAGTGGCTGAGTGTTTGGGAGAATTTTTGGTCTAAAGCGGATTTGGATGGAGATGGTAAGGTAAGTCCTGAAGAGTTTTGTCAGGGCATAGAGAAAGCGGTTTCAAATCCAGATTACAACGACCCTTTAATAGAGACTGTGTTTGACATTGTTGATTTAGACAGTGATGGTGAGATATCACAACAAGAGCATTGTCTCTTCTTCAGTGTGTTTGACCTAGATGCTGAAAAATCAGCTTTTGTCTTCTCCAAGCTTGATATTGATAAGGACGGCATCCTTTCTAAAAAAGAGTTTGTTTCTGCTAAGAGAGAATTTCTAACTGAAAAGGAACCCGGTGCTGTAGGCAACTGGTTTTGGGGTTCTGTGGAGTAATGCACGCCATGATTTTGGGGGATTCCCTTTATTTTTGCGTGCATTGGGGTGCTTGTGGTGTCAAAATAATTCGTAATTGATAATGGGCTACGCCCCGCTACGCTAACGTAATTCGTAATTTTTACACTACGGGCTTTGTCGGGGGCTTGAAAAAGCGGAAAATGCGGTTTTGGGGTCTCCCCAAGTAAAGCAATTTTCCAAGACAAAGGAATAATGTTTTTGATATCCATCAATAAATTGAGGGGCTTGTACCATTAATTACGAATTACGAATTACTTACGAATTACCCCTTTGTTCAGTAACTAATGTTAGACTAACCCATTCGCCTTTGTCGTTATAGCTGCGAATCATCCGTCGGCGGAGGTTTGGCTGGATTAACCAACCCGCTTCTAAAAATAAGGGTTGACGTAATTGCACTTTTAGGGGTGAAGTTGCAGAACCGCCATCAGGTAGCAGTAATACTTGTACTTGCTTTTCGGGATTTTCGTCAAAGAGAATGATGGAACCTTTGATGGTAGCAGTTGAAGTAATTGTGCGTTCTGCAAAAGAGGTAGTTTGAATTAATCGCCCAGTATTATCTAATTGTAATTTGAGAGTTGTAGAGTAAATATCAGGCGATCGCAAATCTCGATACATTGTCACTGCTTGACCTTGCCATTCTCCTAACAAGTCATCTAACTGCAAGGGTGGACGTTCTGCTGCTGGGGTTCCAGCTAGATGTTCTCGAATTAGGACTAGTCCACTTAGATTAGCTGTCTTATCAAACAGTTGCACCAGACGTAAGCGGCGATTTTCATGAACAAAAGCAAGTTCTCCACCAAATTCGGAAAATGGCCCTATCTGAATTAAACCTTCAGAAAATGAACCATTTTCAAAAAACAGCAGACCCCCTCCCACAGAACTAAATTCTCTGATTACGTCATCTTGTCCCGAACGGCTCAAAGTTAGGCGCACTCTCTGTTTATTGTCCAAATGTTCTAGAGAAAGACGGCTGGGAGTATCGTTGACAAGTGTGCCTTGGGGAGAAAAATTAGTGAATGAACCTTCCCAAACACCAAGATTTTCTAAAAAACATTCCCATTGTGATTTCATAGTGATTTTGTTATTTGACTATCCTTTAGCAAAACGTCTAACAGCAAATAAGCTTCCCATTAATCCTACCGCGGCACCGAAGCTCAAGAGAATTAGGGGCAATAATAAAATTTGGGCTGAAGTGAGCTGTACTCCGTTGGTGATTACTTGGATAAACTCAGGTTGATTGGTTAGCAATTTACCGACGAACTGTTGAATCACAGAAATAAAACTCCAAGCGATCGCACCACCGACTAAACCAAAAGTAATTCCTTGTAAAATGAAGGGCAGGTAAATCCAAACAGATGTTGCTCCCACGAGTTGCATAATTTCAATTTCCTGGCGTCGCGCCATGACAATTAGGCGAATTGTGGTGGTAGTCACGGCGATCGCTGTTACAGTCAAAATAATCGTAATTGTTAAAGTAACCCAGTTCAAACCCCGGTGCAATTGAGCAATGCGTTTGACTGCCTCATCGATATACTGCACCGTATCCACTCCCCGTAACTTAGCCAACTGGGTTGCTAAAGTTGGTACTACTTGAGAATTACGCGCTTTCACCTTTATCTCATCAACCAAAGGATTCTCGCCTAGCTGTTGGGTAACACCCTCAATATCCGAAATTCTCATTTCCTTGACTAACTTATTCCAAGCTTCCTCTTTGGTAATTGTTTGTATGGCCATTACCTCTGGCATTTTTGCGATCAGTGGTTCAATACTTTGGGCTTGCATGTCCGGTTCGAGATAAACTGATACTTCTAGCTGGCTACCGAACTGGTAGAGAAGTTTTTCGACTTGCCAAGAAGTTTGCAAACTCAAGCCGAATAAAAATAACAATACCGTCACAGTGCTAACAGCTGCCCAATTCATCCAACCTCCCCGCACTAAACCAAGGAAAGTTTCTTTGAGCAGATAGTCAAGTTTCGTGAGAGATTTAAACACAAATCACCCCAGTGAATAATTCGTAATTCGTAATTCGTAATTCACGAGTCAGAATTTATAATTGATAACTCAGAATTGGTGAATTCAGCACTCCCCACTCCCTCATCTCCCTCATCTCCCTCATCCCCCTCATCTCCCTCATCTCCCCACTCCCCACTCCCCACTCCCCATTCCCCACCTTGATAGAATTAAGGTAGTAGGAATTTTCACCATTTAGCCATCAAGACTCATGCCTTCTGAAATTGCTGTCGAGAAAAAAAAGTTAAAAAATCCGCCTTTGGAGCTTCATTATTTAGGCGATCGCGTGCTGCGTCAAGCTGCAAAGCGGATTTCTAAAGTTGATGACGAACTCCGCAAACTGGTGCGCGAAATGCTGCAAACTATGTACAGTAAAGATGGCATCGGTTTGGCTGCACCCCAAGTGGGAATTCACAAACAATTAATTGTCATTGATCTGGAACCAGAAAATGCGGCTAATCCACCTTTGGTGCTGATTAACCCCACAATTAAACAGGTTAGCCGCGACATCTCTGTTGCCCAAGAAGGATGTTTAAGTATTCCCAATGTATACCTGGATGTAAAGCGCCCTGAAGTGGTGGAGATTGCCTATAAAGACGAGTCTGGTCGTCCCCAGATATTAAAGGCTAATGACCTCCTGGGACGCTGTATTCAGCACGAAATGGATCACCTCAATGGTGTAGTATTTGTAGACCGTGTGGAAAATTCCTTGACTTTGGCCCAGGAGCTATCTAAAAATGGCTTCTCGTATCAAGCGGTGAAACCATTAGTATAGGGGACTGGTAGTGTATTTAACTCCAAAAAGCGGTTTGTTTCTCGGTGGTTGTTGTGTAAGTGCGATCGCAGCTGTAGGTTCGATTTTTGAACTTGGTTACGGACAACCAGATTTTGGTGTCACAACTACGGCAATTATCCTCGCATTGAGTATTCCACTCACAGGATTATTTTTCTTTGCCGCAGTGAGGGACGCAAGGGCTAACATGAAATAAGCATCAGGTACATAAAAAAGGTAAATGGATGAACTAAGAATACAAAATTCATCCATTTACCTTTTATTTTTGTTCTGTATCTTCTACTGCCTCTAAGGCTTTGAGCGTCACTAACTCTGCTAGGGTTAACTTTGTAGCCTAGTTAAGACAATTTTTTCTCAGTCAAGGCGATCGTGTTGGTGACTCGGGCATTGGGCGATCGCTTCTAAAATAGAAGGATGTTATCAACTTCCACTCAACTATTACGACTATCTCAAGGACAACTCAACTTACTCGAAGCTTGTCCGCGTAAATTCCAACACACCTACCTAGAACAACTCAATTCACCTGCAAATCCCGAACACGAGGAACGCCAAACTCTTGGTAGTCGCTTTCACCTGCTGATGCAGCAGCGAGAAATGGGTTTACCAATTGATAGTTTCCTGCAAGCAGATGCTCAATTGCAAAGCTGGATGGCTGGTTTTGCTGATGCAGCCCCAGAAATTTTAATGTCTGCAACTGACAATGAAACTTTCCGCGAAAGCGAACACTATCGGACTCTGCAAGTTCAGGACTATTTGTTGACGGTTGTCTATGATTTATTGATTGCAGATAACCAACAAGCGCAAATTCTCGACTGGAAAACTTATCCCAAACCACCTCATAAACGCAAGTTAGAATCCAACTGGCAAACACGGCTTTATATGTATGTTTTAGCTGAAACTAGTGCCTATTCGCCAGAAAATATTTCCATGACTTACTGGTTTGTTCAATCTGAGGGTAAACCGCAAAATATTAAATTTAATTACAATACTACTCAACACATAAAAACAGCAAAAAAACTTAATCAACTGTTAAATCAGTTAACTAATTGGTTGGAAGATTACCAAAATCACCTCCAGTTTCCCCAAGTGGCGGAGGGTAGTAAAATCTGTGATTATTGTAACTTTGCCCAGCGGTGCGATCGCACACCAGTTTCAGAAGAAAACGTCAAAGATTCATTACCAAATTTTGACAGCATTCAAGAAGTTTCACTATAGGAATCCGTTTTGATTTTTGAAATTATCTGCGTATGCTGGGAGTGGGGAGTAGGGAGTAGGAAAAAGTACTTTGTTAAGTGTACGGATTTTTTTCAGAAATCAAACATCAGTTTTATATAAAGGTTAGGAGTTAAGAGTTAGCAGTCAAAATAATTAAATAATCAAGATAATTTATGATGAATAAAGATACCAATCATCCTATATTACTTCATTCTGAATTCTGACTTCTGAATTCTTCCCATTAACAGTTAACAATTTTTAAATTTATGTCCAGCTTTGACGAAACTGAAGCAATTTATGTCCGTGAATTAGCAATTGATGATATCGCTCCCGTTTATCATTTGGGAGAAGAGTTATTTACCAGCGATTTATATCCTTATTTATACCGCACCTGGGATGAATGGGAAGTCATTGGACTTTACAATACAGATCCAGAATATTGCCTCGTAGCTGAAAGAGACGGAGAACTAGCAGGCTTTGTTTTGGGAACCATCATTACTAAAGCATCTTGGACTTACGGTTATATTTTATGGCTGGGAGTTAGTCCGAAATTTCAGCGTCGGGGAGTAGCAGACAAGTTAGTTGATAAAGTCGTCGCCCGCATGATTGAAGATGGGGCGCGGTTCATGTTGGTAGATACCGATCCCACCAATGTTTCAGCATTAAAGTTTTTTAATCGTAAAGGTTTTGGTAATATTCGCCAGCATATTTTCTTGTCGATGAATTTAAGCAAACACGAATATTATGGCAGATTAATTGATTACGAACACCAAAAAGCTGAAAGAGCAGGTTACAGGCGATCGCGTCCAGCAATTCGCGCCCGTAAACCCGATAGTGCTGCTAATGAAATACTAATTAATCCCCTAGTGAGCGAATCTCAAACCACCGAAGACCAATCACCAATTTAATACAAGTTAGGAGTTAGGAGTTAGGAGTTAAAAGTACCTATCATCTTATTAATATTACTTTCCCAAAATAAAAACAGGCTGAACCAATTGGGAAACAATAAGTTAGTATCTGGGTAATCTGAAGTTTTTGGTAGACAAAGGCGGATTCATGTTTCAAGACATTACTGCTCAAATTGATTATTCTTCCTCATTTCCATATTTAGCGACAGTCTTAGGCGTTTCTAGCATAACGGGAACACTGGGTTGGCGTTGGTGGAAACAAAAGAATACATACAAATCCCTAGAATCACTCCCTTCTCCTCCCAAACACTGGCTGTTAGGAAATCTTCCGCAAATATTAACAGCAGTGAAACAGAAGAAATTATTCCGGCAATTTTTTGATTGGAGTCAACAGCTAGGCCCGATGTATGTTATCTGGAATCGCGGCTATCCAGTTGTCATTTTAAGTAAGCCGAAAGTTATCGAAGATACCATTGTCAATGGCATGAGAGATGGTAGCTTAATTAGATCTGAGTCATTGCGTAAAGCTTGGAACGATATCAATGCTCCCATTATGATCGGAGAAACCGGAACTGAGTGGCAGTGGCGACGCAAGGCTTGGAACCCGGAATTCAGTTCTAGCAATCTCTCCAAATATCTTGAAATTATTAGCCAAGCCTGCGAACAAGTAATTGAGACACTGAAAGAAGCTGCACCACCAAAAGAAGTTGAGGTAGATCCTCTGTTTGTAGAACTAACAATGAGGGTGATTTCCTCTCTTGTACTAGGCATTCCTGTGGATAGAAAGAGTACTAGTCATGAAGGACCACCCCTGGAAGTTCTCAAGATGTACGAAGCGATGTCTATTCTAGGCTATCGGTTCCTACGACAAGCTGCTGGCGAGAAGACATGGATGAAATATTTGCCAACTAAGAATTCACGAGATTATTGGGCAGCAAGGCGATATTTTGAGGAATTTCTGACTCCTCGTGTAGACTTAGCTTTACAGATGAGAAAACAAAACCAGACTGATTTACCACAAGTAAGTCCTTTGTTCCGGGAATCAATGTTAGTCAAAATCGCTGCTAAAGAACCAAAATACAATCGTGAAACATTAATAGCTGAATCTGTTGAACTCTTAATAGCTGGTACTGACACAACAGCGCATACTTTATCCTTTGCAATAGGAGAGTTGAGCTTAAATCAAAGGGTTTTTCAGCAAGCACGGGACATCGTTGATCGAGTTTGGCAAAGCAAAGGCTGTATTAATACAGAAAGCTTCAAGGAATTGGCTTATATTAGTGCAATTCTCAAGGAAACATTGCGCCTTTATTCAGTCGCCTCAGGCTCAACTTCATTGGAGGCTCAACGCGACACTGTAATTGAAGGTAAAGCGATTCCTCGCGGTACAAGAATATCCTGGTCAATGCTTGCTGCTGGAAGAGATCCAGAAGTCTATGCTAATCCGGAGGTATTTCTGCCAGAACGTTGGTTAGACAAAAGTAAGGAAACTAGTTCACTGCCAATGATAGACTTTGGCTCAGGGTCTCATCGTTGCTTGGGAGAGCATTTATCAATGCTCGAAGGAACTCTGATGCTAGGATTATTAGTCCGCTACTTCGACTGGGAGTTAGTCAACGGTCGTTCTTCTCTGGAACAATTACAGCAAAACCTGTTAATTTATCCGTCCGATAAAATGCCAGTGCGCTTTCGGTTGAGAAATTGGGAGTAAAGCTTTGAGAATTTCGTACTATTTTTATAAGAAGAATTCAGCAACTCTTGAGTCAGAATTCAGTATGAATTCTGTACGAGTGGGTAATGAATATTGGTTAAAACCTTGCCCCTGGTGGGCGAAAGTAGTATTAAATATTCTCGCCTTAAAACTCTATCTCTTTATGGGTAGAGTATTCTGAATTCTGAATTCTGAATTCTGAATTCTGACTCCTGGTTTATGTGGTCAAAAAGACGCGATTAATCGCGTCTCTACTTCTAAATTTTAAGCTTCTTTGTATGCCCGAACAACAGTGGACTTTAGCAACAACAGAACAACCGCCAGAGTGGTTTATCCAAGCGGTGAAACAGCATACGCCCGCATCAAATGGACTGTATGCAGCACAATTGTTGTGGCAACGGGGAATTAAAGAAAAATCACAATTATCAGCTTTTATCAACTATAAAGCTTATCAAGCAGCAAGTCCCTTTGAGTTTGGACAAGAAATGCATCTGGCGATCGCCCGCTTACAAAAAGCCCGCGATGGTCATGATAAAATTGCTATCTGGGGAGATTTTGACGCTGATGGCATTACCTCCACTGCCGTACTTTGGGATGGATTGGGAGAGTTTTTTATCCCAAACATCGAGTTAATTTATTACATTCCCAATCGTTTAAAAGAATCCCACGGATTGAATAATCAAGGAATTGATAATTTAGCCAAACAAGGTTGTAAATTAATAGTCACTTGTGACACGGGCAGCACAAATATTGATGAAATTATTTATGCCAAAGAGTTAGGTATCGATGTCATAGTTACCGACCATCACACCTTACCTGAAGAACGCCCACCAGTTACAGCGATTATTAATCCTCGATATCTGCCAAACGAACATCAGCTATATCATCTTTCTGGGGTGGCAGTAGCTTATAAATTGGTGGAAGCACTTTATCAAACTTTGCCTCATGTCCCCCAACACCCATTAGAAGACTTATTAGATTTAGTGGCGGTGGGATTAATTGCCGACTTGGTGCAGCTGAGTGGAGATTGTCGCTATTTAGCACAGCTGGGAATTCAACGACTGCAAGCAGATTTTCAACAGCCACCGACAGCACGACGACGACCGGGGGTAGGGCGATTATTAGAATTGTGCCAGAAAAGTGGCGATCGCCCCACAGATATTTCCTTCGGTTTAGGACCGCGAATTAACGCCGTGAGCCGCATTCAAGGTGATGCTAGTTTCTGCGTCGAATTATTAACCAGTCGCAATGCCAAACGTTGTAACGAATTAGCCGAAGTTACAGAACTCGCAAACACCCGCCGCAAATCCTTGCAAAAAGATGTACAAGCCCAAGTAGCACAAAAACTGACTCAATTAGATTTATCAACCACCAGCGTCATTGTCCTCGAAGATGCCCAATGGCCTGCCGGTGTATTGGGCTTAGTCGCTGGACAAGTCGCACAAGAAACAGGACGGCCGACGATTTTGTTAAGTACTGAAGGGAGTGGGGAGTGGGGAGTGGGGAATGGGGAAGATTCTACTTCTACTTCCTTAGCCCGTGGTTCCGCCCGTTCGGTTAATTCCGTAGATTTGTATCAGTTGGTGAAAGACCAAGCACATCTGTTGCACCGCTTTGGTGGACATCCTTTTGCGGCGGGTTTGAGTTTAGCGATTGAGAATATTCCTTTATTTACAGCAGCGATTAATCAGCAATTACGGCAATCTTTGGGTGGTACAACTCTCACGCCAACGGTGCAAGCAGACTTAGTGGTAACAGTTGCAGATTTAGGGAAAGAGTTATTTTTAGAACTAAAATTATTAGAACCTTGTGGAATGGGTAACCCTGTTCCAAAATTGCTAATTCAAAACTGCTGGTTTGAAAATAGTTGGCATCGCAATCAGCAAGATTGGCAAGGAAAAAAGGTACAGTACATTAAAACTGAGTTTAATATTCGGGATGATTCAACTAGAAGTCCCTTTCCTGGTATTTGGTGGGGACACTACAAAGAAGAATTGCCCATAGGAAGGTGTGATTGTATAGCAGAACTCGACTACAACACCTTCAAAAAACGCTATGAAATTAGATTAATTGCCGTGCGCCAAAGTGAAAACTCAGCACTCAATACTCAGCACTCACCATTTATCCTCGACTGGCGCAACCTCCCCACTCCCCACTTTGTAGAGACGCGATTAATCGCGTCTCTACAGACTCCCCCACTCGTGCTTGAACATTGTCCGACGAACTGGGATGATTTACGTGTATGGTTGCGGCGATGTTTAACGACTACGTTTGATAATCAACAACAATTAGCCATCGCTTGGTCTAAACCCAATCACCAACCACCAAAAGAAGTTTGGCGAACCTTGGTTGGCATTGCCAAATATCTCAGTCGTACCAATCAATTAGTCACCCGCGTACAACTTTTAGATAAACTTGGGATTAGCGATCGCACCTTATTTTTAGGAATCAAAGCTTTAAAATATTGGGGATTCACAGTTACAAGACAAGACCGTGATTTCCACATCACCTGGAATCCCAGCAATGTCTTTGAAACCAACGCTGATGTAGCTGTTGCACAGTTTTTAGCCGCCGTCAGCGAAGAACAATTTCAGCAAAACTACTTTGCCGAAGTACCTTTATCTACTATTGTTGCCATGATTAATACTCAATTCTGATTGCTATAGTGGTTCCAATCATATGAGGTACGGAAATTTCTAGGGGCGCATAGCTATCATAGGTGTCAACTGAACGTAAAAACCTTGTAAGGACGTTATATAAAACTTACTCAATTACCAATCAATCCCGAGTTACCCCACCCCGGCTTTACTAACGCAAAACCGCCCCACCCCAAAGCATCGGGGAGGGGTAAAGCGTATGTGGGACAAGCGTTTGAGCTTAAGTTGACACCAATGCATAGCTATGGACTCCTACATTGTACTTCAATATTACACTTTTGGACGATAGACAAGCAAATATTGGTTAATTATGCAGTTTTATGCAATTAAGCGATCGCATTTCTGCATCCTCCAGGAATGAAAACTGCACGCAAAGGAGCAGAAAAGGTGGATGTGTTGCATGAATAGGTCGGATATTGTGTAACTCATTGGCAACAGTAAAACTACTGACAGCGAACTAGGTTCTTTACCCACTTTTTTGCAACTTTGTCAAGCTCAGTTTGAGATCAGTGATGCGGTGAGATCAAACTGCACTGGAATTAAAAATCTCAAACAGCGAAATTACTTACATGAGCAAAAATGAAGGAGAAATTCATAAAGGGTTTTATCTAAACTACTGTTGCTACGGTTACGCTCATCCTCTACTCCCCTTACCGAATTGGAAGATTGGGGTTGTTTGATAATTGTCAACTCATCGGTCAAGGTTAAAAACTTTAGTCACAAACTTTCAAAAACATGGATACACTTCGCTTAAATAAAAACACTGCCAACAAAACTGCCTTTTCTTTTGTGCATGGTTCTGATGACGCTGTAATTGTAGGCGATCGCAATCTCACTGTTGAAGAAGTCATTAGTGTAGCGCGTTATGGCACACAGGTACGTTTAACTGATGATCTAGAAAAATTGGCTAATGTCCAAGCATCCTGCGACTTTATTCACCATGCAGTTGAATCCGGGGAACCTATTTATGGCGTGACAACTGGTTTTGGTGGTATGGCAAATGTGGTAATTTCTCCTGAATCTGCGGCTTTACTACAAAATAATTTGATGTGGTATCACAAGGTGGGTGCAGGAAAAAAATTACCTCTGGTTGATGTTCGGGCTGCAATGCTTTTACGTGCAAACTCCCACATTAGTGGTGCATCGGGGATTCGGCTGGAACTCATCAAGCGGATGCTGATATTCCTGAATGCTGGTGTTACACCTCATGTCTGTGAATTTGGTTCAATTGGTGCCAGTGGTGATTTAACGCCTTTAGCGTATATCACCGGGGCATTGATTGGTTTAAATTCCAGCTACACCGTTGACTTTAACGGTGAAGAAATGAACGCACTAACAGCACTCAAAAAACTGGGTTTAGAACCATTGCAACTACTTCCTAAAGAAGGGTTAGCAATGATGAATGGCACCTCAGTTATGACAGGTATTGCCGCCAATTGCGTCTACGACACCAAAAATCTCTTAGCATTAGCAATGGGTGCCCACGCCTTAGCTATTCAAGGTTTAAATGGAACTAATCAATCATTTCACCCATTTATCCATAAACTCAAACCACATTCAGGACAAAAATGGGCTGCTAACCAAATGCTCAGCCTGTTGATAGGTTCACGATTAGTTCGAGAAGAGTTAAATGGTTCTCACAACTATCGCGGTGAAGATCCGATTCAAGACCGTTATTCACTGCGTTGTTTAGCTCAATATATGGGGCCAATTGTCGATGGACTTGAGCAAATTCAGAAACAAATTGAGGTAGAAATTAACTCTGTAACTGACAACCCGCTCATCGATGTGGAGAACCAAGCAAGTTATCATGGCGGCAATTTCTTAGGACAGTATATTGGTGTAGGAATGGATCAATTGCGTTACTACATTGGGTTGTTAGCTAAACACTTAGATGTCCAAATAGCGTACTTGGTAGCACCAGAATTTAACAATGGACTCTCTCCATCTTTAGTTGGTAACAAAGACCGGAGTGTAAACATGGGGTTCAAGGGATTGCAAATTACTGGTAACTCCATCATGCCTTTATTAACCTTCTATGGAAATTCCATAGCCGATCGCTTTCCTACCCACGCGGAACAATATAACCAAAATATCAACAGCCAAGGTTTTGCTTCCGCAAATTTGGCGCGTCAATCAGTAGAAATCTTTCAACAATATATAGCGATCGCCTTGATGTTTGGCGTGCAAGCAGTTGATTTACGCACATACACAATTGTTGAACATTATGATGCCCGTGCCACCCTCTCGCCTGCAACCAGAGATTTATATCTCGCAATCCGTGATGTAGTTGGACAAGCGCCGTCTCCCAACAGACCTTACATCTGGAACGACAACGAACAAGCCCTAGATGAACACATTGCCAAAATTGCAACTGATATCGCCAATGGTGGACAAATTGTGCAAGCAGTTAACGGTCTTTTGTTAACCTTAGAGGATGTTTGAAAAGTTATCTTGTCGGTAGCCCAAGGCTCTAAATCTTCCTAAATTCCCGTATAAATTGCCGGACTTTGAATCAGGTCACAACCAAACACTTTTCAAACAATCTCTAACACATACTTACACCAATTCGGAATTCAGAAATTGAAGAAGAATTCAGAAGTCAGAATTCAGGAGTCAGAATCAAGACGCTCGTTGCGCTAAAGCGTCTCCCCTTCTCCCAAAGGGAGAGGCTAGCGCCAAGGGAGAAGACTCGCTCATAGCGTTGCTATGGCGAAGGCGTTGCCTCTCGTTCGCCCAAAGCGTCTCGTAGAGAAGAGAAGGCTTTACGCTGCGCTATCCGTCAGTCGCACAGAAAACATTGCTGAATTCTGACTCCTGACTCCTGAATTCTGTTTGATTAAATTTGGAGAGAAAATACAATGGTAAAACAGAGCATCTACCAAAATGGACGTAAAAAGCCTCCTGGCGTACCTGGTTTTCCAATTATTGGCTGCTTTCCCCAAATGTCAACAAATCCGCTGCAATTCCTCACCAATGCAGCGCGTGAGTATGGTGGCGTTGTCCATCTGGGGGCGATCGGTCCGCAACAACTTTACTTGATTGCCGATCCAGATTGTGTAAAGTATGTGCTGCAAGAAAATCCTCAGAATTACACAAAAGGTGAAAATTTCCAGGACATAAAACTGGTAATTGGTGAAGGCTTGGTGATTAGCGAGGGTGACTCATGGCGTTCCCAGCGTCGCCTAATGCAACCATCTTTTCACCGCCAGCAAATCGCCGCGATGGTCAATGACATGACCCAGCTGACCGCCCAGATGGTAGAACGCTGGCAAAAAATACCAGCCGGTACAACCCTCAATATCTCTGAGGAAATGCTTGTTCTGACACAGAAGATTCTCCTCAAGACGACTTTGAGTATTGACGCTGATAGCGACACCACCGAACTAATTCAGGCTTGGAATACTATCTATAAGTTTCTGAGCGATCGCTTGTGGGCTGTCATCAAGCCGCCTATTAGCTTCCCCACGCCAAAAAACCGCCAGTTTCAGCAAGCAATCAACACCCTCCGCACAATTGCCAACAACATCATCCAACAACGCAAACAAGGCAATCGTACCACTTATGACATACTTTCAATGTTCATGAGTACTCAGGATGAGTCTGGCAAGGGATTGAGTGACCAGCAATTACATGACCAGATAGTTGGACTCTTCTCCGCTGGATTTGAGACCTCAGCTGTAACACTTGGCTGGATCTGGTACTTGCTTTCCAAATATCCCACTGTGGAACGCCAGTTACAGGCAGAACTGACTACAGTCTTGGCTGGAAGAATCCCGACCTTCGAGGATCTGCCGCAGCTGAAATATACCAAAATGGTTGTTCAGGAAGCAATGCGACTTTATCCAGGTGCTTGGGTTTATGCCCGCAACAACTTGGATGATGATTTGATTGGCGGCTATCATATCCCAGCTGGCTCCATGCTTTTGCTCAGTCCCTTTGTCACCCACCGCCTCCCGGCTTTTTGGGATAATCCTGAAGGCTTTGATCCTGAACGATTCACACCAGAACGCTCAGTTGATCGTCCGCGTTATGCGTACTTTCCTTTCGGCGGCGGCCAACGTCAGTGCTTAGGCGACATCTTTGCGTTAACGGAAATTCAGTTGATTGTAGCAATGGTGTGTCAACGCTTCCGCCTCAATCTCCTGCCTGAACACCCGGTTGAATGCCAGCCATTGCTAACTCTGCAAACACGCAAAGGCATTCTAATGACATTGCAGCCACGAAGTGAAATTGATAACGTCAGTCAGCTAAATACTCAAAAGACATTATTAACACTGAATTCTGAATTCTGAATTCTTCCGATCGAGGTAATGAAGTTAAGTGAGTCTTTTTAGCCATGAATATTGCCCATCATGTCGAGCGGGGTTGTCAACTCTATCCTGAGAAAATCGCTCTGATTTTTGAAGAGAAATCTTTTACCTATAAACACCTGAATCAGCTAGTAAATCGTCTAGCCAACGGTTTAAGTGGATTAGGAATTAGAAAAGGCGATCGCGTAGTTTTGTTTTTGCCAAACATTCCAGAATTTATAATTTCTTATCTTGGCATTCTCAAAATCGGTGCGGTTGTCGTCTCAGTCAACGTGATGCTCAAAAGCAATGAAGTTAGTTACATTTTCAACGATTGTGCTGCCAAGGCAATAATTACCACCGAATCACTCGTTGAAAATGTACCAGACGCAGATTTACCCGAACTACAACACATTTTGATTGCAGAGGGTAGCGCCAAAAAGGGAATTACTTTAGCGAAACTGATGGATAATGCTTCTAGCAATGGATATGCGATTGAAATAGATCGCCATGCTCCTGCTAGCATCGTTTATACATCAGGAACAACGGGTTTTCCTAAAGGAGCGACCCTTTCCCACGGCAACATAATTTCTAATATGTATTCCCAAAACCGTTGTTGTGGAATGCGACCAGATGACCTATTATTGCTTTATTTACCGCTATTTCATTGTTTTGGTCAAAATGCGATTCTCAACGCAGCATTAAACGTCTGCGCCACAATTATCCTGCAACGTCGATTTGACCTTGAGCAAGTCCTGAACGCGATCGCTACTCATGAAGTAACAATGTTCTTTGGGGTACCAACGGTCTTTATCAACCTTCTAAATAATGATTTATCTCGCTACAACCTCAATAGTGTGCGTTATTACTTTTCAGCAGCGGCACCAATGCCAATTGAAGTTGCCCAAACTTGGCGAGATAAGTATGGAAAAGTCATCAATGAAGGATATGGTTTAACTGAAACATCACCATGTGCATCTTATAATCACGATTTGAAATACAAACTCGGTTCCATTGGCGCTCCAATCGAGAATGTAGAAATGAAAGTTATTGACGATAATGGTAATCAGGTAGAGCTTGGTGAATTGGGTCAAATAGTAATTCGAGGGCCTAATGTCATGCTTGGTTATTGGAATCGCCCATTTGAAACTGCTCAAGTAATTAAAAATGGCTGGTTTCATACTGGTGACATTGGTCGGGTAGATGAAGATGGTTTTTTCTACATCGTTGACCGCTTAAAAGACATGATTAATGTGTCTGGATTTAAGGTATATCCGACTGAAGTTGAAAATGTAATTTATCAACACTCATCTGTTGCCGAAGTAGCTGTATATGGCGTTAAGGATGCTGTCAAAGGTGAGATAGTTCAGGCAAATATTATCCTGAAGCAGGGCAACATAATTAGCGAAGAACAAATTCTCAAATTTTGTTCTGAAAGAATGGCAAAATACAAACTTCCCTGTGCTATTAATTTTGTAGATTCCCTGCCAAAAAATCCAACGGGTAAAGTTTTAAAACGACTTTTGCGCCAGCAATCAAGCTCTCAATTAGCTGCTGTTAGTAAGTAATATAGGAATCATATTTGATTTTTGAAATTATCTACGTAGGTGGGGGGTAGGGAGTAGGGAATAGGGAATCAGGCTTTTCGAGTTGTACGGAGTTTTTCAAAAATCAAATCATAGTCCTATACTAATTCTGATTTTTTGGGATCGCCCAGAGAATAGAACGCAAATAAGGACTTTTCTAAGAGATTTACTCAATAAAGGTAAAAACTCAACAAAGAGGAATCAAGGTTGGCAATTATGAATACTAAATCTCTCAACAAAAACGCTAATTCTTCTCCAGCTTTGGGAACAAAAATTAACCCTTCATCTAATCAAATTTCATTTGAAACTTCAACTGGATCTTCCATTTTTTCCCCTGCATCGCCAAATGAAAAATCTCCAGAGTCAGAATTAACCCCTACGGTTGCAGAGGCTCTAGTCGAGATCCTGGAAAACTTGGGAGTTAACTATGCATTTGGAGTTTCCGGAGGCGGTATTGGGCCATTGTGGGCAACATTAAACCGTAGCAACATCGAATTGCTTCACTTTCGCCATGAATCAGGAGCAGCCTTTGCCGCCACCGAGGCTTATTTTGCCAGCGATCGCCCCGTCGTGGTATTCACTACTACAGGCCCTGGTATCACTAACGCTCTGACTGGGCTTTTTGCTGCACGAGGGGAAGGAGCAAAGGTAATTTTCTTGTCGGCTGCAACCTCAACTGGAAATCGCGGTCGGGGAGCTTGTCAAGAAACCAGCGCCCACACAATGCCTTTCTCAGGGATTTTTACCTCAGGGCCACTATTCAATTACGCAACTATATTAGAGTCTGGCGATCAACTACCAGAAATTTCTCGCAGACTTGCCCAAGGTTTAGCACAACCAGGCAGCTTTGTAGCCCATATTAGTGTTCCAACCCCAATACAAACGACACCATTAAAAGTCCAGATACCTGACCAAGGGTTTTCTCAATCTGTAGCAACAGCTAATGAAGAAGCGATCGCTGAATGTGTAAAGTTGTTATCAGCAGAATCCTTTGCCATCTGGGTTGGCTTCGGTGCGCGACACGCCGCAGACGAAATCCGCCAGTTGGCAGAAAAAACTGGGGCGGCGGTGATGACATCACCTCGTGCCAAAGGGATTTTTCCAGAACATCATCCCCAATTTATCGGTGTCACAGGCTTTAGTGGGCATTTATCTGTCCTGACATATATGCAGGAGCAACGACCGCAGCGGATACTAGTTTTGGGAACGCGCCTTGGTGAGCCTACTTCATTTTGGAGTCCGGCCATGACTCCGATTAATGGATTCATTCATGTTGATATTGATCCGCAAGTTCCAGGAGTGGCTTATCCATCAGTAGAGACTCTCGCTGTCCACTCAGAAATCAAAACATTCCTCAAAGCTATATTAAAACACCTTCCAGAGCGTCTTAATTGGTTTCCCACTTCCTCCCTACCGCGTCCTGAAACCTACACGAATACTCAGCGTACCAATGGCTTAGTGCGACCCGAAGCACTGATGGATGCAATTCAACGTCTGATTGTTGAGGGCAGCGATGCCTCAATCTTAGCTGAAGCGGGTAACTCCTTTGCTTGGGCAACTAACTTGCTGCGATTTAACCAACCAGATCGTTACCGGATTAGTACTGGTTTTGGCTCTATGGGTCATGCTACCACGGGGGTAGTTGGTGCGGCATTAGGGCGAAAAGGTAAAGCCGTGGCGATTGTTGGTGACGGAGCAATGCTGATGAACAACGAAGTCAGCACAGCAGTGAGATTCGAGATTCCATCTGTCTGGATTGTACTCAACGACGGACGCTACAATATGTGCGCCCAAGGAATGGCATTGCAGGGGTTAAGTGGCAACGTCCCCATAGATACGGAAATACCGAGTACTGATTTTACCGCGATCGCCAGAGCTATGGGAGCCGATGGCATCTGTGTGAATACTGAATCTGACTTGGAAGCAGCTTTAGAAAAAGCACTTGCCTCCACTGTTCCATTCATCGTTGATGTGAAGATTGATTCAACCCGACCCGCACCTATTGGAGGTCGCATTCAAAGTCTGATTCAGCAAGGAGCCATAGAAGCTAAAACAGGGCGTTCCTAAATCTGTGCATCTACGTAAATTCTCAATCTTGCCCAGAAGTTAATCAGAAATTTATATCAGTGTAAAAGGGACTGGGGACTGGGGGAAATGAGGGGGATGAGGGAGATGAGGGGGATGAGGAGGTAGGGGAGAAGTTGCAGCAAGTCTTTCCCCAATCCCCAATCCCCAATCCCCAATCCCAACGCTAAAAACAAAATCAAAAGGACATTTATCATGACAACATTAGAACCAGTAGGTATTCGTGCAGTCTCAGTTAACTTTCCTAGCATCATCCGGACAAACAATTACTACAGAGAGAATTTCCCAGAGATGGTTGCTGAGGCTGAACAAAAAACCCTGGCTAAACTATTTGTACCCGATGAAGCCACAGTCAATAGTGACGATGATATCTGGTCACAAGAGGTAGCACCGTATATGTCAGACCCCTTCCGTGGTACTGTCGAGCGAAGGGTATTAGCTGCTGATGAGACTTCCCTCTCACTAGAGTATCGTGCCGCTATCGATGCTCTCGAAGCCGCAAAGCTATCTCCTGAAGACATCGACCTCATGCTCGTGACTTCACTGTTCCCAGAGCAAATCACACCTGGTAATGCTGCTTTTCTTGCTGGGAAACTGGGACTACAAGGTGCGGCGTGGAATATAGAATCAACTTGCACTTCAGCGTTAGTTTCACTTCAGACGGCCTGTTCTTTGGTGCAAACGGGACAGTATCGCAATGTGTTAGTGGTCGTCTCAACTACGTATTCGCGCTACACCGACGAAAATGATACTCTGGCGTTTTTATCGGGCGACGGTGCTGGAGCCTTTGTAGTTGGTAAGCTGAAACCAAACCAAGGTATTCTCGGCACCAAAATTGCCAATACTGCTGCTACCTGTGGTGCTTTCTATAATGAATTCACCACCGATGAGCATGGCAACGTCAAAATGTTCATCCGAGGTGGCAAGGGTGCAAGTAAGATGTTTAACGAGACGACGGTGAAGTTTATTCGTTTATGTTGCCACGGTGCGATCGCCAATGCTGGACTCACCTTAGATCAAATAAACTTTTTTGTTTTTAATACACCCAGTGCCTGGTATTCACGAGTTTGCACCCGCGCTTTAGGTATTGAACCAGAGCGTACAATCAACATCAATCCCCTATATGCCAACATTGGACCAACCTTCCCCGTAGCTAATCTCTACCACGCCGCCCACGCAGGTAAAATTCGTGAAAACGATCTAGTTCTCGTCTACACAATGGGTTCATCATCTAATGCTGGTAGCTGCGTCATGCGTTGGGGCGATGTCGCCCTAGGCCCTGCTCCCGCTTCGTCAGTTAGCCTTTCTCAACAAGAGGATAGAATTCTGATTCGTCAATAGTAGTGGTCTATGTCATTAATTTTGAGGACTTGAAGCTGACACAAAGAAAAGTCACCAGCAAAGGCTTCCTCAGTTCAGAACTTCCGAGGACGCGGATAATTTTAAAACCATCAAAATTAATGACATGAACCAATAGTCTGTCTTATTAATTTTAATACCTGAATCAGCTTTTCAGATTTTCTTGTTTACCTCTTACTTTGCGCTCTTTGCGTCCTTCTCCCAAGGGGAGACGCTAACGCGAATGCGGTTCGTTTTCTTATCCATCGAGATTAATGATATGAATCAGTATTTTGTCAATTTTTGATGAATGGATAAACAATTAGTCAGGACTTTAATCTTTATTTTTTAAGCACTAAATTCCTGACTAAAAATCCTCAAAAATAAATTCATAAGGTCTTGTAAGAGTCCTAGATAAATTTGAGTTTGCAAACAATCTTTATATTGCCATTCCTATCACAATGCAAAGATTATATAGATACACATGGTATTATTGCCCGTAACGCGATCGCTTGCCAAACAACGAAATTTCCAACATTCAATTACACCTATATTGCGAGACAAATAAAATGGCTTTGTTGAATAAGTTTTCGATGGCTTCTGCTATCAGCATCGCAGCATTTTTAGTTTTAGGAACAGTTGGCATAAATCCAGCCCAAGCTGCTCTTTTTAAATTTACTTTCGAGGGTGAGGGAGCAAATGGTTACTTTATTTATGATGATTCAGCTAATAAGATAGAACCTCTCGGCCCTGACTTTCCTCTTGCTGAGTATGATGGCTCAGTAGAAAAGTATTTTGTTAATGCAGGGGGTATTCTGGCTGAGGGAACAAAGGGATTACAGCAAGATATACATGATGAGGCCAGAAATGTTCTTTATCTTGGACGCCCTGGTAATTTGGGCTACGATGGTGGTGCCGCTGATGACTTTATTCTTTACGTTCCTCCGGCTGCTCGTGGGGAGCAATACGGTTTGTCAATTCGCTTTAGTTACCCGGAGGGAAGCTTTTCAGATTCTGTTGCCCTACGAACGAGTGTACCTGACACCGCTAGACTCAGAGTCTACCCATACTGGGACTTTCCCAATACAACGGGAGACTACACCTTTGAAGGAACCGTTAAAACAAAAATCGAAAAAATTCCTGAACCTGCATCAGTGTCTGCATTGCTGGGAGTGGGTGCTTGGTTTATCTTCCGTCGTCAACGCCGACAATTACAGCAGATTTCAAGTTAATGAAGTACACCATCTAAGTCTTAAAACTAGGCACAGAGCCTATTCTAATTCTGTTAGCGCAGCGGGACGTAGCCCTTTCTGACTGCTGAATTCACCAATTCTGCTGTATTATCTGCACAGCATTAATTATAGCGAACCAACTTAGTATATTTAGGTCTTTTTCTGTTAGCTTATTCAGTTTTAGTCCATGAACTTCAGGCGGTTGATTAGGCTTTGAATGTCTGAGCTTTCCTAAAAGCCGATTTATGAAATGGCAGAAAATTATTAATGCTAACAGTTCTCCCCATGAGACTTTTTTGGGTAATTTCAGAAAGTCAATTTGGCAATCAATCTTGTTTAGAGGTAATAAAAATGGCTCTGTTGAATAAATTATCGCTTCCTGCTATTTCCAGCGCGGCAGCATTACTCGTTTCAGTAACATTAAACATAAATACTGCTCAAGCAGCGTTGTATAGATTCAGCTTCGAGGGTGAAGGAGTCAACGGTTACTTTACTTACAATGACACTACTATAGGCTTTGCGGATTCACCGAACGCTACCGGATATTTTGAAGCGGGATATGATTATAAATTTGACTTGGGGGAGAAGGGAGTTTTTGAAGGAACTATTGGCAATCCAATTGTTTTTTTACCTCGTCTTGAAGATGGTGTTACAGCACCTGAAACCGATGATTTTCTTTGGGAAGTACTTCCTTTTCAACGGCAGCCAGCGTCTGAGTTGGCTTTCGTGAGCTATTTTCATTACCCAAAGGGTTCATTTGAGGGATCTACCGCTATACGGACAACAGTCCCAAGTACTGCAATCCTTGATGTCTATCCAAATGTGGACTTTCCGAATTCAATAGGCAACCTGTTGTATACAGGAACTGTCCAAACCCGAATCGAAAAGATTCCTGAACCTGCATTGTTGCCTGCATTGTTAGGAGTAGGCGCTTGGTTTATCTTCCGTCGTCGTCAGCGTCAAGGAAAACTACTTGATATGGATATGTAGAAAAAATGCTGCTTTAGTTAACTTTTAGGACTGTCTGAATTAACCCTCTTTCATCACCAAAAAAGTGCTGAGTGCTGAGTTAGAAATGAATATGTTGACTCAGCACTACTGAACTTGGGCATGAACCGAAATAATCTAAAATCTAAAATCTAAAATCTAAAATTGGCACGGTCAAATCAATATGGATAAGCTCACATTTCTTACACATACATACCAACAAATTAACATATCAGCGCCACCTGGAGAATGGCGGGTGCGGGGACTCCGGGGTGCAACTACAGTTAATCATAATTCAGCACAAGCGATCGCAGAAGCTGTGGATGAGTTATTGAACGCCTTAGAAGTAAACAATCCCTTAGATCCTGCCGAAATCGTTAGTGTGACTTTTTCCGCTACTCCTGACTTAGATGCCATATTTCCAGCTGCGGTGGCGCGTCGTCGTCCAAACTGGGATCAAGTTCCTCTCTTGGATGTCCAGCAAATGCAGGTAAATGGTAGTCTGAAATGCTGTATTCGGGTGCTAATTCACTTCAATACCCCCATGCCTCAGAGTGCATTACGCCCCATCTATTTGCGCGGGGCTGCACAGTTACGCCCAGATCTAGCGATATTCAGTTAGGCGTAGCCCGTCGCAGACATCCCCCTTCCATGCACCAAAAAAATTAATAATACATTTGAGAGGTCTTATGCTTCCAGAAAAGCTGAAAAAAATTGACCAACAACTCATTGAATTACTAGGTAAAAGAATTGCAATTTTAGCTGAATCACAATCCATTTCTTTAGAAGAACAAATTACTAATTTTACATTTTCCTTGGTGCAGGCTGGTGTTCCAGAGTCGATGTGGAAAAACCTGGTTACAGATTGTACCTCTGCTGTTGCTAATGCATTTTCCCCTCCAGCTAAGACCAAGCCACGACGGATTACTCTAGTTGGCGGACGGGGGATGATGGGGCACTTCTTCCAGCAGAAGTTCTCAGCTGCCGGTCACTACGTCAGTATTCTTGATCGCACTGACTGGGAACAAGCAGAATCGCTGCTCAAAAAAGCAGATTTAGTTTTAGTTTGCGTTCCGATTGAACATACCATAGAGGTGATCCATAAACTTGCTAAATACCTTTCTCCAACTACTGCTTTAGCGGATATTACTAGTATTAAGACTCCCATATTACAGACGATGCTTGAGCAGCATAGTGGGCCTGTAATGAGCTTACACCCAATGTTTGGACCAGGCATCAAATCATTCTTGTCTCAAAAAGTTGTAGTCTGTTCTGGTCGTGGAGATGATGCATTTCAATGGCTTTTGGATTTGATTGAAAATGATGGTGGTAAACTGATTATGTCTACACCAGAAGAACACGACCAAATGATGATTGCTGTTCAAGCAATCCGTAACTTTAAAACCTTTAGCCTTGGTGTTTTCTTAGCAGAAGAAGAAATCAATATTCGTCGGAGCTTAGATTTTTCCAGCCCAATTTTTCGTCTGGAAATTGACATAGTTAGCCGCTTATTCACTCAGTCTGCACCTCTGGTAGTAGATATTATGCTTGCTACATCAGAGCGCCGTGAAGCTATTGGGCGATTAGCGTCTACTTATAATCGATTGGCACAATTAATTATTCAGAATGATCGAGATACCCTGATGCGGGAGTTCAAAGCAACCCATAGCTTTTTGGCAGAAGAAATGAACTCTGCTGTAGAAGAAAGTACTCATATAATTAACACCCTGAGTACACTTTTAGCAGCTAGGGATGTCGAAAAAAAACAATCATATTTTGTCAGGAAACAAAGTGCGATCGCTAATCAACCTATAGCACCATAAGCCTGTGACATAGTGCGATTCGTCCAAAACCTTGTAAACCCAACACTAATTTTTACAATACAACCAAAAATGTTAACTAGAAAGCAATTTATCATGATGAGCGCAGGTTTAGGAGCAGGAATCCTACTCCCCGAACTCCTCAAAGCAAAAAGAACCTATGCAGCCTCGCCCCCACTTTCAAAATTTACCGAGTCTCTGCCCATTTCATACCCTATTTCACCGCCTAGTACCTTAGATATTGCACCAGGTAGACATTCGTTCCACAGCAGCTTAGGGTCTCTTACCACATGGGGTTACGGCGGATTGCCTTATCTTGGCCCCACTTTCGAGGTCACAAGGGGAACGCCCGTTAGGATTCGGGCATTCAACAAACTCGGTACTCACCCATTAGCTGGGTCAGTAGATACCAACTTGCATGGTGTCAATGCGTCCGATATAACTAACCCACGGACAATCATCCACTTACACGGCAGCAATACCGAGCCTGACAGCGACGGTTATCCAGAAGATACATACCTGCCCGGACAGAGCAATGTGTACAACTACAACAACAATCAAGAAGCAGGGACACTCTGGTATCATGACCATTCCCTTGGTATGACTGCCCTGAACCTCCAAGCGGGGCTGGCTGGGATGTATCTGATTAGGGATGAGGACGATCCCATCGGTGGCAATGGCCCCCTTGGTATCCCTGCCGGAGCGCCCTATGAAGTGCCCTTGATCCTGCAAGATCATTCCTTCAATTCCAACGGTTCGATGTCCTTCCCAGTCACATGGAAAACTGAGTTTTACGGTGATGTTGCGATCGTCAACGGTAAGGCTTGGCCAAACCTCAACGTTGACCGAACTTTGTACCGCTTCCGCATCGTCAACGCCTCAAACTCCCGATTTTTCAGACTTAAGCTGTCGTCAAATCAGCAACTAATTCAAATTGGCAGTGACGGAGGATTTCTGAATGCTCCAGTATATTTGTCTAAGCTACTGCTGGGGCCTGGTGAACGAGCTGACGTACTCATCGACTTTTCTAAAAGCCTGCCAGGAGAGAAGATTGTATTGCAAAATGACGCTGCTGCACCCTATCCCAAAGGTTTGGCTACGGTAATTGGTCAGGGTTACTTTAAAATGCCAGAAATCATGCAGTTTACCGTGAATCGGGGTGCTGCCGTTCCTAAAGCTATTCCCATACGATTGCGAGTAAACAATCCACTAATAACAAAAATTGCTACCAAACCAGTGAAACAGCGCAACCTGGTTCTAATAGATATTTTGAACTCTAACTTTCAAGTGTTAGCGATGATGCTCAACGCGGTTTACTGGCATGAAGCAGCCAACTACCCAGAATTGAGGGAGCGACCAAAAGTAGACACAGTAGAGCAGTGGAACTTTATCAATCTACAGCCATTTGCCCACACAATGCACTTGCATCTAGTACCATTTCAAATCCTCAACCGCCAATCAATCAATGATACTGCGTACTCCGCAGCATACAGAGCTACTGGGCCGCGTAAAGTACTCATGCACGACGCACCTGGTGGGGATACAGTGCCCTATAATTACCCACCACTCGACCCTACCCCCTATTTAAAAGGTTTACCAAAACCGCCAGCAGCGAACGAAGCTGGTTGGAAGGATACTGTGGTAGTCAATCCGTTTGAGGTTGTTCGTCTGATAGTTCCCTTCGGTGCTAAAGCCGCAGCAAACTTACCTTTTGGCAATTCATTCACTGGACGCTTCGTGTGGCACTGCCACATGCTTAATCACGAAGATAACGACATGATGCTACCCTTTGACGTACTACCGTAGCCCTTACCAGCAGCTATTAGTTACACAAATAAGTAGTCATGAAAAATCCTTGTTAATAGTGATTTCAAATCAAAGGAAAAAAGGAATGAATTTTGACAAAAAGCTCGCAGTTACCATCACTGGTACGGTCTGCCTTTTAACAACTATGATGGCTCCTGTTTCCGCCGCCATTTTTAATTTTTCCTACTCTGGTACCAGTGTAATTGACCCAAATGACATTGTTACAGCCACAGGAACATTAACAACTAAACCTTACGATTCAGCTACAAATAGTTATGAGATTATAGATATTACTGGCACAAGAAATGGCAACCCAATAGAGTCTTTGTTATCTCCAGGATCATTTCTTGACAATGACAATCTCTTATTAGCTGAACCTTTGACATTGGGTGAATTTGGATTTGCTTACACCGCAGCAGGAGTGTCATATAATGTATTTTACACTTATGATTATTTAGAAGTAGGTTATCAAAATTACTACACAGGTTATCCCCTCACTTCTTTTTCTATAACACGTGTCCCTGAATCTTCCTTAATGTTAGGTATACTATGTATAACTGTTTTAGTGGCTATCAACAAAATAAAGGATAAGAGGTTATTCATAAACAAAAGCTGAAGCTGGCAATCACTTGCTCGTAAGACAAATCAATGATTCATAAAACGTATTGCAAGATAAGAGACCATTTATAAAGTAAATCTTAAGTAGGGTGCGTTACGGCTTTGCTATCACGCACCGCAATACAAGATGGTGCGTTAGGCGCAGTTCATATTTCTCGCGATCATTAATCTCAAAATATACGCCTAACACACCCGACAATAATTTTATTTTTACTTTATTGCTTTATAACTTGTCTAACTATCTCCACAAGCTTCTGCACAGTTGGGGATGTCTCATTTTTTCGCCAAATCATCGCAATGCCGACTTTTGCGGTAGATTCTTGTACGCTTTTATAAACTACCCCAGTCCGTTGGAGATTTTGCAAAGATGCTGGCACGATCGCCACACCCATCTCGGCTGCTACTAAGCTCACAATTGTTTGCATCTGGATAGCTTCCTGGGCAACATTTGGACTAAAGCCTGCTTGCTGGCAAAGACTGATAATTAAGTCGTAAAGTCCAGGCGCTAATATTCTGGGAAATAAAATAAATGATTCATGAGCAAGCGATCGCAAACTAACATCAGCTTGATTCATTAGCAAATGTGTTTCAGGAAGTGCCACCATCAAGGGTTCTTGAAAAATTATCTCCCAGCTAAATCTATTTTCTTCCACAGGTGGACGCAGAAATCCCACATCCATCCGACCTTCCCGCAACCACTCCAGTTGCTGATCTGTAGTTAGTTCACGCAATTCTAAACTCACGCCAGGTACGCAACTACGAAAAGTTCGCAGAATAGTTGGCAAAATATTATACGCCGCTGAACTGACAAAACCGATTACCAACTGTCCAATTTCACCTCGACTTGTTTGTTGTCCAACTCGGATTGCTTGCTGTAATTGCTGCAAAATTTGCTGTACTTCATCCAGAAATACTTGCCCTGCTGCTGTTAATTGCACACTTCGCTTTGTCCGGTGAAACAGTTCAAAGCCCAATTCTCTCTCTAGCTGCTGAATTTGTTGGCTCAGAGGTGGTTGAGCTATGTGTAATCTCTGGGCCGCCTGTCCAAAATGTAGTTCTTCTGCCAAGGTGACAAAATAGCGCAGGTGTCGTAGTTCCATCTGATGAGTTGAGTAATATCTTTTAAATATTAATTAAAGCTAAAAAATATATTGGACATGATTAAAAATCTTTTCTATTGTGATAGCAGGCGATCGCCAACTCCAGGCACATACTTAAAGACTGACAAACCAATACACCAGTAATTTCATCATTTATGAATAATCTTGTGATACCCGATCGTGATTGGGATAGTAATCTTTATCAAGATAAACACGCTTTCGTGTGGCAATATGGCGAAGACTTGTTGCAATTACTCAACCCTCAGCCAGGAGAATCCATTTTGGATCTCGGCTCTGGTACTGGACAACTCACAGAAAAAATTGCCCAAGCCGGTGCCCAAGTCTGGGGAATTGATAGCGCACCTGCAATGATTGAAAAGGCAAGAGAAAACTATCCCCACATCCGCTTTGATATTGCCGATGCGACAAATTTTCAAGTTGAACAGCCCTTTGATGCGGTGTTTTCTAACGCTGTATTGCATTGGGTGAAACAAGCAGATAGCGCGATCGCCTCCATACATCAAGCCCTAAAACCCAGAGGGCGTTTTGTGGCAGAATTTGGTGGGAAGGGAAATGTTTTGGCGATCGCCACAGCTTTATCCAACGCCTTAGAAGCAATTAATATCCCTGCACAAGCCCTAAATCCTTGGTATTTCCCTAGTATTGGTGAATACGCCACCCTATTAGAACAGCAAGGCTTTGATGTCATCTATAGCACCCTATTTGCTCGTCCTACTCCTTTAGCAGAAGGAGAAGCAGGTATGGCAAACTGGATTCAGATGTTCGCCAGCAGTTTTTTAACAGGACTTTCTGATGAGCAACAAATACAAGTAATTCGCGTCGTGGAGGAATATCTTAAGCCAACACTATATCAACAAGGAACTTGGATAGCAGACTATCGAAGAATTCGCATCGTTGCAATTAAACTTTAGACTGTGCGAATTTTAACTTGTGCCCTAATTACGAATTAGTATCAGTTATGCATATACCTAAATTGTGCGTAGACGCAAAGCGGCTTGTCGTCAAACATCGCCAGACATCATTTTCACTACTACTAACCATTAGTCTCACTGCTTTACTAGTCCCGCCTTCACTAGCCCAAACACCCCCAATACCGTCACCTTCTAGTGCGCCTTTAGAACTAGATTTATTGACCAAGCCAAAAGACTATATCATCACAGCTAACACCATTAACCCAGCACGATTAACGGTTCCCAGTTTATGGTGGGCGCAACAAAATGCTGAGAAAAAGCTATTAGATAATTGGATAGCATATCCAGCTTTTGATAAAGAACCTGCGCGAGTAGATTTGATAGTCAATCAGCAAATTTGGAGCTTATTAGACTATGTACAGCGCTATGATTTTGTGAATCGTTTAGGTAGCACTGCACGAAACTTTAGTTACAATGTGCGGGTATTTAATTATCAAAAAGAATCCTTAGGAACCTACACTTGTAACTTTAGTATCAGTCCAGCTTTATGCAGTATCCAGATGGGTAATCAGAACAAGATAGGGTTAGGGCGTTCTTTGTAGAAAAGGGAGTGGGGAGTTGGGAGTGGGGAGTGGGGGAGTTAGGAGTTAAGAGTTAGCAGTTAGGAAAATCTCAATGCCATATGCCCCATTCCCCATTCCAATTAAACCTTAATTTTGGCGAATAAAGATTCGTATTGTTTGGTTGCTGATGGAGATAATGGAAGTAAAAATTCGCTTCTATCTAAAACAGAGGGATCGCTTTGTAATAAACTCCTTAATGGTTTCTGAATATCAGAAGCCGTAATATTTGTAGAAATTGGTGAATTACTTTTGGTTAGTAGAGAAATTTGCTTAGCCGTGTTTGTTTGCCAACAAAAATCAATCCATTGATCTGATAAAGTATTTGTAGCAATACCTGCGGGACGTACCCATAAGTCTGCCCAAATTGCCGTTCCTGACTGGGGAACAATCGCCACAAGTTGCGGATAACGTCCTAGAATAGGTAGTACATCGCTTGACCAACCAACTGCTAGCCAAGTATCTCCCATAATTAAAGGTTCCAAGTAGTTAATGGAACTGTAAAACTTCACCTGTTGGTTTAATGTCTGTAATTCTTTTTCCAAGTCTGGCACTTGGTCAAGATTTTCTGTATTGTAAGATTTTCCTAATTTCTTTAAAACCAAACCAATAACTTCTCGTGGTTGATTGAGTAGGGAAATACGCTCCTGCAAGCCATCTCGCCACAAATCACTCCAATCTCTGGGCGTCCATCCCAATTTTTGTAACTTGTCACGGTTATAAACAATCACCGTGCTACCCCAGCGATAAGGCGCACCCCACACCTTTCCTTGAGCATCTAGGTTACCTTGGTCGTTGCGGGTTACCAATTTTTTCCACCTTTCATCCAAAGTAGACCACTGCTTTAATTGGTTTCCTTGTGAGTCTTGCAGTGGTTGAATTAATTTCTGCTCAATAGCTGCTTTTAGCCAATAATCTCCCAATGTCACTAGGTCAGCTGGAGGAGTTTTTTGATCTTGCCTAAAGGGTATAAAACGACTCCATCCTTGCTCATCATTGGCTTTTGGTTTCTGCTGCCAATTTTGTAATTGCCCAAATAAATCTTGTATCTGCTCCACAGGAGCAAACTTCAACTCGACTTTTTGCTGCAAACCTTTGTGGAATTGATTAACCACCTGACCTGGTATCGAACCTTTTAATAACTGTACTTTGAATTGAGTCTGGTTGTTTCCACTACAGCCAAAAAGCAGTTGTGAAATTGTCAGTGTACCAGTACCTAGCAAAAAAGACCGTCGATCCATTGATTTTGGATTTGAGATTTCTGATTATACCTATATTAAGCAGAGATTCACAGAGAATGACTGTCTCGAAAGTAGAGTTTTAAAATTTTCAGCATTTTTTGTTGGTAATAACGATAAATTTGAGCATTTGACTCAAATTAGCGAGTTTTGATCCGAATAACTACCTGAAGATTAATTTTTCTCAATAATTTTCCTTAGTCGTACTTATGCTAAATCTTTACTTAATATTTAGAAGTAATGATTTAAATGTCACATTGCCACAAAAAATATGAATACTTAAATAATTCATAAGTATAGTTAAGATTCTCAGTAAATTGAATAACATAGAATCTAATGTGCCAATGAGAGTATTGAATGGAGCCATTACAAAAGCAAATCCTGATTTTGAGCCAAAAACTGGATGCCCTCTGCCAAGTAATTGAGCAGCTTGACATTAAAGTAGCTCAAGCTTTTTCAGAGTGTTCCTTAGCGAATACACAAGCAAAGGATAATTATCAGGAATATAGTGGTACTGGAGGCAACCAGTTAAAAGGACGTATCAGTTCAAATTCGGCAATGGAACACAAGGATGTATTAACAGATGGCATTTATTTAGATATGCACCGTCAAGGTGGAGATAACAACTTAACACCAGAAATTCAAATACAACGACTAACAGCGCAATTAACAGCAGCATACAATCGCATTGCTGCCTTGGAAGAACAATTACTTAGAGAAAGAATTCATTAAAAGAGAAGTCAGAATTCAGAATGGGCTACGCCCCGCTGCGCTAACAGAATTCAGCAATGCTTGAAGTGAGGGATTTTGAGCGATTGCCTGGAAACGCCACAAAGTTGAAAATTTGGTGTGGTGTTTTATCGTTTATACTTCTACGTGGAAGCAAGCTACATTCACCAGTTGTACTCCAATTCAATTTATTTTTCTGACTATTAACTCCTGAATTCTTTCTTGTTAATTTAGTCAATATTCGTGAGTTCAAATATTAACCGGAGCTTGATAAGTTTCCGGTTTTACTATTGGTAATTAACCAAGCTCAGCCGTTCAAGCTGGGCTTCAATGGCTGTTAAAAGTTGGTGTTGCTGCCAATCTTGGCAAAGATGAGCAGCTATGCAAGCTGCTCCAGCACCCATACCTTCTTTGACAAAGCCCTGCTCATAAGCTCTCAGTTGAGGATAACGAGAATCAGTAAAGTTGAGAGCAGTGGCTAATAGGGGAGGAGTTGTTGCAATCTGAGTTGAACTGCTTTTAGCTATGCTCAAGGCTAAGTCAACAGTAGCGCCGGTAGGATCTTCTGCTACCCAACGCGTTGTACCCACAACTACTTCTTCTGGTTGCCATGATAAACCGTAAGCTTGAGCGATCGCACTCATTAGCGCATAAACCGCCAGCATTTGCGTCCCTCCAGCCAGCATAACACCACAACTACGACTAGCAGCGATCGCCATTCCAGCCACCACCACTTGCATCGGATCGCCCACTGCGGCGACGAGTTTTAAGGGATCGGGTGGGGGAAGTGGGGGAGATGAGGGAGATGAGGGAGATGGGGGAGATGAGCCAGACAAGGTAAAATTTTCTTCCTTGTTCCCCTTTTCTTTATCTCCCTCATCTCCCTCATCCTCCTCATCCCCCTCATCCCCCTCATGTCTCTTCATCTTTTCCAGCCCAGCTTGCACTAGTGCCCACTTTTGGGCGTGGTTACAAACAGGGTGGCTACTGTTAACTTTTCCGGCAGCTTCTATGCCTAAACCAGTTAAAATTGCCAGAGCAGTTGTAGTGCCTCCAACAACGCATTCACCGATAATCAAATATCCCTGTTGGATATTGGCAGCAAGGCGTTCTCCCCAAAGTAGCCCTTGTTCGAGCAAGTGGTGTACCGTTGTGATTTCCATAGCATTCCCTCCACTTAAACATTTAGCAGGAGTGCCACCCAAATCAATTACTGGTACAGCAGGAGCCTGAGGTAAGCCAGCATTAAATAAATGCACGGGTATTTTTAGTGACTCAAAGACAGCGCGAGAAATCAACACAGGCGAAGCGCCAGCCGCTAATGGTGGTAAGGGATATTGGGGTTTATGTTCTGCGCCATAATACAAAAACTCGGCATCAGCACAAGCAGTATATTTCCGATCCTCTGGAGTGCGACCGGCTGCTGAAATCCCTGGAATCAAACCAGTTTCAGTAAATCCTAAAACGCAGGCAAATACAGGTAGATAACCACGATACCGTCGCAGCCATTCTTCACCCTGTTCTTTTTGGGTATAAATACGAATTTGGGAATTGGGCATGTGCAGATGGGGAGCAGGGGAGGCAGGGGAGGCAGGGGAAGCAGGGGGAGCAGGGGAAGAATAACTCTTAACTCTTAACTCAGTACTGCTAATGACAAATAACTATCCCAATACTGCGTAGGTTTTGGAATTTCTTGGTTGAGGCAAGCTGTTCAATAGCCGGGGGAGAAATGTAGGCAGGGGAAGTTTTGCCTCCCCTGCTTCCCCTGCTTCCCCTGCCTCCCCTGCTTATCCGAGCAGTATTGATAACTATCCTTCATAATCCATAAGGACTTGCACCCAGTGTGGTGGGCGGGGAATGGGGTTGCCCAGGCGGTCAAAAAGCAGCCATGCAGCTAGGTGTACTACAAACAGGTAGATAAAGTTGTTGAGTAGAATCAAAGCGATCGCGCCTATTTGAATCAAAAACACACTGGGACTCGCCAATAAACTCAACTTTAGAAATACCCACTCGATAAACTCAGTCACCTGGGTAATTACATAAACCCAGAGGTCTTCACCTGATAACACAGATAATAACCACAACCGAAAAAAGACTCCCAAAGTACCCAACAGCGTACCCAAGGTGATGGAAACTATCCAGGGAACACGACGACGATACCACGTCGCACCTAGAAGCACGCCCATAAAGCCGTAGGGCATGACAAATAGCAAACTGCGGGCTGGCCCCATCAGTACTGTCAGCAGTAACCCAGAAGTGAGTGCTGCCATCCATGCTGCTCGTCTGTCCCAACGGAGATAAACTAGAGCGATCGGCACTGGAAAAAATATCCGCAAAACTGGGCCTAAAGGAAAGTAAAAATTAATAAACCAAATTAGGCTAGCAGTACTGGCTAAAAAGGCTGTTTCCACCATCCTCAAGGGCGTATCAGCCTTAAGTTGAGGACGGCTTAATTCTTGTTTGTCTAACCAATGATTGGCGGGAGTTTGAGATTCTGGTGATGGTTCGTCTTCTGGCTCATCGGGCAGAGAATTTAAAATGCTCATATTTTGACAAGTTTTAACGTGTCGCGGAAGTCCCCACCCTATGAGTACATTGAGGGTGGGGATGAGGAGTCGTCAATCTTAGGACTAGGCAGCCTGTCGATCCAATCCTCAACCAACTGCGTAACTGTTTTTTCTTTGCTTTGTGCATAAGCCTTAAGTTTGTCGTTCCGTTTCTGCGATAACCTAACTCTGATGGATCTTTCTTTCATGAAGTATCACTGCTATGGATACATATATATTATGATCTCAATGGTCGATGACCCATCCACACGGCTCATAACAAACGGTCACAGTAGCAGTAATATGCTATGCCTTGTCTAAGAGCGTGAGAAAGGGGGAAAGGTTCCGGTCACTGGTTCGTCTATCTACTAAGGCGGTAAAAGATAAGCCACACAGGAATGTACGGTAAAACAATCAAAGTGCCTATGGAAGATGGGCGGCTGCCTGTGGACGCTGTGTAAGACCAGACGCTCGATGACTCGCTACCGCTACGCTATCATCGGGTTTAGTTCCGAACTCCTAGCAATAGGAATACCTAACGTGGCAACGGCGAATGAGACGGGAAACCCGAAAGACGAATAAGACCGTCATTGTTGTAGTTGAAATTGGAAGCCCCTTTTTCAGCGAAGCAAAAAGGGGTACTTCACACTATCATTCTTTCCAAGGCTGACATATCGGGAATACAGATAATGTCTTGATCCCGTTTAATCAAGCCTTTTTTTTCTAGTTTTGTCAATACCCGCGTCACCGTTTCCCGTGCCAGTCCGCTCAAACTACTCAATTCCCGATGAGGTAAATTCGGTATTTCAGTTCCTGTTTGCCCTTTTTTTCCCTGTCCTTCTGCCAAAAACAGCAATGTATCTGCTACCCGTGACTGACTATGAGATTCCCGCAAACGTAATCGGCGATTCACTTGCTGTAAGCGCTCTGCCATTAGTGTTGCTAATCGGAGTCCTGCCAAGGGTTCCGTTTTAAGTAAATTGCTAAAATCTGAAGCAGGCATACTGCCAATTACCGTTGGGGTTAGGGTAATGACATCAGTAGTTCGACGTTTTTCACTTAGAACCGCCATTTCACCAAACAATTCTTCTTTGCCAAGAATATTCAGTGTTACCTCTTTCCCTTCTAAATTATAAGTACGAATTTTTACCCATCCCTCTCTGATAAAATACACAGCACCACCCCAGTCATTCTCTAGTACGATCACTTGATTAGCTGGGTGAGTGCGGGTTACAAGATGGGTAAGGGCTGTTTCCACAACTGCTTCTGGCAAACCCTCAAAAAAGCAGGGCACATATCGGTCTTCCATTAGGGCATTTTTATTCAAGCTGCTATATACACACGACATACAAGAGCATTCTTTTAAGCCTAAGCTATCAGAGCACAGCCACCTTTCAACAATAAAAATAACCTATGCTACACAAGAAAGTGATAAGAGCGTTTTTCTAAACAATTTTTACCTATGGGTTTAAATAGGGTAAAAGTTTTACAAAAACTAGTTTCTAGCCTGCTGAAGTATTACTTAGGGGCTAGCTGCGCTGTAAACTTGATTACTCTTGGTTACTTAAAATATAGTCAAACAACATTCATCATACTCAAGCTAGTAAATTATTGCTCACATATTCTAGCGATTTTGAGCAATCGAGCTAAGCTTATTAAACAAACACTGACTGAAGATTGCCACTCCTGCCAGTAATCCATAACATAATGACAGTCACAAGTCAAAGTGGCAGCTTTTGCCACTCAAAACTCTGGTGATTGTAAAATAATTGTCACATTAGTTGACATATAGTTGTAGTTAAGGTAATCGAAAGTGACTTCCAGTGCAGATGAAATTCAAAAGCTGATTGCAGACATTGACAACTTGCTTGCTAGTGGTGGTAAGCGCCTGTCTAGGTTTTTCCCTGGTCAGGGACAAGAACCTAAAGAGGTTTTAGAACGAATTCGGGACTTTTTGGTGAGACTACGAGAAAAAGAAGCATTAGAGGGCGGTATCCAAAATCAATCTTTGAGAGAACCGCGTTCGCCCTTGGCGTTGGCGGAGCCATCGCCTTTATTAACAAAATTTACCGATCAAAGCCATAACCAGCTTTTATTACCACCATCCGAACCCACTCAAGAACACAGTACCGTTGAAGCAGGGAAATTAAAAACTGAATTTTCCAAATTGATACAGCCATTAAGGGCCGAATTAGAAGGACTATTACAAGAACGAGCCACTCTCGTCCAAGAAATTCGGCAGTTAGAACAAAAGCGATTGCAAAACTACTCCCTGGCGCAGCAGTTGACAAACCAAGAGCAGATGATTACTGAGTTTTTACAGGTACTCATGAGTCGCCTTGTGCCAACTTTAACGCCATTGGTAGCACAGACTTTAGCTAATTCCCCCAGTTCTTCAGCAGGAAGCGATCGCCCAAACTCACAACCAGTATCTTTTGGAACTCAACCTTTTTTAGAATCCCCAGACCGTGTAGAGCAGTTAACACAGCTGGCTCAGGAGTTAGATCAACGCCTACTATCACTAGATGGGACGGTGAATGTTGTTTTTGAGGCACTACAACGCAACATTAACACCTATTACGAGTCTTTATCCCAAGCACTGGCAAGAATGCACAGCAAGGGAATGCAGGGCGAACAGTTGATGGCCAGCTTTCTCAACAATTTAACCCAGTATTTGCAGCAACAATCCCCTAGTTCCGAGTCATCTCTTCTGGAGGGAGAAGCTGAAACACCACCTGCATCACTGGCTTACCCAACTGATATCGATGCTGAATTTCCACTTCTAGAACTGATACAGCCAGAAACTTCGTCAATTAATCCTGAGCAACAAACTACTACTCTCACAGAAGATTTAGATGCAGTGCTGTTGCAGCTTGGCTTAGAGTCGTCTCAATCTTCCGAAAGTCCAGCTGAATTACCGGAAGATATTTCTGCGTTAATTGCTGATGAAGTAGACCAACTTTATGCCAGTTTGTTTGGTACTGGTAGTGATTCATCAAGTTCTGTTACAACTCCTCCATCAACTTTGAATACCCCTGAGGAGACACCTGTTGTCCCCCCCACTGTTGATTCTGAGGTTGTGACACCTGATACATCTTTGGAAAAGTCAGACACAGATTTTTTCGATCTCAGCAATGCTCAGGCTGCTGTAGAAACTACAGATTCAGAGGAAGGACTATTTTTTGCAGAGGATACTGACCTAGCCTCGCAACCAGTAATTTCCGCAGCAGAGAGTTTGCCTGTGGAACTCAATACTCAGCCAGAAGTTGCTGATACAATTAGCACCTTAACTGATTTATTCCCTGATGTAGGTAATGAACAGCAACTTCTGGAAATGCCATCAGCTGTGAATAATGCCACAACTACAGCACCAGTCACTCCAGAAATACCAGAAATTGCGTTGGCAAAGTTTACCGAAGGTATCGCCACAGATGCTACAAGCGATCGCCTTGAACCCTCTTTAGATAACTATATTCCAGCTTCGCCACAAGAAAACCTACTTTCTTTAGAGTCAAATCAGACTCCAGTCATCCCTGATATTTCCTTAGATGAAGAACAGTTGCAGCAATTAGACCTGGATTTGGCTAATTTTGATCGACAGCTAAATTCTGACTTGCAACCAGCTAGTAACTTAGATATTTCTCAGGAATCTGTTGCTACAATCCAAGACACAATCCCCACAATTTCCCCTGAGCAAGGGCTAGAAAATCTCCAAATAGCAACAAACAGTCTGGCAGTTCCCCAGATAGAAACTAACTTAGATTTAGACCCAAAAACTGAAAAAAAAAAGCAAGAGACAACTCCTGTTTCAGAAAGTTATTTACCTCCCAATTCCAACTCGATAAACAATATAGAAGTTTCATCCAAAGTTCTGGAATCAGTGTGGTATTTAGGAATTGATTTGGGTACAACAGGAATTTCCGCTGCATTGTTAAATCGTTCTTCTTTGGTTGTACATCCTATCTACTGGTCAGCAGAAAATCCACCGGGAACAAATTCTTTTCAGCAATCGTTTCGTTTACCAACAGAGGTTTATCTGCCGACAGGTTCTGTACCCCACGGGGAAAATGAAAGTATCGAAGCACATGAGCAGACAGCACCTGCGGCTGTTGCCCAAGATAAGAATCCTGCGCCACCCAACTCCACAGCAGATTCAACAAACAATCTTTATTCGGCGCAGTTGAAACCTTATTTACAAGTAGCCATTCCCTACAAGAGTGAACGCCAAAAATGGGAACCTGTTTTGCAATTAAATGAATTTTCGGCAGGGCCTTTAATTTGGGTTGTGCGATCGCTCTCTAAGCTGCTGTTAACTCTCAAGCGCGATCGAGCTAGTACCACTCCTAGTTTAATGGCTGCTGCTGTTGGGATTAGCGAACAAAATTTTCCTCAGATTATTAATAATATTGCTGGTGTAATTTGCACTTGTCCATCTAGTTGGTCAGAACAATATCGCTTCAACGTCAGAGAAGCTGTACTCACTAGCAAGCTGATCCGACATCCCCAGCAAGTCTTTTTTGTCGAAGAAGCGATCGCTAGTCTACTCCCGGAACTTGATGCTGCTAACGGTGAGCAAATAAAATTAAAATTAAACCAAGACCAAGATTCTCATCCTGCAAAAACCAGCGAAAATTCCCTTGTGGGCAACACCCTTGTCATTAATATTGGCGCAGCTGCTACAGAAATGTTGCTAGTCGATGTACCAGAAACCCTAGCGCAATTGACATACAATGATTTCATGCTGCACAGTTTTACTTATGCTGGCAAGGGAATTGAACAAGACATTATCTGTCAGCTACTTTTGCCACCTAAATCTCGCCAGTCACGTTTAGAAACCGAAAGCGAGAGTAAAACTGCCACCACTAATCCCTGGCAATGGCAACCGTCAATTCCCGGTTTAGACCAAATGCATTGGCAGAGTTTGGGATTGGAAGAATTAGAACTACCCAGAGTCGGCGAACCGGATATCACGGCTCGAATTCGTCTCCAGCAACGCCTAGAAAGTTCTTTGCTGGGACAGGCGGTATTAGATGCAGCACTGGCTCTGAAGTTGATTTTACAACACCAAGACACTTTTACCTTGGAATTAGCCGATCAGCGATGGATTTTACGGCGACGAGACTTAGAAAGTCAAGTATTTATCCCATTTGTCCGCCGCTTGAACCGCGAACTCAACAAATTATTGGTAGCTCGTGGTATTCCCACAGAAGCAATTAATCAAGCTATCCTCACTGGTGGAGTAGCTTGTATCGGGACGGTGAACCGTTGGCTACGGCAAAAACTCCCCAGCGCGAAAATTATTCAAGATTTATATCTCGGCGAAAACGGCGCTCCTAATTGCAGTCGAGTTGCCTATGGTTTAGCGATGCTACCTTTGCATCCCCAGATATTAGATATACCCAGACAACAATACACTGATTATTTCCTGTTTACAGAATTGCTGCGCCTGCTACCAGATCGACCCTTATCTTTCGGTGAAGTTATCCAGCTATTTGAGGGTCGTGGAATCAATACCCGCAGTTGTCAGCAACGCCTGTTAGCTTTTTTGGAAGGTGAATTACCTTCCGGTTTGATACCTTCAGTCATAGACTCAACCTGGCTCACCCAGACTTCCCAAGAAAATCCTGACTATCAGGCGATCGCCACTGCACCACTTTTTGAAAAACAAGGCAGTCTCACCTATCGTCCCAATTCCCAACAACTTTTGTCTTTGCGTCGCTATCTCGATGCAATCAAGGCTAGCAATCAGCAATCACTTGAGGAACCATATACAGTAAATTTTGCCCTAGAGGTTCATAATTAAGGTTACTGCCGCTAGGCAAAACTCAAAAGTAGCCACATTGTGAGTAAACAATAGTTTTACTCACAAAATTTATAGCAGCGCATTATAGCAATATTTTTGGCATTATACAGGAAAATACTGTAAATTTACAATATGCCTGGTTAATTGAAAGATTCTGTAAACTTTAGGTTTTCGGTTTTTTTCTAGTTAGACTTTTGTGTATGTTAGCACTCAGTAGAGACGACAAAAACATTAAAAGTCCTATAAAAATTATGTCGATGTCTGCACTACTGATGCAAAAATTCCTGTTGTAGATCAGCTAACTCTTGTGATTTATTTTTATTCCCTTGATTGCTCGCAACAGCCGTCACATCCCTCAACTGTAAGCTTGGCAAAACGATCAATTGACATTGTTGGAGCCATTGTCGGGCTGATTATTACATTTATTGTAGCGATTCCCGTAACAGTTGTTACCTTGATTTCCGATCGCAATCCAATATTTTATTCTCAAATTCGCTGCGGTTTGAATGGAAAACCCTTCCGGATGTGGAAATTCCGTTCTATGGTTATGGATGCCGATAAACTCAAGTATTTAGTTGAAAATCAAGCCAAAGGTCACATCTTTAAATCTGTTGACGATCCTCGAATTACTCCTGTGGGTAAATTTTTGCGGCGTACTAGCTTAGACGAATTTCCACAATTTTGGAATGTTTTGCTAGGGGACATGAGTTTAGTTGGTACTCGTCCACCAACTCTTGATGAAGTCAAGCATTACGATGCACACCATTGGGATAGATTGCGAGTCAAACCAGGAATTACTGGAGAATGGCAAGCTAATGGCCGCTCAAGCATTACAGACTTTGAAACTATTGTCAAGATGGATATAGATTATCAACGTAAGTGGTCTGTAACTTACGACTTGAGTCTAATTATGAAAACAATTTGGGTAGTTTTGAAAAAGACTGGTGCTTATTGAATTTGTCATTAGTCATTGGTCATTGGAAGTGTGGAGTTAGGAGTTAGGAGTTAGGAGTTAGGAGTTATTCTCCCCCTGCCTCCCCTGCCTCCCCTGCCTCCCCTGCCTCCCCTGCTCCTTCTACTCCCTCATCCCCCTCATCCCCCTCATCCCCGCGTCCCCGCGTCTTCTTCACCCCTTCACCCCGCTACCAGTTTCCGTGGGTACAATGTAACGTTGTAAAAACACAAATAGTAATAATACTGGGGCGATCGCAATTACAGAACCAGCTGCTACCAACCGCCAATCAAGGGAAAATGTACCTGCTAGCTTGGCGACTCCCAAGGGAAGGGTGTATAAATTTTCGTCTTGGATGACAATTAAAGGCCACAAAAAGTCACTCCAAGCACCGATAAATACAAAAATAGCTAAAGTTACTAATGCTGGGCGAATTGCTGGTAACATCACATACCACCACAAACCTAACTCCGAGCTGCCATCCATACGGGCAGCTTCTTCTATTTCTTTGGGAACGCTCATGAAGGCTTGGCGCAAGAGGAAAATCCCAAAAGCAGAAGCTAAGCTAGGAAAAATCATCCCTAAATAAGTATTTCTCAAACCCAACTGGACTGTCAAAATGTAAAGAGGAATCATCACAATCTGGAAGGGAATCATAATCGTAGAGACAATAGCCACAAAAATCCAGTCTCGCCCCACAAATGATAACCTTGCCAAGGGATAGGCAGCTAAAGCGCAAAACAGCAGATTTAAGCCAACAGTCAGCACTGACACCAAGGTGCTGTTATATAAATATTGTCCAAAAGGTAAAGATTGCCAAACACTAGAAAAGTTATCCAGTGTAGGCGACGCAGGCAACAACTGTGGCGGCGACTGCAAGATATTTTCGGTAGGTGATTTTAGGGCTGTGCTGATTAGCCACAGCAAAGGAAAGAGCATCACCAGTGCGATCGCTCCCAATAGCGCATATGTTAGCAGAATTTGCGATCGTGATTTTTTAGAGTTCAACATTTGATTGATAACTTTCTGAATTTTTAAATATTTTGCACTTGCTCAAATATTTGGTGGATGCTCACCCATTTTCACCCACATTTTAGGCACACGAGTTAATTGCAGACGATTCATTTTTAAAGCATAAATTGTTGCTCTCCCAATACTTGTAAGTCCTACAATTTCTGTAGCGTCTTCACTCCAAGTAAAATTGTCTGTCTACAATTGCTGTTGTGGATTAAAGAATTTAACTTCATCCTGAGTATTGGGGTCAATTGCTGTTTGACGAGTTCCTTTATAACGATTGCAAGATGGACAAGCAAAGCAGAGATTTTCAAATACAGTTTCTCCACCAGCAGATAAGGGAATGATATGCTCAAATTCAAAATTAGTGACTGTTAAAGCTTCAGCAGTGCGACAGTAAGCACAACAATCAGAAAAAGAATTACGAATTTTCCTTTGTAATTCAATAGGAATGTAAACACTCACGTGAATTGTTGCTTATTTTGAAAAATATTTAACGTGTATCTGGCTCTAGTTTTCAGAATATTTAACTGGTCAACCTGTGCCAATAATCTGTCTAAAATATCACTTTCTTCGTTTGATAAATGATTTTCGGAATTTTTATTTAATAAATCTTGTAATTGGATCTGAACTTTGGGAAATAAGGAACTTTCTGCTAAAGCTTGTAACTCTTCTTTACTTAAACCAATCAATAATTCAGAATCTATAGATAAATTGGTTAGCTGTTGGTAAGTTTCTAAATCTAACACGACACCAATTTTTTCTCCCTCTGCATTAGTAACATATTGAACTGAGTCAGACATGGATTTAATTAAAAGTTTGATTAATTTTATCGTAACCTATCATCAAAAATCTGGTTGAATAAAAATAAAAAGTTAGTAAATGTAGGGTGCGTTATGCCGTAGCTAACGCACCGTCAACAATTCAATGTGCGTTGCCCCGCGCGACAACCACATCTCCAATTCCTTCTGAATTCTGAATTCTGATTCCTGAATTCTGCTGTATCATTCTACAGTTTGAAATCAAATTATAGTGGTTAATCTTCAACCTCTACATAAGGCTGTGGTTCCCGCAAGCGTTTGGCAATTTGTTCTCGTCGATACTTTGCAAGTTCGCTATAAAGCTTTTTGCGAGAAAGATTCACACTGCCGACAGGCTCATGCTCAAGTAATGTATGCCAAGGGCTAAACAATGTACCCTCATCTAAACGTTTGCGTTCTTCAAAATCAAATTTCTGACTGGGAATGCGGACAGTTGCAACTTTAATAAACGGTGAATCTGCTTCTTGCCATTCTTGAACGTGGTCTTCAATTGGCGTTTTGTCATCATCTACATAAAACTGAATCAGGAAGTCAAAAGATGCTTCTCGACCTTCTACCGTCAAATACTTGACTATTGCTTCCCGCAGGTAGTTTTCGGATTCTGGAAGTGTTTCTGGAGGCTGTTCAATCTGTTGAGATTTTACAGACAATTTGACAATTTTATCGCCAAATTTAAACGGAGCCATGCTCCAATATTGAATCAAAAGTGGATTGCCTACGTTCTTACTAGTAATTTTTTGTAACAAAGCAAAGGCGTAGCCAAGTTCCTGTATCCGTTCTGGAGTAAGTTGTCCACTACCTGCTTTAAAGATATCAGCGTAATCACGAATATCTTTGGTAAAGAAAGTAGGATAACTGTTGAGTACAAAGTCTTGAGTTTTTTCTTCATCATCCAGCACTTTTTGCCCGTCTACATTCATCACCTTAATGCCAATACCGCGAACATCAGGTTGGGTATCGGAGCGGAATTTACCACGCTTTTCAGGCGCACCACCGCTAGAGAAACGAATCCAAGCAGGATAGGTTTGGGGCGTTTTGAACAAACCTACTCTCAAGTCTTCAGGAAGATTGGGTTCAATAATAAACTCTGCCCAAAGCAGTCCATGACTTTTACTATGAATTTGGCGCAGATCTGGGCCTGTTTGTTGTTGAGCTTGGAGGCTAGTTGCTACAATCTCATCAATCATTGCTGACTGGTCAGTGGTAGATGATACTGGATTACTCATGAAAGATATTTAATGATGTTTCTTCATCATCCTCAACCCTTCAGTCTTTCTGAGTCAACCCAGTTTCGGTTAAGATACTTGTTAAGGGTTTATCCCAAGGTTCGATAGGTAGCTGGGGTAAATACCCAAAATCAAACACAATTCCCACAGTGGGCTTTGTCAACCATTCCGGTGAAGTGAGTAGGCGATCGTAATATCCTCCGCCATAACCCAGGCGATATCCTTGATCGTCGCAAGCTACACTGGGAATGAGAATCAAATCTACTTCCGTCGGGTCTAAGGTTGGGGCATCAGGATGGGGTTCAGTAATGCCATAAGCCCCACTTTGCACAGAATCTTCAGGTGTCCAAATATGCCAAGATAGGGATTGATTAACGCAGCGAGGAAATCCCCAACGGTATTTGGTGTTTGTAAATAGTGGACTAAGGTCGGGTTCTTGGCGAAAACTAAAATAAGCAAGTATTGTTTTTGCTTGGGCGAACAAAGTAGAGTTTTCTAAATGAGAGCAAATGCGATCGCTTTTTTCTCTCCACTCCCAGACAGACATTGATTGGCGTGTTTTGAGTAGAGTACGGCGTAGTTTTGCTTTATTTAGTTGATGATTAACTGTGTCCACATTTAAAATTTACTCAAAAAAGCTAGGGTGGGCACTACCCACCCTAAGATTATGCAGCGTGTTGACGATACCACTCAATGGTATTCTTTAGTCCTTGCTCAAAGCTGATTTGAGCAGTGAAATTAAAGGCAAGCTTCGCACGTTCAGTATCTAAACGGCGTCTAGGTTGACCATTTGGCTTATCAGTTTGCCAAACAATCTCACCCTTAAACTCCATTAATTGGGAAATCAGAGTCACTAAATCAAGAATCGAAATTTCATCACCCGTTCCTAAATTTACTGGTTCTGATTCGTTATAAAATTGGGTGCCCATAACAATCCCCCGCGCTGCATCTTGTGAATACAGAAACTCGCGGGTGGGACTACCATCACCCCAAACTAGTAGTTGCTTTTCTCCTTGAATTTGGGCTTCGTGAACCTTGCGAATTAACGCCGGAATCACATGAGAACTTCCGGGATCAAAATTATCTTCCGGTCCATACAAATTCACTGGCAGCAAATAAATACCATTAAAACCATACTGCTGGCGATAAGCTTGCAATTGCACTAAAAGCGCTTTTTTGGCAATTCCGTAAGGGGCATTGGTTTCCTCTGGGTAGCCATTCCACAAGTCATCTTCTTTGAATGGTACTGGGGTGAATTTCGGATAAGCACAGATAGTACCAACACAGACGAATTTTTCGACTCCCCCTTGATATGCAGCATGGATTAGCTGGGTTCCCATGATCAAGTTATCGTAGAATAACTCTGCGGGTTTTTGCTGGTTGAGACCGATACCACCAACATGAGCTGCTAAATGGATAATGATGTCTTGCTGGTCAACTGCACGTTGGCAATTTTCCCAAACCCGCAGATCGCAATCACGCGATCGCACTACTCTAATCTTCTCACCATCAGCCCCCGCTTGACACAACTGATCGATCACCTGACGACCGAGAAAGCCTGACCCACCAGTGACGAGAATGCGTTTATTTTTGAGTTCTAAGGCGGTCATATTTTTATCCTCTGTAGTCCGAATCAGAAATGCAAAGCGCCCATTTCTTGACGAAGAGTCGCAATATCATGTGGAAATTGCGAACCATTTCCATTGGGTGAAGTGTAACCCAAAGCTTGCAGGTCTGCTTCTACCATTAAGGAAACTAGTTGCTCAAAGGTTACCGATGTTTTCCAGCCTAACTTCTGCTGTGCTTTGCTAGAATCCCCAATCAACAACTCTACCTCCGCAGGACGCAGATAGCGTTCGTCAAACTCGACATAATCCTGCCAATTGAGATTGACATAATTAAATGCCAATTCGAGAAACTCCCGTACTGAGTGAGTTTCGCCAGTTGCTATCACGTAATCGTCTGGTTGGTCTTGCTGCAACATCAACCACATTGCTTTGACGTAATCTTTGGCATAGCCCCAATCTCGCTTGGAGTCCAGATTTCCCATGTAAATCTTTTTCTGCCTTTTGGCAACGATGTTGGCTACTGCCATCGTAATTTTACGGGTGACAAAGGTTTCACCGCGTCGTGGTGATTCGTGATTAAAAAGTATGCCGTTACAAGCAAACAAATTGTAAGATTCACGATAATTTATTGTTTGCCAGTGGGCATATACTTTGGCGCAAGCATAGGGACTGCGCGGATAAAATGGTGTTGTTTCACTTTGCGGTATTGCTTGCACTAATCCGTACATTTCAGAAGAACCCGCTTGGTAAAACCGCACTTGTATTCCGGTACGGTGTTGATAGTCTCGAATTGCTTCTAACAAACGCAGTGTCCCCATTCCCACTGAATCTACAGTGTATTCTGGGGAGTCAAAGCTGACTCTGACATGGGATTGAGCGCCGAGGTTGTAAATTTCTACTGGTTGTACTTCTTCTAAGATACGTCGCAGTGTTGTTCCATCAGTCAAATCACCGTAGTGAAGAAACAACTGCACTCCTTGTTTGTGCGGATCTTCGTAGATGTGATCGATACGGTCTGTGTTGAAGGTGGAAGTCCGGCGAATTATCCCATGAACTTCATAACCTTGTTCTAGCAAATACTCACTCAGGTATGAACCATCTTGACCCGTAATACCAGTTATTAACGCTCGTTTTTTTTGCGTCATGCTCAACTATCCCTTATTGTCTTTGATTAAAATGTTACAGACGATATGATACAACCTAGCAGGTAATTGCTGAATTGCCTACATAGTAAACCTACCAGTTCTAATCGATCGTGTAACTTTTAAGTAAATAAATATACTTAAGAACAATTTGTTGAACCAATAAGAATTTACTTCATAAATTCAACATTTTTTAATAATTATTAATAGTAATTTTATCATCATTTAACTTGTCAAAGTTTGATACATCTCTGATTTTTGTGAAAACTCAATAAACTTTTGCCATCCAGTCTTGTGATGTTTTGAAAAAAAGGTATGGAATAGATTTCCATAAAAATCTATACTGCCTTTTCTTTAGTGAAAACCGAACAACATTATATTTACAGCAGATTTCAAGTTGGTGAGGTACAAAAATACCCCACCCGCGCTATCGCGCACCCTGCCCTTACTAAGGAGGGTTGGGAAAGGGTGTACCTCATGTAGTTGTAAAACGCTGTAAGTACTTTGGTGTAGTCTTTTACAGCAGAATTGGTGAATTCAGGAATAAAACCCCAGAAGCTTTGCCAAAGCGTCCGAAGTCAGAACTAAAGCAGGTTTTATACCTGACTTTCAGACTTAGTTTGTGTACTTTATGCTTCTTGGAATCTGCGGTATCTTACATTAAAAAATAGTACTTAGGGGCATTGACTGCCCCACAGAATCAACCCTCACTAATCACTCAGTATGCACCGTTATTTTTAGGTAAAATTACCACATCAACAGTTTTTAAGATGATCCATAAATCAAGCCACAAATTCCTAGATTTTACATAATGCAGGTCTATTTGGACTCGGCGAGGGTAGGGAATGTCATTACGCCCAGACACCTGCCACAAACCAGTAATTCCTGGACGGATTGTTAAAATCTCATCAATGTGACAACCGTATTTTGGTAGTTCTTCTGCTACTAATGGGCGAGGGCCGACTACACTCATATCTCCTTTTAAAACGTTCCAAAACTGGGGAAATTCGTCTAGGCTAGTAATTCGCAAAAATCGACCAATTTTAGTAATCCGTGGGTCTTGTTTGAGCTTAAAACTGCTCTCAAATTCTTGTCGCAGCTGGGGCGATGTTTCCATCATTTGCACGAGGATTTCGTCCGCATTGCTGACCATTGTTCGGAATTTAATACAGTTAAAAGGTTTGTAGTTTTTCCCCACCCGTTCCTGAACATAAAAAATCGGGCCTTCTGAACTCAAAGCAATCAACAAGGCCAAGATTAAGTAGACAGGAAAGAATAAAATCAACACTGACAGCGAAAACACTATATCGAATAGTCGCTTGGCAAACTCTCCGTTTAAACCCTGAAAAGATAAACCTTGAGGTTTAACTCTAGGCGTCTTTGTTTTTTGACCGCGCTTTAGGAGAGTACGCGTAGACCCTCTAGTGTCTTGCCGTACACCTCGCTTGCCGGAGAGGAGTGAGCTCTGGGCAGTCATCATACTCCTTAATAATCCACACCACACATAGTCCCAATCTTAAAGCCAAAATGAGATGCTTCTGGGGGTAAATTGCCAAAAGCCTAAAAAAATAAGTCCTATTAACCAAGACCATTATTCCAAAAAGGTCTTTTTTCGTTGCACTTATTTACAAAATCTAGATAACGATCTGCAAAGACTTGCGGTGAAAACTGCGCGGCGTGCGATCGCATATACTCGGAATTAAACGAACCCTGATATATTTCAAACTTTTCTACTGCCTCCACTAAAGCCGCCTCTGTTTGTGTCCTGAAGAATATACCTGTCCCTGTATCCACGCCAGAGCGAATATCTCGCACTGTTTCTAAAGCACCCCCAGCACCATAGGCGATTACTGGCGTACCACAGGCTTGTGCCTCCACTAAGGCAATACCAAAATCTTCACAAGCTGCATACACAAACGCCTTAGCCCTAGCCATATATTTTTTTACCACATTATCGGGTTGCCATCCGAGTATTTCTATATTTGAATTTGCCATCTGACGAATTTTTTGCATTTCATCTCCTGTACCAATTACTACTAACGGTCGTTTTAGTTGATTAAAAGCTTTGACAATCAACGATACTTGTTTGTAACTCACTAGTCGGGAAACTGTGAGATAAAAATCGTCTTTTTCCTGAAAAAATGGAAATTCCCCAATATTCACAGGTGGGTAAATGACTGTTGCTTCTCGCCGATAGCAGCGCCAAATCCGCCGAGCTGTATGCTGCGAGTTGGCAATGAAGTAATCAACACGATTGGCACTCAATACATCCCACTGGCGCAAATGATGTAATAAATATCGCGTTACCCACCCAGGTAAACCATTACCCAGCTTGCTCTGGCGCAGATAATCAAAGGTCAAGTCCCAAGCATAGCGCATGGGGCTGTGACAGTAGCAAATATGCAACTGATCTGGAGTGGTAAGGATTCCCTTGGCAACAGCATGGGACGAAGACAGAATTACGTCATAGTGCCGCAAGTCCATTTGTTCAATTGCCAAAGGCCACAAAGGCAAGTACTTTTGTATACCGTTGCGGGCATAGGGAAAATGCTGAAGAAACGTCTTGCCAATCTGACGTTTGTATAGATAACTTTCAGGGTTACTGGATTCAAAATCGATGAGGGCATATAAATCAGCATCAATGTGATTCAAAATTTCCCGTACAACGAGTTCTGAACCACCTGTGGCTTCGGGTGTCAACCACTCATGAACCAGAGCATATTTCAAGGGCACAGCTAACTTGTAATGAATGGAAAATAGTTAGGCAAATTATGAGGTTAACTGAAAAGTTTCCCCTTGTGATTAATTAATGGGAAGCGCCCCAGATTAACGGCAAGACGCAATCTTTCGCTTAGAGGTTCCAGATGGATGCTGCAACCTGATAATGTCAGATTGGGTACTGGGGATTGGGGATTGGGGATTGGGGACTGGGCGTGAGGGATTGGGTACTGGGAAAACTCTTCTTTAATTACCAGCGCCTAGTACCGAGTCCCTAGTCCCCAGTACCCAATCCCCAGTCCCTAGTCCCCAGTCCCTGAAAGAAAACTGATGTAGGAATGGGAAAGCTATGCGAATTCTAATTATGGGTGGTACTCGGTTCATTGGTGTCTATTTGACTCAACTATTAGTGGAACAAGGACATGAAGTGGTGCTGTTTAATCGTGGAAATCGACCAGCGCCTTCTTTACAGGGAGTAGGACAAATTATAGGCGATCGCACTGATGCTACCCAATTAAAAGCAAAATTATCACAAGAAAATTTTGATGTCATTTTTGACAATAATGGACGAGAACTTAGTGATACTCAACCACTCGCGGAGATTTTTCAAGACCGGGTGCAACATTTTGTATACATGAGTTCCGCCGGAGTGTATCTCAAATCTGACCAACTTCCCCATATCGAAGGCGATGCAGTAGATCCGAAAAGCCGCCACTTGGGTAAACACGAAACTGAAGCTTATCTCACCCAATTGGGATTGCCCTTTACCTCTATTCGTCCTACTTATATTTACGGTCCACGTAATTATAATGACTTGGAAAGCTGGTTTTTTGACAGAATTGTGCGCGATCGCCCCGTTCCTATCCCTGGAAATGGCTTGCATATCACCCAGTTAGGTCATGTCAAAGATTTAGCAAAGGCAATGACCCAAGTTTTGGGTAATCAACAAGCTGTAAGAGAGATTTATAATATTTCTGGCGATCGCTTTGTCACTTTTGATGGTTTAGCCCGTGCTAGTGCCGTAGCGGCTGGTAAATCACCTGATGCTGTGAAAATTGTCCATTATGACCCGAAGAAGTTTGATTTCGGCAAACGCAAGGCTTTTCCCATGCGGGTACAACATTTCTTTGCTTCGGTGAACAAAGCCCAAACAGAATTAAACTGGCATCCTGAATATGATTTGATTTCTGGATTACAAGATTCTTTGGAAAATGATTATCTCCCTTCTGGCCGGGATAAAGCTGAAGTTGATTTTTCTGTAGATGAGGAGATTTTACAAGCTGTTTAATTGTGAGGTTTGTTGACCGAATAATTACGAATTATTCGGTCATGGGTAATGGGAAAAACCAATTACCTATTACTCCTCATCAGGATTAATGCCCAATTTTCGCAACTTCGCCGCTAATTTATCGGCTCGTTGCCTTTCCTGTTCGGCTCGTCGCCTTTCTTGTTCGGCTCGTCGCCTTTCTTGTTCTAGCTGCGTAGAAATCCAATTTCCTGTTTCATCGTACCAACGTAGCCACAGGCGATCGATACCTTCGTAAGCGCCTTGCCAAAGTCCTAAACCTAGCTGTATTCCTGGCATCCAGACTCTAGAAGTAGTTACATCTATTTCGTGATAACTATCTGCAACTAGTTGAAATGCTTGGAGTTTGTCAGTGTAGCGGTCAAACACGATGTAGTAAGGAACTCGCAAAATCCGCTCATAAACTTCCCATTTGGTTGGCGGTTGGTTAATTTCCCGCAGAGTTTGTCCTAAGTCTTCTTTTTCAGTGCCAGGAGAAAGAAATTCTACCACGACAAAAGGAGCAACCCCTTCTTGCCAGATGACATAACTTAGGCGCAGGTTTTGCTGTTCGTAGAGACGCGAAACTCCCACAGCAGCAAACCAGTCCGGGCGTTTGTACCATAGTGTATGCCGGAGGTCATAGTAAAGGTTTAAATCAGTGCCAACAAATACCTCTTGTGCTGGGTAGTTTGGTGGAAAGAAGGTTTCCCGCAGAAGTTGGGGTTGAAAAAGGTGAAATTCGTCAGGCAAACCAGAGTCCTCAGGGTATTCACTGGGAAGATCATACATGGTGGGTAGGGTTTCTTTTGGAGGGCGCGGAGGGTCTGTTTGATACATAAGGGGAATCCTGAGCGACTACTACTATTTTGGATTTTAAATTTTAGATTTTAGATTGGAAATCGCTTTGTTGTGTCTGGGTTTTGGAATCTGTGTGTAGCAATCAATTTTGAAATTGGTACAATTTTAAGTTAACGGATTAGCGTAAAGGTTTGGCTAAAGTCAGACAATTTTGGATTTTGGATTTTGGATTGTCGATTTTTTCTACGGATAAGACACTTCCAATTAAAAAAATATCCCATCCCTGCGGGAAGCTCCGCGAACGTAGGGGCGCACAGCTGTGCGCCCCTAAAAATGTAAAAATAATTTGGGATAATTTATTTTCTGGAAGTTCCTAAATCCACTTGTTCTATACCATCAAGGAATAATTGGCCAAAAGAAAAATATTTTTTTATACCTGAGAAAGACGCGATAAATTGCGTCTTTAGTTTTTACTGGAACATGAATGAAAATTTTCTCTATTTAGTCAGGCAAAGTTTTTTGAGAATTGCCTCAAATTTAGTGAAATTAGTTTCTGTAAATACTATTGTTGGTTGATAAAATGAGCCAGGTTTTGCAATATCCACTCCATAATATTTTAGATGCTCGTGCCCGCTTGGGTGAAGGACCAATTTGGGATTCGATCAAAAAGCAACTTTACTGGATAGATATTTTTAACCATCGAGTGCATCAATTTGACCCGGTAACGGGAAAAAATCGCTTTTTTGATGTGGGAGATGTAGTAGGTGCGATCGCCACAGCTGGTACAGATAGATTAATTATGGCGCTGCGTCATCACTTGGCATTCCTCAACACCCAGACAGGTGAAGTTACGCCCATTTTGGAAATTGAAGGAAATCTGCCAAGTAATCGTCTCAACGATGGCAAATGTGATTCCAAAGGTCGCTTTTGGTTCGGCTCAATGTCTTCTATAGAAAAGCCTGACGCTAGCCTCTATCGTTACGATACTGATGGCTCATTACATGTGATGGAAACAGGATTGACTATCTCTAATGGCTTGGGTTGGAGTCCGAATCAAGAAATTTTTTATTTGGCTGATTCTCCTAAACAAAAAATATATGCTTATGACTTTAATTCCGTAACAGGCAATATTAATAATCGCCGGATTTTTGTTGATTTAACTCATGAATCTTTCTACCCAGATGGGTTGACGATAGATAGCCAAGGAAATATTTGGTCAGCTATGTGGAATGGATGGTGTGTGATTCGTTTTAATCGCAAAGGTGAAGAAATATTGCGGTTAAAGCTACCTGTTCCACTCGTAACGAGTTGCACCTTTGGCGGCGAAGATTTGCAAACACTTTACATCACCACTGGTTCAGTTGGACTCAGCCAAGCCGAGATTGACAAAAGTTTCTACTCAGGTGATTTATTTGCTCTTGAAACTGATGTTACTGGATTACCTAGCTATGATTTTTAGGAATTAGATGACATAAACTCAAAGGAAAAGTTTGCCGTCAAAGGTTCTGGCAGTGGTTTTCCTTGTGCTTGGTAATCTTCAATCAATAGTTCCAAGACTTCCTCACCATTATTGAGAGCATCCGCGTAGGTATTTCCATGAGTGTGTGCATAGGGACCAAACTCAGGCAGGCTGACAATATACTTTTTATCTTCATCAGACCACTGAATTACAATACTATATTGTGATTTCATTCTTGTTCTCCTTTGTCTTCTTCTTCCTGCAATTGTTTTATTTCTAACAAAACATTTCTTACATCTTTTTCCTGGTAACGATCTGCATCTGCTCCATCTTTGCCAGATAAAGTGAGGCTGTAAAGTAGCAAAGGATGACTCCATACTGTATGACTACCTTTGCCACTTCGATAAGTGAATCCAGCTTTTAGGAGCATTGCTTTTAGTTCCCGAATTTTTTTGGGCACTGTTAGAAATTTCTGGCTTAGCTACAAATATTTTGTGATTATTGTCTGAAAAAATTTTACACTTACGGTGACGATAGATTAAATGTTTTCAATCAGCAGTGTTAGCTTTTTGCGGTAAGAGATAAATACCGCCAGATATTAATGTCAAACCAACAGAAATCCAAAAAGCAATTAAAGATGCAATTTTCCAGGCTTCAGGTAGTGGCGCAATTAAAAGTGCGATCGCCACTATTTGACTAACAGTTTTGAGTTTACCCCAAATGTTCGCCCCGGTAATTGTCGTTTGATTTACCCGCCAACCAGCGATCGCTAATTCCCGCGCTAAAATCAAAAACACTCCCCAAGCTGGCACTTTTCCCAGTTCAATCAACACCATTAATGGCGCAAGGACTAAAAATTTATCCACCAAAGGATCGAGAAACTTACCTAAATCACTAACTTGGTTGAGTTTCCGCGCTAAGTAACCATCTAACCAATCAGTCAATGCGGCGACAAGAAAAATCGCCAAACATATCCACTTAGCTTGATCTGTGGGATTATATAAGCCGTAAAGCAGAAATGGTACACCCAGAAGGCGAGAGAAAGTAATCCAGTTGGGTAGAGTCATAAGGTATTGGGTATTGGGCATAGGGAATGGGGCATTGGGAGTGAGGAGTTAAGAGTTAAGAGTTAGGAGTTAAGAATTATTCTCCCCCTGCTTCCCCTGCTTCCCCTGCCCCTCTTCCCCACTCTTTCCCTAAGCGTGGGAAAATCTGTTTTCTGAAGCTCTCCTAAAACAATACTATGACTCAACACACAGACTCTGAATTTCGCATTGAACGGGATTCAATGGGCGATCGCCAAATTGCTAGTAGCGTTTATTACGGTATTCAAACGCTACGAGCAATAGAAAACTTTCCCATCAGCGGCATTAAGCCTTTACCTACTTACGTAGATGCTTGTCTACTAATTAAAAAAGCTACGGCAATTGTGAATGGAGAACTCAGTTGCATTCCCGAAGATATTAGTCAGGCAATTGTGCAAGCAACTGATGAAATCTTAGCTGGGAATTTGCGCGAACAATTTGTTGTGGATGTTTATCAAGCGGGTGCTGGAACTTCGCACCACATGAATGTCAACGAAGTTCTGGCAAATCGCGCCTTAGAAATTCTGGGTGACGAAAAAGGCAATTATAAACGTGTTAGTCCCAATGACCACGTTAACTATGGGCAGTCTACCAATGATGTGATTCCGACGGCAATTAGGATTGGCGGTTTATTGGCACTTTCTCACACATTACACCCAGCTTTAGAAGAGGCGATCGCGTCCTTAGAAAACAAAGCTGTGGAATTTCAAGATATCGTTAAATCCGGCAGAACTCACTTACAAGACGCTGTACCTGTGCGTTTGGGTGAAAATTTTCGGGCTTGGGCGCAAATTCTCACAGAACACCAAAATCGGATTTACACCGCCTCCGGGGATTTGATGGTGTTGGGTTTGGGAGGTAGTGCAGCAGGAACGGGATTAAATACTCATCCTCTGTATCGCGCCCGTGTCGTGGAAGTTCTCTCGGAATTGATTGACACTCCATTAGAACCTGCACCGCATCTCATGGCAGCAATGCAGAGTATGGCACCATTTGTCAATGTTTCTGGTGCTTTGCGGAACTTAGCCCAGGATTTAGCCAAAATCTCTCATGACTTGCGGTTGATGGATTCAGGGCCAAAAACTGGTTTGAAAGAAATTCAACTGCCCCCAGTGCAACCAGGTTCCTCAATTATGCCAGGGAAATATAACCCAGTGATGGCAGAGATGACATCAATGGTATGTTTTCAGGTGATGGGTTATGACAATGCGATCGCCTTAGCCGCACAAGCCGGACAATTAGAACTAAATGTGATGATGCCGCTAATTGCCTATAACCTAATTCACAGCATCGAAATTCTGGGTAATACCATCGCCGCACTCACCAAACGTTGCATCCAGGGAATTACAGCCAACAAAGAACGTTGTTTAGCATACGCCGAAGGCAGTTTAGCTTTAGTAACCGCACTCAATACCCACATCGGTTATTTAAATGCCGCAGCTGTCGCCAAAGAATCTTTAGAAACTGGTAAATCCCTACGGCAAATCGTCCTAGAACGAGGATTGATGAGTGAAACAGACTTAGCCACAGTATTAGATTTAGAACAAATGAGTGCTATCTTACCTCTGAGTCCAGAATAAAAACAACGATTCTGCATGATATCAAAATCCTTGTAGAGACGTAGCACTGCTACTTGTAGAGACGTAGCAGTGCTACGTCTCTACATCTGGATGTGTACCACAATTGGGCAACGCCATAAAAACACATAGATTACAAGGCAATAGGGTTACCCTATTTAATTTGGTGGATCAAAACGATTCACCACCGCAGCCCACAAAATCATTGGTGAACCTACTGCTAGACACAACAACCACTGCTGTAAATTTAATGGTGCTGTTTCAAAAACTTCATTAATTAATGGCACATGAGCAAAGACAATTTGCAAAATAATTGCCCCGACAATCCCAAATCCAATGGCGGGTATATCGACATTTTCTTTAATTGTACCATCCATTTTAGCAATCAAATTCGGGATTAATTGACTAATGCTCAATAAATAGAATATCCGTCCGGCAATTAAAGAATTAATGGCCATTGTTCGGGCTAAATCAATATTACCTGTGGTCTGACGAATATACTCAAATACTCCAAATATCACAATCCAGTTAAACAGAGAAATTGCCAAAATTCTTTTTAAACGACTGCCTGAAAGTAACGGTTCATTGGGATGGCGCGGTGTTTGTTGCATGACATTTTGCGCTTTTGGCTCAAAGGCTAAAGGCACTGTCATAGTGATGGAATTGAGCATATTTAGCCACAGAACTTGTAAAGATAAAATTGGTAAATCTCTGGCTAATAATGTGCTAATTAAAATTGTCATGGATTCGCCACCATTGACGGGCAAAATAAAACAAATTGCTTTGAGTAGGTTTTTATATACTGCCCTTCCTTCTTCCACAGCAGCTTCAATGGAGGCAAAATTATCATCGGTAAGTAGCATATCGGCGGCTTCTTTGGCGACTTCTGTACCAGCGCCACCCATCGCAATACCGATATCTGCTTGTTTTAAAGCAGGTGCATCGTTGACGCCATCTCCTGTCATGGCGACGATTTCACCTTTTGATTGCAAGGCTTCAACTAAACGCAGTTTTTGTTCTGGGGCGACGCGGGCAAAAACTACACCTTCTTGGGCAACTTGGGCGAGTTCTATTTGATCCATTTTTGCTAGTTCTGCACCTGTGAAAGCCAGAACTGAACCATTTTTGTTGATGCCCATGCGGCGGGCGATCGCTTGGGCTGTAATCGCATGATCGCCAGTAATCATTTTTACCTGGATTCCAGCTTCCTGACAGGCTTGCACCGCCTTAATGGCACTCTCACGCGGCGGATCGATCATTCCCTGCAAGCCGATGAAAATTAACCCAGCAGCAATATCTGGATGATCCACCATATTTTGTCCATCGGGTACTGCTTTTTTGGCCAAAGCTAATACCCGTAAGCCTTGCCGTGCCATAATATTGACTTCCCGCTCGATGGTAGTTTGTTGTAACGTTTCTACACAATCTAACGGGCGGGGTTGTCCCTGGGTGTTCAACATCAAGGTGCAGCGCTGGAGAATTGCCTCCACTGAACCCTTAACATAAATAGTCTTACCTTGGGGTGTGGCGTGCAATGTCGCCATGTATTGAAAGTCAGATTCAAAGGGAATTGCATCTAGCCTGGGCATTTGTTTGACTAGGGTTGGCTGACTAAAACCTACTTTGTTTGCTGATGCAATTAACGCCCCCTCTGTGGGATCTCCCATGACTACCCACCTACCATTCTTTTTCTCTAATTGCGAGTCGTTACACAACAACCCGGCAACTAGGCATTCTTGCAAACCCCGATCGCTGTTGAGGTTCACTGGCTTGTCATCGATCAAGATTTCACCGTCTGGTGTGTAACCTATACCACTGACAGTATATTGATGTCCCCCGACATAAATTGCTTGTACTGTCATCTGGTTTTCTGTCAAAGTCCCGGTTTTATCGGAACAAACAACAGTTGCACTCCCCAAGGTTTCCACGGCTGGCAATTTGCGAATAATCGCGTTGCGTCGTGCCATGCGGGAAACACCGATGGCTAAGGTGACTGTAACTACTGCTGGTAATCCTTCAGGGATGGCACTGACTGTTAAAGCCACTGCTGCTTCTAAAGCTTCTTGAAAACCTCGAAAGCTTAATCCCACCGCGAAGCAGAGGGTTGCTAAACCTAAGACCATATACAGCCAATTATGGCTAAATTTATCGAATTTTCTGGTTAATGGTGTGGAAATATCGGTGTGTTGTTCCATTAACTGGGAAATCCGCCCGGTTTCCGTGGTGTTACCTGTGGCAACTACAATACCAGTACCTTGCCCAAAGGTAACGAAGCCACCGGCATAAGCCATGTTTTTACGTTCGGCTAAAGCAGTATCCGCCTTAATAATTTGAGTATTTTTTTCTACTGCTAGAGATTCACCGGTTAAGGCAGATTCATCTATCTGTAAATTTTTAACTTGAATTAACCGTAAATCTGCTGGAACTTTATCACCGGAAGTTAGTAAAACAATATCCCCAGGCACTAACTCACCGGAAGCAATGCGTATTTTTTGACCGTCACGGATGACGGTGGCTTCTGTGGTGATGGCTTTGGCAAGGGCGGCGATCGCACCTTCGGCTTTCGATTCTTGGACAAACCCAATGATCGCATTGGTGGTAGTCACGCCCCAAATGACGCTAGCGTTTACCAAGCTACCAGTTAATGCCTTGACTAAACCCGCACACAACAAAATAATCAACAGCGGTTGGTTAAATTGCAGTAAAAATTTTAACCACCAAGGTTTGCTTTTCTTGCCTGTGAGTTCGTTTGCCCCCACCTCAGACAATAAGTGTTTCGCTACTGCACTGCTTAAGCCATTGTCAGCATCACTATGTAAACGGGCGATCGCTTCGGGAATCTCCAAAGTATGCCAAACAGGGGAATGCTTCTCTTCGGGTGCGATGGTAGATACTGCCTGTGCCATAGTTAATACCTTATTTATGGTGCTAATTATTTTTAGCACTAAAAATTAGTGTTAAATAAAATTAAACACTAATTTATTTTGATAATAATCATAATTACTTTCGATGCTTGCTCAGGGGTGATAGAAGTGAGTATGCTTGCCGTAATGGTGAAACCAAGGCAAAAAGTACGTGAATTTGGATGTGTCTACTCCTTTGCAATTGATTGGGCGATCGCTAGAATTTCAGCGCATTGTCCAAGTGCTGGCGCAAGATGGGGATTTGTTGATTACTGGGGTACCAGGTAGTGGGCGGCGGACTTTAGTGCGAGTGGCTACCCAAGAAGTTGGCGCGATGGTTTTGGAGATAGACTGCATCCGCGCTACCGATGGGGAACGATTTATTCAACTGCTAGCAGAGGCGATTACTCAAAACTGGCAAGCAGCACAAATTCAAGACTGGGTAAGTAACTTTGGCAATGAGTTTTTTGTCTTTCATCCAGAAAGGAAACTCAAGCTATTGCGTTCTTTGAACCAAAAGCAGCTATGGCAAGCATTTGAAATTTTGCTCAACTTGCTGCAAATCATGGCGATTAATTTGAATCAGCGTGTGGTGCTGATTTTGCAGAGTTTTCCGCACATACGTTCTTGGGATCGCAATCATTTGTGGGAAGCCACATTCAGGCGAGAAATCAATGTGCAAACTCATGTCAGCTACGTTTTATTAGCAACCATCGCTGAGACAAGTTATCAAACAGATGAAACAAACTATCCACTAGAAACTATACAGTTAGCCCCCTTAGCTAAGGACGTTTTAGCATTATGGGCGAGGGAAATATTGCATACACAAAATCTTAAATTTGATCCTCGCTCACTTGCACTGCAATTATTTTTAGATGCTGTACAAGGACACATTGGCGATGCGATGGCCATAATTCGCCGCCTGCAAAATTTTTCTTATCCTAATGGATTAATTAGTGAAGTAGCAGTGCAGCAGGCAATAGAAGGATTGCTGAAAGATTTATCTTTAACTTTTGAATCTTTATTGATGTTGTTACCAGCAAATCAGGTGCATCTTTTGGAATCTTTAGCTTTAGATCCTACAGATAAGCCACAAAGTAAAGAATATATTCAAAAACATGGTCTTTCAAGAGGTGGTAGCCTTCAGGGTTCCCTGACTGGATTACAGCATAAAGGTTTAATCTACAGTGCTGAACAAGGTTATCAACTGGCATTACCTTTATTAGCTTTGTGGTTGCGGGAGAGGTTAAGTTAGTAGGTGACTGTTAACTATTGGCGCTATTCACTACCGGTAAATTAGTATCTATGCAGACTCAAAAATCATCTGTCAGCCTGATTCGGGCTACTTCCTACGAACCAGAGACTTTACGAGAATCTTTAGTGACACTGCTGGAACCTTTGGGAGGAATGGCAGCATTTGTGAAAAAAGGCGATCGCGTTTTACTCAAACCCAATCTACTCACAGGTAGCCGTCCTGGTAAAGAGTGTATCACCCGTGCGGAACTAGTTTACGCAGTTGCCCAAATGGTAATTGAAGTTGGCGGTAAGCCATTTTTGGGTGATAGTCCAGCCTTTGGCAGTGCCAAGGGAGTAGCCGTGGCAAATGGCTATCTGCCTATTTTAGAAGAACTCAATCTTCCCATTATCGATTTTCACGGCCAGCGTTATCAAACCGTCAGCGATAATTTTAACCACCTGCGGCTGTCTAAAGAAGCGATGGAAGCAGACGTGGTGATTAACCTACCCAAAGTCAAATCCCATGCCCAGTTAACCTTAACGCTGGGCGTAAAAAACTTGTTTGGTTGCGTCCCCGGCAAAATGAAAGCTTGGTGGCACATGGAAGCCGGCAAAGACGCCAACAGATTTGCTGAAATGTTAGTAGAAACTGCGAGGGCAATTAACCCGAACTTAACCATATTAGATGGCATCATCGGTCATGAAGGTAACGGTCCCAGTAACGGTGAACCTCGCCAGTTAGGCATTTTAGCAGCTGCATCAGATATATTTGCCCTAGATCGAGCAATGGTGGAAATCCTCAACGTTCCTCCTGAACAAGTGCCCACAGTTGCAGCTTCCCAGAGGTTAGGAGTTTGTCCAGAACTTGCTGCTATAGAGTTTCCACATTTAAATCCTGACTTATTAAAAATAGAAGATTGGCGGTTACCAGACAAATTAATGCCCATCGATTTTGGTATGCCGCGCGTCATTAAATCTACGTTTAAGCATCTTTACACCCGATTTATCAAGGAACCAATGAGTGTTTACGCAAGGAATTAGCGAGTAGGGACTAGTACCGCTACGCGGAAGTCAAAAGTCAAAAGTCAAAAGAATTGTATTTTCGGCTTCTGCGCCATTTTTTAGACGCAAAGCGGCTTCCCCCAGGGTATGGTCTGTTTATTTCCGCCGCGTTGTTGTACTAGGAAGATGGAGAGATAAGGGGAATAACCAATGCCCTATGCCCAATTCCCAATTCCAATTTAAAAATGCAAACTTCGTTACAGCAATTTCATTTATTAGCAAAGTAATCTGTAATTACCCTCCGATTGCTTAACCAAACCGTCCTAGTTACTATAGTGGCGGTTTTTTTAAATGGTTAATTTATTTTTAACAGACCCCACATACATAGCAGTTTTTACTTGCGCCAAATACAGCTAGTGACACAACAATAAACTTCTTGCAAAAGCTTTATCTTCAGCTTGTTTTTTGTACCAACTCTACCCGCTTCTCTAATAGGCGATCGCGTCTATCTATCTTTGCGTCAGATAAAAACTTATTTATCCAAGAGACTCCATGAGTTGCATTCATATACTCATTCAATTTTTAATATTTATTAAATAATTTATATTCCAAATTAAACTATCAAGTAAAACTAATGAAAAAATTAAATATTTTTCAGTAAAATCACTGACAAAAATCCTAGTGCGCCTCGAAAAGAATTGATAAAATAAGTTATATGGAGGAAATTTTCAAAATTCTTCCTATTATTAGACTCTAATTAAGTAGGTACAATAGTAGTACATAAAACATTCAAAACAGCAGGCGTATAAGTATAATCTCACAAACTAAAACTGTAAATAATATATATCTGAATACTAGTTGTTTGGGCGTCTGTAAATTAAATGTTTCCGACACTATTCAAGAAGTAAAGAGAGTCAATGTACAACAAAAAGATAGTTTGGGAGAAAACTTTTTGAATATCACCAATCAAGAGCGACAAGCTACTTCTGTAAAAGAAAATTGCCGTCAGACAATTATACTTTTAAATGGAGAACAGCAAAATCTACCTAAACAACTGCGAATAGTTCAGCGGTTAACTAAACTTTGCAATCAGCCACGAACACCTTTAAATAACTTATTAGAGCAGATGGTGCAGGAAGTTTATGATGCCATTGATAGTGCTGATTTCTGCTTCATATTGTTATATAATCCTGAAAGTAAACAGTTAGAATTAGCTGCAAAATCTGGAATAAATGTAGAAAAATTGTCCTTTGTACAAGTAAATAGTAACGCTCAAGGTTTTATTGCGGATTTTGAGCAAGAATTAGTATATCCCTCTCTAGCAGTAAATAGTTATTTTGGGTTACTCTACCAAGTATTTACCACAGGTATTTCCCACTTATTTCAAAAAACTAAAGAAAATACAGATAATATTATTGAAAACTATTCTCTGTCACCATATCTTCCAGTTTCTGTGTCTTCTTTCAACCCGTCGTCAATCTATGCCGTAGCAATAGAGTTAGAAGCAGCAGAACGGTTGGGAGTACTGGCAATTGGTAACTGGGGAAATCCCAATTCTTTCAATATTATTTCACTAAATATTTTGGATACAGTCGGTGAATTAATAGCGATCGCTATTAATAATGCCAGAACGATGGCAACTTTGGTAGAGTGCCAAGAACATTTAGCTAGACAAAATGAAATTATCTTAGAACAAAACCACGAATTGGAAAAAAATCAATACCAAATTCAGTTACAAAATCTGCAACTTTTAGAAGTAGCGGAGTTAAAATCGCAATTTTTAGCCACTACATCTCACGAACTCCACACACCCCTAAATGTTATTTTAGGCTTATCACAAGTACTACTACGCCAACGCACCTCAAACTTATCTGAGAAACAAATAGATATGGTGCAGCGTATTTACAATAATGGCAATCACCTACTAGAAATCATTGATGATATGCTGTACTTTGCCAAAGTAGAAGCAGGTAATCTGTTATTTAAAATAGAAGAATTTAATTTGGCGAATTTGGTATTAGCAACTGTAGCTGAACATCGTTCCTTCGCAGAAGACAAGTGCTTAAATTTGCAAGTCGAAGTTAATCTAGAACATCCCATAATAATTAACGACAGCGCCCGCCTAAAACAAGTTTTAGTCAAGTTGTTATTAAACGCAATTAAATTTACAGAAAGTGGTAGTGTAGAAATTAAAGTATGGGAAATCTCTAGTGACAGAATTGCGATCGCAGTTAAAGATACTGGTATAGGCATCGCCGAATCTGACCTAGCATATATTTTTGAGCAATTCCGCCAAGTAGATCAAACTACTACGCGCAAGTATGGCGGTATCGGTTTAGGACTAGCAATTACGAAATCATTAGTAGAAATTATGCAAGGAACCATTAGCGTTACTAGCAAAATAGGTGAAGGTTCCAACTTTTGCATCGAATTACCCAAACAAATAAAATGCGCCGCCTGAGATGGTGAGGTTTGCAATTGCATGGAGTACAGACAATTCGTAGGGTAGCACAGCTGTGCTACCCTACCATGTACCTCATTCAAATGAAAATCGCTATGAATATTTTCTTGACAAATGACCAATGACAAGAAAATGTGCAACTGGGATGCACATTAGCCTAGTTATAAATCAAAAATTGCAATGACTGGTGCATGATCTGAACCAGGTTTTCCTCGTCTTAAGTTTGGGTCATCACTAACAGAAGGTAAAGTATCTATATTATCGATATAGCTATCTACTTTTGGCAATTTGCGCGGCTTACCAGATAATAGTTCTTGACTAACAAAAATATGATCTATTAACTCTTTGTTGTTCTGATAAATACGCGAGTATCGTCTTTTTTCATCAATTAAAGGAGCTAAATTAAATAGTCTGGTATCATCTCCTTTATCTAACAGATTAAACCCGCGTGTGCCAATCTCGCTACCACCCGGTCCTTGAAGAATCTGAGTAGTAGCAGCAGATGGCACATCATTCAAATCTCCTAGAATAATCAGACCTTGGTTGGCATTATTTTCTAGTAACTTATTTGCTTTAACACGCAATGAAATTGCTTCTGCTGTTCGCTTGATAAGTGCTAATCCAGCAACCCGACTACGTTCATTTTCATCTTTGGGCGCAAATCGTGGACTATCGTTTGTTGAAGAAAAAGTTAACAATTTCGATTTGAAGTGTGCATTAATAATATTAATAGAAGTATTTTCTTGAGGTTTAACAAGAATCCGTAAAGCGCCTCGACCCATGCGGTTAACTTCAGTGGAATTTCCTTCCGTGTCTTGACTAATAACTTTGGAAAAGCCACCTTCAGGAAAATTTATTAAATCCTCCTGTTCTTCGATCGCTATTTTTGAAAGAAACCCAACCCGAATTCCGCGAGGATCTGGAAATGCAGATAGACACGTATGGGGATAGCGCCCCTCTAATAGTGCTAACAATTCTGCAAATGCCTCTGGGTTGCCGACTTCTTGAACAGCTAGCACATCAGGATCGAGAGTTAGAATTACACTAGCTAAGCTATTCAATTTTTGTGTGTATTCTGCTTCGGTTTTGGGACTAAAATTATTACCCAAAGAGAATAAATTCTCTACATTCCAAGTCATGACCTTAAATGTAGCCATACTTGCTCCAAATATAATAAATTTTGATTTGAGTTGAACTACCAAAAAAAACTACATCGCCACACTGCGTTATTCCAGATAAACTCAAGTACTCTAATAGTATTTGCCTACTCCTCTTTCCTTTGAGCTACCCTCAACTTCGCAGAACGCGATCGCGGATTCTTAGCGATTTCCTCTTCGTTAGCAATGATTGGCTTTTTTGTCAATACCTTTAATAAAGGTGAATTTCTCAAACCATGTTTCACCAAACGGTCTTCTAAACTATGAAAACTGATAATCGCAATTCTGCCACCAGGGACAAGGGCGTTTGGTGCCTTATCCAAAAGAGTTTCTAAGGATCTTAGCTCATCGTTAACGACAATTCGCAGAGCTTGAAAAACACGGGTAGCAGGGTGAATTCTACCATAACGGTATTTTGGAGGAACACAACCAGCGATCGCTTCAGCCAACTCAACAGTCGTATGAAACGGACGCCGTTCGATAATGCGCCTAGCAATGCGCCGCGATAATCTCTCTTCGCCGTACTTAAAGAAAATATCTGCTAATTCGGCTTCATCCCAATTATTAATCACATCAGCAGCAGTTAGCGATCGCCCGCGATCCATTCGCATATCCAAATTCCCGGTCTGGCGAAAGCTAAAACCCCTCTCTGGCTGGTCTAAATGGTAAGAACTCACCCCCAAGTCGGCAATTATACCATCAAAAGTGTTAGGGGTAAATTCGTAAGTAGCAAAATTGCTATGTATAAATTGTAGGCGATCCCTAAATTCAGCTAAATTCTTCTGCGCCGCAGCTAAAGCATCCTCATCTTGGTCAATGGCCGTTAATTGCACATCCGGTGTGGCTTCTAAAATCAAGCGACTGTGACCACCACCGCCTACTGTGACATCTAAATAATGTCCGCCGGGACGCACCGCCAGATTTTCAATTACCTGCTCACCCAACACTGGCACATGAAAAAATTCCTGCGCCTCAAGTCCTTGATATCCAGCTTCCATATAATAGTTGAAGAAGTGCAACAAAATTAAACATCAAGTAAAATCCCTCTTCTGTCCCCCCTCTCTCAAACATACCCCTGTATGGGCAATACTTTTAAATGTATTGCTTCTAATGGTCTGTCAAATTGAAATTGACAGGTTGGGGCTGATGTCAGGACATAGGAAAATTTTCATTCTCCGCGTCCCCCCGTCTCCCCATCCCCGCGTCAATCCTTGACAGACAAAATAAATTGGGTCTAGTTGGCATCTTCTCTACGAGACGCTACGCGAAGGCGGTTCAATTCAAATTTTTCACGAACGGAGAACACTAAATCTATGACCAGACTAGAAACCCGCACTGAACCAATGGTGCTAAACATGGGGCCACACCACCCCTCAATGCACGGGGTTCTGCGGCTAATTGTCACCTTGGATGGCGAAGATGTCGTTGACTGTGAACCAGTGATTGGCTACCTGCACCGAGGAATGGAAAAAATTGCTGAGAACCGCACGAACGTCATGTACGTCCCCTACGTTAGCCGCTGGGACTACGCTGCGGGAATGTTCAACGAAGCCGTCACCGTCAACGCCCCGGAAAAATTAGCAGGTGTAGCTGTCCCCAAACGCGCTAGTTACATTCGCGTCATCATGCTGGAGTTGAACCGCATCGCTAATCACTTGCTGTGGTTTGGTCCCTTCCTCGCTGACGTTGGCGCTCAAACTCCCTTCTTTTACCAATTCCGGGAACGGGAGATGATTTATGATTTGTGGGAAGCCGCCACAGGTTACCGGATGGTGAATAATAATTACTTCCGCGTCGGTGGCGTGGCAGCTGATTTGCCTTATGGTTGGGTAGATAAGTGTCAGGAATTCTGCGATTACTTAATACCCAAAATTGATGAATACGAACGCTTGGTGACAGATAACCCCATCTTCCGGCGACGTGTTGAAGGTATCGGCACCATCACCCGTGAAGAAGCAATTAACTGGGGACTTTCTGGCCCAATGTTACGCGCATCCGGTGTGAAATGGGATTTGCGGAAAGTTGACCACTACGAATGCTACGATGACTTCGATTGGGACGTGCAGTGGGAAACTGCCGGTGATTGCTTTGCCCGTTACGTGGTGCGGATGCGGGAAATGCGCGAATCTGTGAAGATTATTCGCCAAGCAATTAAAGGACTTCCCGGCGGCCCTTACGAAAATCTCGAAGCTAAGCGCTTAGCCGCAGGTAAAAAATCTGAGTGGGATGCCTTTGATTATCAGTACATTGGTAAAAAAGTTTCCCCCACCTTCAAAATCCCCAAGGGTGAAATCTACGCCCGTGTAGAAAGTGGTAAAGGTGAACTCGGAATTTATCTGGTAGGCGATGATAATGTCTTCCCTGCACGCTGGAAAATTCGCGCTGCTGACTTCAACAACCTCCAGATTCTCCCGCATTTACTCCGGGGGATGAAAGTCGCAGATATCGTGGTCATTCTCGGTAGTATTGACGTGATTATGGGTTCTGTGGATAGGTAGAAAGTATTTAGATAAATACTTTTTAGAGCAGTTGTATTACAGTGCAACTGCTCTATTTTTTTTGGTATTCGTAAAACTGGCGATGATATAGCCGTTCCCATTCAGATGCGGTATAACATTATATCCCCAAGTGTAGGGGCACGGCAGTGCCGTGCCCCTACAGGTGTACTAGGTTGGGAAACGCTAGACATAATTTATCTTCTCTCTGTGTTCTCTGCGTCTGGAGTGGTTCGTTTATTTGGATAATTTATTTCTTGAAAGTCCTTAAGGCAAGAGACGCGATGAATTGCCGTCTCTACAATAATTAGCCCTTTGTAGAGACGGCGATTTATCGCGTCTTTGTTATATTGCGGAAAACACCGAAATTAGAAAGCAAACTGGGGTTTGAGAAAGTCAAAGCTTCTTTTACTTGCGGAAAACACCAAAATGAGTAAGCAAACTGGAGTTTGAGAAAGTCAAAGCTTCTTTTACTTGCGGAAAACACCAAAATGAGTAAGCAAAAGCTTCTTTTGAGTAAGTAAAAGCTCATTTTGAGAAAGCATTTCATTATTTTGAGAAAGCAAACGGGCATTTTTATAAAGTAATTAGAGATTTTGGCGTTGCTGAATTTGGTTATAAATTATGTTTGTGTACATTTTGTCGTTTAATGCCAAATCCTTGTAGAGACGTAGCAATGCTACGTCTCTACATACCTGTAAATTGTAAATTCATATCTTGATTCAGCAACGCCGATTTATTTATAGAAGAATTAGGTTGGTCTAAACCTTCAGACGAAGTATTACTAATCATCTTTCATTCTTTTTCGTATATGCAACGCCAGTTCCACGTTTAACAAAAAACGATCGCTATTTCAACGACATTGTACAACGCGCCGCCAAACTCATCTGCACCACACCAGAATTTGACGAACTCGCGCAAGAAGTCGGTCTAGGTTCCCATCAACAAGGCGTTACTGACGAAACAGAACGCGCCAAACTCCGCGCCGAACTCGATGGAATGGTAGCACACGTTTATAATTTAACCGAAGATGAATTTAGCTACATCCTCACTACCTTTCCCATTGTGAATGCAACTGTTAAAGAAGCAGCATTGTCAGCTTACCGTAACTTTGGTTTTACCCCACCCTAACCCTCCCCTTTACAAGGGGAGGGAACTAGATTTCTTGTTTCCCCCCAATACATCGGGGGGATTAAGGGGGGTATTTCGATTTGTGTTTACAACGTAGCCTTTTAGGAGAAAGGAATCGAGGTGAGGTTAAAGTCTATTGCATACAAGCGATCGCTATGTTTATTGCTTCAAACTATAAAAAAACAAAACATATTATTTGTAATTTTCCAAAATTCTTAACTTTGAATTTAGATTTTAATATATTCTCTGGTGCAGATTAAAAAAATGAATTTCTTAATAATTTATTTTCAATTCACCGTTCGCGTAGTGTCCCGTAGGGAAGATGTTGACTAGTATTAACTTCCGTTAAAATTGAAATGCTGCTATAAATACAAAAATGTATTTAAATAAGGTGTAATAAATTACTATATAAATCCGGCAGCATTTACCTAGTCGTAATTTTAGAACCGTGCAAATTCATCCTCACTCCGAATTTAACCATAGCCGCGATCGCCGTGAACAGGGTTTGCAAAAATTGCTCGATCGCCTTGTCAAAAGGATACAGCGGGATGAGTTAGTCCGGCAAACAACCAATCAACTCAGAGAATCGCTTCAGGTCGATCGCGTGGTGTTGTATTATTTTTACGGGCAGTGGCAAGGACAAGTAACTTTTGAATCTCTGAGTTCTCAAGAATTATCAATACTTGGTTCCACTGGCCCTGATAATTGTTTTAACGATGAGTATGCTGCTTTATACTTAGCAGGACGCGTAAAGGCGATCGCTGATATTGAATTAGAGCCAATGGAGTCTTGTCACCGAGATTTTCTCCGCACTATGCAAGTCCGCGCCAACCTCGTAGTACCAATTTTAATACCTAGAGGATTGTGGGGATTATTAGTAGCACATCAGTGCCAAGCGCCTCATAATTGGTCACTATTAGATATGGAAATGATGCAAACAGCAGCGCAAACTCTAGCAACAGACGATAATATTCTCGAAAGTTAAGCTACTGTACATTGAAATCGCATACAGTTAAATAGCAAAGATACTCGCTAGCACTGATTCTTCTAAATAAGGAGAAAAAACTGTGAAATTTGGTCACACGGTAATCTGGGTAGACGATGTAGTTAAGACCGTTGAGTTTTACGAAAAAGCATTTGGTCTGGTTCGTCGCACCCTCCAAGATCATGGACAGTTTATCTGGGCTGAAATCGAAACCGGAAACACCACATTGGCTTTCTCCTCCACTAGCGAAGCAGAGAAATTATTTCCCGGTGGCTTTCATCCCAATGACGCCACACAACCGCCGACATTAATCCAAATATCATTCATCACTCCTGATGTTGGTAGTGCTTACATGAGAGCCATAGGAGCAGGAGCAAAACCATTAGATGCCCCTAAATCTCAACCTGGGGGACAAACAATTGCCCGTGTCCGCGATATCAATGGCGTACTGGTGTCCTTGGTAAGTGGTTAGGGCATCAAACAAGCAAAGCTATAATTGCCGTAGCCTCTAGCTACCTTGCATACCTCTATGACTCACCTTCTGACACTGGAACTCAACGATCAGATTTTCACCGCGATTCAGCGAGAGGCCCAGGCTATTGGTATTCCTCCCGAACGCCTAGCTGCAACATTCTTAGAGCAACGGTTTGGTCAAGTTTTTAAATTGTTGTTATCTGAATCAGAAAAAGAGATAGCACGAGCCAGATTTGAGCGCCATTTTGGGGCATTAAATCTCGAACACACCATTGATCTGAACAATGAGAGCATTGATGTAGATTTGCTTAAAGAGTATGCCAGTAATCACGAGGAGAGTTAATGCTCCTTGATACCTCTGGCTTACTTTGTCTGCATTATCCGACTGAGCCTTTGCATACTCAAGCTACTGCTGCTTATAAGAGAGCAACAATCCGATTAACCCACAGCTATGTGATTGCTGAGTACGTTGCCTTAGCCACTGCAAGGAGTTTTCCGCGTTCATCTGTCCTTGCTTTTGTAGTTGACTTGCTGGATAACCCAGACATAGAAATGGTTTGGGTGGATGAGTCATTACACCGGACAGCAGTCGATCTCCTAATGCAGCGGCAGGATAAAACTTACTCTCTATGCGATGCGATGAGCTTTGTACTGATGCGCCAGCGCAAAATTACAGAGGCATTGTCTACCGATCGCCACTTCGAGCAAGAAGGGTTTATCCGCTTACTAAAACCAGCAGTCTAACACGACAATGAAAAGTGAGCTTCCAGAGTTAGTGAATGAAGTCCTAAGAAAAATAGGACGAAATATATTGATGTTTCAGCAAATCGAGAAAGGCTTGAAAGTGCTTCTTCCGTTTATACACTCAGACGCTAGTACAAAAGATATCGATACCTTTTGGAGGTACAGAGAAGCAGCTAAATCGAAGACTCTAGGGAATCTAATAAATGCCTTTATTAAGTCTGCCGATTATAACCCTGATTACTTTGCCGATAAATTAAGAGAGATGGTTGCCGAGCGAAACAAACTCGTCCATCACTTTGGTGAGTCGGAAGGTTTGAATATATTAAGCACCGAAGAAGGGTGTAGAACTTGCATCACTTACTTAGAATCACAGTACCAAGAGGCAATTTCCTTTTATCAGGGCATAACACTTTTTTTATTTAGTGTGCTTGTATTTATTCGAGAAAATTACGCCGAATCTAACCCGAATATCGAACTTTTATATCAGCAATTAAAGTCAAATATTATTTCTTCTGGCGTTGAGTATATAAATCTAAGCGATCCGTCTGAGACAGCATGGGAAAATACAAAAATTGTAAAATTACTGCGTTTAGCCGAAACAAATACAGAAAAAATAGGTGATATGACTTTGCTGGCAAGAGCGGGAGAATTTATTAAGAGTCAAGACCCTGACTGCACGCCCAAAAAGTATGGAATTAAGACACTAAAAGGTGTTTTGAAAGCTTGTGGTTTATTTGAAATTACCGAAAGTCAAAACGGGGAGCATAATAGCGTATTTATTTTATATAAAAGTAAACTTCCTGAGGCTTGAAGAGCAAATGCACGCCGAATCGAATCAGCCGTAAACTGCTGTGCAAAAATTGTGGGTTTTCTAGACGCGATAAATCGCCGTCTCTACAAATGTTTTGGTCTTTTTCTGATATTGGTTATTTCGACTGCACGGTATCAAACTTGACATAATATGCTATTGTTTCACAATGCCGCGAGGCCGTTAGCTGGCAAGAAGACTTAAGTATGTTGATCCTAATTAGAGTTTTTCTGCTAGTTGCTACAACAGTTTATCAAGCGATCGCGTGCTGGCTTGAAGATCGAAAAGCGCCCCCTGGCCAAATGTTTGATGTAGGTGGATATCGTCTACATCTCTACATAGCAGGAGACGCTAGAGATGCTAGTCCAACAATTGTCCTAGACCACAGTTTAGGAGGAATTGAGGGCTATCTCCTAGTTGAAGAATTGGCGAAGTTAGCACGAGTATGTATCTATGACCGAGCTGGTTATGGATGGAGCAATCACAGCCCACATCCCCGAAGCAGCAATCAAATTGTGACGGAATTAGATATGCTACTTACTCAAGCAGGAATTGAACCACCCTACATTTTAATAGGAGATTCCTTTGGTAGCTACAATGTACGGCTGTATGCCCATCGTTTTCCTCATAAGGTTATTGGAATGGTACTTACAGACGGACTGCATGAGACTGGAATGCTCAAAATGTCTTTTCAGTTGCAAGCGTTGAAACTCTTTTTTATATCTGGCTTTGTGATGTCTATTCTAGGCTCGATACTTGGGATTATTCGATTAATGAGGATATGCAAAGTATTTGAGATCCTAAAACCTGAATTAAGCCAATTTCCTCAGCACTTACTTAATTCAATAAAACGTTCTTTTTGTCGTCCTAAACACTGGATTACAATGAGCCGAGAGATGTTAAATTTAACCGTTAGTGGACGTGAGGTTAGTGCAGCTAACAAGTTTGGTGAGATGCCTATAGTTAATATCAAAGCAAATTCTTTTTTCAAGCCTTCTATTTTGACTGTTTTTATTCCTCTGCGAGACGCCAACCAATTGCGGAAACAGATGCATGTAGAGTTACTTAAGTTATCAACGAACTGTACTCAACTTCAAGCAAGTAAGAGCGGTCATTTTGTATGGGTAGATCAACCTGATGTAATTATAGATGCTGTAAAAATTGTTCTAAATAAAGTTGATCCTTCTTCTTCAGGTTAACAGGCATAGATACTAGACCTGCCTTGAAAATAGGGAGTAGGGAGTGGGGAGTAGGGAAAAGAAATTTTCATTCCTCCTTGTGAGTACAACTTATTGGTAGACGATCGCATCGAACTGCAAACTTCCCAAGTTTTGTCTGTCAATGAATGCCAGCGTTCATAGCACAGTAGCCGATATTATGAGGTTTGTAGACCGTTAGGGAAATTATGAATTTTGTTTTGCATCATTCATAATTCATTTATTTTCTTTATACTTTAATCTTAAATTTTATGAATTCCAATCCTTTGCTGTGTGCAGCGATCGCAAATCATATTACCACCAGTCCGCAACAGCGAATTACTTTCGCCGAATTCATGGACATGGCGCTATACCACCCTGAACACGGATACTATTCCAGCGATGCAGTCAAAATTGGCTTTCAAGGTGGTGATTTTTTCACCTCTCCCAACCTCACCTCTGATTTTGGCGAGTTACTTGCAGAACAATTTTTGCAAATGTGGGAAATTTTAGGGCGGCCTGTAACCTTTTCTCTGGTAGAAATGGGAGCAGGTCAAGGACTGTTGGCATTACATATCCTCAAGTATTATCAGCTACACTACCCGGATTTTTTTGCCGCCCTGGAGTATGTGATTATTGAAAAGTCGCCAACTTTAAGGCAAGAACAGCAACAACGCTTACAAGATTTGCCTGTGCGTTGGTGCAATCTAGAGGATATCCCATCAAATGCGATCGCTGGCTGTTTTTTTTCTAATGAGTTAGTCGATGCCTTCCCAGTCCATCAATTCACCCTCGAAACCGGGGAACTGCAAGAAATTTATGTGACAACACAGGGGGATGAGGGAGATGAGGGAGATGAGGGGGATGAGGGAGATGAAGAAGTATTTTCTTCAACTGGTCGTTTGCCAACATTTGTGGAAGTCACAGGGAAACCTTCCACGCCCCAACTAGCCGAGTATTTCGACTTAGTGGGAATCGATTTAACCTCAGGTGCATACCCAGATGGTTATCGCAGTGAAATTAATTTAGCTGCTCTGGACTGGTTGAGTATAGTAGCAGACCGCTTGCAGCGCGGCTATGTGTTAACAATTGATTATGGCTACCCTGCTACTCGTTATTACAATCCCAGGCGATCGCAAGGAACGTTACAGTGCTATTATCAACATCGTTTCCATGACAACCCTTATATCAATATCGGACGACAAGATATCACTGCCCATGTTGACTTTACGGCTTTGGAATGCTGGGGCGATCGCTGTGGTTTAGAAAACGTTGGTTTTATCCAGCAAGGACTATTTTTGATGGCATTGGGATTAGGGGAACGGATTTCTGGTATTTCCTATCAAAAGCAACCCCTCTCGCAATTACTACAGCGGCGGGACGCACTACACCAGCTTTTAGATCCCACAGGATTGGGTGGTTTTGGAGTCTTAATTCAGAGCAAAAATCTGGAAAAAACAGAAATTTCTCAACCGCTAAAAGGATTGACTCTGCCAGAGTAAAGCTAAATTTGAAAAGTTAAAACTCTATTTAAGAATGCAGTATTAGTTTTATTTGGACTAGCATAACAGTGATTACTGTAAAGTTAAACACAATTGGAAAGTAATAATTATGTCAGCCCATGACCTATTAATGTTAGTAACACTACTTACCCCAGGTATTTTGCTTTCAGTTTTGATTATGCTGACTTTTGCCGCTGGTGGATGAAGTAATCAGTTACTGATAATACTGCTTGCAGCATTTTCATAAGTGGGTAGGCACTGCCAACATCCTAAAAGAAAGGCAGTGTCCGCCCAAAAAAATTGCCATCGAGTGACTGATGCAAAATGTCAAAATAGATACGCAGATTTTACGAAGGACTACGCCTACGCTGTACCAAAGGAACATAAAAAATGAAGGTGGCATTTCTGGGAACTGGACTGATGGGACTACCAATGGCTCAAAGGTTATTAGCCGCAGATATACAGCTAGTTGCCTATAATCGCACCCCAGAAAAATTAGCACCACTACAAGCAGCTGGGGCTGAAACTGCCACACACGCCCGCCACGCTATTAGTGCTGCTGAGTGCGTAATCCTCATGCTTACTAATGCCCCAGCCATTTATAATGTCTTGCTTTCAGATAGAGCTTCCCAAACTCTCAACGGGCGCACTATCATCCAAATGGGAACAATTACTCCCACAGAAAGCCAGGAAATTAGAGATGCAGTTGTTGCAGGTGGTGGTGAGTATTTAGAAGCACCCGTGTTAGGAAGCATCCCCGAAGCAAAAGCTGGCAAATTGATTGTTATGGTAGGTGCCCAGCCAGAACAATATCAACGCCACTTGAAGTTACTCCAAAATTTTGGGACAGAACCTTTACTTGTCGGCCCTGTGGGAGCGGCGGCGGGGCTGAAATTGGCACTCAATCAACTAATAGCTTCCCTAACAACTAGCTTTGCTTTGAGTCTCGCTTTTGTTCAGCGTCAAGGTGTGGATGTGGATGTGTTTATGCAAATCTTGCGCGACAGTTCACTTTATGCGCCGACCTTTGACAAAAAACTCCAACGGATGTTGGATGGTAATTATGCCGATCCCAATTTCCCCACAAAACACTTGCTCAAAGATACAGAATTGTTTATCTCGGAAGCAAAATCTGTGAGTTTAGATCTCAGTAGTATTAAAGGAGTGCGACAAATCTTGCAAACAGCCGTGAAAATGTCATTTGCTGAAGATGATTATTCATCACTATTTGCTGTCATTAAAGAATGGGGAGAAGCGATCGGTGATTGAGCAGTTGGCGTTCTAAGCTTTAATGTGGTAGGGTGCGTTATGGACGTTAGTCCTAACGCACCAAAAATCTGGGATGATGCCCTACCCTCAGCAATAACACACCCTACAATTTTTCGGAACACAAACCTATTGCTTTATACAGCAATTAAAAATACATACAATCACTGACCAGTAATAGTCGTTGATGGCGACGGTTCTGGAGACTCTGCCGGAGGCGAAGGTTCTGGTTGAGGATTGAGAAATTCCTGCCAAGTCCTAATCTGGTCTTGTGCTGCATTGTAAGCAGAACTACCGCGTGGAATGGATTTGGCAATTTGAATTCCTCTGGCAATATCAGACTGACCTTGGGAACGTGCTATTTCTAATAATTGCTGACTCCATTGGTCAATGCCGAGATTGGCATCCATGCGTAAGATGCTATTGTTTGAAACCCGATTTGCTAACCGTATTGCCTCAGCCAATGCTTCTGGTGTGCCAGCAGCAGCCGTTTCCTGGGCTTTTCTCCAGTTTTCTCTGGTCTGGATTTGCCCTTGCCAGTCATCAATAGCGGCTTGTGCTTCGCCAGAAAGCGCCCTCCCCGAAGATGCAATTTGTTGAGCTGCACTAATGGCGGCGGTGAGATTTCCACTCAGAGCCAACTCTCTTGCTTGATCTAGGTAGGGTTGGTCTTCAATTCGCTGAATTTTTCCTGCCCAGGTGCGAATTTTTCTGCGTGCTTCTGGATATAATGCACGACCTCTACGGATTTGGCTAGCTTGAGCGATCGCAGCTTGTAATGAGTTAATATCATCAAATATTGCTATCTGTTCGGCGCGTTCTAAGTAAGGTTGGTCTTCGATGGTCTCTACTTGGGCTTGCCAGCGACCCATTTCTTGCCTAGCTTCTGTGCCTCTGGGGTTACTAGCAGGGATGAGTTGTGCTTGGGCGATCGCTGCTGTTAAATTATTGACTGTTCCTTGGCTAGCCAATATTCTCGCTTTTTCCAGATGGGCAACATCTTCGATTTCTAATTGCCAACGAGCAATTAACTGCTGCGCTTCCTCATATACTGGTCTTGAAGGATCGATTTGTTGTGCTTGGGCGATCGCTGCTTCTAAACCAGAAACATTACCTAGCCAAGCGCTTCTTTTGGCGTCAGCTATGGCGATAAAGTCATCAGTTTCGCCTTGGAGTTTCGCACTTTCAGGAATTTGTCTAGCAATATCCAGTGCTTCATCGGCATTTTGCTGGTTGAGTTTTGCCTGTGCCAAATCCAGCATTTTACGCCCAAACAGAGGAATCGCTTCCTGAGCTTTTTGGTAAAGGTAACTTTCCTGCCCGATGGACTCCGCTAGCTTGATCGCTTCGAGTAAATTATCAACAACTTTGCTTTGTGCTAAATTTTCCGCTTTTCCTAACTTATCGCCATCTTCCCTGGCTGTGGCAATTAGGCGATTCAATTGGTCGTATTTAGTACCCGCCCAGTATTGGTTGTCCACGCGTAACATTCTGGCAGAGAGCATGAATGCCGATTGCCAGCGTCGTTCCCGTACTTCAGCGATCGCATTATTGTAAATGCTATCTGCCTTCGACCAAATTGTTTGCCATTTGTCAATTTGCTCGTCTACTAATTTATAAGCAGCCACATCTTCTGGTATCTTGCGGGCAGTAGCGATCGCTTCTTCCAAATTTCCTGTTTGGAAACTCTGATCGGCTAACTTCAAAATATCCCGCGACCATTCTTCGATGAAACGATTAATTTCTGCGTGTAACGGGTGATTTTCTGGTAGCTCCTTCACCAGAGCGATCGCTTGCAGCAGGTCATTCACTGTATCTTTAGAAGCTGCCAATTGAGCGCAGTGCAATCGCACCGAAGCACTAGCTAAAGGCCAGAAAATCGATGGACAATTAGGGGCAGCTGGCAACTTCAGCAGCATTGCCATTGCCAAGAATGCTACACTGCCAGGAATCAAAGTTAGCAGTAATGACCACACTATCCAACTTCTCATCCAGCGTGGCAATTTCCGAGAACTTTTACTCGCTTGGATAGTTTCTTCAGAATGACTATCTTTGCCAACGGAATTGTTTTTTTTTCGCCGATTCACTGACTTGGAGGTAGAACCAGTAGCTGGGACATCAAACGGTTGAGTTTCACCGAATTGCTCTGTTCGGGATAATCTTGTGTTTTGATCTGGCTCTCTTGCTCTGGCTCCTGACCAACTGTCTGGAATATCCCGCTCTGTCATCTCTCACACCAAAATAATTGAATAGCTTTCTGTTTTAGGTCGATAATTCCATTGTTGCCATAGTAACTTTCTCATGATTAAAAAGCTACTTTTTTGATTATCTATCCCCACAGATACCATTAAAACGCTAAAACTTTAGTGCTGTTTTATACTTTATCCTGAAATCGTAGATTCAGCCTGCAAATCGGCAATTAGCTGAGCTAAGTGATCGCTACTTGCCTGATAAACGCTGCCGCAAAAATCGCAAGTTGCTTCGGCACCATCATCTTTAACAATCATATCTTGGAGTTCAGCTTCTCCCAAAATTTTGAGTGCCCCCAAAACGCGATCGAAAGAACAACCGCAGTGGAAGCGCAGCATTTGCCTTTCGGGAAAAATTGCTAGCCCCATATCTCCTAGCAAGTCGCCAAATATTTCAGGTAAATTTTTCCCAGCTTGCAGCAACGGCGTAAAACCTGCTAAAGCAGCCACCCGTGATTCTAGCTTTTCTACTAAGGCTTCATCTCTTGCAGCTTTGGGTAAGACTTGTACCAGTAATCCTCCAGCTGCTGTGACTCCGCCTGCTCCCACAAACACACCTAAAACTAAAGCAGAAGGAGTTTGTTCCGAATTCACCAGATAATGAGCGACATCATCGCCAATTTCTCCAGAAACTAGTTCTACAGTACTAGAGTAAGGATAACCATAACCGATATCCCGAACAACGTAGAGGTAACCGTTACCCACCGCACCACCAACGTCTAGCTTACCTTTAGCATTGGGAGGCAATTCCACAGATGGATTTCCCACATACCCGCGTACCGTGCCATCTAGACCTGCATCTACCAATATGCCACCCAAAGGCCCATCGCCCTTGACTCGCACGTTGACCCTCGATCCAGTTCGCTTCATGCTAGAAGCCATCAACAAACCCGCCGCCATAGTCCGTCCCAGTGCTGCCGTTGCTACATAGGAAAGCTTGTGCCGCCCTCGTGCTTCTTCTGTTAAACGTGTGGTGATTACGCCTACCGCACGAATTCCACCTTCGGCTGCTGTTGCACGAATTAACTGATCCGCCATGAATAACCTTACATTTCTTAACAAGTCCACCTTTCTATTCTAAGTTCTGTGTTGGTACAAAAGTAACTTAGTGGGGCATTGAGCATTGGGCATTGGGCATGGGGCATGGGGGGACGCGGGGACGGGGAGAAAAACTAATGACTAATGACTAATGCCCAATGCCCAATGACTAATGACTAAATTAGAAATAGCGATGTCTCACTTTTAGGTAATCCTGGAAAAATGCTGGGTAATTTTCAACAAAGCCAACTACGAATCGAAATCGAAGCATCAACAGATGTAATTCGTGACAGCCTAGTGCATCCGGCACAACTAGCAAAATGGCTTGTAGGGCAACGTTTTGCGCCAGGAATGCCAGAAGAATTGGTTCCTGGATTTGAGTTTACTACCTGGACTGGGCCAGTCCCGATTCATCATCAAGTGGACGTTGTAAAATCCAATTGCCTCCGCTTGCTACTATCGGGAGGGATTGACGGGTTTCACGAATGGTACTGGGGAGAAGGTTGGATACAGTCCCGCTTGGAAGGACTCTCAGTTTTGCCCTTGAATTTGGGTCAAACTCTGAGTTTGTTGAGCTTGCGCCAATTTTTAGCAACTCAAAGACGTTGAATTAGGGATTGGGGATCGGGAATTAGGGACTGGGTATTGGAGATTGGGAATTGGGTATTAATTCTTCTCACCCAATCCCCAGTCCCCAGTCCCCAGTCCCCAGTTTTATTTGTGCTTTGGGGAAAACTGCGATCGCACGCTTTTTAGTAAATAAACTGGCTTTAGTCGTATATTTAATCTTCAGCAGATAGCACTTGCTCAGCTGTTAATTTTAACTCTGGAAAAATTTGAGATTTAATGCGATCGCTACCAACAAACTCTACTGGTTCGTATAATTCTTCAATCAATGTGAAGACAGTCACTTTGCTCGTTAATGGATCGACAATCCAATATTCTGGAATATTTAGAACGTTGTACTCAACTCGCTTAGCTCGATAATCTACGGTCTTTGTTGATTCACTCACAACTTCCACTACCAACAATGGAGGTGGTTCATTAAGTTCAATAACTGCCTCTCGGTTTCTTAACTCTCGCCACACAGACAATGGAATCACAACTACATCTGGAATTCTCGATGTATCCCATCTTCCAGCACGGGGGGAACGAACACCGATAACCATTTGTTTAGAAGTCCAATCCAACTTTAACCGGAGAATTTCTGCTCGAAAGCTAACATTGAGAAATTCAGTTACTGCGCCGTGTTGTCCACTTCCCAAACTCACCGGAATTAGTTCTCCATTGACCAGTTCGTACCGAGTATCGGTGCCATCATCATAAGCCAAATACTCTTTAAACGTAAGTCGTTTGTTAACTGCTGGAGTTGTGGTCATGGCATTATCTCATTTGCCTTTACCTGATTCTAATTCGGCTTTACTACTAATACTGAACAATTAGCCTCTTCCACAACTTGACTGCTAACAGAACCCTGAACTATTCGCTTCATCCCCATCAATCCACGACTGCCAATTACGATCAATTCAGTTTTGTATATGTTGGCAAGGCGAATAATCTCTTCAGCAGGATCGCCTGTTACCAGTTCTAACTCACTTGTGACTGATAACTTTTCCTGATAGGATTGCAGCTGTTTTTCAATATGAAAATAAGAAAATGTTGGGGACTCTGGCTGAGGACGATCCGCAGGTAGTTCGATCTCTGACTCTGACGTGGGAAATACATGGCAAAGGATAACCTTGGCGTCTTCGGAAAAGGCGAAATCATCTAAAGTCTGGATTACTCGTTCTGCAATTTCCGAACCGTCCAGAGCTACCAAAACAGTATTTAGCACCCCTATCGTCTCCTAAAGAGTAGAACGTTCTACAACACTTGGACAAAGCTAAACAGAGTTAAAAACACTGTTAAACTTTCTCCTGATTGCTTCCTGCTTGATCCTAGCAGTGTCGTCACTCACTAGTCCGCAGGCTTAAAATCGGATAGAACTTATCCTATTTCAGGTTGTATGTTTGGAGAATTTGAGAAACTTTGCTACTTTAATCCGTTATTTTCAGTCCTATTAAAATCTCTGGTTTTCTCGACTACCATCCAACAGGCAGGACTACTCTGAAAAGTTTTGTACAGCTTCTCAAGCCTTAATTTTTCACTTGGTTTTTGGGTTATCACAAGTTTAACAAGTTTTGTACTGGACAAAACATTCATCATTGTCTAGTTTTATCTAAAAATTTAGTTTGAGTGACAAGCTTATACTTAGGAACTGGCGATCGCCAATGCCCAAATTTTGCCGCGACTGCCATCGGCAATGAAAGGCAGGGTAGCAAATCTTGCACGATCTACGATCGCTGTCCAAAGTTTTAGTTTGATGCTCTGGAATGACTTTTGCCAAAAGCATCAGAAAAAATTAAGCATTCCCAATCACTCTTCTTGCTTAATTCGGCGTCGCACTGAATCAGCATGAGAAGGTAAGCCCTCTGCTGTTGCTAGGACATCAATGGCACTAGCCACATTTTCCAGTGCGGTTTGCGAGTATTGAATAATACTAGAATGTTTAAGGAAAGTTTCAACCCCCAACGCCGAAGCATACCGAGCAGCACCAGAAGTCGGCAAGGTATGGTTAGGGCCTGCCAAATAGTCTCCTACTGCTTCTGGTGTCGAATAACCTAAAAAGATTGCTCCAGCATGGCGAATTTGTGGTAATAGTGCCCAAGGGTCTTTGACTTCTAATTCTAGGTGTTCGGGAGCAAATTCGTTGGACAGTTCTGCTGCTGCTGCCAAAGATTCCACAACGATAATCAAGCCGTAATGAGCGATCGCTTTTTCTGTGTCTATTCGCCGTGGATGATCCACTAGCTGTCTTTCTAAAGCGACTTGCACGTTTTTGGCTAAAGCAGCATCTGTTGTCAGCAAAATAGCTGCCGCCATCGGATCGTGTTCGGCTTGGGCTAATAAGTCAGCAGCTACATGCACTGGGTTTGCAGTTTCATCGGCAATCACCAGCACTTCGGAAGGGCCTGCCAAAGAATCAATACCGACGATGCCGTAGACAAGTTTTTTCGCTAGGGTGACATAAATGTTCCCAGGACCAGTAATCACATTCACTTTCGGAATGGTTTCTGTACCATAGGCTAAAGCGGCGATCGCCTGTGCCCCCCCAATGCGATAAATTTCTTCTATCCCTGCTTCTTGAGCAGCTACCAAGACTGCTGGGTTAATTGCCCCCCCTGCGCCTGGTGGCGTTACCATCACTATGCGAGGTACGGCAGCTACCTTTGCCGGAATTGCATTCATCAGGACTGTACTGGGATAGGCGGCGCGACCACCAGGCACATACAATCCCGCTCGGTCTACGGGGGTGTAGCGTTTGCCCAGTACAACTTCATCGTCGCCGAAGTGTACCCAGCTTTTCGGTACTCGCTGACGATGAAATGCTTCAATTTGGCGGCAAGCTAGCCGAATCGCCCCCATCAACTCCTTTGACACTTGTTGATAGGCTGCATCCAGTTCCGAGCCTGTGACACGGAGTTCTTCTGGCTTGAGGGTTTGTTTGTCAAATTCGGCGGTGTAATGCAGTACAGCTTTGTCGCCTTGGCGTTTGACTGCTTGCAAAACTTCCCGCACCGTTGCTTCTTTGTTGGGCACCTGTTCGTCATGGGTGCGATCGCAGATCCGTTGTAGTTCTGCTCTGACGTCTGCCTGCTGAGTAATGATTCGCAGCATGGAGTAAGGACAATGCCAAAATTATAATATTGCCACCTGAGATTTAGTATTGCTTTTCACCCGTTGGGGTGTGAAAGCTGACTCTAATTCTCTTCTCTAGCTTAACCTGGATTTTTTTGATACTCTCAAGGTTGCCAGCACATGGTTTACTTGAGAAGGCGAGTTAATCGCTCAATCCGATCTGCCTTAATTGGCGATCAGCAATGAGGGGACATGCCATTTCCCCCTATCCTTAATGCCCTTACCCTCACTCTTTACAGAGGTAAAGGTCGTGTGCTTGCACATTCAATACCCCTAATTTACAGGGGTTAGGGTCTGAGTATAACTTTTACTTATTTTCCTAACTTTTAGTAGTTAGTATGTGTACAGACACGAGATATCGGTTCTATACTGTAAATTCCCTGAAATTTAGTTGTATTACAGCTTTTACCTTTGATCCTCTATCCGCTTTAAGGACAGATGCCATTGGCAATCCCACTGCTCGGTCAAGTCGTGAGTTAGGGTGAATATTTTATTCATGCAGTTTATTTTAACGTATTTCCTTAATTGGCGGCACACTGAATTGCAGACTGGGGGATTGGGGATTGGGGATTGCTGACTGGGGACTGGTTATTAATTCTTATTCCTCACTCCCTCATTCCCTCACTCCCTCATTCCCCTCATCCCTACTCCCCAGTCCCCAATCCCCAATGACATAATTTTTTTAGGAAATTCTAACATTGGCAATTTGGATGCTATATTAGTAAATCTAGTAGTGTGTGTACATATTATTATATTTTCTGGAATTGACTGTGGCCAATACAAAGTCTGCTCTCAAGCGTGCCGAAATCGCAGAACGGAATCGACTGCGTAACAAATCTTACAAATCAGCAGTCAAGACGCTGATGAAAAAATACTTGAATGCTGTAACTGTCTATGCAGCTAATCCTACCCCAGAATTAAAGCAAGAAGTGCAGTCTAAGTTATCTGAGGCTTACAGCAAAATCGATAAAGCAGTAAAACGGGGTGTGCTTCACCCTAACAATGGGGCAAGGAAGAAGTCAAAATTGGCGACTAAACTAAAACCTCTCACACAAACAGCTGAGTAGTCATGGGTCATTTGTCTTTGAAGTTCTGATCTAAGGAAGCTTTAGCTGAGACTTATCTGTTAGTCATTTGTCAATAAGGACAAAGTGCAAAGTCGAGCTAATTCCTTGGGCGAGTTAAGAGACTTTACAAGGTAGGGTTAAGCTAAGACTTCCTGAGATTCAGAACTTTGTCACAAAAAACCAAAGACAAAAGGTTAAGCTTCCTTAGAGCAGATCCCACTTGGTATCCTACGGAAACGCTAAGAGCGAACAAACTGGGAAACCCGTCCAACGCAGTGGCTCAACGGCAGTTCCTTGAAGCGGGGGAACCCCGCCAACTGACTGCCTCAACTTTGTAAGAAAAGACAAAGGACAAATGATGCAACTGATAGACACCCACGTCCATCTCAACTTTGATAGTTTTCAGCCAGATTTAGCAGCAGTGCGATCGCGGTGGCAACAAGCAGGTGTAGTACGTTTAGTTCATTCCTGTGTTCACCCGGAGGAATTTTCTAGCATTCAGTCCATAGCCCGTGAGTTTCCGGAAATCAGCTTTGCTGTAGGATTGCATCCTTTAGATGCCCAGAAATGGAACGAGGACACAGCCGATAAAATCAAATCTTTGGCAAGTTCGGACTCGAATGTAGTAGCCATTGGGGAAATGGGACTGGATTTTTACAAAGCTGATAACTATCAGCAACAGTACATGGTGTTTGAGTCGCAGCTAGCGATCGCATCTGAACTTGACTTACCTGTGATTATCCACTGCCGCGATGCTGCATCCGTTACCAGAGAAGTGTTGCAAAAATGGCGCTCACTAAAAGGAGAAACAGTACGGGGGGTCATGCATTGTTGGGGAGGAACCCCAGAAGAAACTCAATGGTTTCTCGACTTGGGCTTTTACATCAGCTTTAGCGGAACGGTAACGTTTAAAAACGCCAAAGCGATCCAATCCTCAGCGGCGATGGTAAGTAGTGATCGGTTATTGATTGAAACAGATTGCCCTTTTTTAGCCCCGGTTCCCAAACGTGGCGAGAGGCGCAACGAGCCTGCTTACGTCCTTTATGTAGCAGAGCAAGTAGCGAAACTGCGTCAGGAAACTACCGAAGCGATCGCTCAAGCTACCACCCAAAATGCCTGTAAATTATTTGGTCTGTCAATATAAACTGTCCTTTAGTCTATTTTATCCAGTTGGGTTAAAAGAAATAAAACTCTAGGAGGACAAAAATATGCTAAAATCATTCCCTCCAAACCATTTGAAAAGCGCCATAATGATAAAGGAAGGAACGTAAAACTTCTGAGCTTAATTTTCAGTGCTGTTATTCGGCTTGGCCATCCTCCAAATCTCTACAAGCGGATGCTCTCGATACATGACTGACCGTGACGACCCAGGTTGAGCCATAATTATGCACAACATCGGCTTGGTGTGTTGAACCTATACAAAATCGTTAAATGAAATTGCCTTGTGATTACAATCCAGCAAAATAAAGTGATTCTGATTCAAAGCCGACAACATACGGATAGTTTCCTCAAACTTAGGATATCTAGGATATCACTGAGAGTATAAACAGCGGCGTGGATGTTAGACACACCGTGTAGAGCTGCGTAAGCTTTTTTAACGCGCTTTTTGGAGGGGAAGTGAGGAAAATAGATCGAATTCCGGAATATCTTAATTGGGGATTGGCGACTAGGGAGTGGGGATTGGGGACTAGGGAATGGGAATTAGGGAAGAATTTTCCCATATTCTATACCCAATACACAGTACCCAATACCCAATCCAAATTAGGGGCGATTTCCCCCTTGGGAAAATGGTTCATTCCAGCTTTCACCGCTGCGTTTGTCCACACTTGTAAATAGTTAGGTGTATAAAGAAAAGTTCCCCAACAGCTCGGACACTGGCTAGCAGTGGGAAGTATTAAACAGCAGTGTCCAAGGGAAAATTTAACCAGGTTGACAAAGGTAGAGGCATGACTAAAGAAACATATATGGAACCCGCCTTTCTATTGCCCGACTTGATTGAAATCCAGCGTTCAAGCTTTCGCTGGTTTTTGGAAGAAGGGCTGATAGAAGAACTGAACTCCTTTAGTCCGATCACAGATTACACGGGCAAACTAGAACTGCACTTTTTGGGTCACAACTACAAACTCAAAGAGCCAAAGTATAGCGTCGAAGAAGCCAAAAGGCGGGATAGTACCTATGCTGTCCAAATGTATGTTCCCACACGCTTGATAAATAAGGAAACCGGGGAAATCAAAGAGCAAGAGGTATTCATTGGAGACTTGCCTTTGATGACCGATCGCGGCACCTTTATTATCAACGGAGCCGAGCGGGTGATTGTCAACCAAATAGTGCGATCGCCAGGAGTTTACTACAAATCGGAAATCGATAAAAACGGGCGGCGTACTTATTCTGCTAGCTTAATTCCCAACCGGGGGGCATGGCTGAAATTTGAAACAGACCGTAATGATTTGGTGTGGGTACGCATCGACAAAACCCGCAAACTCTCGGCCCAGGTACTATTAAAAGCTTTAGGCTTATCAGACAACGAAATATTTGACGCCCTACGCCACCCAGAATATTTCCAAAAAACCATTGAAAAAGAAGGGCAATTTTCGGAAGAAGAAGCCCTGATGGAGTTATATCGCAAACTGCGTCCTGGTGAACCACCCACAGTCTTAGGCGGACAACAGCTCCTAGACTCCCGTTTCTTTGACCCGAAACGTTATGACTTGGGTCGCGTTGGGCGGTATAAGCTCAACAAGAAATTGCGCCTTTCTGTCCCCGACACTATGCGCGTGCTGACCTCCAGCGATATTTTGGCAGCGGTGGATTATCTAATTAATTTGGAATATGACATCGGCAACATCGATGACATTGACCACTTAGGTAACCGTCGCGTCAGAAGCGTCGGTGAATTGTTGCAAAACCAAGTGCGGGTAGGCTTAAACCGCCTAGAGAGAATCATTCGAGAACGGATGACCGTATCCGATGCCGAAGTACTCACCCCTGCTTCCTTGGTGAACCCCAAACCACTGGTAGCAGCCATTAAAGAATTCTTTGGTTCCAGCCAATTAAGTCAGTTCATGGATCAAACCAATCCCTTAGCAGAACTGACTCACAAACGCCGCTTGAGTGCCCTTGGTCCTGGTGGTTTAACCCGCGAACGTGCAGGGTTTGCCGTGCGGGATATTCACCCTAGTCACTACGGACGTATTTGCCCCATTGAGACACCAGAAGGTCCCAACGCTGGGTTGATTGGCTCCTTAGCAACCCATGCACGGGTGAACCAATACGGCTTCTTAGAAACCCCATTTAGACCTGTGGAAAATGGGCGGGTGAGATTTGACTTGCCGCCAGCCTACATGACAGCCGACGAAGAAGACGACCTGCGGGTTGCTCCTGGAGATATTCCTGTAGATGAAACAGGACACATTATTGGACCCCAAGTGCCAGTACGCTATCGTCAGGAATTCTCCACCACAACGCCAGAGCAAGTGGACTACGTAGCGGTGTCTCCAGTACAAATTGTGTCGGTAGCTACCAGCATGATTCCCTTCTTGGAGCATGATGACGCTAACCGAGCGCTGATGGGGTCAAACATGCAACGGCAAGCAGTACCTCTGCTGAAGCCAGAGCGGCCATTGGTAGGCACTGGTTTGGAAGCCCAAGGAGCAAGAGACTCCGGGATGGTAATCGTATCACGTACTGATGGCGATGTCACCTATGTAGATGCCACAGAAATTCGTGTGCGTCCAAAACCCAATACCTCAGAAATTAGATACTTACTTTCTAAGTACCAACGCTCAAACCAAGATACCTGTTTGAACCAAAAGCCCCTGGTTCGTATCGGCGAAAAAGTAGTGGCAGGTCAGGTACTAGCTGATGGCTCCTCCACCGAAGGCGGTGAATTGGCACTAGGACAAAATATCGTCGTTGCTTACATGCCTTGGGAAGGCTACAACTACGAAGACGCAATTTTAATTTCTGAGCGACTGGTGCAGGATGATATCTACACCTCAATTCACATTGAAAAATATGAAATTGAGGCTAGGCAGACGAAACTGGGCCCAGAAGAAATCACCAGAGAAATTCCCAACGTTGGGGAAGACGCCTTGCGTCAGTTAGATGAACAAGGAATTATCCGCATTGGGGCATGGGTAGAAGCTGGAGATATCTTGGTGGGCAAAGTAACACCAAAAGGTGAATCTGACCAACCACCAGAAGAAAAACTCTTGCGTGCCATTTTCGGTGAAAAAGCGCGGGATGTGCGAGACAATTCCCTGCGAGTACCCAACGGTGAAAAAGGGCGCGTAGTTGACGTGCGCTTATTTACCCGCGAACAAGGCGATGAATTGCCACCGGGAGCCAATATGGTAGTCCGGGTTTATGTCGCCCAAAAACGCAAAATCCAAGTTGGTGACAAAATGGCAGGACGCCACGGCAATAAAGGGATTATTTCCCGGATATTGCCAGCGGAAGATATGCCTTATTTACCCGATGGTTCGCCAGTGGACATCGTACTTAACCCCTTGGGCGTACCTAGCCGGATGAACGTCGGACAAGTATTTGAATGTCTCTTGGGTTGGGCTGGTCATACTTTGGGAGTGCGATTTAAGATTACTCCCTTTGACGAAATGTATGGTGAAGAATCATCCCGGAGAATCGTGCATGGCAAATTGCAAGAAGCACGGGATGAAACCAGCAAAGATTGGGTATATAACCCAGATGACCCAGGTAAAATCATGGTGTTTGATGGTCGCACAGGCGAACCCTTTGACCGACCAATTACCATCGGTGTGGCTTACATGCTGAAGCTGGTGCATTTGGTAGACGATAAGATTCACGCCCGTTCCACAGGACCCTACTCACTTGTGACCCAGCAACCCTTGGGTGGTAAAGCCCAACAAGGTGGTCAGCGGTTTGGGGAAATGGAAGTGTGGGCATTGGAAGCCTTTGGTGCGGCTTACACTTTACAGGAATTGCTGACAGTGAAATCCGACGATATGCAAGGACGGAATGAAGCATTAAATGCGATCGTTAAAGGTAAGGCAATTCCCAGACCTGGAACACCAGAGTCCTTTAAGGTGTTAATGCGCGAATTACAATCATTGGGGTTAGACATTGCCGTACACAAGGTAGAAACCCAAGCCGACGGTAGTTCCTTAGATGTGGAAGTCGATTTAATGGCAGACCAATCAGCCCGCCGTACACCTCCGCGACCCACCTATGAATCTCTTTCCCGCGAATCGCTGGAAGACGACGAATAATTCGTAATTGATAATTCGTAATTCGTAATTGAAGAATTAATTACGAATTACGAATCAGAAATTGTTAATTACGAATTAGAAATTGTTAATTACGAATTACGAATTACGAATTACGAATTAAATATGAGACCTGCCCAAACTAATCAGTTTGACTACGTAAAAATCGGCTTAGCTTCCCCTGAACGCATTCGCCAGTGGGGCGAGAGAACTTTGCCCAATGGTCAGGTAGTAGGTGAAGTCACCAAGCCAGAAACGATTAATTACCGGACTCTCAAGCCAGAGATGGATGGCTTATTCTGTGAGCGCATCTTTGGACCTGCGAAAGATTGGGAATGCCATTGTGGCAAGTATAAAAGAGTCCGTCACAGAGGTATTGTTTGTGAGCGGTGTGGGGTAGAAGTTACCGAGTCACGGGTGCGTCGTCACCGTATGGGCTATATCAAACTTGCCGCACCAGTAGCTCACGTTTGGTATCTCAAAGGCATTCCTAGCTATATTTCCATCCTCCTGGATATGCCCTTGCGGGATGTTGAACAGATTGTCTATTTCAACTCTTATGTTGTCTTAAGTCCAGGCAATGCCGAAACTTTAACTTACAAACAGCTACTAAGTGAAGACCAGTGGCTGGAAATTGAAGACCAAATTTATAGTGAAGATTCTCAGCTACAGGGCGTAGAGGTGGGCATTGGTGCCGAAGCACTGCTGCGCTTGCTTGCGGATATTAATTTAGAGCAAGAAGCTGAAAGCCTGCGGGAAGAAATTGGCAACGCCAAGGGACAAAAGCGAGCCAAGTTAATTAAACGACTGCGGGTAATTGACAACTTCATCGCTACTGGTTCTAAACCAGAGTGGATGGTCATGGCAGTTATTCCCGTGATTCCCCCCGACTTGCGCCCAATGGTGCAGCTAGATGGCGGGCGGTTTGCCACTAGCGATTTGAATGATTTGTATCGGCGGGTAATTAATCGGAATAATCGTTTGGCACGGCTGCAAGAAATTTTGGCGCCAGAGATTATTGTGCGGAACGAAAAGCGGATGCTGCAAGAAGCAGTGGATGCTTTGATTGACAATGGTCGCCGTGGACGGACTGTGGTGGGGGCAAATAACCGACCCCTGAAATCTCTCTCCGACATTATTGAAGGTAAGCAAGGACGTTTTAGACAAAACTTGTTAGGCAAACGAGTTGACTACTCTGGACGTTCGGTAATTGTGGTCGGACCAAAGCTGAAAATTCACCAGTGCGGTTTGCCTAGAGAAATGGCAATTGAGCTATTTCAACCATTTGTGATTAACCGTCTAATTCGCAGTGGCATGGTGAATAACATCAAAGCTGCGAAAAAGCTGATATCACGTAATGACCCTAGTGTTTGGGATGTACTGGAAGAAGTCATTGAAGGACACCCAGTGCTACTTAACCGGGCACCGACGTTGCACCGCTTGGGTATTCAGTCTTTTGAACCGATTTTGGTAGAAGGGAGAGCAATTCAACTGCATCCTTTGGTGTGTCCGGCATTTAACGCCGACTTTGATGGTGACCAAATGGCGGTACACGTGCCGCTGTCGTTAGAAAGTCAGGCTGAGGCGCGGTTGTTGATGTTGGCTTCTAACAATATTTTGTCACCAGCCACAGGCAAACCCATTATCACGCCTAGCCAAGATATGGTATTGGGAGCATATTACTTAACAGCAGAAAATCCCGGTGCTACCAAAGGCGCAGGCAAGTACTTTGCTTCCTTAGATGACGTAATTATGGCTTTCCAGCAAGAGCAAATCGACTTGCACGCCTATATCTTTGTGCGGTTTGACGGTGAAATGGAATCAGACCAACCGGATACAGAACCCTTGGAAGTTATAGAAAACGAGGATGGTAGCCGGACATTAAAGTATAAGTTCCGTCGAGTCAGAGAAGACGCTAAGGGAAATCTCCTTTCACAGTATATACGTACAACACCTGGTCGGGTTATTTACAATAAAGCGATTCAGGAAGCACTAGCAAGTTAATTTGTAATTTTTAATTCGTAATTCGTAATTGAAGAATTAATTACGAATTACGAATTACGAATTATTAATTATTAACGACTTAGGACTAATGACTAATGACTGAAAAAATGATTTTTCGCAATCGGGTGGTGGATAAAGGTCAACTGAGAAATTTGATTTCTTGGGCCTTTACGCATTATGGTACGGCGCGAACCGCAGTGATGGCGGACAAACTGAAAGATTTGGGTTTTCGCTACGCCACTAAAGCAGGGGTTTCCATTAGTGTAGATGACTTGATGGTGCCTCCAACTAAGCGATCGCTCCTAGAAGCAGCCGAAGAAGAAATTCGCGCCACCGAAGCCCGTTATCAACGTGGTGAAATCACTGAAGTAGAACGCTTTCAAAAGGTAATTGATACTTGGAACGGTACTAGTGAAGCCCTCAAAGATGAAGTAGTTGTTCACTTCAAAAAGACCAACCCCCTCAACTCCGTATACATGATGGCATTCTCCGGGGCACGGGGTAACATCTCCCAAGTCCGCCAATTGGTAGGTATGCGGGGACTGATGGCAGACCCCCAAGGGGAAATTATCGACTTGCCCATCAAAACCAACTTCCGCGAAGGGCTGACGGTGACGGAATACATTATTTCGTCTTACGGTGCCAGAAAAGGATTGGTAGATACCGCCTTACGGACGGCTGACTCTGGTTATCTCACCCGGCGTTTGGTGGACGTATCCCAGGACGTGATTATTCGGGAATTTGACTGCGGCACCACCAGAGGTATTCCCATTCGGCCAATGACAGAAGGTGCCAAAACTTTGATTCCTCTGGCAAATCGCTTGATGGGACGGGTAATTGGTGAAGACGTGGTGCATCCAATCACAAAAGAAGTGATTGCAACACGCAACACCCCAATTTCCGACGACTTGGCTAAGGAAATTGGCAAATCTGGGGTAGGAGAAGTTGTAGTCCGGAGTCCCCTAACTTGTGAAGCTGCGCGTTCTGTCTGTCAACATTGCTACGGCTGGAGTTTAGCCCACGCCAAGATGGTGGACTTGGGCGAAGCCGTGGGGATCATTGCTGCCCAAAGTATCGGCGAACCAGGCACCCAGCTAACCATGCGGACATTCCACACAGGTGGTGTGTTTACCGGGGAAGTGGCACAACAAGTCCGTTCTAAAATCGATGGGACTGTGAAAATTCCCCGCAAATTGCGGACAAGACAATATCGTACCCGCCACGGTGAAGATGCTTTATATGTTGAGGCCAATGGCATCCTAATTTTAGAGCCAAAAAAAGAAAAAGAAGGTGATGCCACACCAGCTAACCAAGAGGTGCAGCTGACTCAAGGTTCTACATTATATGTATTTGACGGCAATCAAGTAAAACAAGGTCAGTTGTTGGCAGAAGTCGCCCTTGGTGGACGCACAACTCGGACTAATACTGAAAAAGCCGTTAAAGATGTGGCTTCTGACTTGGCAGGGGAAGTGCAATTTGCCGAAGTCGTTCCAGAACAAAAAACTGACCGTCAAGGCAACACCACAACCACAGCCGCACGGGGTGGTTTGATTTGGATTTTGTCTGGAGAAGTTTACAACTTGCCGCCTGGTGCCGAATTGGTGGTGAAAAATGGTGACGCGATCGCTTCTAATGGAGTATTAGCAGAAACCAAATTAACTACTCTGCACGGCGGTGTAGTGCGCTTGCCTGAAGCTACTCCAGGGAAGAGTACCAGGGAAATTGAGATTATCACCGCTTCCGTAGTTCTAGACCAGGCAACGGTAACAGTCCAAAGTTCCCAAGGTCGCAATAACTACCTAGTCTCCACTGGCAACAATCAGGTATTTAACCTCCGCGCTACACCAGGCACAAAAGTGCAAAATGGTCAAGTGGTAGCTGAGTTAATTGATGACCGCTATCGCACAAACACTGGTGGATTCCTAAAATTCGCGGGCGTTGAAGTCCAGAAAAAAGGCAAAGCCAAACTGGGTTATGAAGTTGTCCAAGGCGGTACACTGTTGTGGATTCCCGAAGAAACCCACGAAGTTAATAAAGATATTTCCTTGCTGTTGGTAGAAGACGGTCAGTTTGTGGAAGCTGGCACCGAAGTTGTGAAGGATATCTTCTGCCAAAACAGCGGTGTAATTGAAGTTACCCAGAAAAACGACATCCTGCGGGAAGTGGTGGTGAAGCCAGGGGAACTGCTGATGGTGGACGATCCTGAAGCAGTCATGGGACGAGATAATACCTTCATCCAACCAGGTGAAGAATTTCAAGGCAGTGTCGCCACGGAATTACGCTATATCCAGTATGTGGAGACACCAGAAGGGCCTGCCCTGTTAAGTCGTCCAGTAGTCGAGTTCGCCGTACCGAACAATCCCGACGTGCCATCAACCACATCGGTAAGTCAACAAACTGGGCGTTCCATCGAGTTACGCGCAGTGCAACGCTTGCCTTACAAAGATTCCGAACGGGTAAAATCCGTGGAAGGTGTGGAACTGCTGCGAACCCAGCTAGTACTGGAAATTGAGCAAGAAGGCGAACAAGATCACAACGCCTCCCCCCTAGCAGCAGATATTGAATTGGTACAGGATACCGAAGACGAGGAAGTTCAGCGCTTGCAGCTGGTAATTTTGGAGTCCTTGGTAATTCGTCGAGACATTACTGCTGATGCTACCCAAGGTAGTACCCAGACAACACTGGAAGTACAAGATGGACTAAGCATCGCCCCAGGTTCCGTGGTCGCACGTACCCAAATCTTGTCTAAAGAAGGGGGGATAGTGCGGGGTGTGCAAAAGGGAACCGAAAATGTACGTCGATGTTTAGTGTTGCGTGACACTGACATGATGACTGTAAATACCAGTACCCAGCCAAAAGTAAAAGCCGGTGACTTGCTTGTAGCAGGTACAGAAGTTGCTGCTGGAGTTTTTGCTGAGGAATCTGGGCAGGTAATGAATGTTAAAAAATTAACGAGCGCTGAATCCAAAGCGCTGAATGAAGAAAATGCTCAGGATTCAGCCCTCAGCACTCAGAACTACGCTCTTACTATCCGCGTCGGTCGTCCTTACAGAGTCAGTCCTGGCGCCGTCTTGCAAATAGAAGACGGTGATTTGGTGCAACGGGGTGATAACTTGGTGTTGTTAGTATTTGAACGTGCCAAAACCGGAGACATTATTCAAGGTTTGCCCCGGATTGAAGAATTGCTCGAAGCTCGGAAACCTAAAGAAGCCTGTATTTTATGTCGGCGGGCGGGAGAAATCAAGGTAGTTTACGGTGATGGTGATGAAGCGATCGCCATTAAGGTCGTAGAATCAAATGGCGTAGTCACAGATTATCCTCTAGGCCCAGGACAAAATTTAATTGTCCCAGATGGTTCTCATGTGTTAGCGGGACAACCATTGACCGATGGTCCATCGAACCCCCATGAAATTTTGGAAATCTTCTTTAGCTTGGGTTCCGAAGACGGAATTTATGCTTGTGCTAGCCATGCTTTGCAGAAGGTACAGACTTTCTTGGTGAATGAAGTGCAAATGGTGTATCAGTCTCAAGGGATTGATATTTCCGATAAGCACATCGAAGTGATTGTGCGCCAGATGACCAACAAAGTCCGGATTGATGATGGTGGTGACACCACAATGCTTCCCGGAGAATTGGTAGAACTGCGCCAAGTTGAGCAGGTAAACGAAGCAATGTCAATTACAGGCGGTGCCAAGGCACAGTACACCCCAGTATTGTTGGGTATCACCAAAGCATCCTTGAACACCGACAGCTTTATTTCTGCCGCATCCTTCCAAGAGACGACACGGGTACTTACCGAAGCAGCTATTGAAGGGAAATCTGACTGGCTGCGGGGATTAAAAGAAAACGTGATTATCGGGCGATTGATTCCGGCTGGTACTGGTTACAATACTTATGAAGAAACCAGTGCGATCGATGACTATGCTACTGATATTACTAGTAGTGTCTTAGATGAAGTTGACGATCCTCTCGATATGGTCTTAGATGACCGCACAGCTCGCACCTATAATTTAGATTCTCCCACTCTTGGAGAACCTAGCTATGGAAACAGACGTGCAGAAAGGTCAATTTTAGATGAGGACGATGACTTAATCGCCGATGAAGTCGCAGACGAAGAAGATTACGAAGAAGACGACGATGACGACGATGACGATTTCGACGATGAGTAAAACTCAAATCTAAAAGATAAAAAGGCAAAAGAAGATTTTCTTTTGCCTTTTTAGTTTGGTTTTAAGAAGCATGGGGAGTAGGGAGTGGGGAATGGGGAATGGGGGAAAGAAACAGTCTTAGGGCGACAATACGGTTCGGTTAAGGTTTTTTGATTAAAATTTTAGATCCAAAGACGCGATAAATCGCCGTCTCTACAATAATCAATCTTTTGTAGAGACGGCGATTTATCGCGTCTCTTGCTTTAACTAGGACTGGGGAAAGAAGGTGTTTGTTTCATTCATAAAAAATCTGCTAAACTTCATGATTCTTAATCATGCCAGCTTACTTTTGTGGCTGACAGAAGTGCCAGAATCTAATAGGCTGATCTTAAAGTGGTGATTTTTCAGAAAGCTCAACTACTGAAAAGCTAGGGTTTATTGCCCAGTATTTTGGGATAATTATGTGCAAAATGTTTCCCACTTTCTATCATCACTGAGTTGTTAATTAGTACCTATCGAGAAAATGCCCCTTAAAATAGTCCAGAACTTTGACGCCAGTTTTACTCTTGAGCCACAAGCTAAAGAAAGTCTATTCAAATTATTAACGAGTGAAGCTTTTTTAACCCAAATATGCCAGCAACTACAGTGTGAAAAAGTTGAATTTACAGAGTTACTTTTCCAGCCAGTTCCTTATAGCTTAACTACTACTAAGGGAATGCCATCAGAATTTGAAAAGTATTATGAATCTGATGAATATGGCATCATAAATGTACCACCAAATTTCATGTTTACTGCTAAGATTTTTAAACCTAGTCGCCTTTGTGCTATTTATCAAAAATTGGATGATGCGTAATTTGGAAGATGATTTTCGATAATTACAAGAATTCCACATGGGTTGGGAATAAAAAATAATGAAAACGAACCGCAAAGTACGCATAGACACGAAGTGGCTTCCCGAAGGGTAGAGCGCAAAGGCAGAAAGAAAAAATATTTACAAAAATTTTAGGATTTGTGTAGCAGTTTTTAATCACAAAAGCAAATAACAAGTTTTAGATTTGATTTATGACTACTGAAACAAATACTCCTGCTTTAGCAAGTTTGGAATACGCTCCTTACATCGACGATCGCGGTCAACTCCCAGAACAATTTCAAGGTAAAATCGGCGTATATGCTATCTTTGACCAAGAAAAAGCGCTACAATTTGTGGGATATTCTCGTGATGTTTATCTCAGTCTCAAGCAGCATTTAGTACGTCAACCACAGCAATGTTATTGGGTGAAAGTTCAAACTATTGAACGCCCCAGCCGCACGGTTTTAGAAAATATTGAAAATGCTTGGATTGCTGAAAATGGCAGTGTACCAACAGGAAATGGGGAGAACAAGCAAAAATGGATCGATCCCATTGATGTCAAAGTGTTAATGACATCTGAAGAACAGGTAAAGTATCATAATCCAGCGAATGATGAATTGGCACAAATAAAAATTATTAAAAATGTGGCTCGGCGAGTAGAAGCAGAAATTTCCAAAGAATTAGAAGCGCGTGGTTTGCAAGTAGAAATTCGCTTTAATCCTAAATTGAAAGAACAAGGATTACTGGATTTGAAATGAAGGTAGTTTTGGGAAAACTATCTTATGAATATCGCTGGTAATCTCTCATGACAACACAGCTACTGAACGATCGCTATCAAGTTATCCGCACTTTGGGGGCTGGTGGGTTTGGTCAAACCTATCTCGCAGAAGATACCTATATGCCCTCAAAGCGCCGTTGTGTAGTGAAACAGCTAAAACCGATTCAGAACAACCCTCAAGTCTACCAGATAGTGCAAGAGAGGTTTCAACGGGAAGCGGCTATTTTAGAAGAACTTGGTGGCGCAAATGACCAGATTCCAGCGTTGTATGCTTACTTTTCTTCAGGCGGGGAATTTTATTTAGTTCAGGAGTGGGTTGAAGGTGATACCCTAACTGCAAAAATCCAAAAGCAGGGGTTATTTAGTGAAGCCGCTGCTCAGGAATTATTCATGAATATCTTACCCGTTTTAGATTACGTCCACTCAAAAAATATCGTTCACCGGGATATTAAACCTGATAACATTATTGTGCGTTATCGTGACGGAAAACCAGTGCTAATTGATTTTGGTGCTGTGCGGGAATCAATGGGAACTGTGGTGAATTCCCAAGGTAATCCTACCAGTTCCATTGTGATTGGTACACCTGGATATATGCCCAGCGAACAAGCCGCAGGTAGACCAGTTTATTCGAGTGATTTATATAGTTTGGGAATGACAGTAATTTATTTACTGACTGGTAGAGTAGCGCAACAATTAGAGACAGATTCCCAGACGGGTGAAATTGTTTGGCGACAGTATGCCAGTCATATTAGCCCAATGATGGCAGGAATAATTGACCGAGCGATCGCTTATCATCCACGCGATCGCTATCCCACAGCTAGAGCGATGCTAGATGCTTTCCAGACCATAGCAAATCCAATTCCGCCGACGCAACCCGTTTTTACCGAACCAACAGTAGTATCTGCACCACCACATCAGACAGTGCATGTTCAGCCACAGCCAAGTCCTCAAAATAATAATCAGAATAATATCCTCATCGGCAGTTTAATTGCAGGCGGATTAATCGGTGCATCTGTAATTATTGGTCAAATGCTGACAAATTCTTCTCAACAAACAACAGATAAAACGGTATTACCTTCAGAAACACCGTCAACTGTTCCCAGCCCGATAATAGAAACTCCTAAATTTACACCAACTCCATCTATTCCTACTCAATCTACACCTTCTCCAACTCCATTAATAACGCCAGATGATAACACCACTGTTAATACTTATTTTTGGCTTTCCCAAAGACCTGTAACTGATGCAGATTTGGATGGCAAAAGCGGTTTTGAATTAGATATTATGCGAAATTCAATATTTGCTAGCCACGGACGCCGTTTTGACACACCTCAATTACAAGATTACTTTAATAATCAACCTTGGTATCGTCCCATATATTCACCAAAAGAATTTTCACCTAAATTGTTATCAAGGTTAGAGCAACAGAATGTAGAGTATATTAACAAATATCAAGACCGTTATGGCTTGAGATATTTTAAGAAATAAGTTGCAGCAGAATTCAGAATCAGTCAGAGTTTATTCAATACTGTCCGGTTAAGCAAGAGACGCGATAAATCGGCGTCTCTACAAAGAATTGATTGTTGTAGAGACGCCGATTTATCGCATCTTCGTCATGTAGAATTTTGATCAAAAAACCTTAACCGAACTGTATTGAGAGTTTATTGATCCGCTTGTAACCAAGCCGCTAAATCTTGGGTAGTAGAAAAATCTAATAAAGCTTCACCAAGTGCTTCAACTTCGCTAGTGGAAAGCTGTTGAATTTGTGCTTGCAACTGAGAAGGAACTGTACCCAGTCGGCGGGTAAGTAGGCGCAAAGCTAGGGACACTTCTCCTTGTTGAATTCCTTGTTGAATTCCTTGTTGTACACCTTCTTGCAGAATTTCTTGATATAGAGGTGATTCGCGCATCAGGTCCTCCCTGAGAAATTGTCTAACTAGATTTTGTTCAAATTTGAGCCTTGCCAACACTTCTACACACGCAGAAATATTTCTTTGTCTATCTGCTTCTTCGATCATATCGATCCTAGCAGCCACTTGTTCTAACAAGCTTGTGGGGGAGTCTGTTTGAGCTAGAACTGCTAAAGGTAGCAGCCCCGGATTTGTCAATAATAAAGATGGATCTTGCTCCCAAATCCTGACAACTCGGTAGGAATGGAAAGTTCTACCAACAGCAAAGCGATCGATGTAGACTGCTTCAGAGGTAGTTTCCTTTAAGAAAATAACCACCTGCTCGATAGGACAATTATACTGGCGGTAAAGTCTCACCCAGTAATCCAACATCCGTAAGGGCAGAGGTGGTTTAGAAGCAGGTACAGTCTGAAATTCTAAGTGGAGAATCTTGTTAGACTCTGGGAGCAAGTAAAGCGCATCTGAGCGGATGGGTTCTAGGTTGAGTTCGCTTGGTAATATTTGAATTGCGTTGATACCTTGTGCATCGCTATCAAATAGCCAGTTTACAAAAGCCTTTGGATACTCTGCTGCCAGATACCGACATATATTATCGTAAGCCAAGACAATCAGAAAATAGAATGGACTCTACAATTTTAGGATTATGTGTCTACTGTGGCGTAGATGCAAAGGGGTTATCTTCAAACATGGGTTTTGAGTATTGAACTATAGAGTTCTGAACTAGAACTATGCAGTTCTAAACTAAAACGATGCAGTTTTAAACTAGAACGATGCAGTTTTAAACTAGAACGATGCAGTTTTAAACTAGAACGATGCAGTTTTAAACTAGAATGATTCAGTTCTGAACTAGAATGATTCAGTTATAAACTAGAATGATTCAGTTTTAAACTAGAATGATTCAGTTCTAAACTAGAATGATTCAGTTATAAACTAGAATGATTCAGTTCTAAACTAGAATGATTCAGTTCTAAACTAGAATGATTCAGTTTTAAACTAGAATGATGCGGTTCTGAGCTTGAATGATGAAGTGCGATCGCCAACTTTTATCCCAACTTTAACCTTACACCCAAATCAACAAGTCTCAGCAGCAGCAAATCTACTCCAAAGATTCCATCAACTCAATACACTTGTGCATCTGCTGGCGCATGGTTTCTCTATCACCATGAAACCTCCGTCCATGCCCTGGTAGCACCCACTCGAAAGAGTAATTAGCCAGGTTACGCATTGATTTAGTTTGTTCTGACCAAGAATACCAGCAGAAACCGTGAAATGCAGCCAGTTGGTGCAAGCTTTCTGACCAAGCGAGATGATCGCCAGTAAAGAGAAACTTGTTTTTATAAAGTAAAACTGTGTGTCCTTTGGTGTGACCTGGAACTGGAATAATTAATAAATCCTCAGTTAAGGCAAATGGTTCAAAACCAGTTAACTGTATTTCCACATTGCGAGTCTCCGCAAAAATATCATCAACGTGGAGGATACGTTGACACTGAAAATGTTCAGCAAACTTTTGATGGTCTGCAACATCATCCTTGTGAGTTAGGTACATATAACGAATTCCACCCATCTCTTCTAAACGCTTGACTAAAGGCGGCGTAAATCGGGGAGAATCCACCAAAATATTACCTTCTGGAAGTTGAATAAAATAGCTAGCAGCAGCGTAAGATTTCTCAGAATGATAGCCACAATGGGAAACATTATCCTCTACTAATTTGGGAAAACTTTGCTGAGCAACTTTGATATCTTTTGGTTTCTCAACTGTGCCAATAGAACTAGTAGGACAAGCCAAAAGTGCTTCCAGCGCTGCTAATCTTTGGGCTTCATTTGTTGGTTGATGATAAACTGCTGACTGCTCATCAACACGAGAAAAAACTTCCGGAGTCATCCAGCGACAAGTATCACAATCAATACAGGTAGTATCTACATAAAAATCGCCGTTGACATTTTCGACGCGACGCTGATTTAAATGAGCCATATTAAAACCTCGTGCTGGGGAGTGATAAACCCTATATCACTACGCTAGCAAAAGTGACTCAAGATTGTAGACGCCACCAGAAGTAAATCGACTTAAAAACAGAAAGTTATGAAATCCACCAGGCAGAAAATGGGAAAACTTAACATGACACCATCTGCCGATAAATTTCCAAATATGCTTTACTGTTCCAATCCCAGCTGCTCAAATCCCTTTAATCCTGATGACAATAAGTTTTGCATTAAGTGTGGGCAAACACTCACACTATTATTCAGAAATCGCTTCCGGTGCGATCGCACAAGATATTTTTGTCTAATGAGCGTTATGGCATATGATTTATAACGCTTCCCATTCATCTCTGCTTATATTAGCTTGACGTAATATTCTATTTAGTAAGCTTGGGCTGATGTCTCCCTGATGTGGATTGGGAATTGTCAGCTTTAATTCACCTTTCACCATGTATTGATGCTTACCACCTGGGTAAGGGCCGTCAAAACCTGTATCTTTCTGATAACGAATGAGATCGCGCCGATTAATCGATCCAAAGGGTGGCATTAGGCGACCTCTTTGGTAAAATTCAGATCAACACCATCAAGTATCGGCAGAGTATGACCCAAACGCAATCCTAGTACAATCCATCCTTCAAGAGTATCTTGCAAATCCTCTCGGCAAGCTTCTAGTGTTGCAGCGTTTGCCCACACTCCTTGACATTCTGGAATTTCGCCATAGAAAGTTCCATCCTCAAGCAACTCATAAGTTGCTTTGTGCATTGCTGTACGAATATAATTTGTCAACATTTATATTTTTTACAACTTCATTCAGCTTTTTAATCAATTTAGTCACAACTGAAATTTTACTTATAATGGCAAATCCGCCAAACTCTAATTATTATGTATAATTTTTAATTTCGGAAAATGCGATCGCGCCTCTTTACCAAACGCGATCGCTAAAATTTGTCTCCCCTAACTAATAAAGTGCAGTTTACTAATTACTGCACTAATTAGATGATGAGTAACGGGAAGACTATCAATTACCATCCCTAGACACAACAGCATCATGTATGAGATGGAATAGAGAAACAATTCTCTAGCGACAGTACGATCTTCTGGATTTTGCAACAACCGCCAAGATTTGTGGATAAATAATCCTCCAAGACTCACAGCGATCGCAGCATAAAGAACTCCACTCGCACCTAAGGGATAAACTAATAACACCGTTGCAACTACAGTAGTCAAGGTATAGTACCAAATTTGCCGTACTGTTGCCGTATCCCCTTTCACTACTGGTAGCATCGGTATCCCGACTTTAGCGTAGTCGTCCCGAATCATCAGAGCTAATGCCCAGAAATGGGGCGGTGTCCACAAAAAGACGATGGCAAAAATTAACCACGCTGCCCAGCTTAAGGTACCTGTAACAGCAGCCCAACCCACCAAAGCTGGAATTGCCCCAGCAGCACCACCAATGACAATATTTTGGGTGCTGTGGCGTTTTAGCCAGTGAGTGTAGACCAAAATATAAAAGACAATGCCAGAGAAAGCTAGCACAGCGGCTAACAGGTTGGCAAAAACTGCCAGTAGTGTAAACGAAATTGTTGCTAGAGCGATCGCAAAAATTAGAGCATCACGCGGTTGCACCTTACCGGAAGGCATCGGACGATGGCGCGTCCGCTCCATGTCATAATCAATATCTCGGTCATAAATACAGTTAATTGTCTGGGCGCTTGCAGCAGCCAAAGTGCCACCAGTCAGAGTTACTAGCAACAGCAATGGGTCTACCTGTCCCTTAGCAGCAATCCACATACTGCCAGCTGTGGTAATCAAAAGCAACGGAATAATCCGAGGCTTAGTTAGCTGGTAGTAACTTTGAATTACTTGGAGAAAAGTTTCGTGGTGGCGAGAGACATTAGTCTCAATCATGTTGGCTCTGGTTCCTTATTTTTCAACAACTTACAGCAGAATTCAGGAGTCAGGAGTCAGAATTCAGAATTAGAATAGGTTCGACTCCTCGCTTTGAGACCTAGATCATGTACTTCCCCAACTTGAAATCTGCTGTATGTGCAGCCCCCGCTCAAGCTGGCTCTTTGGGTCAAACGAAAATACTTTTCCACACCTGCATCATCAGTGCTAAGTGCTGAGTGAGGAGTGAGTTGTGAGGGGTGGTGGGGTGGTGGGCGTAGTTTCGACCATCTCCCCATCTCCCCATCTCCCTATCTCCCTACTCAGCACTCAGCACTCTTGACTCAGCACTTACTGAGTCACGCAATGATAGAACTGTAAAAGCCACTAAAGTACCGAGCAAAGCAGCTCCTACAGCTTGGTGAGAGACGGTGAGAGGCTCGACTTGGAGGTGTAATTTGAAAGTGGCGACTCCCAACAAGATTTGTAAGCTTAACAATGCCCCAGCCATATTTGCCAGTCGCCGCAAGGCTGGATGTAGCGCCGGTGTACGCCAACTGAAAAATACCATTGCCAAGGTTGCCACGGTTGGCGGCACCAAACCAGCAATATGACTGTACATTACGTTACAAAGTTGAGAATCGCCGAAGCATTGGTGTAACGCCCAGCGAGATCCTACTAAAGCACCCAAGAGACTTTGCAGGTAAACCAAAACAGCAGCAGTTAAACCTACCCAAGGCAACTTACCAACGGTTCCAGTTCCCTGATAGGGTGTGAGTGTCGTGCCAATAATCAAGAGGGTGGTGAAAAACAATAGCGCCGTTCCCAAATGGGCGGTAACGATATCAAACCGCAACAATTGGGTGACGGTGAGTCCTCCCAAGACGCCTTGAAAGACGATTAAAAACAGGGCGAATGTGGATGCCCAAGGCAGCCATTTGGGTAAAGAGCGACGGTGCCACCAGGATAAACCAAAAAGTGCGATCGCGCTCACACCAATCAAAGCTGCATCTAATCTGTGAAACCACTCTAAGAATACCTGGAAATTCATTTGCTTAGCTGGCACCAGTTCGCCATAGCACAAGGGCCAATCTGGACAAGCAAGCCCAGCATTCATCACACGGGTGGCAGAGCCGATTGCCATCAAAATCAAAGTGGCTATGGACATTCTCCACACCAAGCGACGAATCATTTCCTTGGGCTTTTGCTGCTCAACTGCCGCTTCATTTTGTTGTTGTAGGACAATTTCGTTCATGAACAGTACCTTATGCCCGCTCTTGGTGGATCTCTTAAAATTCTCAATTTTCAATACTGACCCATCTCCACCCTAGCGTACAGGCTAGGGATTTATAGATTGGCACTCACTTATACTTTGAATCACTCTCGCTATGTTTTGCCTGAAGCTTTAGGTATTTTTCAAGATGTGAAAAATCGATTAGTGGCAGTTAATTTAACCATCCTAAATTTTTCCTTAAATTTTTTACTGATTTCCATCTGTTTTTGGGAATATCTGTTAGTCACCTTCTACTCAAAATTAGTAAAATAGTCAGAAAAATTAATAAAAACTTCAGACATTTTGACCCGATGTCTTACAGCCTAGACTACCTTAGTAAGTGAGCAGCTTTGAGATAACGTAGTAAATTCAATTAAGTAAGCCGTGAAGATTCCAAGTTCAATCTGGACATTACTCATTGGCATCGTACTAACTCTAGCCAGTATTTGGTACGGTCAAAATCATGGTCTGTTGCCAGCAGCAGCCTCTGATGAAGCCGTCTTAGTCGATGGTCTGTTCAATGCGATGATGATCGTTTCTACAGGTATATTCCTGATCGTCGAAGGTGTTTTGATTTACTCTGCATTTAAATACCGTCGGCGTGCAGGTGACAATGAAGACGGCCCACCAGTGGAGGGCAATGTACCTTTAGAAATACTCTGGACGGCGATCCCAGCAATTATCGTTATCGGTATTTCTGTTTACAGTTTTGATGTGTACAACGAAATCGGTGGTTTCGATCCCCATGCCATCCATCAAGCCCCGATTACTCAAGAGTCCATGAGTATGCATGGGCATGGAACTGCCATCGCTGCGACTTTGAGCGATACACCTCCTGGCAGCAAACCCAACCTCAATCAAGAAAAATCTGATGAGGCGATGCAAGACCCAGCCACAGCGGAGGTTCGCAATGCTGACCAAATTCCCCAAAAGCAGAATGCTCCAGGTGTCGGTAGTGTTGCTCCCACAATTGGAGGCAGTCCTGATAAAGCAGGTAAACCACCAGCATTGGAAGTCAACGTCACCGGTTTACAGTATGCCTGGATTTTCACCTATCCGGAAACAGGAATAACCACAGGTGAGATGCACGTCCCCATCGGCAAAGAAGTGCGAGTCAATATGACAGCCAACGATGTCATCCATGCCTTCTGGGTGCCAGAATTTCGTCTCAAACAAGATGTAATCCCCGGTCGGCAAAGTGAGATTCGCTTCACGCCTAACACAGTAGGTGATTATACTCTCATCTGTGCTGAACTTTGTGGCCCCTACCACGGCGCCATGAGAACATCGGTGGTAGTTGAATCACAAGAAGCATTTGAGAAATGGCAACAAGAGCAGTTAACTGCCAGCAAAGAAACCCTTAACCAAGCTGTTGCCGTTAACCCTGCGGATTTATCCCCACATGAATTTCTCGCTCCTTACACCAAGGACATGGGAGTTCACCCCGAAATCCTCCATCAAATTCACCATTAGTCAATTGTTATTTAGTCAAAATCTAATGACTAATGACTAATGACTAATGACTAATGACTAATGACTATGACACAAGCTCAGTTGCAAGAAACTGCCAATATCCCCGTCCTTGTTGACGAACCAGGGAGCAGAAAATGGCAGGATTTCTTTGGTTTTCAAACCGACCATAAGGTGATTGGGATTCAATACCTAGTCACTTCGTTTATTTTCTATTGCATTGGTGGCGTGATGGCTGACTTGGTTCGCACAGAACTGCGAACTCCGGAAGTAGATTTTGTCACGCCAGAAGTTTACAACAGTCTGTTCACGCTCCACGCCACGATCATGATTTTCTTGTGGATCGTGCCAGCAGGAGCCGGGTTTGCTAACTATCTAATACCCCTGATGATTGGGGCTAAAGATATGGCATTTCCTCGGCTGAACGCTGTTGCCTTTTGGATGATTCCCCCTGCGGGTGTCTTGCTCATCGCCAGTTTAGTGGTGGGTGATGCACCGGATGCAGGTTGGACTTCTTACCCTCCCCTGAGCTTGGTAACAGGTCAAGTGGGTGAAGGCATTTGGATTATGAGTGTCCTGCTGCTGGGTACGTCCTCAATTTTGGGGTCGATAAATTTCCTGGTCACATTGCTGAAGATGCGTATCCCCAGCATGGACATACACAAAATGCCCTTGTTTTGTTGGGCGATGTTTGCCACTTCGGCGCTAGTTTTGGTATCGACTCCAGTATTAGCAGCAGGTTTGATTCTGCTTTCGTTTGACTTAATTGCCGGAACGACATTTTTTAACCCCACTGGCGGTGGCGACCCGGTAGTTTACCAGCATATGTTCTGGTTTTACTCCCATCCAGCGGTGTACATCATGATTTTGCCCTTTTTTGGGGCAATTTCGGAAATTATCCCCATTCATTCCCGCAAACCGATTTTTGGTTATAAAGCGATCGCCTACTCATCTTTGGCTATCAGCTTTTTAGGGCTAATCGTCTGGGCACACCACATGTTTACCAGCGGTATCCCCGGTTGGTTGCGGATGTTCTTCATGATCACCACCATGATCATTGCCGTACCCACAGGAATTAAAATATTCAGCTGGTTGGCAACCATGTGGGGCGGAAAAATTCAACTCAACTCCGCCATGTTATTCGCCATTGGCTTTGTCGGTACCTTCGTAATCGGTGGGATCAGTGGCGTGATGTTGGCAGCAGTGCCCTTTGATATTCACGTCCACGACACCTATTTTGTCGTTGCACACTTGCACTATGTGCTGTTTGGTGGTAGCGTACTGGGAATTTTTGCTGCCATTTACCACTGGTTCCCGAAAATGACGGGACGGATGGTGAACGAATTTTGGGGTAAGGTTCATTTTGCCTTGACAATTATTGGTTTAAACATGACCTTCTTACCCATGCACAAGCTGGGATTAATGGGCATGAACCGCCGTATTGCTCAATATGACCCCAAATTTACTTTACTGAATGAAATCTGCACGTATGGTTCTTATATACTCGCAGTTTCGACATTCCCCTTCATTTTCAATGCCATTTGGAGTTGGTTGTACGGAGAGAAAGCTGGTAATAATCCCTGGAGGGCACTAACCTTAGAGTGGATGACTACCTCACCACCAGCGATCGAGAATTTCGATGGAACCCCAGTACTAGCTACAGGTCCCTACGACTACGGCTTGGAAAAGGCTAAAGAAGGTGTACCCTTATCTGACCCCAATCCATTCTTGTCAGCTGGCCCCAACTCGGTATTAAGAGCAGAACCCGACCCAGCGGTTGCTGCTAATCCCGAAGATCGTAAATAAAGTTAGGAGTTATGAGTTATGAGTGATGAGTTATGACTTGAGTAAAGTTGTTAGTTCAAAATTTCTAACTCCTAACTCCTAACTCCTAACTCCTAACTCCCCACTCCCCACTCCCCACCTACATTTATCAAGATTCATGCAAAGTCAGACAATTGACCCAGCTAAAACTGAACTGAATCATCACCACGCAGCAGAAGCAACAGTTGGTCATCATGAAGAACATCCAGATCATCGCCTGTTTGGGCTGTTTGTCTTCCTGATTGCTGAAGGGATGATTTTTATGGGGCTGTTCGGAGCCTACTTGGCTTTCCGTGCTACCTTACCTGTTTGGCCTCCAGCAGGTACCCCAGAATTAGAACTATTGCTACCCGGAGTTAATACCATCAATCTAATTTCTAGTAGTTTTGTCATGCACAATGCTGACACTGCTATCAAAAAGAATGATACGCGGGGTGCGCGGATTTGGTTAGCAATTACCGCTGCAATGGGTGCTATTTTCTTGGCAGGACAAGTATATGAATATACTCATTTAGAATTTGGTTTAACTACCAATTTATTTGCCAGTGCATTTTATGTTTTGACTGGTTTTCACGGACTGCACGTTACCATCGGCGTTTTAGCCATTGTTGCCGTGTTGTGGCGATCGCGCGTTAAGGGTCATTACAGTAGCGAAAAACACTTTGGCATTGAAGCTGCTGAAATTTACTGGCACTTTGTTGATGTGATTTGGATTATTTTGTTCGGATTACTGTATTTACTGTGAGTATTAATTATTAGTTGTTCACTCCACGCGAACAACTTGATCAGCTCCCTTTGGGGGGCTTTTTTATTTTGATAGCTCACCCAAACATTGAGTTTTAATTGGTTCGAGTCTTGTATTTACTTTATGTCTCAAAGCTTGTATAATTTTTGTCTATTTCTCGGTTAAAACTTCAATTTCAAGCTAAAAGTCATCTAAAAGACCTAAGCAGTAATTTAAATCACCATACTATTCTATTTGGCTACTAGCATCATAAAAATTCTACTTTCCATAGGCAGGAAATTAATTAGTATTCCTTGATACATTTTTAAAATTACGGATCTTTGATTTAAGAAATCTAGTTTCAAGTCACTGACTAGGCTGGTGAAGTTTGAAAAATATTTCAAGCCTACCATCATATGAAGCAGGGAAAAATTTATTTTAACTAAGGTTATTTTTTGCTAAAATTATTCAATAAGTCTTTGTAATGTTAAATAAACAATAATTTAAGCGGCAAACCATAAAACTGCCCTAAAGTATATGAACTCTGGGAAGATGATTGCCTCAAAACTAAAAAATCAAGCGGTAAATATTCATCGTATTACCCAAGCTCCGACAAGCTCTGAATGGTCAGCAATTAGCAGATAGTATACGCCACATGAGCCAGAATCCTCTCATCAGAAAAACATTCAGGAGTAGCTTTGAGACTGTTAAAGTGTTGGGAAGCCCAGAATCTGGCGGAAATTACTCGCTAGCAAGTGCAATACGTACAACTACAATACGTAACAGATATCAACATTCTCTTGTCAGAAAAACACTTAGGAATCGCTTTGAGATTCTCAAACAGTTGGGAAGCGGAGGATCTGGCGATACCTACTTAGCTGTAGACCTAGATTTACCAGGGCGACCGCATTGTGTTGTCAAACATTTCCACCCAAAAGATCCTAATCCTACTGTTGGTGCGATCGCTAAAAAATTATTTGCCCGAGAAGCAGAAGTTTTATATCAGCTAGGCAATGACCACGAGCAAATTCCGAGACTGTTTGCCCATTTTGATGAAGATGGTGATTTCTATTTAGTCCAAGAATATATTGACGGTCATCCTTTGACTCAAGAAATTATCCCAGGTCAACGTTTGAGCCAAAATGCAGTCTTGAATTTATTAACAGACATCTTAGAAGTGTTAGTCTTCGTGCATGAACATAACATCATTCACCGAGATATTAAGCCCCAAAATTTAATGCGGCGGCACTCCGATGGCAAGATTGTGTTAATCGACTTTGGGAGTATTAAAAAAATTGGTGCTTTAGGAGCCGGTTTAACGGTTGTAGTCGGAACTCCTGGTTATATGCCAAGCGAACAGGCTAAAGGAAAACCAAAGCTTTGCAGCGATATCTATGCAGTAGGTATGATTGGCATTCAAGCTCTCACAGGCTTAATGCCTGACCAATTACAAGAAGATCCCAATAGCGGAGAACTTATCTGGCGTCATCACGCGCAGGTAAGCGACGGTTTCGCAGATATTTTAGACAGAATGGTTTGCGATCGCCATAGTCAGCGTTACCAATGCGCCGCAGAAGCTCTGCAAGCGCTTGATTCTGATTTGCCCCAATTAGAGTCATCACAATCTGGTCGTCTAAAGCAAAATACTGTCGATAGCTATTTCCTAGCTTATAGAAATTTTATTTTGTTACTGGGGATCGGACTTGGTGCTAGCACTAGTTTGATAGTAATTATTGTAATCTATACATTTCTTAATACAAGTACATCCCTCCCATACCAACCTACTCAATTCAAAAATATCATCCAAAAATTTATTCATGAGTCACGTTTAACTAATATCAATACCTTAGCCGCCCAAAGAGGAGTTGATAAAAGCAATTGCACCATTGCAAATACTACCCAGCAAATTAAATTTAACCACATTACAACCAGTTAATCATCTAACTAAGGCGACGCAAATAAAGGTAACTCACGGGAATGATCATTTGTCATTTGTCCTTCATCCTTTATAAGGGTTTTAGGCATATTTACGTTTTTTAATATAGTTTGGTTTATTCCCGCAGACTTAGTTATTTGGAAGATGTTTGACAAGTAGTAGCTGATGTATAAAAGCTTTAAATCGTCCTAAATCGTCCTTAAGAAAGACGACTTTGATTAGGTTATTCCCTCCTTGGAAGGACTTAGTTGAGAAGATACTGGTATATAAGATGCCAGACTTACAGTAGTTAAAAAACTGGGTATTAAGTGGCTGATTCAAGCTTTACTTAAAACTTAAAATATCGAGACATTTTTATAGTGTAAATACTGAGAAATTCCTGTAGTATGAATACAATCAATAAAAAAAAATTAAAGATATGGACAATACAAACCAAAAAAAAGCTTTAATTAACGGTGAAATTGCCCTCTTTCTTAGAGGTTTGATTATTGGTAAAGTACTGACACTGATGGTTATTGGCGGATTGCTTTGGTGGTTACTCAAGCCAAACTTACTATCCCGTGGCAGTGCTGACTCTTACTCTTCTAATCAAAGTTTAAAGATTCCTTCTAGTGGGGGATCTACTTTTGAGACAATTACCGATGTCCCCACAGGCTCATTTAACTACGGTGGTAGTACAGCTTGGGCATCTATCCGGCAATTGGTAGATTCTCAGATCCAAAGCGATCGCCCTGAACTACAATTACGCTATGTAGACCCTGCTAAGAATAGCCCTGGTTCTAGCTCAGGTATTCGGATGTTGCTTGATGGACAACTAGACTTTGCTCAGTCTTCCCGTCCCCTCACAGATGAAGAAAAAGCAATTGCAACACAACGAGGCTTCACCCTTGAGCAACGTCAGGTAGGTATTGATGGAATAGCAGTGGTGGTCAATCCATCACTGAAAGTACCTGGTTTAACTGTTGACCAATTGCAGCAGATTTATTCCGGGCAAATTACTAACTGGGAGCAAGTAGGCGGGCCAAATCTGCCCATTACACCTTTATCTCAACGACCAGAAAACGCAGATACAGTAATATTCTCTAGCAATAACAACTCGAAGGGGCAAGCATCTAGCTCCAATGTACAGTATGTCTACTCGACTACAGATGCAGTGCGCCAACTCAGCAAAACCCCTGGTGGCGTGTATTACGCCTCTGCTCGTTCAGTGATACCTCAGTGTAGTGTGAAGGCTTTGCCATTGGGTCGCACTTCTGGTGAGTTAATTCCCCCCTACCGTGAACCTCTGGTGTCACCGGAAAATTGCTTACGTCAGCGTAATCAAGTAAATACTGAGGCTATTAGAAATGGTAGCTATCCAATTACTGCTGACTTGTTTGTGATTATTAAGCAGAATAAAGGGCGAGAACAGCAAATAGGGGATGCCTACGCCAAACTTTTATTAACTGAACAGGGACAAAAAGCAATTGAGCAAGCTGGTTTCGTTGGGGTTCAGTAATTTTCAGCTAAATAGACCACGCGGTAGGGGCGCAAAGCCTTGCGCCCCTACGACAGATGTGGTGCAAATAGATGAAAACTGCTGTAACTGAACCGTATTGGATTATGGACAATTGCGCTCGCTATAAAGTAGAAAGAGTGAATGATATTCCTTGGTTTATGATTGCAGTTATTTATCAACTCGAAGCTAGTGGTAATTTCAATACACGCGAAACCCAACATTCACTCCACAGCATAAGAGGTAAATTGGCGCTTAAAAGGAGAATGAAACCCAATGACGATATCAGAACGGGGTACACCTAACTCAACCAATCGTTCAGCAACAGACTCTTCTGTACCGTTATACTGAATCCATATTTTCCCATTTTGAATATCAAAATGCATAACCGGGCCAAACACTCGCTTATCTCCTTGCCAGCCAACGTAAGCTAATTGATAATGGTCGTTTTCGCTATCAATAATTAGTTGGGAATTGACTGTATCGGTGTTATTTGTAATTTGTGCATGTTCTGTCAATATTTGTTTTATTAGTTGTCGATAATGTTTTATCTTATCCATTGCTTAATCTCCTCCTGTTTAGGATCGTATACTATTAACTTAACTTGGTAACGTTGAAGGGTACGTTGGACGAAGGAGAGTTGAAAAAAATCTTGATGAGTTTCGCTAGGGACAGCTAAGTATAGAATTCTGTCTGCTTCTTGTTCTTCTAAAGCTTGGCAGTAATTGAGATATTGTCCGAGTGCAGTATGAAATTCACTGATATCTGAATCTGCAATAAAACTCTTAATTTCAACAGCTATTTTCTCTGTATTACGTTCTGCGGCGATCGCATTTTCAGCCGCTAAATCTATTTGTAGTTTAATTGCTTCACTAATGCGAATTGTAAAAGGATCGTGAGTAATTATCCAACCATCTTTAATTAATGCTTTTTTTACCTGTTGATGGAAAACATCTTTAGCCATTTTGCTGTCTCTAAATCAGAGTTTCAAAATGAAAATATCCCATTCTTTTATCAAACAGAATTCAGGAGTCAGGAGTCAGAATTCAGAATGAATTCTGTATGACTGGCGAATGAATAACCGGGTTTAAGACCCCCACCAAATCTACGATTTGGTGGTCTTCAATCAGTCGTGGGTCTGAATCCCCGACTGATAGCGAAGCGTTAGCGAGTCATCGAGCGTCTTGATTCTGACTCCTGAATTCTGACTTCTGAATTCTTCTTCAAGATATCTTAGGTAAGATTCACAAGACTTTGATATCCAAGCTTCATCAGATGTTATTTACGTTTGACTGGAACTCCCCAAATCTTGACTTTTTGATCGAATCCACCACTGGCTAATATTTGCCCATTTGGACTAAAAGCGATCGCACTTACCCAATCGGTATTTCCAGTCAATGTATTTATTAACTCACCTGACGTTATATTCCACAACTTAATGCCATCTCTGCCGGCACTAGCAAGGGTTTCTCCGTCTGGGTTAATGGCGATCGCATTTACCCAATTATTATGTCCTGTAAGAGTGCGGAGTAATTCTCCACTATTAACATTCCACACTTTAACGGTGCGATCGCGGCTAGCACTAACTAATGTTTGTCCGTCTGGTGTAAAGCTAACGGCAGTAACAGAATTAGTATGAGCTACTGATTCACTAATTAATTTACCACTACTCAGGCTCCACAGCTTAATTACACCTTTATTGTCGCCACTAGCCAAGGTTTGCCCATCAGAACTAATGGCTACGGTATAAATTAAATTGTTAAAGCGTACTAAAGTACCGAGTGGGCGCTGCTGTAACAAATCCCACAAGCGGATTCCATCTAAAGCTCCACTAACCAAAACTTTACTGTCAGGAGATACCGCTAAAGATAATACGTTACTGGTATGTCCTACAAAAGAGCGGCTAAAGCTAAATTTAAAATTTTTCACATTCCAGAGGTTAATCGTGTTGTCAGTACTACAACTGACGAGGGTTCGACCATCTGGCGACATTATTAAAGACTCTACAGCGGTTTTGTGTGCTTTGTTAATATCCCCTAATTTTTTGCCGTTGGCTGGATTCCAAAGGCGAATTATACCCTCGTTTTCTGCGCCTCCACTAAGAAGAATTCTGCTATCTGGAGTGAACGCCAGGGATTTAACGGTTCCGTTATGTCCTTTGAGGCTGTAAAGTAGCTGAAAATTCGCAAAATTATTTGTAGTTTCGGAGTTTGGTGCAAATTCAATAGCAGCATCAGCCTGACGAATATAAAACCCTTCCCAAGTGGTTACTGGAAGGGCAACAGCTGCCATAAAAGCCAAGATAATATACCGACGCCAGAAATTACCCCCACCTCTTCCCTCACTCCTCACTATTTTTCCTCACTTTTTGATTAGGTATAAAAAAACATATACAAACAAAATATATCGAGTTAGGAGTAATAATTCATAACTCATAACTCCTAACTCCTAACTTTTAACTCACCACTCCCTAAAGAGGTGGTTTTTTCTTAGAAACGCTTAGCATTGGTAAAGGCGGACTAGAAGAACGAGAGGGCAAGTAATGTTGTACTACAGGCTCCTCTGGTAAAGGACGACGCTGTTGGATACGCCATAACTTCAAGCCTAGTGCTATCCCTGCCGTTCCCAAACCAAAAGCAAACAACGACCAGCTATCATCCAATCCGCCAATCAGGGCATCTACCAGTCCCATCGTAATCAATATAGTGATTAGTGGTTCTTTTCGGTAGGTTGACTTCAAAAAACGAGGTAATACAGCGTTCATCACAGCTTGATTGGTTCCAGTTTACCTTTTGTGTATATTTACCAAGAATACCTCACCCATATTTTGCCTTTTTCATGAAAGGCATAAACTAATTTAATATGACTTTCTTGAGTAGGGGAGGAAGTCTACTCATTAACCTTCTTACATGTGCTAGTTGCAAGTTGCGGATATTTCAGTCAGTAATAGGTATTTGGATTCCTCTGTTGGTTACATTCTACGGCAACAATTTACGAATAAATCTAATTAAAGTGTTGAGGGCGAAGTACTTGGCTATCAATATATTAAAGTCAAAACCAACTGGTTGTTCCAGCTGGTTGAAACTCTCCTAAATACTAGCTTACAATTTGTGTGCTTGTTGGTGGCACTACTTCAGACCCAGCCATGATAGCACCCCTTGATTGGTGACGTATTCAATCACCAACATCAAGCCAAAGCCAATCATTGCAGCTCGACCATTCAAGCGCTCAGCATATTCGTTAAAGCCAAATTTAGGCTGGTCTAGTTTAGGTGTAATTGTCGGTTGTGGTTGTGTCATTTTTTAGAAACCTCTTTTCGGCAAACGGGACTTAATATTGGACTGTGTGGTATTGGTCAGGCAAGGGGTAATATCATGTCCGGTTTTATCACTAAGACTGATGCGGGGACACGGGGACACGGGGACACGGGTACGCACAGAAATTTTAACGATAAGTGATTAAACGGAGTTGATATAAAGCTAAAGGAATTAATTTCTTTTTTTCCTTAACCTTTGGCCTGTTTTGGGAGATGATGAGCGATCGCAGTGCTTGAATGCCAAGATGACTTGAGAAATTCAGCCACAGCTTCCTAAAAGGGAGCCATACAACCGCCTTTTTAATAAATTGTTACTATTCTTTATATATTGTATAAATACTTGGGCAATAGTCAAGGGTAAGAGTTTACAGCTATTCAGATTAAATTGACAGGCTCAAGATTGAGAATAGCTACTTCTAATACAGCTATCCGCAATAGTTCAGTAGCAAGCTTGAGATTGGCAGGCTACAGTTAAACAAAAAAAATTATCTGAGGCGATATATGGAAATCGGCGTCCCCAAGGAAAATAAAGATCAAGAATTTCGGGTAGGTTTAAGTCCTTCGAGTGTGCGGGTGCTGCGAGAAAATGGTCATAGCATCTTCGTCCAGACACAAGCAGGTAGTGGTGCTGGGTTCACAGATGACGACTACACAAGTGCTGGAGCCGAAATTGTTCCCACACCAGAAGCGGTTTGGAATCGGGAATTAGTTGTGAAGGTCAAAGAGCCGCTGAAATCTGAGTATAATTTTTTGCAGAAAGGGCAGATATTATTTACTTATTTACACTTAGCAGCCGATCGCCAATTAACAGAGCATTTAATTGATTGTGGCACTTGTGCGATCGCTTACGAAACTGTAGAACAACCAGGCGCTAACAGACTACCCTTACTCACCCCCATGAGCGTGATTGCCGGTCGGCTTGCGGTACAATTTGGGGCGAGATTTCTAGAACGTCAGCAAGGCGGTAGAGGTGTGCTTTTGGGAGGTGTACCTGGAGTTAAACCAGGTAAAGTAGTAATTCTCGGTGGCGGTGTTGTCGGCACAGAAGCAGCTAAAATTGCCGTGGGTATGGGTGCTAGCGTGCAGATTTTAGATGTGAGTGTGGAGCGGTTGTCTTACTTAGAAACCTTATTTGGCTCTAGAGTCGAATTGCTTTACAGCAACTCAGCTCATATTGAAGCCGCAGTTAAGGAAGCAGATTTGCTCATTGGTGCAGTTTTAGTACTGGGACGCAGGGCACCAATCTTAGTATCCCGCGAATTGGTCAAACAAATGTATCCTGGTTCAGTAATAGTTGATGTTGCTGTTGACCAAGGCGGTTGTGTGGAAACCTTACATACCACATCTCACACAAATCCGGTATACATTGAAGAGGGCGTGGTGCATTATGGCGTTCCCAATATGCCAGGAGCAGTACCTTGGACAGCAACTCAGGCACTCAATAATAGTACATTACCTTATGTTGTGCAGTTGGCGAATTTGGGAATTAAGGCATTGGAAGTTAACCCAGCCTTAGCTAAAGGTGTGAATGTGCAGAATCATAAATTAGTGCATCCTGCCGTGCAAGAAGTGTTCCCTGATTTGGTAAGTTAGAGGTTATACAGGCGAGGGTTAGAAGGTGCGATCGCTTATTTTAATGGTGGTAGCCCTCAGCAATTAGACTAATTTCGTTGCCAAATGCGCGGATGGGTAGCTGTAGAAAATCAAAACAAGCAAAAAATGTCTGCATCTCAATGTGTACAAGGTTTTGAGGACTATAGGACTTTTAAACCATCCGCGCACCTTACGGAGACTGGGTTTCAGCGATTTGCATCTTGTGTAAATACCATTTGCTGTGTTATGATTCTTTCATCCGCGCAACTGCACCTTGAAAACCGAATACAGCAAGCCTTTCTGGTGTCGGCGATTGCAATTAACTAAACTCCCTATTAGGGATTGAAACGCCGCCAAAGAGGTAGAGAAGTCCATCGCCGAAAAGAATTGCAATTAACTAAACTCCCTATTAGGGATTGAAACTCCCAATACAGTTGCTACAGTAAGACAGCGCTTCAAATTGCAATTAACTAAACTCCCTATTAGGGATTGAAACTTAGTCCTTAGTTAGCGGTAAACGCGGTAGGGATGATTGCAATTAACTAAACTCCCTATTAGGGATTGAAACAAATGTTGCATGTGGCGCAAGTACACGAGAAATTACATTGCAATTAACTAAACTCCCTATTAGGGATTGAAACATCTGCAATAGCGGTTCCCAATGCAAGTATCGTTAGGATTGCAATTAACTAAACTCCCTATTAGGGATTGAAACTGATACATCTAAGCTAGCAGGGTAGCTCCTGACAGTTGAATTGCAATTAACTAAACTCCCTATTAGGGATTGAAACTTAATCTGCTTTGTCGCCCTTCCTAGCTACCACATTGCAATTAACTAAACTCCCTATTAGGGATTGAAACATGATACTTATGACCACATGATGGTCTGGCATCAATTGCAATTAACTAAACTCCCTATTAGGGATTGAAACATAATACCCTATCGATCTTATCTCCCCTACCACCATTGCAATTAACTAAACTCCCTATTAGGGATTGAAACTAATAGATCGAGATAACCCTAACTTCTGAGCTTGAATTGCAATTAACTAAACTCCCTATTAGGGATTGAAACCATTAGAGTGCATCGATTTTGACCTATAGTGTGTATTGCAATTAACTAAACTCCCTATTAGGGATTGAAACAGCCTTGACAATGCCAGTGGCAGTGGCGATATCGCCATTGCAATTAACTAAACTCCCTATTAGGGATTGAAACTTTGGTGACCTACGGACTGCGGTAGACATAATCACATTGCAATTAACTAAACTCCCTATTAGGGATTGAAACTTGCAAGATCGTATGCTGATTGAGTCGCCAATAGAATTGCAATTAACTAAACTCCCTATTAGGGATTGAAACGTAAGCAATTGATTTGGAGCTACAGCATTTTATAATTGCAATTAACTAAACTCCCTATTAGGGATTGAAACGCGTTGATGTAATACGGCAGTCCCGTCGCCGCTGATTGCAATTAACTAAACTCCCTATTAGGGATTGAAACTCTTTGGGGCAAGAAATCAGAGGATTTGAAAGAGGAATTGCAATTAACTAAACTCCCTATTAGGGATTGAAACAATTGGTAACCCAGCCCATAGTACTTGTGACATCAAATTGCAATTAACTAAACTCCCTATTAGGGATTGAAACAGATTTCTTTGCACAAAATTCAAACTGACCTGAAATTGCAATTAACTAAACTCCCTATTAGGGATTGAAACGATTTTTTACGAGGAACTGGAAGCTGCAATCTTCATTGCAATTAACTAAACTCCCTATTAGGGATTGAAACATAATGCCTTAAATGCTAATATCTCATACTGAGGTGTATTGCAATTAACTAAACTCCCTATTAGGGATTGAAACTGGCTGACCACCGGGAACTGATTGATTACCAGATTGATTGCAATTAACTAAACTCCCTATTAGGGATTGAAACGAAAATATGCACTCAGCGGTAGCTAGGAAGGGCGACAAAGATTGCAATTAACTAAACTCCCTATTAGGGATTGAAACGCATCCCTTCAAGTTAAATTCCCTCAGGTAAAGCTGGTTATTGCAATTAACTAAACTCCCTATTAGGGATTGAAACATAGAATACGACGTGCATCTTCAGGGGTGTAGTCGTAATTGCAATTAACTAAACTCCCTATTAGGGATTGAAACCCACTGTCCTTCGCCCTTGCGAGATTTGAGTGCAGCAACATTGCAATTAACTAAACTCCCTATTAGGGATTGAAACATATAAGGAATGCTGTCTATTTACTAGAACAACAGGAATTGCAATTAACTAAACTCCCTATTAGGGATTGAAACATGCTACAAAGCTTACGTAAGACTGCATTCGAGATTGCAATTAACTAAACTCCCTATTAGGGATTGAAACAGTGCCTATCGACTTTAGCGCTGTCGTCACGAAGGGCATGAATTGCAATTAACTAAACTCCCTATTAGGGATTGAAACGCAACTGTAGCGCCGAACAATGAATCAAGAGGTTTTAGATTGCAATTAACTAAACTCCCTATTAGGGATTGAAACGCGTAAACTGATTAGTAACAGTATTAGCACCAATATCAATTGCAATTAACTAAACTCCCTATTAGGGATTGAAACGTAATTTACTTAATAATTGCTGGGGAATTCTATTCATTGCAATTAACTAAACTCCCTATTAGGGATTGAAACATTCCTTGCTTTATTCTGCTATTTATCAATCTTTGATTGCAATTAACTAAACTCCCTATTAGGGATTGAAACAAACTGTACATCTGGTGTGAGTTTGCAATAGATACCATTGCAATTAACTAAACTCCCTATTAGGGATTGAAACATAACGCCTTGAATGCCAATATGTCAAACTGAGGTGATTGCAATTAACTAAACTCCCTATTAGGGATTGAAACAAAGTCCACTTACCAGCGCCACCAGTTCCACAGATTGCAATTAACTAAACTCCCTATTAGGGATTGAAACGAGTTTTTGTTTATCCTGCCATACAAAATAGGGGATTGCAATTAACTAAACTCCCTATTAGGGATTGAAACTGCGTAACATACTACCCTAATTTCATCCCAGGCTAATTGCAATTAACTAAACTCCCTATTAGGGATTGAAACGCTGAAGCCGTTCGCCGTTGGCTCTAATCAGTCCTAAATTGCAATTAACTAAACTCCCTATTAGGGATTGAAACGCTGAATTTGCCCTAACTGTTGGTCGTGGAGGGAGATTGCAATTAACTAAACTCCCTATTAGGGATTGAAACATATAAAACCCCTAACTTAGGACGTTTATTGTTTTAATTGCAATTAACTAAACTCCCTATTAGGGATTGAAACCAAAAGAAGCGCTACCACTAGCATCCTTACCATTAATTGCAATTAACTAAACTCCCTATTAGGGATTGAAACATACTTGTAGCAAATTTGTCGATTTCATTAGAGTTTTTAATTGCAATTAACTAAACTCCCTATTAGGGATTGAAACAGGTATTATGAACCTTATAAAAGGTTTATCTTATATCATTGCAATTAACTAAAATCCCTATTAGGGATTGAAACTTGTAAATCGGCTTCAATATTTATGAAGAACTACAAAAATTATTAAGATAGTTATAAAGTTCACGAAATAAAGGGCATTTTCGTTGAACTTCAGATAGATTGAGATACGCTAATAGCTCAGGTGTATGCAATCCTTTAGAAAAGCGCGTTGAACTGCTATCAAATTCATCTAGAACACTTGAATCGATTAGCGCTTGTGATAGTTTTTCTTGACAACAATCTCTTTCAAGATTGTACTCACTAAAGGATTCTGGATTATCAAAAGGAATATTGATTTGCGTACTCAGCCACCAACGCATACGCTGATGTCTACCTCTGAAGTCGGGATGTTGAGCTACTGAGTTATTCCAATCTGCGATAATCCAAGCTTCGAGTTCGGGAGCAGCAAACCCAATAAATATTGGAATATCAGAATATGCTGATATCGCTGACAATATTCTTTCTCTTTCCCGTATCGGATCGCGGCAATCTAAATCATCAAAAACTAAAATTAAATCACATACATTGGGTTCATATTGTAAAGCAATAGATAGCTCTCGCTTGATTTGCTCAATTAAACTCTGACCTGTCCTTCCATAACTATTTATCTTATTAGGTTTGGGGCCAGGTTTCTGATTAATTGGTGTTTTTCGTTTAAATGAACATCCAGGAAAGTTTCTTTCTAAAAAAGGAATTAGTCCTCTAACTTCAGCTTCCCCACCCCCAGCGAAAACCCATACTACCACGGCCATCCTCCAATACTGGGATCGCCAACACGGTATAAATCACCTAATTCCCATCCTTGTTCTAGCTTGTCATTAAGCATTTCTTTGGAGAGTGTTTTTATCGAAAAATGCGTTTTATCTTCTGAATAAAAACAAAAAACATTTTCTAAACAATCTGTGAAATGGTCTAAAAGATCGGGGCTGTGTGTAGTGATAATTACTTGGGTTTTGCCAGCAGCTTTTTTAATCCACTCTGCTAAAATTGGCATCCATGATACGTGCAATCCTAATTCTGGTTCATCAATTACTAGTAATGAAGGAAGAACTGGTGAATGTAATATAGTAGCCCAACAAAGCATCCGCACAGTTCCATCTGACATTTCATTGAGATAAAAGGCTTCTTTGATGTCATGAAAATACCACTCTAATGTCAAAGACAAACGACCAGAACGGATAGGTCTAAGACGACGAGTCTTTGGTAAGATAGCCTTCATTGCTTGGTTAATACTCTCCTCAAAATCTATATTTTGCAGAGTTAAATTATCCAAAACTAGAGGTAAATTATCTCCTGAAGGCGATAAATAAATATCACTTCCTCCTATTTTAGGCTCTGCCATTCTAATAAGATTTAAATCCATATTATTGGCATTATAAAACTGCCATTTTGAGATTAATTCAATTAAATCTCTTCTAATTTTATAAACAGGTGTATTTTCAGGAGGATATTGGCTATCTTCAAGCAATCTAGGTATAGCAGTAAGTCCTAAAAAATTACTTGGTATATTATCTAAACCTTCAAAATGAGTTTTTGGCTGACCTGGTGCATCATAAACTGATACAGCCCCTTTGCCAAATTCTCTGTCATGAAACTTATAATAATAAAAGGGAAATGAAGTTGAGTCCTGTAAATTTTCCCCACTATATAAATATTCTTCTGCGATACTAACACCTCTTGCCTGATCTCTATTAACAAAAATTTTTAAATCAAGTATGCTGCTATCTCTTGTAGGTGTATCAATTTGTGAATTGTGAGAAAAACTAAAACAGTATGCAATTCTTACTCTAGCAGGACTTTCTACACTAACATCTAAAATTCTATTACCACCAATTTGGGTAATTGCATCTTCAAAACTACTGACGCTTCGACTTTCATCAGGAATTTTAGTTAGACTATCTTTTAAAAATTTTAAGCAGCTGATGAAATTGCTTTTACCTGAACCATTTGAACCTATAAAAATATTCAGATTTTTGAGTATAACTATCTGATTTAAAGATAAATTTTTATAATTGTTAGTAACAAGAAAGCGAAGAAGGGGTTGATTCATGACATTAAAAAAAGTCTATAGTCAATTGGCAAATAGATAAAACTATTTTTTCAATTCTATAGCTTCATTGGTTATGACGAGCAATAAATACTTTCATTCAACCTTGGCTAAACCTACACAAGTATAAACTTTTGGTGTATTGTCAACAGCCCCACAACGTCTATTCTAAGAAGGGGACTAGCTAATGGAGAATATTCATGGAATTTTTATCCGATTCCGTGGTGCTATCACGGATGCAATTTGCGCTGACTGCGATATTCCATATGCTTTGGCCTGTGCTGACTACAGGGATGGGAATTTATCTGGTTATCGTCGAGGGGCTATGGCTAAAGACTCGTAATCCAGACTACTACCTCCATGCCCGCTTTTGGTCTAAATTTTATCTCTTGAATTTTGGCATTGGTGTGGCAACGGGTATCCCGATGGAATTCCAGTTTGGCACTAATTGGGCACCGTTTTCGGAAGCGGCGGGCAATTTTTTTGGTAGTGTGATTGGGTTTGAAGCTTCCTGGGCATTCATGCTGGAAGCTGCTTTTTTAGGTATTATGTTATTCGGCTGGGAACGGGTTAATCCGGCTATTCATTATCTTTCAACAATTTTAGTTGCCGTTGGTGCTAACCTCTCAACCGTATGGATTTTGACAGCAAATTCCTGGATGCAAACTCCGGCGGGTGGGGAATTAGTCAATGGCAAGTTTATTGTCCACGATTATTTTCAAGCAATATTAAATCCCTTCATGCTTAATAGTGTGCTGCATATGTTCTTTGCCACACTAGAAACTTCGTTGTTTGTGATTGGTGGAATTAGTGCTTGGTATATTCTCAAACAACGCCATGCAGGTTTCTTTTCACGCTCATTGAAGATTGCTTTAGCAGCTGCGATCGCAGTTGCCCCATTACAAATATACATCGGGCATTTGAGCGGCGAACAAGTCTATCACTATCAACCCACAAAACTCGCTGCAATGGAAGCACAGTGGGAATCTTCACCTGCGGGACAACCGGCAGATTGGAGTCTTGTAGCCATACCCAATGAAAAAGCCCAGAAAAATGATTGGGAAATCACCGTCCCCAATGCACTGGGATACATTCTGGAATTCAAAAAGAATCTTTCCGAACCACTGCGCGGCTTAAAGGAGTGGAAACCAGAAGATCGTCCTCATTTAGTGGGTTTGATTTACTACGCTTTCCGCACAATGATTGCCATTGGGTTTTTCTTCGCGGGATTAATGTTATTAAGTACCCTGCAATGGTTACGCGGTAAACTCTCAGCAGAAAATATTACTCAACAGCGGTGGTTGATGCGGGCTTGGATATTGGCAGCTCCTTTAGGATACATTGCCGTAGAATCAGGCTGGATTGTGCGCTGTGTTGGAAGACAACCGTGGACACTCTACGGGCAAATTCGTACAGTTGATGCAGCTTCTCGTCTACCTGCGAGTAATGTCTTAGTGTCACTAACTGCCTTTGCCACAGTCTACAGCCTTTTATTTATCGCAGTTTTATACTTTGGTAGCCGCATTCTCCGCAGAGGCCCAAATCTCGACTTACCAATTCCAGGTATGGAAACCACCAAACCCGCAGTAGATACTACTCCTGGTGAGTTTGTTCCAGATGAACGCCCTGTAGAAGCACAGCAGTGAAAATTGGGGACTGGGGACTGGGGACTGGGGACTGGGGCGTGTTTTCAAAGTCTTAGATCCCCCCAACCCCCCTTAAAAAGGGGGGCTAAGAGTCTCTTAAAGTCCCCCTTTTTAAGGGGGATTTAGGGGGATCTAAAAAGTTAGGAAGCTAAACAAGTAGTTTGAAAACACGCCCTAAAGGGTGGGGAATAGTTTTCCTAACCCAATACCCAATACCCAATACCCAATACCCAGTCCCCAATACCCAATACCCAATACCCAGTCCCCAATACCCAATACCCAGTCCCCAATACCCAGTCCCCAATCTTATAGGAGATTTTATGGAGACCCTAGAGTATTTTTTGCCGCAAGTATGGTTTGTGATTTTAGCTTTTTTCCTATTCCTTTATGTAATGCTAGATGGATTTGATTTAGGGGTGGGGATATTATCTCTTACCTCCTCAGATGAAGAACGGCGAAGCATTTTGATGACTAGTTTAAGCAATATTTGGGATGCTAATGAAACCTGGCTAGTTTTGATGGGAGGAGGCCTTTTTGGTGCATTTCCTTTAGCTTATGCCACAATTTTGAATGCTTTATACATTCCGATTTTTTTAATGATATTTGGGTTTATTTTTCGTGGTGTGGCATTTGAGTTTCGTGAATTATCAAACCGCAAATTATTTTGGAATTTCGCTTTTGGTGCTGGAAGTTTTATCGCTGCACTCGGTCAAGGATTCGCCCTTGGTGCTGTGCTGGCGGGGATTAATGTTGATGATACAGGACACTTTATTGGTACAACTTGGGACTGGCTAAATATTCCATCAGTCTTGGTAGCTTTAACTTTGATTCAAGGATATGTGTTAATTGGTTCAACTTATCTGATTTGGAAAACTACAGGAGAATTGCAGGAAACTCACTATAAAACTGCCAAAATTGCTGCTTGGACAACTTTAATTGGTGCGATTTTCATTACAATTACAACGCCCATAATTTATGAAAATGCGCGGTCGCGGTTGTTTGAGCAACCTTTAGTTTATATCTTTGCAGTCATTCCCTTGGTGGGAGTTTTGTTGATTTGGCAACTTCTGAAGAGTCTGAATCGCAAACAAGAAAGAGCGCCTTTTATTTGGACAATTCTGCTATTTGTGTTGTCGTTCATCGGCTTGGGATTAATTGTCTTCCCTTACATCATTCCTAATAAAATTACTATCTATGAAGCAGCCGCTGACCCCAGTTCATTGGTGATTATGATCATTTTTATTGGCTTTCTCATTCCGGTGATGCTGTTTTACAACCTTTACCAGTACATTGTTTTTCGAGGTAAGGTGACTGGCAGTAGCTATGGGGAATAAATAAATTTTACTGTAAAGATTCACAAGTCAGGAATCAAAATCCACAATGATTGGAAAATCAAGGTCGCTATAGCTGATTAATTGTATTCAAATTATTAAGCTAATAATTCGTCTACAGCTATACTAAAGCCCAATAATATTTTTTGAGTCCTAACTACATCACCAGCTTTAAACCCTAAAACTTGATTATCAGTCATGACCAAAACTAACTGACTCTCAGGAAATACTAGCCAAATTTCCTCGCAACCAGACCGTAAATATTCTTGGGCTTTTAAAAATAATTCTTCAGCTAAATCAGTTGGTGAAACTATTTCTGCAATTAATGGAAAACTTTGTGGCAATGTGGGAACATTACCAAATTGAGCTACTAAATCCGGCGTTAGATAAGCTACATCAGGACGACGCCCTTGTTTATATGTGCGACAAGGTACTTCAGTGTAAACTTTGCCACCTACTTGATTAGAATTAATGTAACTTCTCCAGTAAAAACCAAGACTCAATTCGATTTCACTATGTTTTAATGTCATCCCTGTTTTTTCTACCAGTTGTCCATCCACCCACTCCATCCCATCTGGAGGATTTACCATGAAATCTTCTAAAGAATGGATTTCGGGAATCGATACAATTTCGTCATGTTTGGAAACTAACATTGCAAGCCTCCACTTTGATTAATTAAATATACAATGTATTGAAGAAGAATTCAGAATGGGCTACGCCCCGCTGTGCTAACAGAATTCAGGAGTCAGAATCAATATTTCAAATCATTACCAAATTATCTTCGGCTTCTTCTTCTAATTCATAACCATTAACCAGTTTGGCAATTGCTTGGTCAATCATTGCTAAACCCTGATCTACGGTTTCAACTACACTTAATTGTCCTCGTAATTCAGCAGCACCGACAAAACCTTTAGCATACCAAGTCATGTGTTTACGGGCTTGACGAACGCCGCGATCGCCTTTATATTCCCACAAGGCTTGTAAATGATCTCTGGCACATTCCAAGCGTTCAATTGGGGTTGGTGGCGGTAATATTTCCCCAGTTTTTAAGAAGCGATCGATTTCTCCCACCAAAAACGGATAACCCAAAGTTCCACGAGAACACATCACACCATCAGCGCCAGTTTCTTCTAAACATTTCACCGCCGCCTCAATAGAAAAAATATCTCCGTTCGCAATCACTGGAATATAAAGTACTTCCTTAACACGCGCAATCCATTCCCAACGGGCATTACCATTGTATCCTTGAGCGCGGGTGCGTCCGTGTACTGTAATCATTTTTGCCCCTGCATCTTCCATACGTTTGGCAAAGTCGAGAATCGTAATTTCTTTGTCATTCCAGCCAATACGGGTTTTCACTGTCACAGGTACATCAACAGCTTTCACCACTTCTCGCACAATTGCCTCTGCGATTTCTGGTTGGCGTAACAGAGAAGAACCGCCTCCGTTTTTAGTGATTTTATTTACCGGACAACCCATATTAATATCAACAGTATCAGCCCCTTCTGCAACTGCCTTGATTGCTGCTTCTGCCAGGAAATCTGGACGACAATCAAATAGTTGAATGCTAATTGGGCGTTCGTTGGGGTCTACCTCCATGATTTTGGGCAACTGTTTAACATAATGCAAGCCGGTAGCATTGACCATTTCGGTATACATCATCGAATCGGGTGCGTAACGACGCACAAGGCGACGAAATACCAAATCTGTAACCCCAGATAAAGGCGACTGGAGAACCCGGCTTTTGACCTCAAAGGAGCCAATTTTTAAAGGTTGAGAGAGTCTAGCTTGGAGAATGGGAGACAGGGAAATCATACGACAAATTAAAAATTCAAAATTGCTTGCGATCGCCAAAAATTGTCAGAATATTAAAAACTATTTACTGATAATCTTAATTACATCCTCTCATTTTTTTGAAGTACAGCGGATTTCAAGGAAAGTGAAGTACGCAACGATTCGTCTCAACGTCAGGTATCAAGCTTGTTTTACTTCTGAATTCTGAATTCTGAATTCTGACTCCTGAATTCTGTTGTGATTAATTTTGTTTAGGTATTTTGACTTGGAGGCTGTTTTTGGATTTCTTGCTGTACCTCCTCTAAACTCAAACCTAACTCTTTTGCTGTTTGTTCAAAACTCAATCCCAACCTCAACAACAAAGAAATCATTCTGAACTTTTCTTCACGCGCTCCTTCTTGCTTGCCTTCTTGCTTGCCTTCTTGATAAACTCGTGTTTGCTTCAAATCACTTAACCCAAACATACCTTCAATCTCCTCCCGACTCATAGTTGGAAACTTATAAACCAAAATTGTCTCTATTAATTCTAATAACTGCCGCCGCTGTGGTTCAATGTTGATTTCTTGCTGGGTTCTGTCTATTAACTCTCTGGCAGCTATAATTGCCGTATCCTCATCATCGACTACTAATTTCATCGTAGCAATTCCAACTGGCAATGATGCAGTTTCACCTAATTCATTAAGATAAATGCGAGTTATGCGCTGGCTGGCAAAAAATTCACTGTAATTCTTGATGTCTGCTGTATCTAAACTGCGATTGGGATAGATGACTACTCCCCGCCAAGAATTTTTCGGTTGATTTTGACGTAAATATAAAGAAATTTCTGAAATTAGCCGCGAGTAAATTTCTGTATCGGTTTGAAATTGGACTTCAACAAAGTAAATCGGAGCTTCTTCCCCTTGTGTTGGCAGAAAAACACCATCTATACGGAATGCAGTTTGCTTGATTTCAATTGAAGAGAATTTATAACCTTGTGCGGTTTGGGGTGGGTTGCCAATTAATTCAAAAAAGATGCTAGGAAATTCTTGAAAAAGGCGATAAAAATGCTGTCAGTTTTCACGCTTGATGTATTACACAGATGTGATTCGTTGCGATTTTATCGTGAAATGGGTACTAACAGATTTTGTTCAAATAGACTTAACTAAATTTGGGCATTGAGTTGAGTTAGAATGAATGACATACGTATGATATCAATTGGCAATTGATGTACTACGCCTCTCTTTCAATACAAGACTAGACCAGAGCAAAAAACTTATAAGTAATAGTCCCATAATTGCATCTAACCAAATTAGGAAATGCATTTTCCCAGACATGGGAGTAACCATTGGAAAAAGATAATGCCCTGGACTGGAAATACTAGTGACTGAGTATAAGGCTAATAAAAGGTATGCTAACCAAAACATGCCTTCGGTGTAAAACCGATATCCCAGTATTCCTACCGGAGTCATCACAATCACAGCACTAATTACTCCAGCAGAAGTGAACCACTCAGGACCGGGATACTGGCTCAAAAATATTGCATTGTCTGTGTAGTGTAACCAAGTAGAAATGAGGTTGAATGTGATGATAACTAGCAGAATTATCTGGCGAGGTTTAGAAGGATCGATCGTCATGTAAATATGCAATTAAAATGCGTAACAGCCTAGTAAGCCGACTGCCGATCGCGCCGCCGGCATTACAAACCCATGATAATTCAGTTGCAATCTAGCCGCGAGTTGCACTTTGAGGAGGATGGGAGACAACCTTTTTGGCTAAACCTAAAGTCTGCAAAACTTTGATACTCCACCAAGTAATATCAATTTCCCACCAAGATAAGCCTGATTTCGCCATGTGGGGATAAGTATGATGGTTGTTGTGCCATCCTTCTCCATAGGTGACGAGGGATACCCACCACAGATTACGAGCGCCATCATTGGCATCAAAGGTGCGATAACCCCACAGATGTGATGCAGAGTTGACAAACCAAGTTGAGTGCCAAAGCAAGACACATCTGACAAACATTCCGTAAATCACAAAAGACCATCCTCCCAAGGCATACAGCAGCAGCCCGAAGGGAATTTGCAACAGTAAGAAGTAGCGATCTAACCAGCGATAGAAGGGTTGTCTTGCTAGATCGGGGGCATATTTTTGATAGGTTTCATAGTCAAAAAACTCTGGACGTGGGTAAAAAATCCACAGCATATGACTCCACCAAAATCCTCGTTGAGCAGAGTAGGGGTCTAGGTTGATATCTTCGGTGTGGGCGTGATGCTGGCGGTGTCCACCCACCCAAAAAATTGGTCCCCCTTGCAAAGCCATCGCTCCAATCAGGGCGATCGCATACTCTAACCACTTGGGAACTTGGAAACTCTTGTGGCTCAGTAGTCGGTGATATCCCAGGCAAATACCAATACTCCCGAATAACCAGTGGAGAAACACCAGTAAACCTAATGCCGACCAAGAAAAAAACCAAGGAGCCAGAAATGCTAAGACATGAAATGTAGTAAAAAATACTACATTTGTCCAACTGAGTTGGGGGGAATTTCCTTTCTCAGGGATGATGCCTTTGCCGAACGCTCCAAAATTTGCAGTCATAAAAATTCCTGTTGATGGACGATCAAGCGATTTGCCTTTTCTCCCCAGGGTTTTTCCCAATCTGTACAGCAGTTAGTTACAGTAGAGTCAAGCAAGTATCGCTTACATTTTTATCCTAGCAATACTCTGATATTCGTGCAAGTATCACTTGCATATTTCTATGTCCTCTCAACTCATATCAACTCGTCAACGCTTGATCCAAGCTGCACTTGAGTTATTTACTGCTCAGGGAGTCAGCGCTACCACAACCCGCCAAATAGCTGAAAAAGCTGAAGTCAACGAGGTGACTTTATTTCGGAATTTTGGCAATAAACATGGGCTACTTTTAGCTGTGCTGGAAGAGTCCGCAGCCTTCAAAAATCTCGGTGAGTCCTTGGTACGGCGGGCAACTCCTCCCGGTAATGTCTACCAAGCTCTGAAAGATTATGCAAGTGATACATTACATGCTTTGGAACGAGTGCCAGAGTTTGTTCGCTCTGTGGTGGGGGAAGCCGACCAATTCCCGGCGGAAAATCGCCGTGCCTTAGGCAGGGGGGTAACAGAGGCAAACCGTTATGTCGCGCAGTATTTAGCTACTATTATCGAGCAAGGACACTTAAATACGTATCTACCCGCAGAGAAATTAGCCAGTTTGCTCAATGGGATGATTTTGGGATATGCCGTAATTGAATTTACCAGTGAATTTCATGAACTTTGGGAAGATCGGAATGATTTTCTGGAGAATTTAGTAGAGTTGTTTTTACATGGAGCTATGTCATCCCCAGCGGAATCAGCAACTAACTCTTTACAAGGAAGCGTAATGCCCACAGAAGTAGCTGATTTGCCTGCTAATTTAGTTCATGAAATTCTGCAACAAGCCAGGAAATCGGGAGTACGAGATTATGCTTTGGCTTATGTTTTATTTGGTGCTGGGTTATCCGCCACAGAAATAATTAGCTTAGAGCGATCGCAGCAAATCTATGATCCTCAAGGACACTTCCTGCAAATTACAATTCCCGGATTTGTCCGGCAAGTACCTGTCAATCAGTGGATTTTGGGCAAACGCTACGGCTCTTACACAAATAATCCTTTAATTAAATGGCTCAAAAGTCGTAAAGATAATCAAACAGCCATGTTTCTCAATGAAACAGCCAAGCCAATTTCCGAATCAGAGCTTCAAACACGTTGGCAAATATGGAGTCAAGGATTATTAACTCCCCAAGGACAACCCCCAGCCATCGCCCAAGCACAACAAACCTGGCGAGTAGAAATGTTAATGCGGGGAATTAGCTTAGAAAACCTGAGTATTTTAACAGGTTGCGATCGCGCCCAATTACAACCCTATGCCCGCCGAGCCAAAGAAAAAGCCGCCCTAGAGCAAGCGACTCGTTTGGATCATAAACCTGGATAGGGGAGTGGGGAGTGGGGAGTGGGGAGTGGGGACTTAAACAAAACTGAAGCGATCGCCTCTCCAACTCATGCCCAAGCGCGATCGCTCGTTTTTCCCAAAGAGTTTGTCGAGGATATTTTCTAACCGTCAACAGGCAATAGAATAATAGGGATATGTGCCCGAAAACTGTGAAAATCATTGTCAGTGGTGAGGATGCTGTAGCTTCGACGATGAGCAACTGCACAAATCAAAAAATCAGTATTTGAACCCTGGATGCCATTGCTGCGGCAGGTATTAAAAAACTCTGCGGCGAGTTCGTGGTCTTCAGGCATGAGTTCTAAATCTGGGAAGCCTCGAAGGTAATCCCGCAGACGGGCAAACTGTTCAAAACTGCGGATTCCAGAAAGAATTTCTTGGCGAATCACGCCCAGCAAGGCAGCCTGATCATCAGTGATCAAATTTCGCAATAGTGTGATGGCAGGGGAAGAATTAGGTGGCGTTCTCCGACGCAGAGCCAGTGACCAAACAGAGGTATCAACAATAACACTCATGTCTGCTGACGTTGTTGCTTGTAGTCATAGCCTTCGTCATAATCGATAGTGCCAAAAAGGTCTAATACTTTGAGCCGCTGGCGACGTTGAATATATTCGCGAAGTGCTGTTTCAACCAGAGAATCAATAGTCGCGTGGTCGTCAAGTGCCAACGCCTCTTGGAGTAAGGCTTCGTTTATGTTGAGCGGTGTAGCCACAATCAATTCTGATCCAACAACTGACTAAATCGATGGTAGCGCACTCTCTCTTTTTTGCTTCTGTTCAAATGCGTAGACACGGAGTGGCTTGTCTCTGTGCCCCTCCGTCCCTTTTGCCCAATACCCAATCAATTCAACGGCTCCATAATGACCCTTAACCCTTTGCTAGATAGTGTTTTGAGCATTTCTTTAGCGTTATATTCACTGTCAAATACTCCTGCTTGCATCACTTTTTGACCTTCCCAAACTGTGGGAAAGGCACCAGGAGCAAGCGATCGCACTAAATCTCGCTCTTTATCTGTTACTAATGTGACCACTACGCGATAACGTATACCGTACTGTGTTCCGGAGTTTCCCCTGTAGGAGATATTTGTAGAACTTGCAACTGGTACTTTTGGCAGATTGCGAGTATCGTCAATGGGGACATTGCCATTAGGAACTGGCAACAGTGCTTGATTACCAGTGCTGGGAACTGCTGGCTGTGCTACAGAACTGGATGAATACTGAGGTGCAGTAAACTCAACCGTGTTGGGATCAATCTGCACATAATTGAACTGCCGTGTCTCAGGCGGCTGTGCTGGGGTGGAATTTGCAGTTCGAGTAGCTGACAAGCTGCTAGGAGTAGGAAATCCGGCGACTTTAGAGGTAGGTGGTTGTTGATTGGATATAGGGGGCGAAAGCTGCACGCTAGCTGGTTGCAATGGCAATAGTTGACTGTTTAATTGTGCAGGAACAAGATTATCTCCTGAAACACTGTTGTTAGTTGGGACGTTGGTAGTTTCTGAGACTTCAGGAGCCGAGAAAGTGATTTCTCCTGATGCTGGTATTTCTTGCACCACATTGTTGGCGACAGGAGCAGGTTGAGAATTTTCGGCTGCTGGTGCTGTTGTACCCTTGATATCTACATTATTAGTGACGCGATCGCTCACCAGGTTATTGCCAGCAGCAGAAATCACTTGCTTGGCGACGCTGGCGTTAATGTCGTAGCGGGCATTATTTTGAAATTGATTACCCCCAGGTTCAGATGCGTTGCCTAAATCTGGCATTGCTTGGGCGATCGCTACTAAACCATCTTCTTTGCTACCTTGAATAATATTATTCCGTAAAATCGGGCGGGCATTCGCTTGGACTACAATTCCCGCTCTATTATTTTCAATTTGATTGCTTAGGACTACAGGAGCGGCATTTTGGGCAATATTGATGCCAAAACCGGTTTCGTGAAAGACATTTTCCTTCACTTCGGGACGGGAGTTGCCGGCAATTGTCATCCCATTGGCGCCATTACGATGGAAGTAATTTTTGCTAATGGCGGGTGCAGCATTTCCACTGATAGAAATCCCATCTTGTGTGCTACCAGTAAAGCTATTTTCCACAACTACCGGATTGGTAGATTCAATCCACAAACCATAACCACGAGGGTTTGAGTTTGTCACTGTCACCCCGGTAAGTACCGTTTGGTTTGCCGCAACAATTGTCACATTTTGACCGGCAAAACTGCGACTTAAGTAATCACCGCCTCCCTGAATGATGATATCTTTGCCTTGATTACTGGGGTTGCCTTGAATGGAAACACCTGGTTTGAGCATTAAGGGGAATACCTCTCCCGTCTCGGTGCTATAAGTGCCCGTGGAGAGCATAATTACCGTATTAGGATTAGCTAATCGCAATGCTTGGGTAATGGTTTTCACCGGAGCGGATTCGCTACCATTACCTGCACCGTCATCTCCAGTATTGGGATTGACAAACAGCACGTTCATCTGAGAATTGGTATTTTCACCGACAGGTGCGGAATTTGGTGTTGATGGCATTTGAGCGATCGCACTATTCAGGCTTGTGCCCAGGAACGCCATACTTATCGACCCCAAAAGCATAGTCAAAAATAATACCCGGCTTCGGCAGATTGAAAGCATTGTTGATTCGATAAACCCCCGTTTTGCAGACATAAAATCTACTGTACGGTACTTAGAAAACACATTAATTAGAATCATATTTAACACAGCCCCTTATAACTAACAATAAATTCTTATACTCTTAGAGAGTATTATGCCGATAATATTACTCATATATTCACTAATTGGCGATAGATATTTAATACAGAGTTAGAGATAAAAAAAATGGGAGCTGGGCATGTTTAATTTTTGCATTTACTCCTACTCTCCTCTAGCTTTTTTAATGGATTCAGTAACTGCACATTTGTGTAAGATAATTGGTGTTCCAGAAGAGTGGGATAAATTGGGGCAAACGGGGGAGATTTTGGAAGTTGGTAAATTACACCGCAACTATGCAAGATCGGAATTTTTTTGATGTATTTCTTGGAGTGCCTAATCAACTGCAATCTTCATTCGTATTCCGATAATTAAAATATCGTCTGAATCATGCCAAAAACCTTATTTACTAACTCTTGCATAATCTAAAATCTAAAATCCAAAATCTAAAATCGTACAACTTTTGCCTTGTTCGGTGATGCTATTGCTTTTGCTGACTGCGGATTTTGTGTTGTATCCGCTTTCGGGAGTTCTTTGTGAGGTCGTAGTCTACCGTAAAATACTTGACTAACCTTAGTGCTAAACTGTAGCCTCAAACTACCCCGATCGCTGCTTATAGGAACATGGGATAATTTAACATGACCTGATTTATACGTTATTTTGCGTAGATTTAGTCAAAAAACGAGTAAAAGAAGCAAATTAATTAACTTATGGTTACTAGGACATATGATAATTCACATTTCGATGAAAGTACTAACGGGGTTGTTGTAATGGTCGAGCCATACAGCCAAAAAGAGCAAGTACAGCAAGTTGTTTACCGGATTTTAGACGCCAATTTAGACCGCGCTCGTGAAGGCTTGCGAATTATTGAAGAATGGTGTCGCTTTGGATTGAATAATGCCCAGTTGTCCCTAGAATGTAAGCGCTTGCGACAAGAAGTAGCCAAATGGCATACCCCGGAATTGCGGGCGGCGCGGGATACACCAGGCGATCCTGGGACTGAGTTAACCCATCCTCAGGAAGAAGAACGAGCTAGTATAAAATCGGTGTTGCAGGCTAACTTTTGTCGGATAGAAGAAGCCTTGCGAGTGCTGGAAGAATACGGCAAGCTTTATCACCCAACTATGGCTAAAGCTAGTAAGCAGATGCGCTATCAGGTGTATACCCTAGAAAGTAATTTAATGGGTCATCAACGCCATCAATTATTATGGCGATCGCGTTTGTATCTTGTTACTTCCCCTAGTGATACTTTATTGAACACCGTGGAAGCTGCACTCAAAGGTGGATTAACACTCCTACAATACCGTGACAAAACCGCTGATGATTCTTTGCGTCTGGAACAAGCTAGGAAACTGCGCCAGTTATGCCACATTTACGGTGCTTTGTTTATCGTTAACGATCGCGTAGATTTGGCTTTGGCGGTGGATGCCGATGGAGTGCATCTCGGACAACAAGATATGTCCATCACCGTTGCTCGGCAATTACTCGGTTCCCAGCGTTTAATAGGTCTTTCTACCACAAATCAAGAAGAAATGCAACGTGCAATTGCGGAAAATGTAGATTATATCGGCGTCGGGCCAGTTTATGAAACTCCCACAAAAGTAGGTAAGGCAGCAGCAGGCTTAGAATATGTCAGCTATGCTGCGAAAAATTGTTCAATTCCCTGGTTTGCCATTGGGGGAATAGATGCAAATAATATTAATGATGTCATCGATGCAGGAGCTGAACGTGTAGCAGTAGTGCGATCGCTCATGCAAGCTGAACAACCTACCCTAGTAACCCAATATTTGCTTTCCCAACTCAATCGCATTAAACCAGAACTTTAAAAAAGTCATTAGTCATTAGTCATTAGTCATTAGTTATTAGTCCAAAGTGAATAACCAATGCCCAATGCCCAATGCCCCATTCCCCAGTCCCCATTCCCCAGTCCCCACACTTTATGTCTAATGAGATTACGGTTCAGATAAATGGTGAAACCCGTAGCTGTTCGTCTGAGAGTCTTTTACCCGATTTACTGCAACAGTTGGGTTTCAATCCTCGCTTGGTGGCGGTGGAGTATAACGGCGAAATCTTACACCGCCAATTTTGGCCAGAAACAAAAGTACAATCTGGCGATCGCTTAGAAGTGGTTACTATTGTTGGTGGTGGTTAATTAATTTCAGCCAGTAAACCCAGATCCTTGAGGCTGCGTCGTGTAATTTCGATGCGGGCGGGTGCATCTTCTGGTTTATACATGTCAAGGGTTGTGGCGAAAAAGTAAACGTTTTTGTTTTGTTCTAGATAACCCACAAACCAACCAATATTTGGTTTGGAACTCGTTAACCACCCTGTCTTTCCCCGCAATGTGTAGTCAGGAGTTTGTTCGCGGATCATAATGTCTTTGACAAGATTTATTGTTCGTTGGGAGAAAGGCAAATCGCCTTGATACAACTGTTGCAAAAACTTAATTTGCTCTTTGGGTGTAATTTGTAATGGCTGTTGTAGCCAAAAGCGATCGATGTCTGCGGCGGTGCCAATCTGACGGTTACCGTAGCCTACTTTATTAATAAATTGCTGCATTCTTTCATATCCAGCCCTACGCGCTAATACTTGATAGAACCAAACAGTTGAATTCTTAAAAGCTTGACGCAAATTGGTATCATGATTCCAAGCATCAATTTCTCGCCCAATTCCATCCCAAGTAAGAACGGCTACATCATCAGGAATTACACCTGTTTCTAGCGCCACCAGAGAGTTAAAAATCTTGAATGTGGAAGCTGGAGCGATCGCATTTCCATTACGTTGAGGATTGTGTTCATAAGTGCGCTTGTTTTGGGAGTCGTAAATCAAGATTGAACCTTCACGCCCAAATTCTTGAAAGTGTCGCCCTAAATTTGGTGTTTTCACACTCAGCATTGCTGGACGTTGAGTTGAAGCAGGTTGAGCCAGTAGATACATTCTCCCAAAGCTCATCACGCTCAATACAGCAAAACATCCAATAACCGTGAAAAGAAGAGATTGCTTTCGCTGAGTCCATCCAAGAAATTGCGATATGGCAAACAAGATATTTTTCATTGCAGATTAACCGAATCACAAGCGAGATTCTACACCGCAATCTTGCTCGTTTCCGGAAATACAGCAAAATTCAGAATTCAGTAAATCGTAAATAGATCGCGCTGTAGGGTAGCACAGCTGTGCTACCCTACGGTGGGATGTTTTTTTAATTGGAAGTCTCTTACAAAATCGTGTTTTTGGCTTCTGATTTATACAGCGAACGGTGAAGAGTTCTACGATTAGCTAATTCTTTACCTTTGCGACCAAGCTGTTCGCGTAGCTGCTGGTCTTTGCACAACCGATTAAAAGCTTGAAAAACCTCATAACCAGAATTAGGATTTACGAGTATCCCATTTTCCTCATGTGTAACTGTGTCTAAAACACTACCTAAACGAGGAGCAATTACAGGTTTACCGAAGTAACTTGCTTCTAAATAAACGATACCAAAACCTTCTATATTATGAGGTTTTGTATCTAATAAACTCAGCATAGCAAATATGTCACAGGCTGCATAATAACCTGCTAATTCGTTCTCTGGAACATATCCAGCAAAGTGGACTCGTTTATCTACCCGCAGGCGATGTGCGAGAGATTTCAGTTCAGATTCACAAGGCCCTTGACCGCAAAGTATGTAGTGGACATCCACCCCAAAAGTTAGCAATAGTGGAATATTATCAATTACGCGATCGAAACTTTTATGTTTTACTAGCCTTCCTACCGAGAGAATAACTATTGATGTTTCGGGAATGTTGTAGCTTTGACGCACACGCACACGTAAATCATCAAGGCTATTTAACGTTGCATTGCCAAATTTTTCTGGTCTGATTACTGGGTTAATAACATGGGTTGGGGTATTTAATCGCAAAGCAGTTCTGAGATAGTTTTGTGTATAAGAACTGTTACAAATAATGCCTTCGGCTCTATGAAGTGTTAATTTAAATAGCGATCGCCACACCGGATTATGTAATGGACTCAGAAGATCGTTGCCATGCACATAGATAAAAAAACGAATCGGTAAAAGATAGCTCAATAGCAACAGTGAAGGAAAGTCATAGCCGTGACCCCATTCAATATAACGGTAGTGATAGCGAAAATAAAGTTTAATTGCTAGCACAAACGAGCAGATAATATTCACCAAAGGCTTGAGAACATTTCCTAAACAGCCACTACCCCAGTATTTAACATTAGGCCAGCGATATACAGGAAACTGTTGATTTTCGTCAAATACTTTATCTCCTGAACAACCAGCCGCCAGCACAATCACTCGTTCTGGATCTTGGAGACAGCGATTGTAGATATATTCCCCAATAACAGCTTGTTTCGGTAGGAAGATTCGGGATATCACCAGAATATCCGGATGTGCAGTTTCGTCTCTAATTGTGGCTGTGAGTTGAGAAATATGTTCCATAATCAACTTGAGAACTAGATTTTAAAATATTTTTTGTATTTATTTACAATTGAGATGACTTTGAAAGCCACAATAATTATTGTTTGTTTTTCTCTGTAATGCAGTAGATAAATTCTAAGCTGATTTCAGAACATTAGCCAGTAATAGTTAGTTTTGATTTGTGTCTATTTAGATTTTTACTGGCAAATTTCTCATGACTTGAGAATTTCTGTGCATGATAAACAACAAATATGAAGCTACCACTTGCAGCTAAATCGCTCGACGAGCAACTGTTGCGAAAATTATCAAATTTAGCTACCTTCAACAGAATATCTAAAATAATCTCGACAGTCGTGCCAAAATGCCAAAATCTCTGTTATCTGGAAAATAGGGAGTGGGGAGTAGGGTCAAGAGATTTTTATGGTTTTAGTGTGTAATTTATTACAGAAAATCTAGATTGCAACAAAATATTTAGCGCCAACTATTAAAAAAATCAGTCAAAATAATCACTAAAATTTCAAATCATCTGTATAATTCAAAACTGTAGTCAGAAAGTGCTAGTCGCAGACATAGTAACAATTACTTGTAGGCGTAGCCCGTCGTAGACATCGCCAATTTCTCTCATCAGAACATGTCTTCAAGTACGGTTCCCCTGTAGAGAAATCCCCCCTGCGATCGCTGCCTACCCGATATCAGACGCGGTAGAGTGAATGTGTAGCCGATAAAGGGGAGTGTTAAGTACCCCAAAAATCCCAAGAACATAGGGAAAAATCATAAAAATTTCCATTTTGAAGCGATTGTATTATGCGTAAAAAACTACAACAAACCATCAAACCGCTGCTAAAAATCTTCTTTGCCCTCAGTCTGGTGTTAACATTGGCTCTCAGTCATGCCGATGGAGCATTAGCCGCTAGTGGCGGACGCATTGGTGGTGGCTCATTTAGAGTACCTTCTAGCCGCACCTATACACCGCGTACTTATGCACCTCCAGGCGGAGGCGGATATTATCCCGGTGGTGGTGGTTTTGGCTTTCCCTTCATAATTCCTTTTTGGGGAATTGGAGGCGGATTTGGTGGTCTATTTAGCATTTTAATATTTTTGGCGATCGCTAATTTCTTAGTCCAAAGCTTCCGCCGGGTCTCCAGTGGTGAAACAGAAGAAGCAGGTTACAGCACCAACTCCTCAGTTTCGGTAACTCGTTTGCAAGTCGGTTTGTTAGCTCAAGCGCGTGATTTGCAAAATGAACTCAACCACATTGCTGAAACTGCTGATACCAACTCCCCAGAGGGGAGAGCAGAAATTCTCCAAGAAGCCAGCCTAGCTTTACTCCGCCATCCAGAGTATTGGGTATATGCAGGTGGTGATACCCAACAAGCTCGGTTAAATTCAGCTGAAGCACAGTTCAACCGCCTATCATTAGCAGAACGCAGCAAATTTAGCGAAGAAACTTTGACTAACGTCAACAACCAGCTAAAAGCAGCCCTCGCCAAAGAAGCTTTACCCGCAGCTGATGAACTCGATAACCCTACTCGTCTAATTACCGAAGGTCCTGGCGAATACATTATCGTCACCTTACTAGCGGCGACACTAGGCAAATCTGAAATGCCAAAAATTAACAGCGCCGATGATTTGCGTCAAGCCTTGCGGCAAATTGGTAGCATCCCCGGTGATAAACTTCTAGCAATTGAAGTTCTTTGGACTCCCCAAGCCGAAGGTGATACCCTGACATCTGATGATGTCTTAGCAAATTATTCTGATTTGAGATTGGTTTAAATCTTCCCCATCTCCTGGGCTAGGAGGCCACGGCCTACAGACAAGTTGAAAAGTCTGGTTCATATCTAGCTTTAATCTGGTAGGGTGTCTTATTCATGAGGGTACGACACCTTACCAGATTTTTAGTTTAAGTTAATTTTTCTTGATTACGATTGTTATGCTGAAAAATGACGTAGACGCGTAGCAGGTTGTTGTTAGACTTCATCAGTACAATTGAAAATCGTCATTTGCTAACCAAGATTTTTTAACCCTGTAAGGCTTAATATTATTTATGTCAGAATTGAGGAAAATAATATATATCCTACAACTCGGCAAGCACTTATGTGTGTGATTATTTGCCAGTATTTATCCAATTTCTACCGAGAGATTCAGCTATTCCGTTTTAGTGACACAACTGGCAATGTGTTTATTTTGGCAGGTGATGAACTGCAAATCCTTGTATTTCGTGATGGAACTTGGAGATTTGTCAATGAAACCTAATTTTGCTCAAATGTCCACTAAAGAATTGAGAGCGTATGTGCTTGCTCATCGGGAAGATATAGAAGCTTTGGAAATCCTGTTTAGTCGCCGTACTCCTGACTCAGAAGCAATTATATATCCGTCAATGTTTACTGAAGATGGTCAACCTATTGAAGAGAATAATAGGATAATTGCAGAAGCGATTGCCCAAAAAATACAGCAAGAGAATAATCATCAAGATTAATAGTATCGCTCTTAACCCTGGAGGTAAAGACAATGCAGCATGGAAAGATTTCGTCATCGGTGTTAACCATAATTTTTTCGGATAATGAAGGGTTTTGACCAAGTAGCTCACTAATAAAAAGAGGTAATCTTATGACTACATCTGTAAATACCACCAAAGTCTACGATGAAATTTCCATTTGCTCTGCTGTTTTGCGACTGCGGACAATTTGCCACAAACTATTATCATCTAGTTTATCTAAAGCCGCGAGGTCAGCTTGGAATTCCTCTGGTACATGATCCCATTCTGGAGGACTACCTACTTGCAAAGCATGAACTATTTGTTGCTGATGCCAAGCAAGGAAGGCTTGAAAAAGTTTAGGTTCGTCTCCCATATCGCGGCTTGACCTCTCTCCAAACCTCTCTCCTTTTAGGAGAGAGGCTTTGAATCTTACTCCCCTTCCCTACAAGGGAAGGGGTTGGGGGTTAGGTCTTTATTGGACTCAACACAAAAGCGCTATAAATAAATTCGCTGTAGGGGTGTACAAATGTACGCCCCTATTTTGTTCATCCACCTTTTATCTCCGTTAACGAGTATTTGAACCGGATGAATCCACCTTTACAGGTTGCTTGAGTAGGGGCGCTATGAGAATATCTACTTATTATGCCACTCTAAGATTTTGTGTTGGCTTTCTCCACACATCTATATAATAAGAAAACATCTCTTATGAGCGATAGCGATATTTGAAAACGTATACATACATACAGACAGCAAATCCTAAAAGAAAATAAAGAAACCTGTCTTTCGCCTCACCAAATAATAGGATAATAATAGTAATACCATATACAGAAATTTCACTTTTATCCTTATCTAACCCATACTTGAGTGCATTTGAGTACAGCTTAATAAAACGCAAAATATATTGAATAAATCTTTGCAAAGTCTTACAGGTAAAGTTTCTTGTAGCGAGTACAGAAAATCTTAAACCCTCCCCCAAAAAGACTAGTACCCCCATTCCTAAATACTAGTACCCCTATCCCAAGATAAATTTTCAGGTTATCTTAGGTGGGGGTTTTGGCGTTTGAGTACAACCTTAATAAATCCAATAAATCCAATCAACATTGGGTTAACTATCGAGTTGGAAGTGGTCTGATATAAGCATAAAAATAGCACATGGCTCTTTCAACCAGATAGACAGTAGCGATGCAACAGTCCTTAGACAGAGTTACGAATTCTCAAACTCAGAAAATACAGGATTCAAAACAGAAATCCTTGCTCAAAACATTACTCTCTGGAGGTTTTTTTGAGCCATTATTGAGTGATTTTCGCATTATCTTTGAGCGCGATCCAGCAGCACGCAATTGGCTGGAGGTAGTGTTTTGCTATCCTGGATTGCACGCACTCTGTTTGCATCGTCTTGCTCACTGGTTACATTGTCGAGGAGTGGGTTTTATTCCCCGCTTGATTTCTCACGTGGGGCGATTTTTAACCGGAATTGAAATTCACCCCGGTGCAGAGATTGGTCAGGGTGTATTTATCGACCACGGAATGGGGGTTGTGATTGGCGAAACTGCGATCGTCGGAGACTATACGCTGATTTATCAAGGCGTCACCCTTGGCGGAACTGGTAAAGAAAGCGGTAAGCGTCATCCCACAGTCGGTAAAAATGTTGTGGTGGGTGCGGGTGCGAAAGTTTTGGGTAATCTGCAAATTGGCGATCGCGTTCGGATTGGCGCAGGTTCCATTGTTTTGCGGAATATCCCCAGCGATTGTACTGTAGTCGGTGTTCCAGGTCGAATTATTTCTCGCAATCAAAGCGCCAGCCTTTCTCCTTTAGAACATGGAAAGCTACCCGATGTAGAAGCAACCGTGATTCGTTCTTTGCTCTCACGCATCGAACAACTCGAAAAACAACTGCAAACTTTAGAAGTCAGAACTCAGGAATCAGGAGTCAGAACTCAGTAGTTATTGGTCATTAGTCAGACAATTTTGAATTTTAGATTTTGGATTTTGGATTGACCCCACGGATCAATCCGAGGGCTTGTACCATCAAGCAATCATTGGTCATTTGCAAAGGACAAATGACAAAGGACTACTGACAAAAGACAAAGGACAAAGGACAAATGACAAATGATACTTTAGGCGAACAAGTTTTGCAGATTCCTTTGAGCGATCGCTGGCGAATCTATCACCGTTTGCAAGAATTAAAGATTAAGAGTTCCTGTCTTCCCGATGGTTCTTTACGGGTGCAAGTAAACAATTTGCTAGAAGCGATTTTAATTCGCAGTACGGTTATGCAATTTCTGGCTTCTCGTCATGAATTAGTCGAATGGCTAGAGCGTTGTTGGCAATATAGTGATGAATCCTGAGTCTTGAATATTGTTAAAAGACCTAATCTAGACAATATTAATCCTGAATTCATCACACAAGCATAGCTCTTTGTAGACATGCATAAATATTGAACAGGTTTAGAAGTTGAAGTTACTGTCTGCTAGCAAATTCTATTGCAAACTGAGAGGAACTCCTACAGCATGGCGTAGATAACAATCCGGTTAATGTTCTCAGATTTCTTACCCCATGCCCAATGCCCAAGATAGGAATTTCTTATTTTTAATTCTTTCCCAACTGAAGAAATTGAAAGTTCGACTATGCCGATTCGTAACAGAGATTTAAAACTCCTCAATTTTTTGCACCATGAACTTGAACTTTCAAATGCGGATATTGCTGTAGCGCTACGACACCGTGAGTTAGAAAATGGCCCCTTACCGATGCTTCTCTGGCAGTATGGCTTAGTTAACTTAGAACAGTTAGAAAAGATTTTTGACTGGTTAGCAGAACAAAGTTAACTAATTTGTAGCTAAGAATTCAGAATTCAGAATTCAGAACTCAGAATTCAGAATTTATGAGACATAGAGACCACCCAGTTGATAATTCCAAGAAAATCAAGCAGCCTGAATAACCTTGATTTTCCAGTCATTCTGATTCCTGAATGCGGAGATTTGTACCGGGAATAAATTACACACTAATGTTCTAAATAAATCTGAGGTAACAAGATGATGACTACTTTAATTGCTGGATTTTGTGTTTTACTTTGTACAGGATTTGCTAATAGCTATATTAGTTCTTTGCTACTCGAACAAATTTCAACTGACATCGGTAAAAAAGATTAGTAAATTATACCAGTTTTTGGTTCTTTGCCATACAGATGTGATGTTGCTAATTGGGCAATAATTGAGGATCATGTATCCTACATATGTATTGTGATATTTTTAGCATTTACCATCACTGGGAATAGTAGAGAGAAACGATATTGAGAATACTTCCAAGAGAGGGATATTTGCAATGAATCAAATCATAATTAATGACACTACATTGCGTGATGGTGAACAAGCGGCGGGTGTTGCTTTCAACTTAAAAGAAAAAGTGGCGATCGCCAAGTTTCTCGATGCCATTGGTATCCCCGAATTAGAAGTTGGGATACCAGCAATGGGTGACGAAGAAACACGGGCAATTTCCGCAATTTGTGACTTGGGTTTGCAAGCAAAACTCTTGGGCTGGAACCGCGCTGTCATCTCAGATATTAAGGCTTCCATCGCCTGCGGTCTCAACCGAGTGCATATCGCCATCCCCGTCTCTGGTATCCAAATTGCCACTAAATTTCATGGTCAATGGCGGGTAAGTTTACAAAAACTCAAAGACTCCATCAGCTTCGCCGTCGATCGCGGTCTTTGGGTAGCAGTCGGCGGAGAAGATTCTTCTAGGGCTGATGAAAGTTTCGTCTTAGATGTAGCACTCTCCGCCCAAGAATGGGGTGCATCCCGCTTCCGCTTCTGCGACACCGTAGGAGTTCTCGATCCGTTTACCACCTACACAAAAGTCAAGCAACTCGTTTCAGCTTTGACAATTCCCCTAGAAATCCACACCCACAATGATTTTGGTCTAGCAACAGCCAATGCCCTTGCTGGGATCAAAGCCGGAGCCGCATCTGTGAATACCACAGTCAACGGCTTGGGTGAAAGGGCGGGAAATGCAGCCTTAGAAGAAGTTGTCATGGCGATTAAACGCATCTACGGCGTAGATTTGGGAATTGAGACTTCCGGCTTGCTAGAACTGTCTCAACTAGTTGCAGCCGCCTCAGGCGCAGATGTTCCACCTTGGAAAGCGATCGTTGGTGAAAATACCTTCGCCCACGAATCCGGAATTCATGCTCACGGCGTTCTGCAAAACCCTCTCACCTACGAACCATTTGCGCCCGAAGAAGTGGGTTGCGAACGCCGCTTAGTAGTAGGTAAACATTCTGGAAGACATTTAGTTTCCAACTTACTAGAACAGTATGGAATTTTCTTAAACTCACAAGAAACCCAGTCAGTTTTAGACGCAGTGCGGCATCAGTCAGTACAGAAAAAACGCAGCCTCACCACAGAAGAAGTGTTGAATTTGGCCAGAGAACAGAGGTATTCTCATGCAACGCGATGAATTAGAGCTAGACTTGCCACCCGTTTTTGAAATTGGTGAAAAAGTCAGACTTCGCAAACTAATTAAAAACGATGGTACCTTTCCTGGTAAAGAAGTCGGCCAAGTTTTAGCTAAGAAAGGAGATATTGGCTACATAGCAAGTATAGGCACATATTTGCAGAGTTCCTATATATATGCTGTGCATTTCTTAGAAACAGGAATTGTCGTCGGCTGTAAGAAAAAAGAACTAGAATCTGTTGAGGAATCTCATGAAAGTAATGTTACGCGTGAATGATGCCGGCACTTTAGTAGTTTACGTTGCTAAAAAAGACCTGGAAGAAGAAGTAGTCAAACAAACTGATGGCAATGAAGGTAAGATTCTCACCTTAGCAAATGGCTGGGAATTAGAATTTCGTGAATTACCAGACGTAGCGAATTTACCGCAAACTGTGGAAGCAAAACGGCTTTCGTAAGAGTGGGGAGTGGGGAGTGGGGAGTGGGGAGAATAACTAATGCCCAATCCCCATTTTTTATTCCTCATTCCCTATTCCCTATTCCCTATTCCCCATTCCCTATTCCCTATTATTTTTAATCAATCATGGGTAACAAATATTTCACGTTATCAGAATTGAACCTTGAAGGACAGTTTTTAGGTTTTGTTGGTGCCCAACCAAAGAAATATAAATATTTGCAATTGGCAGTTGCAGATGGAACTATGGAAATTAAATTGCCAAAAGAGTTGCGTCGTTCTCTGAGTTTATTGTTAGTTCCTGGTGAGCAAATTCGCGTTTTTGCTCACAGTCAGTTAGAGTCGCACACAGGTGAAATTAAAATCAAAGCCTATCAAATCACACCAATTGGTACTTGTCCGATTCAAAGTTTGCCACTCCCGCCGAAAGCCAAGATTATGGTGTGTCAAAAGTCGGGTTGCCTGAAGCGTGGCGGTAAAGGCTTATTATCAGAACTAGAAAAAACTTTGTGCGATCGCGGTTTATTAGATAAAGTTACCATTGAACATACCAGTTGCCAAAAATGTTGCAGCAGCGCCCCCAACTGTGTTTTACACCTTGGTAAAAAGAAATACAAGAATATTCATCCTGAAGCGATCGCATCTTTGTTAGAAAGTCATTTAACTGAAAATTAATAACTTTTTCTAGCTATTTTTCAAATAATACGCAATTTTTTAGGGGGTAAAAATTTTATCCCTATTTGTTGTTGGTATTCTTTTTTTAGTCTCCTTGTCAAATGGCGATCGGCTAAGTTATAACTACTACAACGTTAGTAATACTAAATACAAACAGAACTTATATCAATTTTATGTAGTCTTGTTTAACCATGACTGCAAACTTATTGTGTATAAATTTTCTGTAATTACTTTAACTACTTAAAAATAAATGTCTTTGTTTACCAATTTACTCAATCTGCATCCAGGAAACAAGCCGCGTGAAGATTTTTTTACTGAGATTGTTGCTTATTTTTTGTCCCTGAATCAAGATATTTTACTTGCTTGGCTAAAACATCACTCAATCATTAGTGATGATAATTATTCCAGCATCAAGATTTCAACCCAACAAGAACATCAAGCACTAGCAAGCCATACTGAGGATAGCAGATTTGATATTGTCGTTGAACTTTCAACTGGTTTAAACACAGATGTAATAATTATTGAATCAAAAATCGGTTCTACAGCAAGATTGGGGCAATTAGAAAAATACGCTAGAAGCTGATAAAGAAGCAGAGTTAGATATATTATCATCTTCTATCGCATAAATTTAATCAGTCGCAACTATATTAAAATAAAAATAACCTTTCATTCCCTTAGTTGTTATGAGCCTTGCTACTGCTAAACGCTTCACCATAGCTGAATATCACCGTTTGATAGAACTCGGTTTCTTTAGTGAGGATGAGAGAGTTGAGCTAATTAGAGGAGAAATAGTACAGATGGCAGCAAAAGGTACATCACACTCTGTTTGTAGCACCCGCTTATATCGGGAGTTATTCAAGCTGGTTGCAGAAAAAGCGATTCTTCGAGGACAAGAACCAATTATTATAGCTGATGACAGCGAACCAGAACCCGATCTAGTCATTGTACAAAATCGTCCTGATGAATATTTAGAAGCTCATCCTAGCCCATCTGATGTATTGCTGGTAATTGAAATTTCTAATTCGACTTTGAAATACGATCAAGATGTAAAATTATCTCTTTATGCAGAAGCTGGTATTTCCGACTATTGGATATTTAATTTAGTAGATAATTATCTTGAATGTTATAGTGAACCTTATCAAGCTTTGCAAGGTAAGTTTGGTTATCGTCGCAAAGTTATTTATCTGCCAAATGAATTAGTTAACCTGCCATCTTTCGCTGATTTAGTTGTGGATTTATCTAAAGTTTTTCCTAGAGATTGTTTCCAAAATCATGCATATTAAATTTAAAATCTACTTATCTTGATAAACATCTCTTCGATGCCCTACTCTCACAACTTTAATTATCAGTACCTCATCTTGAATCTCGTACAAAATACGATAATTACCAATACGAATACGATATTTATTGTCGGCATTCTCTAGTTTGACAACGCCACTAGGACCAGGATTTTCAGCCAAAGCTAAAATTTTATCGTTAATTCTATATCTCGAATATCAGCAGATAATTTTTTTAATTCTTTTGCAGCCCTGGTAGAAATTTCTATTTGATAAGTCACGATTCTAATTCTTGCTTATACTGTTCCCAAGTAATAGTCGGTTCATTTTCCGCTTCTTCAAAGGCTTTAAGATCCTCTTCGTCCTCTGTTTTCCGAATATCTAACAGTTCTAGAACATCTTCTAAAGTGTCTTCATAAGCTTCTTCTAGTCTTTTATTGATTGTTTTTAACAACTCTTGTCTTTTAGTTGTGGTTTCCATAATTAACCTCTGCAACTGCAACATTTTTCATTAATTTCCGCTTGAGTCATTCTTGTGGCAAACAGACTCATTAAGAATTTTTTATCGGCCAAATTACTAATTATTTCATTATAGTGCGTATACTTGCTATAATAGTTTAATATAATTGAAGATTATTGCTATTTACCGCTGATACTGATATCCTCGTTAATGTGAAGTCAGCGGAGGTTTATTAGTAGATTTTCCCTATAAATCGTCATGCTAGACTACAACACACCTGAGTATCTTCCTTCCTCAGAAGAGTTACCTTGCTCCGACGATACACCTGTGGACAATGAACTACAAAACCTGATTCCCAACTTATTAAAAGCAATCTTAGCTTTAATTTGGCAAGACCGATGGGACTGGTTTTTTGGTGTTGATATGGGCATTTACGATCGCACACGTCAAATTCGGCGAACTCCCATAATTCCCGATGGTTTTCTCAGCATAGGAGTACCACGCCGCAAGAACGATCCTAAGGGAAGGTTAAGCTATGTTTTGTTAGAAGAAAATAACGTTTCTCCGATATTGGTATTGGAAGTTGTTTCTCAAACCTACGGCGGAGAATATGATAAAAAAAAGACCGATTATGCTCAGTTGGGCGTGCTGTATTATGTCATTTACAACCCTGATTATTATCAGCGTGATAAACATGAATCTTTTGAGGTTTATCGCTTAGAAAATGGTGAATATGTGCGCCAGCTTGGTGAACCTGTATGGATACCTGAAATAGCCTTAGGAATTGGTACAGGTGAAGGTATCCATGAAGGATGGCAGCGCCACTGGCTATACTGGTTTGATGAGCAAGGTAATAGATTTCCCACTCCAGAAGAACTTGCAGAACAAGCAAGTATTCGCGCCCAGCAGGAAAGTATTCGCGCCCAACAAGAAAGTATTCGCGCCCAACAAGAAAGTATTCGCGCCCAACAGGAACGACAGCAACGAGAATTAGCAGAACAACTCTTGCAGCGTTACCGAGAACGCTTTGGCGAATTACCTGATTAATCCTTAAGTTTCTCTCTATAAAATAGAGAAACATTCTAGCTTAAAAATTTACCGAGTTTATTTCATTCTATAAAAAAGAATCAGAATACAGAATTCAGAATTATTCTTGATAAATTAAATAGCTAGATTAATTTATTTTAATTTCAAATCAAAGCCTCCAAGGCTTGTTGCAAATCATTCGTCACATCTGCAACAGCTTGCCTAGCACCCAAACGATTCTCTTTATATGCCGGGTAACGTTCAGAAATAGATATGGGTTCACCCACAGTTATTTTGACTTGTTCCTTCCCTAATTGTGGACGCTGGACAGCTTTACCGCCTTGAATTTTAGCAATCATTTTCCATAGAATTAGAGTTGTTTCCGCAAATCTTTCTACTGTTGGTTTTTCTTTAATATAATTACCAGAAACCGCCACAAAACTTTCTACTAAACGCATGTGCCACATCCGCGCATTGGCTTCTTCGGCAACGCGATCGCCTAAAGCTTTTTCCACAACAGATACTCCTTTAACATCCTTAAATTCTTCTCTAAATATATAATTCCAACCAGCTTGTTCTACTCGCCGACAGCGGTCACTTAAACTACCTTTTGACTGCAAATCAAAATACTGTTCTGAGATTAACAGCGCTGCATTCAACAAAGCTTGTAAACGAACTGCTAATGCTTGATTTCTATCTGGAATTTGCTCAGCAACAATCTTGGCATCTGGCAGTTTTTGATGATAGAAACGCGTGTAAAATACTTCCATCAGCGAAAGTAAATGTTCCGCCAAAATTAATAAGCGGGGATAAAGCGTTTCTACAGCAGCAACATTGCCTGGTTGTGGTGGATTCACAGGTAAACCACTAGCTGCTTCCAATTCACTTAAAAGATTAGCGATCGCATCCCAAGGAGCATCAACATAACTATACTTAATCCCAACTGGTACAATTAAAACCTGTTGGTCACGTCCAGCTTTTTGCAAATCCTCAGCACACCAAAAGCCTAACTGGGCAATACCAGGTTCCAAGGGGCTGATAATCTCCGACAACCCATTGGTAGCACCTTCTGGCGCCGCAGCCATCGGAAAGTTTCCATTAGCAAACAAGTCACGCGCCGAACGTAACCCCGTCCAATCAGCCTTACCCCGCTGAATGGGAGTACCACCCAAACTAGACATAATCCAGCCAATGTGAGAACCTGCCCATAGAGGAATGCCGCGATCGTAGATAAAATGAGCATGAATCGGAAGTTGTAGCGCTGTGCCTTGCGATCGTGCTACCTTTGGCACGAGTTGAGACAGCAAGTAGCCCAAACCAAGTGGATCGTCGGTTTTAGGATGGCGAAAAGCCAGCATAAAACGGATCTTACCCTCCTGGAACTGGCGATAGAGATCTACCAAAACTTCTACGTTGTCTGCTTCAATTTTGGTAATAGGTGTTTGCCAGTTTATCCAACTCGGTAACAACAGATGGACAACTCGTAGAAATAAGGGGTTGAACGCTGGAGGAATAAATTCTAAAGGTGGCTGTGCTTGATAAATTACATTAGACAAGGTTGTTTTCTCCTAAAGTGACTGGGGAGTGGGGAATGGGGACTAGGGACTGGTGACTGGGGACTGGTGACTAGGGACTGGGAAGTAATAATTTTTTTAACTGTCAATACTCAGTACCCAATTCCCAATCACCAATCCCCAATCACCAGTCCCCAATCCCCAGTCCCTTTGTACTTTATCCTTGATAATTCATACTTTAGTTGACATAGAAATTAGCGATTCTGGAAAGGGAATAAACGATGCGACTATCACAAATGTTATTCGTTACACTGCGGGATGATCCAGCTGATGCTGAGATTCCCAGCCATAAATTATTACTCCGTGCGGGTTACATTCGTCGCATCGGTAGCGGTGTTTATGCTTATCTCCCGCTGATGTGGCGGGTACTGCAAAAGGTTTCCCAAATTGTGCGCGAAGAAATGAACGCTACAGGCGCACAAGAATGTCTTTTACCGCAATTACAACCTGCTGATTTATGGAAGGAATCGGGACGTTGGGATACTTACACCAAAGCTGAGGGAATCATGTTTTCCCTAATCGATCGCCGCGATCAACAATTAGGATTAGGCCCAACTCATGAAGAAGTGATCACAGCGATCGCTCGTGATATGATTCGTTCCTATCGCCAGCTACCTCTGCATCTCTACCAAATTCAAACCAAATTCCGCGATGAAATTCGTCCCCGCTTTGGTTTGATGCGCGGACGAGAATTCATCATGAAAGACGGCTACTCTTTCCACGTCGATGAAGCTAGCCTCAAAAAAACTTACGACGATATGTATCAAGCCTACAGCAATATGCTGCGGCGTTCTGGTTTAGCTTTTCGGGCAGTGGAAGCTGATTCTGGTGCAATTGGTGGTTCTGGTTCCACAGAATTTATGGTGTTGGCGGAAGCTGGCGAAGACGAAGTTCTCTACACTGAGGATGGCAAATACGCCGCTAACGTAGAAAAGGCTGTTTCTTTACCAATTGACGCGGAACCTTCACGGTTTACAACCTACGAGAAACGCGATACACCTGGAACAGAGACCATTGAAACAGTCTCGAAATTCCTCAAATGTTCTCCCACCCAAGTGGTGAAAAACGTCCTTTACCAAACAGTTTATAACAATGGTATGACGGTTTTGGTTTTGGTGAGCATCCGAGGCGACCAAGAAGTTAATGAGGTCAAGTTGCAAAATGAATTGACCAAATTAGCTTCTGACTATGGTGCTACAACTATTATTAGTTTGAGCGTACCAAATTCTGAAGCGCAGCAAACATGGACAGCGAAATCTCTGCCTTTAGGCTACATTGCGCCAGACATCGCAGATGAGTATATTGCCGCCAATAAACAGATTCATCCTCAATTTTTGCGCTTGGTAGATCGAACAGCCGTTGATTTAAAAAACTTTGTCACAGGTGCGAATGAAACTGGCTATCACGTAGTTGGTGCTAACTGGAACGAGCAATTTAAGTTACCAGAACGAGTAGTAGATGTGCGTAAAGCTAGACCAGGCGATCGCGCCGTCCACAACCTAGAACAACTCTTACAAAGCGCCAGGGGAATTGAAGCAGGTCACATATTCCAATTAGGCACTAAATATTCCCAAGCGATGGGAGCAACTTATACCAATGAACAGGGTGAAGAAAAGCCGCTATTTATGGGTTGTTTTGGTGTAGGTGTATCGCGTTTAGCCCAAGCCGCCGTAGAGCAATCTTATGATAAAGATGGGATTATTTGGCCAGTAGCGATCGCACCTTATCACGCGATCGTCACAATCCCCAACATTAATGATGCTCAACAAGTCGAAATCGCCGAAAAACTTTACACACAACTCAATCAAGCCGGAATTGAAACCTTACTCGATGACCGCGATGAACGAGCTGGAGTGAAATTCAAAGATGCAGACTTGATAGGCATCCCATACAGAATTGTAACCGGGCGAGCGATCGCTAATGGCAAAGTCGAAGTTGTAGAAAGAGCGACTCGTAAATCCCAAGAAATCGCCATTGATGAAGTGACAACAACACTTAAACAGTGGGTTAATGAGGGAATAGGGAATAGGGAGTAGGGAATAGGGCATTGGCCAAAAAGGGTATTGTGAGTGTGCGAGGAGTAGGAAGCTTTTTCATAATCTCCCCACACTTCCCCCTCTCCCTCATCCCCCTCATCTTCCCCATCTCCCCACTCCCCACTCCCCATTCCCCAAAATTTACATAATTGGACAGTGACGGACTAGAAGCGCAAACTCTAAAATTGAATTAGGGACTTGCAGGATTAAAAATAATCGGATTTTGAAGCATCGAACCTCCTCTAAGTTGTAGGAAACTCTCCACTTATAAGTATCGTCTTTAACCAGGCTGCTCCTCACATAACTACCATCTCAGCCCTCAGTCAGGAAGGTTTTGAACATGAAAGACCAACAAGGATCTAATCGTATTTCTTCAGGCATAATTGCAGCCGTCGCAGCAGCGGTTGTAGCGGTGGGTGGCGGCGTGGCTTGGTTAACTGCACAATCTAATAATGCTCCCACACCAACGAAACCCTCTCAAGGTATCGACCAGCCAGTGCAGCCATCAACTAGGCAGCCAGCTAATGAGCAAACTGCTAACGTTTATTGGCTCAGACCAAACGATAAAAATATTGCTTTGGTTCCCCAGCCTGTAAGAGTCGCTAGAGCAACTGCTGTACGACCCAACCAAGTTTTAGAAACAGCTTTACAAAGCTTGTTAGCAGGGCCAACAGAAGGAACAGATTCTACAACTATCCCCAAGGGAACCAAATTATTGGGGCTAAAAGCCGATAACGATGAAGTTCGCGTTAATTTATCTGAAGAGTTTACCAGCGGTGGCGGTAGCGCCTCAATGATCGGTCGTGTGGGACAAGTTGTTTATACTGCGACCACTTTAAATCCAAAAGCCAAAGTGTACATTGACGTGAACGGTAAACCTTTGGATGTTTTGGGCGGTGAGGGTGTAGAGTTACAACAACCGCTAACTCGTGAAAGCTTTGATAAAAACTATCCGCTTTAAAAAAGTGAGGAGTGAGGAGTGAGGAGTTAGGAGTGAGGAGTTTTAACTCATAACTCATAACTCATAACTCATAACTCATAACTCATAACTTTCTTAGACTTACCGTTTGGTGTTCAAGACACGAAAATTACGGGCTTGCTGTTCTAACCTTGTGGCGAGGCGATCGCAAACCCGATTACACAACTCAAAAATCATTTGATCTTCTACTCTATAGTAGGCGCAAGTTCCTTCACTGCGGCGGCTAAGGATTCCTGCTTGCCACATTACCTTCAGGTGTTTGGACACATTTGCCTGAGAAGTCTGTGTTGCCTCTACCAACTCTTGCACGCATTTTTCTTCATCCCGCAGTAAGTGTAGCAGCCGCAGGCGCATTGGCTCACTTAACAGGCCGAAGTATTCAGCTACTTGTTGCACCACTTCTGGTGGTAAAGGCAACGTTTGTTTCATCAGGATTAACCCGTAAGGATTGAAAGTTTTAACGACAACTCACTTCATATATAGATTAATACTTAATCAGGGTTAATTCGCATCAAAGGTTGACCATATTCTACTGGATCGCCATTTTGGAGGAGAATTTCCATCACTTGCCCGGAGACTTCGGCTTCGATTTCATTCATCAGCTTCATGGCCTCAATGATACAGACTGTTTGACCCTTGCGGACGCGATCGCCCACTTCTACAAATGGTGCTTCACCCGGTGCAGGAGCGCGATAAAATGTTCCCACCATCGGAGAAGGCACTTCTACTAATCTCTGGTCAATGGTTGAGGGGGTATTTACTGACAACTGCAATTGTGTTCCAGTTGCAGCATTCTCAAACAGACGACCTGTTCCTACTTCTGTTACCTGACTTGTAGTCACCTGGTTTGTAGTTAAACCAGATGATAAGCCCGAACCTACCACACCGCCTAAGGTCGCTTGACCTACCGACAACATATGATTGCTGATGCTCACAGCCTTACGTACTGTTAGTTCAAAGTCATCGCTTTTAAGCGTGACTTCTGCAATGTCAGTTTGTGCAATAGTGGCCAGTAGCTGGCGGATTTCATTAAAGTCCAATGGCACAGTTTTTATTACCTCGACCTATCCGTAAATTAGCATTTTTAAGTGTGGCAGGGATTTAATCCCTAAGTAGGGATTTAAATCGGGATTGTTTGAGATCGAAATCCAAACTTATTCCCTGCCTAAATATTTATCATCACGGGTATCAATTTTGATGCGTTCACCTTGGGAAATAAACAAGGGAACCATCACAGTTGCACCAGTTTCAAGAGTAGCTGGTTTAGTACCACCTGTTGCAGTGTCACCTTTTACACCGGGATCTGTTTGCACAACTTCTAGAACCACAGAGTTGGGCAGTTCCACTTCTAGAACTTGTTCACCCCAACGAATGACGTTAGCTTCCATACCTTCCTTGAGGTATTTTACGCGATCGCCAATTTGTGCTGCACTCAATCTGCCTTCTTCATAGGTTTCCATATCCATAAAGACAAACTCATCGCCTTCTTTATAGGTATGCTGCATCGTACTTTTTTCTAAAGTAGCTTGCGGTACTGTTTCCCCTGCCCGGAAGGTTTTTTCCACCACACTCCCATTCTGAACATTTTTCAGTTTGGTTCGTACAAAGGCAGAACCTTTCCCTGGCTTAACGTGGAGGAATTCCACCACTCGCCATACAGATCCATCTAATACAATTGAGACACCAGGTCGAAAGTCGTTGCTGGAGATCATGAAACTTTCAAATTTTGGAAGACAATCGGCATTTATTGTACCCTTCAAGCGGAGTAATTAGCTATTTAGTCATTGGGCATGGGGCATTGGCATGGGGCATGGGGCATGGGGCATTGGTTATTCTTTCTCCCCCTGCCTCCCCTGCTCCCCCTGCTCCCTCATCCCCACTCCCCACTCCCCACTCCCCATTTTTTCACTCATAACTCAGCACTTAGCACTGGGCACTCCTACTGTGGGAAGATTATTGATGGGTTACGTCCAGTTAACAATATCAATGCTGCATTTGAGTTATTCCATGCTTAACTTATTAAAATCCTGGCTGAAGAACAGCCTAATGGCAATACTGCTGGTAACAATATTTTTAGGCATAACTACAGCTGGGTGGACTCCCTCTAGTAGCGCCGCGCTGCCAGCTGGCAACGCAATTACCGACGGTAATGCTTTGTTGCGGTATGCACTCCCGATAGATAACAAACCTGTGCGGCAACTACAAGCCAGTTTAGAGGACATTTCTGCCCAACTGCGGGCAAATCGACGCTGGGGTGCTGTTTCCAAAGACATCAGCCAAGCATCCCGCATTCTCGATAAACCCTCCCAAATCCTAGCAAGTGTTATCGAAGAACGCCAACCCCAAGCAGAAGCTTGGATTAACGAGTTGAAATCTGGCGTGGCTAACCTCCAAGAATTGGCAAACAGCAAAGATAAACAACAAATATTGCAACAGAGAACTAAACTGTTGAATCTCATCACTCAGCTAGAAGAGTCAATGGTGAAGGAATTTCCCTTTGAAGTTCCTGCTGAATATAGTAACCTCCCACAACTTAAAGGTCGTGCCACCGTGGAATTAAAAACCAACAAAGGCAACCTTACCCTTGTAGTGGATGGTTACAGCGCTCCTATTACCGCTGGTAATTTTGTAGATTTAGTGCAGAGAGGTTTTTATAATGGCTTAGAATTCAGCCGTTCTGAAGAATCTTACTTTCTGCAAACTGGAGATCCCGTTGGAAAAGAAGTGGGTTTCATTGACCCAAGCACAGGCAAATACCGCTCCATTCCTTTAGAAGTCTTGGTTCAAGGTGACAAGGAGCCTACCTATGGCATTACCCTAGAAGAAGCAGGTCGTTACACTGATATGCCAGTTCTGCCTTTTTCTGCTTTTGGCGCAGTAGTTATGGCTCGTCCCGAAAGTGAAGTGAATGGAGGTTCTTCGCAATTTTTCTTCTTTCTGTTTGAACCAGAACTTACTCCCGCCGGACGCAACTTATTGGATGGTCGTTATGCCGTTTTTGGCTATCTCACTGAAGGCAAAGAAGTTTTGGATAAACTCAAGGCAGGTGACAAAATTGAATCTGCAACAGTAGTTAAAGGCATAGAAAATCTGGTTGCAGCCCAAGCAGCGTAGGAGAGATGAGGGAGTGGGGAGTGGGGAGTGGGGAGTGGGGAGATGAGGGATATGAGGGAGATGGGGGAGTGTGGGGAGAGAGGGGGGAAAGATTTCTTCCCCATCCTCCCACACCTCCCACACTTCCAATGCCCAATGCCCCATGCCCACTCCCCTAACTGAGATTCCCAGCGGTAAATATCCGATTAACTGCGATCGCCATTTCTGGAAAAGTCCGCGATACAATTTGCTGGTCGCCACTAAACACCGCCTCTTCGTAAAATCCTTCTTCCAGCCACAGCACAGAAATCTTTTCTTTTAGTGGGTCTACAATCCAATATTCTGGCACTTCAACCGCCGCATATTCAGACCGCTTATAACGATAGTCCCGCTTGATAGAATCTGGACTAACTACCTCTACAATTAATAATGGTGGTGATTCAAAGACTGCTGATACATTGATCAATTCTCTTGCTTGCTCCTGCGTCACCACAGACAAGTCAGTTAACCTAGACTTATTTTTCCCAGTTCTCGTCCCAGTTTCCCGAAAAGTTAACCAAGGTAAACTCAAGCGCTGAATTTCTGCTATGAATGCGGTATCTAAAAAAGCGACAATCAAGAAATGTTGAATTGTAGGGGGATTAATTAATTCCAGCCTGCCATCTACTAGCTCGTAGTGAAAACCACTGCCATCATCATAAGTTAAGTACTCTTCAAATGTGAGCTTTGTTACCAGTGTAGAGACCATTCCAACATCCCCCTAGACGATAACTTTATCGTAACTTGGGGGAGTGGGGAGTAGGGAGTGGGGGAGATGAGGGAGATGAGGGAGATGAGGGAGTGAGGGAGTGAGGGAGCAGGGGAGAATTGGGGACAAGGTGACAAGAGTTAGAACTTGCAACAAGTCTTTCCCCTTGTTCCCAATTCTCCTTGTCCCCTTGTCCTCTTCCCCAGTCCCCAATCCCCAATCCCCAGTCCCCTTGTCCTCTTCCCCAGTCCCCAATCCCCAGTCCCCAATGACTAATGACTAATGACTAATGACTAATGTCAAAGATATTGGCGAACAAGGTCTTTTAGCAAAATTACAACGTTTCTGTCCCCCAGAAATTATTGGCGATGATGCGGCAGTATTGGTGACTGCACCAGAGCAATCTTTAGTCGTCACCACAGATGTGCTGGTTGATGGTGTGCATTTTAGTAACCTCACCACTTCCCCAGAAGATGCAGGTTGGCGTGCGGCGGCTGCTAACTTGTCAGATTTGGCAGCGATGGGTGCTTCCCCATTGGGTATCACTGTCGGACTCGGACTTCCTGGAGATTTGAGCGTGAATTGGATCGAAAGGCTATACCAGGGAATGACAGAATGCCTGCAAAAATACAATACCCCAATTGTTGGGGGTGATGTGGTGCGATCGCCTGTGACTACTTTGGCAATTACCGCTTTTGGTCAAGTTCACCCCAGTCAAATTATCCGCCGTTCTGCTGCTGTTGTGGGAGATGCGATCGTCGTTACAGGTGTTCACGGAGCCTCCCACGCTGGCTTAGAATTGCTCTTGCATCCCGAATTCGGACAAAACCTCAATGAAGCACAAAAGACGGCTCTAATCCTCGCACATCAGCGTCCCCAGCCACGATTAGATGTCTTATCCATCCTCGAAAAAATCTTAAATTCCCAATCCCAAATCCAAAATCTCAAATCCAAAATTCCTGTCGCTGGTATGGATAGCAGCGACGGTTTAGCAGATGCTGTAATCCAAATTTGTCGCGCCAGCAGCGTTGGCGCGGTGTTAGAACTGAGGCAAATTTCCTTACCAACAGCTTTTAACCATTGGCTGACACCAGAGCAAGCCCTGGAATATGCTCTATATGGTGGCGAAGACTTTGAATTAGTGTTGTGCTTAGCACAAGAGCCAGCATCAGCTTTAGTAGAATATCTTGGTGAAGGTGCTGCGATCGTCGGCAGAATTACACCAGGTTCAACAATACTATTACACGACGAACAAAAAAAATTCCCCGACCAAGTTCTCACTCTTAGCCAGGGATTTCAACACTTCAAAAGTTAGAAGTTATGAATGATAAGTTATGAGTTTTAACTCATAACTCCTAACTCCTAACTTTTTAATTAAACCCACTTCTCGGCTACCAATTCCGCCAAATCCAAAACTCGTTGGCTGTAACCCCATTCATTGTCATACCAAGCCATAACTTTTACTAGGTCATTACCCAAAACCAAAGTTAAGCTAGCATCAACAATTGACGAAGCGTCACTACCTTGATAATCAGACGATACCAGTTCTAGTTCGCTGTAGTCCAAAATGCCTTTGAGTGGTCCTTCAGCAGCATCTTTGAGAGCTTGGTTAACTTCTTCAGTAATAGTACGCTTCTCAACTTGAACTACGAAATCTACCATTGAAACGTTCGGGGTCGGTACACGCAAAGCAACGCCATTCAGCTTGCCTTTGAGTTCTGGGATTACTAGTGCCACTGCCTTTGCCGCACCAGTGGAGGTGGGTACAATGTTGATGGCTGCGGCTCTCGCCCGTCGCAAATCCCGGTGAGAAGCGTCTAGTAAGCGCTGGTCACCTGTATAGCTGTGGGTGGTGGTCATCGTACCTTTGATGATGCCGAACTTATCATTCAACACCTTGGCGATTGGCGCCAAGCAGTTGGTAGTACAGCTGGCATTACTGATAATGTGGTGTACGTTGTGGTCATAGTCGTGATGATTCACACCAACCACAAAGGTGCCATCCTCATTTTTCCCAGGAGCAGTGATCAGAACTTTCTTGGCTCCAGCATTCACATGCTTGAGCGCTCCTTCTTTGCTGGTAAATACCCCTGTTGCTTCGATAATTAGGTCAATTCCCCAATCTTTCCAGGGCAAGTTTTCTGGATTGCGATCGGATACGCACTTAACGGTCTTACCGTTAATGATGATGGAGTTATCATCAGCAGTAATGTCAACATCCTTTAACTTCCCTAGCATTGAGTCGTACTTCAGCAGGTGAGCATTGGTTCTAGGGTCTGATGTGTCATTGATGGCTACAAGGTCTATCTTGCTATTCTCTCTACCCACCCAACAACGCGCAAAGTTACGTCCAATACGCCCGAAACCGTTGATTGCAACTCTAATCACAGTGTCTTGCCCTCTGTATATATGCCTATATGTTGATATCGTTGACCCCAATCATATCGCAAAGGGGGGGATCACTTATAACCATAAAGTGTTAGATCAATAAAAAAACACATAATTTATTCAGATTTATTTGGAGTAAAGATTATTGTTGGCAATATACGATCTGACGGATTCTGGGACTAGATAACGAATTGACTGGTGTTCACGGCAAAATTTCCGAATTAGACTTGACGAAACTCCGACTATTGGTATATCCAGGAATTGCCAATCAATGGTGTTTGAGTGTTTGCTTAGTTGTTTCTCGACTTGCTTGCAGATTAACTCGCTTTGAGTTATAGTCTCACCACCTAGCAGTCGGGGTGCGATTAACCAATTACACATTTGTGCTAGTTCGCGTCCACGATACCAATGAGGTAAGGTTTGGAAAGTATCCAAGCCCACAATCCAGTACCAGCGAGTATTTGGGTAACAAGCAGATAAGTCGATCAGGGTGTTAATGGCATAGGAAGTCCCAGAGCGTTTTCCCTCCACTAGTGAGACAGTAAACGCTGGGTTATCTTTTGTAGCTAATTGCAGCATTTCTACACGATGCTCAAACAAAGCTGCTTCTTTATGAGGAGGATTTAAAGATGGCACCCAAATTACCTTTTCAAGGGATACTTGATGCAAAGCTGTCTCGGCTACGAGCAGGTGTCCCCAATGAATTGGATCGAATGTGCCACCAAAAATTGCTAGTTGCTGCATCCAGTTACGCCTGGGTTTTATGCAATTGAAAAATAGTTTCATTACCAATGTACTATTGTACTCAATTCTCGCGTAGACTTGATGCAATTTAAAATCAGTTTCACTAACAATGTACTATCGTAGTCAACTACAGCAAGGTAGCTAAAAATATGTATTTGTCATTACAAGAATTTCTGTCCCGATGCGGCCAAAATTTTGCGAATAATCTTAAAAACAGTTCAGAAATAGCAAAAACCTCCAACCAAGGTAAAATCATTCTGAACTCGCAAAACCAGAGCAGAAAACTCATCCCAGCGTCAGGCATGAACATAACACAGGAGTAATTATGGTAAATATCAAATTCCTGTTATGATACGCGTGTCATTTGTGATTTATGGTGTGGTGTGGTGTAAGAGGAGCAATAAATGAGTAATTCTGTAGATTTTAGTGGTAGACCATTTCATTTCATTGGCATCGGCGGTATAGGTATGTCTGCTCTGGCATACGTTCTCGCTAAGCGTCAATTTCCAGTATCAGGTTCGGATTTACGTCCAAACCACATTACGCACAAGTTGGAATCTATCGGCGCTCATATTTTTGGTAAACAAGAGGCAAGTAATCTCGAATTCTTTGACCCCCAGGAATCTCAGGTTGTAGTATTAAATTCACCAGAAAAATTAGCTACTACTACTAACTCAAAACTGCCTCAAGTCATTTGTTCAACAGCAATTAACACGAATAATTTAGAATACAAAGCAGCTCTTGAATTAGGTTGTCCGATTTTACATCGTTCAGATGTACTAGCAGCGCTGATTGCTGATTACTATAGTATTGCAGTCGCAGGAACCCACGGCAAAACCACAACCAGTAGCATGATTGGTTATATGCTACTGCAAGCAGGTCTAGACCCAACGATTTTAGTAGGTGGCGAAGTCAATGCTTGGTCCGGCAATGCTCGATTGGGACAAAGCCAATATTTGGTAGCCGAAGCAGATGAATCAGATGGTTCTCTAGTAAAACACGCTCCAGAAATTGGCATCATTACCAATATTGAACTCGATCATCCTGACCACTACGATACATTAGAAGAAGTAATTGACATCTTCCAGACATTTGCCAAAGGTTGCAAAACTTTGGTGGGTAGCATTGACTGTGCTACAGTGCGCGATCGCTTGCAACCAACAATCACCTACAGCTTACACTCAGATACTGACGCTGACTACACTGTCACTAATATTGACTATCGTGCAGATGGCACTACAGCTTTAGTTTGGGAAAGAGGCAAAGCCTTAGGCGTCTTGAACTTGCGCCTGCTAAGTCGGCACAACCTCAGTAATGCCTTAGCAGCAGTGGCTGTTGGTCGTGTCTTGGGCTTAGAATTTGGAGAAATTGCCAAAGGAATCGCCACCTTTGAAGGAGCAAGACGCCGCTTTGAGTTCCGGGGTGAAGTCGATGGTATTACCTTCATTGATGACTATGCTCATCATCCCAGCGAGATTCGCGCTACTCTCGCCGCTGCACGTTTACAGGCAAGACCAGGACAAAGAGTGGTTGCCATCTTCCAACCCCACCGCTATAGCCGTACACTTACTTTTTTAGAAGAATTTGCTCAGTCCTTTAGCCATGCTGATTTGGTTGTGCTGACTGATATTTACAGTGCAGGCGAACCCAATTTAGGGCAAATCAGTGGTGAGCATCTCACAGCGGAAATTGCCAAGCAACATTCCCAGGTAGTTTATCAACCAACTTTATCCTCAGTAGGCGAATTCCTGCTACAAACACTGCGTCCAGGAGACTTGGCGCTGTTTTTGGGCGCTGGGAACTTAAATCAAGTCATTCCTGAAATCATTGCAACACTCCGTGAGCCTGCTAAAGCCACATCCTAAGTGGGGGCTTTGCAAAGTTCCATTTCTGACCAAAGCGCCCCTTTCGTAACGGTTTGATGTTAAGTCTAATACCGTAGTTTTACGGTAAATAAATGTAAAAAATTTACCAATAAAAAGTAAAAATGACCATTTCCCAGGCAGTAGGAAACGTCTGCACAGCTTCTGCTTTGAATACAAAGAAACAACAAACAGCTAATTCGGTGGAGAACGAGGTAATTTACTTACCCAATACTGATTGTGCGATCAAGTCCCAGGCTTTCTTGTCAGCATTTACTTCCTATAGAGTTGGGGGAGCAGCCCAATGGTTCGTTGCCCCTCGAAACTTAGAAGCACTGCAAGCAAGTCTTAAATACGCAAAAGAACGCGATTTAAGAGTGACAACACTGGGAGCGGGTTCTAATTTGCTGGTGAGCGATGGGGGTATATCAGGCTTAGTGATTGCCACTCGTCATCTCCGCTTCAGCCACTTTGACCCACAAACAGGGCAATTAACCGTTGCGGCTGGAGAATCAATTCCCAGCTTAGCATGGGAAGCCGCATCATTGGGATGGCAAGGATTAGAGTGGGCTGTTGGCATTCCTGGCACAGTCGGAGGCGCTGTGGTGATGAATGCAGGGGCACATAATAGCTGTATCGCAGATATGTTAGTTAGTGCCCAGGTACTTTCACCCGATGGGACGCTGGAAACTCTTACCCCCGATCAACTAGGTTATAGCTACCGGACTTCATTATTGCAAGGTGGCGATCGCATAGTCACCCAAGCCACCTTACAGCTCACACCAGGTACAGATCCAGCACAAGTTGTGGCAATCACCAAGGAACACAAAAAGCATCGCCTAAGCACTCAACCATATAACTTCCCCAGTTGTGGCAGTGTGTTCCGCAATCCTAAACCTTACAGCGCTGGCTGGTTAATTGAACAAACTGGTCTCAAAGGCTACCAAATTGGTGGAGCGCAAGTAGCACAACTCCATGCTAACTTCATCGTTAACCGTGGTGGAGCAAAAGCTAGTGATATCTTCTGTCTGATTCGTCACATCCAACATCAAGTACAAGAACGTTGGTCTATTCGGTTAGAGCCAGAAGTCAAAATGCTCGGAGAGTTTCAAGCTGCTTGTGGGTAGGGAGTGGGGAGATGAGGAAGTAGGGGAGCAGGGGAAGCAGGGGAAGCAGGGGAAGAAGAACTATTGATTATTGGCTGATGCCCAATGCCCAATGCCCCATGCCCCATGCCCCATGCCCTATGCCCCATGCCCTATGCCCTATTCCCGAATGCATTAATTATTGGTAAAAAAAGAGGCAAATTACTGACCGCATCTATAATTGAATTTGATTTGTTATTCAACGCACAGGCGTCAAACTAATTATGACAGGTAAAGGACAAGGATTTGGCTTTGGCTTGGGAAAAATGAAAGAATTAGCTGAAGCTTTTAAGAAAGCACAGCAAGTTCAAGAAGGCGCAAAGCGACTCCAAGAAGAGTTGGAGCAAATGGAAATTCAAGGAGAGTCTGGCGGTGGTCTGGTCAAGGTAATTGTCAGTGGTAACCAAGAACCTAAGCGGGTGGAAATTTCTCCAGATGCTTTAGGGGAAGGTGCAGAAGTACTTTCCGATCTTGTAACAGCAGCAATGAAAGAAGCTTACAACAAATCCACAACAACAATGCGGGAACGCATGGAAGACTTGACCAGTGGACTTGAGCTTCCTGGATTTCAATAGTCATTGGTCATTAGTCATTGGTCATTAGTCATTGGTCATTGGTCATTAGTCATTGGTTTTAGACAAAGCGCAAAGTCTGTAGCAAGATCCCGCAGGGTGTGCCGGCTTCGGGCGAACTGAACTTTGTAAGACAGAACAAATGACAAAGCGCAAAGTCTGAGCGCCGGCTTCCGGCGAACTGAACTTTGTAACAGAGGACAACTGACAAAAGACAAATGACTATTGACAAAGGACAAAAAATATTTATGCTTTACAAACTTTTGTTTGTCTGCTTAGGTAACATCTGCCGATCGCCATCGGCAGAAAATATCATGAATCATCTCATTGAGCAGGCCGACTTGAGCGAACACATCCTCTGTGACTCTGCTGGTACATCTAGTTATCACATTGGTAGCCCACCTGACAGACGTATGAGTGCTGCGGCTGCTACCAAGCTGGGAATTAAACTGCGTGGTCACGCACGCCAATTTCAAAAATCAGACTTTCAAGAGTTTGATTTAATTTTGGCGATGGATCGAGAGAATTATGACAATATTCTGACTCTTGACCTAACTGGGCAGTATCATGACAAAGTGCGTTTGATGTGCGATTTTTGCTCTCGACACAATCTCAAGGAAGTTCCAGACCCATATTATGGTGGGCAAGAGGGATTTAATCAAGTGATTGATTTACTGATTGATGCTTGTGAAGGTCTGCTTACCTACGTTACCAGCCAAAAACCAATAATCTAAAGTTATGAGTTAGGAATTAGGAGTCAGAATTCAGAATTGGTGAATTCAGAAGTTAACTTTTTAACTCCTCACTCCTCACTCTTAACTCTTCACTTTTATTCCACCAAACCATGCTTAATTGCAAAACGGACTAATTCTGCTCGGTTGCTAGTTGAAGTTTTTCTTAATAAGCTGCTAACGTATTTTTCCACTGTTCGAGGACTCAGATGTAGCTGATGACCCATGTCGGCATTGGAAAGACCATGAGTTAATAGTTCTAGAACTTCCTGTTCTCTATGAGTTAGAGATGAGTGCAAGTCGGATTTCTGAATTTGAGTGGACAGAGAATTATGAGAGTCCACAGTTTTTGTAGAGGGTGAAATGTCCAAACTATCTTTATGAGAAAAGCGGTATTCGGATTGAATAATTTGCGATCGCTCCAAAAGATTGCGGATTGCTGCTGCTAACTCTTCCAGTTCAAAAGGCTTGGGTAAGTATAAATCGCACCCTGACTGGTAGCCCAAAATTCTTTCTTGGGTCTTAGTTCTCGCTGTTAATAAAATTACAGGCAATAAACGGAACATTGGTTGTTGACGCACCCGGCGCACTAGTTCATAGCCGTTCATCTGTGGCATGACAATATCCGTGACAATCAAATCAGGATGATACTCATCCACCATAACCAAAGCCTCTTGACCGTCATTAGCCGTGATCACAGAGTAGCCAGACAGTTCAAGATAGTCGCTAACAGACAGACGAGTGCCCAGATCATCATCCACTACAAGGATCTTCAAGGGCATGGACAGTACACCCCTAGCATTTTTTTACTCAGAAATTTGCTTTTACAGCTCCGTCAGTGAACACAGGTAAGAATAGTGTTCTTATGTTTCATACTATGACAGGATTACCAGGTAATGACTGCCTGAGGGTTGATTTATAAAGAAAGTATTAAATCCTTAGGAAGGGTTAACGAAGTGTAACTCAGCTTCGACTCCCACCTTTACAAGGGATAGACAGCTTTGTAATTTGTAACAACTCATCAATAACCTAGAGTAAATGCTCACCTTTGTGTAAATTAATATTGATTTCGACAATAATTTTTCAGTAGCGATCCCCATAAATATCCTTTGTCCTTTGTCAATAGTTACTTGTCACCGTCCCTTGCGCGTCTCCCTTACGAAAAGTTCAGGGACTAGCAGCCTTTGCTCAGGCTTCTTTGGTTGTTCTTCGCCCAATGACCAATGATTAATGAGTAAAATCTAGGTAATTTAAAGTTACCAAAAAATTTTTAATTACAAAGTTATAAAAGTTAGATTAGTAGTATACAGTTTAGCATTTATCGAGGTTACAAAATACACCTTATAATTTATAAATCAATCCAAATAATTTTTTAGGTACATTTAAAGCACACAAATTATCAATGAGTGACAAGAACGAAGGTTACAAAGTTATTAGTGACAACCGTCAAGCCCGTTATTTGTATGAAATTCTGGAAACTTACGAAGCTGGAATTCAGTTGACAGGAACAGAGGTCAAGTCGATTCGTGCGGGCAAAGTCAATCTCCAGGATGGCTATGCTTTGCTTCGTGATGGCGAAGCATGGTTAATCAATGTGCATATCTCACCTTACACAGCTAGTGGACAATATTTTAATCATGAACCACGGCGTACACGCAAATTGTTGCTGAATCGCCAAGAACTCCGCAAGCTAATTGGCAAAGTAGAACAGCAGGGTTTAACTTTAGTCCCCTTAAAAATGTATCTCAAACGAGGTTGGGTAAAAGTGAGTATAGCCCTTGGCAAGGGCAAAAAGTTGCATGATAAGCGAGAAGACCTCAAACGCCGCCAAGACCAGCGTGACATACAACGGGCGATGAAAAACTATTAAGAGTCAGTTTTGCCAAACTACCACATCAGAGTGATAAATCCATTACTGTGACAAGGATGTTGTATATCTACAGCGTGAGTTGTGAAAATTCTGAGTTTATAGCCGTAGATTGATTCTGCCAATGTTGGAACTCGATACATTGGTGAGTAACTTTGGATGGCATGAGAGATTTTCACAATTATGAAAAGTAATTTCATTACAGCTGTTGGCGCTGGCGTTCTCACCTTGAGTATGGGAGTTTTGCCTTTAACTCTATCTGCACAAGCTCAAACAACTACCGATCCTGGAGTTAATACTGCTCCCAGGACGACTACTTACGAGCGCAACGATTTTGATTGGGGTTGGTTGGGATTAATTGGTCTATTCGGTCTAGCTGGTTTGGCTGGGAGAAAGCGTGACGACGAACCAGCCCGTTACCGCGACCCTAATGCTCCTGGGGCTACTAGCTACAGGGACTAATAGGATTTTGGATTTTGGATTTTGGATTTTGGATTGGCATTGAAAAATTGTCAGTTGTCAGTTGTTATAAGGAAAACAACTGACAATTTATTGATTTTAGTTTGGAGCGAATTCTGAGTTAGATGAATTTGTCTGGTTCTGAGCCAAAGGTGTCCAATAGCTAGCAATTAAGGCAACTATCAGCCACCAAAGGCTATTGACTTCAGGACGATACCAGACAGTATCTACGGTGCCGTGAGCTAGCATACCCAACAAAATAGCGATCGCTCCAATTAACCAAAATCCCTCTACATTTGTGAGTTGTCGCAATCGTCGCATTTGCAAAAACGCTGCATTCAATGTCACAATTATTAGCCAGAGAAAACAGGCTAAACCAACAAAGCCAGTTTCTACAGCCACTTCTAGCAAAATCGAATAAGCACTCAAAGCAGTGTAACGAGGACGTTGGTACAGGGGGTAAACTTTATTAAATGAGTTGTGACCAGGGCCAATACCAAGAATGGGGCGATCGCCAATCATCTCGAACACAGCATCCCACACATTTCGACGAAAATTATTACTGCTATCTTGGCGGTCAGCAAAAATACTAAATACCCGTAGGCGCACTGGTTCTAGAAATATTACTGCTAGTAGCAATACCCCGATCAAACTTCCTAAGACAATCGGTAGCGACCAAGTACGCCAAAAAGGAGGCATTTCCACGCTCTTCCAATAAACTAGCAATGCCATCGCCACTAAAATTGCCACCACAAGTCCAATCCAACCGCCACGACTAAAAGTCAGAATTAAGCAGGCAGTATTGACAAGAAACATTGTTAATGCTAGAGCTTTTTTGAGCCAACTTCGCCATGCAAAAATTGCGACTAAGCTAAAAATGACCGCTGGTAGAAGGTATCCAGCCAACAAGTTGGGATTGCCTAAATAACTGTAGACCCTTGTAGTCTTAGACAAAGGAGATTCAGGGTCAACCCAAGTTGCTAGTGCTGTGGCTCCAAAAAACCATTGGCGCAAACCATATACACTGACAATTAACGAGACGTGCAGGTAAAGGATGATAATCCAAGACCGGAGGCGAGGTGACCTTAATACCCTGGCGCAAAGGGCAAATAGTAGCAAATACAGGCTCAAGGTTGCCAAATCGCTAAGGGCTGCCTTTTTAACTGGTGATAAGGCTGTTGCTACTGCGGCAATTGTCCAGTAGAGCAATACCAATAGGTGAATGGGAGTCACTGACGAGACATTTGTTGTTGCTTCATCAGATAAAGTCAACAGCAGCCAAAATACTGCACAAGCTACCAGCAACAAACCGACTAACGTACTCGAAGTAAAAGGCGCAAGGGCATAGACTAAGCACAGTAAAACAGCTGCTAACGCATCTCCCCACTGTATCAAGACGCTGGTTTGTCGCCAAGAACCCAATAGTCCCACCAGAGAACGGTGGACGTAACTGGTGGTGAGATATTCTTTGACCGGTAAAGATGATAAGGTAAATCGTTGCCAGACTAAATTCATAAAAAACATTGCGATCGATTAGTCTGCCTACGCAGAACTTGGAATCGATCATAATGCGTATAGCGATAAAAAGGTAATAACGTAGATTACAAATTAGTGATGGCGCTGTTATGCATAACCATCAGTTTCACCTTTAATTCCAAAACATTTCAGGTAATACTAATAAAAGACAGCTGTTGATTAACCCCTCATCTATTTCATGGACAATAACATTGATTGGAAATATTTTTCTCCAATCCCCAGTTCCCAATCCTCATTGCTGGGAATCAAACATCACTAATTGCTTGTGAGGAAGTCACCAGTTGTAATGGCAAAGAAAGTACATAACGATATCCTGATTCTGGCGAACCTTGAATCAAAATTTGTCCACCATGCAACTCTGCCAACTGACAGCTTAACAACAGACCCAAGCTTTCACGAGAAAGACTTCCATTTCCTTTAGCTAAATTTATATCTGAATTAGAAGCGAAGAAATTTAAGTGGGAATCACTCAAGTTTTGTAACTTGTCCACAGCTACTGGTGAAATATCTGCTTGCTCCTGGCTTGTTTTGCGAGTATTGTAATTTGCTACTTCACCTGTTAGTTCTAGTAATGATAAAGAATTGAGGCGGAAGTAGGGATCAACCTCAGTGATTCCGTCTCCCAGCCAAGGATGGGAAACCCAAATAGTAACATTGAGGGTATCTTCCTTATAAGAGACATGAATGCGAACAACACTACCTGTAGCTGAAAGTTGAATTACACTAAACATCAGGTGATACAGGATTTGCCGCACCTTGTCTTTATCTAAAGGCCAAATACGATTGCGTCCCGGTTCGATAGACAGGCGAATATCTTGGTCTCGGCGATTAGCCGCTTCTTCTAAAGTATTGATAGCTTGTTGACAGAGCATTTCAATATCCACAGGAGCTAGATTTAGCACAGTTGAGTTGTCATCTACAGTTCCTAGTTCGGTAATTTCGTTTACTAGGGAAAGTAAGTACCGACCACTGTGTTGGATAATTTCCAAATATTCTCTCTGTTTACCTGTCAAAGGCCCATAAATTTCACGTCCTAGAACACTAGCCATACCAAGTACGGATGTTAGGGGTGTGCGTAACTCCTGAGTTAGCTGTTCCAAAAGTTGCAGTTTCAGTTGCTTGGTAGAAACAGAGTCACTTTCTAAACTTGATGCCGCGATTTTAATCTCGGTGTTACGTTCGTCGTTGAGTGAAAATATAGGAGCTACGGGAGTGCTTGATTCGAGTTTCCCTTGCAGGAGTCGGTTACGCTCAAATTCACTCATGCTCCAACGAGCGATGATTTGTAAAAACTCAATGTCTCGGTTTGTAAAATTGCGCGGTACTAAATCCATCACCGCTAATGCACCTAAACAATGTCCTGAAGCATCAATCAGTGGCGCTCCCAAGTAAGCACGAATGCCATAATCTTGCACTAATTTGCTGCTAGCCAATACTGCATCTGTAAGTTTATGCGTATCATTAATTACAAATACTTGAAAACTTTCTACTACCTGGGTGCAAAAAGATTCTCTGCGTGAGAGTTGGCGGCTTTGTGCCAAATGATTCATCAGTCCCAGTCTAGATAAGCCCACTGCGGACTTAAACCAGTGGCGTTCTTGATCCACAAATCCCAAAATGGAAATTGGTGCTTCCAAAAAGTGGGCAGCAGTTTGAGTGGCTTCTTCAAAAACCGGAATTGTTTCTGGTTGCCGTAAACCTAGTTCTGACAAAGCTTTAAGACGTTGTTGTTCTCTTGTTTCCTGAGAAGTCCAACCATCCTTTAGGGCAAATAATTTGTTTTCAGGCTCTACCATTGCCACTGCTACCTTAATAATTTATCGATACTGTAAATTGATATGTGCCCTATTTCTGGGTTATCAATTGCTATTTTTAAGCATTCCCTAATTTTGCCTCTGACAAACAAGTTTGAGGCAAAAATTTTTTACCTCTTCCACTAAGTCGCCTACGGAGTCTTTGCCAGTTACTATTTACTGGTACTGAATGTTATCTATTGATCGCTGGTGTAGTCTCTATTACTTCAGATTTTGCAATCAGACAGCGTTAGATTTGGATTCAGTCAGGGTAACCTAACCTTAAGGATACTAGAAAGGGTCTATGATTCTTGATGTACAGAACGGAAAATTTCTGTTAGTATATTTAACGTAAATTTACTTAAAAATAATCATATTAATGTAATTTTTATTAGCAAATTTTACTGACGACATCTAGTACCGCTGCGCCGAATTCCAAGTTCAAAATTTGTCTGGAAAAGTTGAGGCACTGCGTTGGACAGCGAGCAAGGTATTTTTCAGAAAAGTAATTTATTGCTGTGGTAAACAACAGTCAATTACATCAAACCTTTGTAATTTTAGTTTGTAATAAACCACAAGTAAACACGAATAGATAGCGAATTTGAGGGCAACTGATAATGAATAAAATGGCTATTAGAGTTCCTTTTGTAGACCTGAAGTTACAACACGAGCCAATTCAAACGCAACTGCAAAATGCAATCCAATCTGTATTGGAACGAGGGGATTTTATTTTAGGGCAAGCACTCTCAGATTTTGAAGCGGCATTTGCGGCTGTGTCTGGGGCAGAATATGGAGTTGGTGTGGCATCTGGAACAGATGCGATCGCCTTGGGATTGCAAGCGTGTAATATTGGTGCTGGCGATGAAGTGATTTTACCTGCAAACACTTTTATTGCAACCTTGATTGGAGTCTTACGCGCTGGTGCCAAGCCAATTTTAGTAGATTGCGATCGCCAAACAGCTTTAATTGATTTAGAAGCAGCAGCAAAAGCAATTACGCCTCAGACTAAAGCAATTATTCCTGTGCATCTTTATGGTCAAATGGTATCACCACAGGATTTATTGGACTTTGCTGATACCTACAAAGTGCTAATTTTTGAAGACGCAGCACAAGCGCATCTCGCCCAAAGAGATGGATATCACGCTGGTTCAGTAGGAATAGCAGCAGCTTTCAGTTTCTATCCCAGCAAAAATTTGGGAGCATTTGGGGATGGAGGAATGCTACTAACACGAAATTCCGATGTTGCCCAGAAGATGGTACGCTTGCGAAATTATGGCGCATCGCAAAAATATTTTCACACTGAACCAGGCACAAATAGCCGCTTAGATACATTGCAAGCAGCTATCTTGCATGAGAAACTACCATATTTGCCACAGTGGAATCGCGATCGCTTGACTATTGCCCAAGAATATGATGTAGAATTAGCACCTTTAGCAACTGCTGGCATTATCCCCATCGAAAACCAAAGTGGCGCAGGACATGTTTATCATCTTTATGTGATTAAAATTGATGATTCTTGCCCCATAGAACGCCAGGAACTCCAAGAACAACTAACAGCAGCGGGAATTCAGACTGGTATTCATTACCCAATTCCTTGTCATCTCCAGCCAGCGTTTACCTACTTAGGGTATCAGCCTGGAGATTTTCCCCAAGCAGAAAATTTATCAAAGCAAATATTATCATTACCTATGTATCCTGGTTTGAGCAGTAGCCAAATCAAAGAAGTTGTAGCAGCGATCGCCAATGCAGTCTCAACAAATTCTCAGCAGTCATTAGTCATTAGTCATTAGTCATTGGTCATTGGTCATTAGTCCAATGCCCCATGCCCTATGCCCCATGCCCAATAATTAATTAAAATCATGGCACTCCAGCAACAGATTAGAAACAGAAACGTGTCAGGCCTGCTAAATTTGGCCATTTTAGGCGTTTTGCTGCTGCTTTATGCTCCTATATTGCTACATTGGCTGGATGGTTGGTTGCACAAAAATATTAGTACAGAACACGAATATTTCAGTCATGGGATTATTGGTTTACCATTTGCCGCTTATTTGGGCTGGCTGAACCGGAAACAGTGGGTACGTTTGCCAGATACTATCCATCCTTTGGGCGGTGTTTTGTTGTTATTAGCGGGAGTATTTTATCTTAGCGGTGTTACAGAGTGGGTTAACCTTTCGTTGCCTGTTATACTAGGGGGGTTGTGCTTGTGGTTTAAGGGAATATCAGGTTTGCGATCGCAAGCATTTCCCCTGCTACTGATATTTTTGGCAACCCCAACTTCAGCACCCTACCTCATTGCTCCCTATACCTTGCCTCTTCAAAGCTTCATCGCTGGCACCGCAGGCTTCATACTGAATCAATTTGGTATGGAAGTAACTGTGGATGAGATAAATCTCTACGTGGGAGGACGGATTGTAGAAGTTGCCCCCTATTGTGCAGGGCTGAAAATGTTGTTCACTACGCTCTACGTCGGCTTGATGTTGCTTTATTGGACAGGCGCATTATCTTCACGCCGTACAACTATATCGTTTTTATCTATTGCTGTCATCGTTAGCATTACTGCCAATATTATTCGTAATACCTTACTGACTTTCTTTCACGGCACAGGTCAAGAAGGGGCTTTTAAATGGCTCCATGAGGGTTGGGGTGGCGATGTATACTCTGCTTGTATGCTCGTGTCATTAGTGCCCTTACTGAATTGGATTAATAACTATTTCTCGACATCTCCAGAAATTGGGGATGAGGCATAGGGAATGGGGCATTGGGCATGGGGCATTGGGCATTGGGCATTGGGCATAAGCCAATAATCAATAGTTCTTCTTCTCCTGCTTCCTCTGCTTCCCCTGCTTCCTCTGCTTCCCCTGCTTCCCCATGTCCCATTCCCCATTCCCCACTCCCCGCATAAGTCCTAAATATCACTGAACTCATAGTGTGATTTTTAAAGTAAAATTTTGCCTAAGTATTCAAAATTTTACTGATGATTTCCTTCTCTAAGTTTTTCAAAGAAAACCGATTGAGTCAGGTAGCAGCACTTTTGTTATTGCTACTGCTGCTGGCGATGGGAGGGGTTCCCGGATACCTGACAGGACATTGGCAATGGAAACAGCCGCCACCTGTGGCTAATCTCAAGGAATTAAGAGAAATCCGCAAGACTGGGTTAACTGTTCCTGGTTGGCAAACTACTGACCAAGCAGAACAGCAAATTGGCGAACATAAATGGTCTTTGCAGGTAATTAAAAAAGAAGGCTCCGAATCTCAGGCAATTTTACTTTTGCTGCCACAAAATGGGCCGATGGATCAACCAGAGGTGGAGTGGACAGAGGTTAACGGCTGGGGAAGGTCACGTTGGGGAAAATGGGATGTAGCTCAATATCGTGGTGCTGAATTTACTGTCAAACCGTCTGGTAAGTTGGCTTCTAATGTTGAAACGAAAGTAGAAGCTAGGTTCTTTCGCGCCTCCACACAACAGCAAACCTTCGCTGTCTTGCAATGGTACGCTATGCCAAACGGCGGAAATCCATCACCATTACACTGGTTTGTGGCAGACCAATATGCACAGTGGCGTAAGCAGCGCATTCCTTGGGTGGGCGTCAGTATTCTGATTCCAATGGAACCTTTGGGAGAAGTTGAAAAATCTTGGCCCCTAGCCCAATCTATTGGAGAAACGGTGCAAGCTACATTGATGGCACGTCATATGTAGAGTATGTTACAGGTAAATTTGTGCAGAGATTTATGAGAAGTATTTGTGCGATCGCTCTATGACCTAAACTTAGTTAAAAGATGTTCAAAATATGAAGTTAGAAATTAAAGTTGACAGAATTTTTCGGCTTTTTCCTGGTAAATACTTGTAGATAAAAGAGACATTGAGGACATTTTTAGGGTAAAATAACGAGTCGGCGCGACCAATTATTACATGAGTTTTCCTGCACCGATGTTGATAACTCCCAGTTCTTATATGCGTGCATTCAGCGCCCTGTGTTTTGTCAGTCTTCAAGTAGGGGTTTTCTTAATAGCACCTACCCAGCTGGTTCTGGCTCAGCCTTTCCCGTCTCAAGGGCAACCCCCTTCCCCTGTGCCAGGTACTGAGGATGTTGTACCTCCAAGTGCAAATGACGAAATTTCGCCTCAACTCAGCCGCTATCTTTTGGGACCAGGAGATGCTGTTGGCGTTTTTCTTCAGCGTCCTCCTGGTCTCTATCGCTTGGGAATCGGAGATGGAATTAGCGTTTCGGTTCAGCGCTTTCCAGAGTTAAGCTTTCAAGCTGTAATTAATCCAGAAGGTAACATTGTGGTGCCGTTACTGGGAACAGTTTCTTTGCAAGGTTTAACTTTGGAGGAAGCTCAAGCAAAAATTCGTTTGGGTTTAAATCGTTATGTTGTCGATCCAGTAATAGTTTTAGCCCTAGCAACCCAGCGCCAAGACTTGAGTTTTCAAGCTTTAATTAGTCCAGAAGGCAACATTGTAGTGCCGCAAGTGGGAACAGTTTCTTTGCAAGGTTTGACTTTGGAAGAAGCTCAAGAAAAAATTCGCTTGGGTTTAAGTCGGATTTTTCCAGATCCCATTGTCGTAGTATCCCTGGTAGGAGCGCGACCAGTTCAAGTTACCATTAGTGGGGAAATACTTCGACCAGGAATTTATCCGATTAATTCACCAACACCCCGCGTTGCTGATGCTTTATTAATATCTGGTGGTTCAAGTTTGAATGCAGACCTGCGACAAGTGCAAATACGCCGCAAGTTAATGGATGGTTCAGTGATTTCGCAAACTATTGACTTGTATGCAGCACTGCAAAATGGTGGTTCAATCCCTAATTTGCGCTTACAAGACGGAGATGCGATCGTTGTGCCTCGTCGTGAAATCGGCAATGATGACGGTTATGACCGCAATTTGGTAGCACGTTCAACCTTAGCCACTCCACAGATTAGAGTCCGAGTTTTAAACTACGCAGCAGGAGGTATTTCTACTCAAGCGCTGCCCAATGGCAGTACATTTGTAGATGCTTTGGGAGGAGTCAATCTTGATACTGCTAACCTCCGGAGTATCGCCTTGGTTCGCTTCGATCCTGAACGAGGTAAAGCTATTACCCAAAAACTGGATGCGAAAAAAGCTCTGGGAGGCGATGTATCCCAAAACGTGCCACTTCAAGATAATGATGTTATTGTTGTTGGTCGAAACCTCGTCGGTAGAATTACTAATTTACTGAGTACCATTACCCAGCCCTTCTTCAATGTCCAATCCTTTCTCCGATTTTTTGACAACTTCGGCGGTAATTCAAATTAGGGAATGGGGAGTGGGGAGTGGGGAGTGGGGGAGATGAGGGAGATGAGGGAGATGAGGGAGATGAGGGACACAAGGGGGATGGGGGAGTGTGGGGAGAGAGGGGGGAAAGATTTCTTCCCCATCCTCCCACACCGGACACACCTCCCACACTTCCAATACCCCATGCCCCATGCCCCATGCCCCATGCCCAATGACAAATGACAAATGACAAATGACTAACTATATGCCCCTACCATGACCCCACCAATTGTTAAGCGCTATCTTATTGCTTTTGAAAAATACAAGTGGATTGGACTAGCTAGTTTTGGTTTAGTTATAGCGGGGTCAACGGTGGTGGCTATGCAACCAGATCCACCTCCTAACTACATAGCATCTGCTGCCCTTACCTATAGCGGTCCACCAGTTTCTTTCTCTGCAACTGGTACTGAAATCCAACAGCAAGGAAAGGAACTAAATGAGGATGTTTTACTATCAAACCAGATAGTTGCAGCAGTAGCAGAGAAAGTAAATATCAAACCGAAACAACTCGGTGCAAGTATTGTCCTTTCTCTACCTAAAAAAAACCCCAGGACTGGAGACTTTGAAACTACTACCTTTGAACTGAAATATGTAGATAGTGACCCCAAACGAGCTATAGAGGTGTTGGCGGAATTGATGCAATCAATGGTCAAGTTGAGCAGTGACATCAATACTGGACGATTACAAGCAATTATTCAAAAAATTAACGATCGCCTACCACAAGCTAAACGAGAATTGCAAATTGCTGAAAAGAAGTTGGAACAATACGATCGCATCGAGCGCACAGCAATATTAGCAGCTGAAAATGGCAGTTTACTCAGCGCCGTTACTGCCAGCCAAAATCTCCAACGGCAAATTCAATTAACTATTTCTGGGGTTGATGGTCAAATTCGCAGTTTACAAAATAAATTAGGCTTAACAGTCGGACAGGCTTATATTTCGTCTGCTTTAAGTGCCGATCCGATTATTGCCAACTTGCGAGCGCAAATTTATCAAACCGAGTCGCAAATCGCTTTGCTAAAGAAAGATTTGCGACTTGAACACCCAACGATGATTCAGTTGTTGCGTCAGAAACAAGCTGCTGAAGAATTACTGCAACAACGTGCTGCTGAGGTGTTAGGCGGTAATGGTGTGGCGGCTCCCCTTCAAGGTAATGTTGCTAATATTCGCACTTCATCGAGTTTAGATCCAGCACGCCAACAGTTGGCAAACCAAATGGTGTCTTTGCAAACCCAACAAGAGACACTCCAACAACAACTAAATCAAGAGATCCAACAAGAAGCGCGACTCCGGCGAGAGTATTCTTTGATACCGAATAAACAATTAGAGCGATCGCGTTTAGAACAGGAGGTTGGACTCAAAAAAGCCATCTATGACCAAATGCAGGCCAAGCTAACAGATGCTAAAACCGCAGAGGCAGAAACAACCAGCAGTCTTAGCATTGCCAGACGGCCGACAGCTATTGCGGATATCAAACCCCCTAAGAGTGTACCTGTTACCCTGGCTGTGGGTGGTTTTTTGGGTGTGTTAGTTGGTGGTGGGGTGATATTTTTATTGGGATCGCTGGAAGGAACCTTCAAAACCAGAGAAGATATCCGCGAGAGCCTCAAGCAACGGGAAGTGGCACTGTTGGGAGAGTTGCCTTTAATGCTAGTTGATGATTTGGATAAAGAAGCAGTGCCAGTGGTACTTTCTCCAGATTCTCCCTATTTAGAATTTTATGAAAAGTTCCGCAGTAATCTGCGGCGAATTGGTGGTAAAAACTTAAAGGTGGTGTTAATTACTAGTACCAGTAGCCTAGAGGGTAAAACCGCAAGTGCTTATAACTTGGGAATTGCTTCCGCCCGTGCTGGGAAAAGAACCTTGATTATCGAGACAGATTTGCGATCGCCTTCTCGTTGTATGTCCCTGAAAGTAATCCCTGATCCCGACGCCACCATTGAACCCCTGCGTTATTACGCTGACTTGAGTGAATGTATTCGTTTAGTTCCTGATGTGGAAAATTTATACATTCTTCCGAGTCCTGGCCCTGTGCGGCAATCCGCTGCTATTCTTGAATCTAGCGAAATGCGGCGGCTCATGGATGATGTCCGCGAACGTTTTGATTTAGTGATTTTAGATACTAGTCCTTTGAGCTTATCCAATGACCCGTTGTTAATCCAGCCCTACAGCGATGGCATGGTATTAGTGGCGCGACCACATTATACAGAAGAGAATATGCTCGGCGAAGCGATCGATCAATTGGTTGAATCGGAACTGGGGTTATTAGGAGCAATTATTAATGGTGCTGATATCGTCGTTTCTCTACCTGCACCAACGTTTTCATCTGAATCTGAAGTAGAAGCAGAAAATGTTGAAGAATCAGAAGAAGTTTCAGCAGGTGCGACTAAAACGTAGAAAAAATGGGGAGTGGGGAGTGGGGAGTGGGGAGTGGGGAAGATGAGGGGGATGAGGGGGATGAGGGAGTGAGGGAGTGAGGGATAAGAATTAATAACCAATGCCCAGTCCCCAGTCCCCAATCCCCACTCCCCAGTCCCCACTCCCCAATCCCCAGTCCCCATTAATCACGTCTAAACAATCCAAATACGGGAGCAAGAATTATTCCAAAAACAAAACCACCGATGTGTGCCCAATAGGCAACTCCACCAGTTTGTACACTCATGTTGGCTGCTTGCAGGCTTACAAGCCCGGATATCACATTTTGTACAAAGAAAAGTCCAATTATTACTAGTGCTGGAACTCGGATGGTGGTGATAAAAATCCCCAAGAATACTAAAGTCATCACTCTAGCGTGGGGAAAGCGAATAATGTACGCACCCAAAACCCCAGAAATTGCCCCACTTGCGCCCAAGGAAGGAATCTCAGAATTGATGCCAATAAACCATTGGCACAATGCAGCTAAAGCACCACATGTCAAATAAAAAATTAAATATTTAAAATGACCTAAACGATCTTCAATATTGTTGCCAAAAACCCAGAGAAACACCATATTTGAGATTAAGTGCCACCATCCGCCGTGTAAGAATTGCGACGTAAATAAGGTTATCCATTCCGCAGATAAATTGGTGGTTAATTCTTGAGGAACTACTGCATACTGACTTAAAAATTGATTCAATTGTGCATTTGGCAGGGTAACCTCATGAAGAAAAACTAAAATATTCATGCCAATTAACCCGTAGGTGAAATACGGGGTAATTCGCGTGGGATTTTCATCGTAGAGAGGAAACACAGGTGTTTTTCCTAAATTATTGACTAACTGCAATATAGCTTGTATTACGTGCAGTTGTTGAGTTTAGGTATTTTAACTCAGAGTAATTTGGCAAAAATACAGCAGAATTCAGGAGTCAGAATTCAGAATTCAGAATTCAGAATTAGAATAGGTCTCTGTACCTATATTTTAGACTTTGATGGGATATAGCGGTTCGCAATCACATGAGGTACATAAATTTGTAGGGACGCATAGCCATGCGCCCCTAACTTGTACCTCACGAAAGCGAGAAATTTGATACTTCTATAACCAAGATTCTTCTGGGGATTTATCGCTAAATAAACCTAACAGTGGGCCAAGAATTGCCCCAAAAATAAACCCGCCTGCATGTGCCCAGTAGGCAATACCGCCGCTTTCCATACCGATGTTAGTAGGTGTTTCGAGGCTGACAAGTCCGTAGAAGGCTTGTTCGAGAAACCAAAATCCTAGAAAGAAGTATGCTGGGACGCGGAAAGTGGGGAAGAAAAATCCTAAAGGTACAACGCCAATAACTTCAGCTTTGGGAAAGCGAAGAATGTACGCTCCCATGACACCTGCGATCGCACCACTCGCACCCAATGAAGGAATGCTAGAATCTTGAGCGAAGTACCACTGGGTTAATGATGCCAAAACACCGCACGCTAAATAAAACAGCAAATATTTGGCATGACCTAATTTATCTTCAACGTTATTACCAAAAATCCAGAGAAACAACATATTGCCGCCTAGATGCAATAAACCGCCGTGCAAAAATTGTGAGGTAATCAAAGTTGCCCACTCTGGCACTGGTTGATGTACAGAGATACCAGCAAAGCTTAAGGTAAGTTCTCGTGGGACTACAGCTGCAAGGTGGAAAAACCCATTTAATGCTTGCGGCGGAAGACTTGATTCATAAATAAATGCAAGGACGTTGATAGCAACCAGTCCATAAGTCACATAAGGGGTAATTTTTGTAGGATTATTATCTCTAATGGGAACCACGGGCGTTTTTCCTGATGTTAAGACACAAACTCTACATTACTGAATTGTGGAAGTAGTTTCTTCTACCTCGTGGATAAATCTGACTTTGAAACTTAAAAACCGATAAGAGTTTATCTTGCAGATGCCCATTGCGATCGCCTTTTGTCGTAATCTAGGCGATCGTAATGCCTAAACCATTCATTACAATAGCTGACCAAACCCACTGACAAACTCATGTTTTTTGCAAATTCTCTGGAAAATCAACTCCAGCGGTGGAACGAAACCATCCGCAATCAGCCGAAAAATCCTAATGCTTACATTCGTCGAGGCATGGTTAACTTTCAGCTAGCCAAGATTGATGAATCTATTCAAGATTTTGACATAGCAGAGCAATTGGATGCCAGTGTCAAACCCTACCTCTGGCAACGTGGATTATCGTATTATTATGCAGAAAGATTTGCTGAGGGCGCTCAACAGTTTGAAATAGATTTGACGGTGAATGCTCAAGATGTAGAAGAAACAGTGTGGCGATATCTCTGCATAGCTCGTTCGTTAGGTGTTGAAGAAGCGCGTAATTCTTTACTAACTGTGAAAAATGATCCTCGACGTGTTATGCAGCGTGTATATGATTTCTATGCAGGAGATTTTACACCAGATGATGTTTTAAATGTTGGCCAATTAGAAGGGATAAAGGGAAATTTTTACAGTCATCTTTACTTGGGATTATATTACGAAGCTGAAAATAATCTTGATTTAGCTCAACAGTATATAGTTAAGGCTGCTGATAATTACAAGATTGATGATTATATGTGGTATTTGGCGCAGGTACATAAAGAATTACGAGGGTGGATATAGTTTTTCAGACGCGATGAATCGCGTCTCTACATAAATATTTTTAGGGTTAACCCAAGGGTATTGGCTTATACTTCAACATTTAAAGTACGCACCAAAAAAGCCCATTTATCGGCGGCTTCCTCGATTATTTTAGCTGTGGGTTTACCTGCTCCATGTCCTGCTTTAGTCTCAATTCTAATTAACACTGGCGCATCACCTGCGTGATTTGCTTGCAAAGCTGCGGCAAATTTGAAACTATGAGCAGGAACAACGCGATCGTCGTGATCGGCTGTGGTAATTAAGGTTGCAGGGTAAGCTGTATCTGGTTTGAGATTGTGCAATGGGGAGTAAGCATATAGCACAGGAAATTCTTCTGGATTATCTGGAGAACCATATTCGGCAGTCCAAGCCCAGCCGATGGTAAATTTGTGGAACCGCAACATATCCATAACGCCGACTGCTGGTAAAGCTGCACCAAACAAATCGGGGCGCTGCGTCATACAAGCACCCACTAATAAACCGCCGTTACTTCCACCTGCGATCGCCAGCTTATCAGTTTTAGTATACTTGTTAGCAATTAACCACTCAGCTGCCCCAATAAAATCATCGAAGACATTCTGTTTTTTCTCCTTCATTCCTGCTTGGTGCCATTCTTCGCCGTATTCGCCACCACCGCGTAGATTCGGCACTGCATACACACCACCCATCTCCATCCACACCAACAGACTCACAGAAAAACCAGGTGTCTGGGAGACACTAAAACCACCATAAGCGTAAAGATAAGTCGGGTTATTTCCATCCAATTTTATGCCTTTTTTATGAGTGATAAACATCGGCACTCTAGTACCATCTTTACTCTGATAAAAGACTTGTTTTGTCTGGTAATCATCAGGATTAAAATCTACTTTTGGTTTCCGAAAAACCTCACTTTTTCCTGTTACCATATCGTAGCGGTAAATAGTCCCTGGTATGGTGTAGCTGGTAAAACTATAAAAAGTTTCAGTATCATAACGCTTACCACCAAAGCCACCTGCTGAACCAAGTCCGGGTAATTCTACCTCCCGTATAAATTCACCCTTGAGGTCGAAAATTTTGATTTGGCTGTGAGCATCTTTCAGATAATCAGCAACAAATTGGTTATTGAGTATGCCAACGCTTTCGAGAGTTTCTGCTGTCTGTGGAATAATTTCTTGCCAATTTTCTCGTGCAGGTTTGTTGGTATCAATGGCAATCAATCTTCCGCGTGGAGCATTTAAATCGGTGCGAAAATAAAAGACGCTACCATCATTATCGATTAAGCTGTAATCAGCTTCAAACTGGTTAATTAGTTCTACAACTTCAGCATCGTGATTAGTTAAGTCTTTGTAGAAAACTAAAATTTTAGAATCAGTTCCCAGCCAAACTGAAATTATTAAATAGCGTCCATCTTCAGTCACATCGCCACTAAAACCCCATTCTTTTTGATCGGGACGATGGTAAATTAGTACATCTTCTGATTGGGGTTTACCTAGTTGATGATAGTAGAGCTTTTGATAATAGTTAACATCTTCTAATCGAGTTTTTTCATTTGGTTCATCATAGCGACTGTAGAAAAAACCTTGAGAATCATGTGTCCAAGATGCGCCAGAAAATTTAATCCACTGCAAGTGGTCTTGTAAATCTTCTCCAGTTTCAACATCGCGGACTTTCCACTCTTGCCAATCAGAACCGGATGTAGATATACCGTATGCTAAAAGTTTACCATCTTCGCTAATGGACAATCCCGAAAGAGCAACAGTACCATCTTCTGAGAGTTTATTGGGGTCGAGTAAAACTCTAGGTTCAGCATCGAGAGATTTTAGGGTGTAGAGAACACTTTGATTTTGCAGTCCATCATTTTTGAAATAAAAGTATTGTTCACCTTCTTTAAAAGGGATACTATATTTCTCATAATCCCAAAGTTTAGTCAAGCGTTGTTTAATTTTTTCCCTAGCAGGAATTTCACTCAAGTAGCCAAAAGTAACTTGATTTTGTGCTTCAATCCAAACTCTTGTTTCTTGGGAGTCAGGATCTTCTAACCATCGGTAAGGATCTGTAACTAAAGTACCGTGGTACTTATCGACTTGGTTGCTCTTGTGGCTGGATGGGTAAGCGAGGGATTTTTCAGACGGTGGCATAATGTCAGGTTAAAATTACTATTTTACATATTACAAATATAGACTCTAAATTTAGAGTCTATCCTCAGCGATGCGCTTCCAAGTTGCATTCAAAAGAAGCGTTGCTGTTAATCAAGATTTGCGTTTGCAATTAAATGAACTCAAAGATACTCAACCGAAGATGCAGGAATACTTAGGAAGTGGGTTACAATTTGGTTAGGTTAATTAATCCCAAAGATAAATAAGTAGAAATTTATCGCCCTAATCAAGTACCTAAAGTTTTACAATTTCCTACAAGTCTATCTTGTGAAGATGTTCTCCTTGGTTTTATTTTAAATCTATAACCAATTTTTAGATAATCGTTCTTAAAGAAAAAGCCCCGCCAGACGGCGGAGCAGTTACGTGCTATTTTCACTTTATAGTACAATTATACTATATGCGATCCTAAATACGGCCAATTCCGAGAAAATCCCACAACCAAATTTATACTTGATATGATTGGGAACCGCTATAGTTTATGGTAGCTGTTGTTAACTAGGTTATTTTCTTCCTCACCCAAGCGCGAAAGGATTTGAGCAAAGCAATTTCACCCATACTTTTACTCTGCTCAATAAATCTGCTTATCTCACTAACTGAAACTATAGGAAAGGCAATACTAAATTTACACTCGACATATTGCCCTTCTACCAACTGATAAAATTTTAAATCTTGCCCGTTATATCTCCAAAGTTCATTTACACCCAGTGCTGCATAAATACCAAATTTGTTAACTGAAGTGCTGGTGATGTCAATCTCAATTGCTAAATCAGGGGGTGGATCTGTTTCTAAATTTAGCTTTTCCTTACCTCTAATAGCTGCTTCATTCTGGATATAGTAACAAGTATCTGGTTCTATTCCCCGCTTTGCAATTTTTCGTTTCAATGTTGTTGAACCAGCACTTCTAACTTCAATATTTAATTCTTCAGCTAAAGCAATGATGAAATTACCAAAATTACTTTTAGGGTTTTCATGCTCAAACAGTGGTGTCATAATTTCTAAAGTGCCGCAGTCATAAGCAAACCGAGAACCTCTATCCTCGCCCGTCTCTTGAAGCAAGGCTTCAAAGGTTTCCCAGCTAACGTTATATAGCACTGTTCTTTGTTCAGCAGGTGTTGATTTGACAAGCATATATTAGAAAAATAAGCTATTAATTAGATTTGTGAATTAGGTATACTTTACCCTAACTTATCCTGCACCCAAGCGCGGAAGGATTGCACCAAATCGATTTCATCCATAGTTTTACTTTTCTGGATAAATCTATTCAGATCGCTAACAGAAACTAAAGGAAAAGCTCTACTAAAATTAACCTCAATATACTGACTTTCTACTAATTGATAAAATTTTAAAACTTCACCGTCATATCTCCACAATTCTGCTACACCTAAAGCCGCATAAATATTAAACTTATCAACAGAACTACTAGTAATATCAATTTCAACTGCTAAATCGGGTGCTGGATCTGTTCTTAAATCTAATTTTTGTTTACCTCTAATTACTGGCTCATTTTGAATATAATAGCAACTATCGGGTTCTATTCCTTTGGCTATTGATTGACGTTTTAATGTTGTAGAACCAGCACTTATAATTTTAATTTTTAATTCCACTGCTAAAGCGAATATCAATCTGTCAAACTGAATTTTAGGATTTTCGTGTTCAAAAAGTGGAGTCATGATTTCTAAAACACCGCTGTCATAAGCAAACCGAGAACCTCTATCCTCACCTGTCTCTTTCAGCAAGGCTTCAAAGGTTTCCCAGCTAATGTTGTATAGCACTGTTCTTTGTTCAGCAGGCGTTGACTGGACAAGCATATTAAAAGACTTCTTCTGTCAAAATGTTAGATAAAATCCCTAAAATTTTACCTATATCACTAATATAATGTTCACCTAAGTCAATTTCAACTACTTGCCCAATTAGCTTTAAAAACTTCCAGTTGGTTCCAGTGGTGACAGTACCATAAATTGTTTTAATGTTATTTCCTTCACGTTCATTAAACAATTTAGCTGCTAACATCTCTGCTACACACTGACCTAATCCTGCATTTATATTTTCTTTTTTAGCTTCTACAATTGTTACAACTGGTGCGTTAAGAATTAATAGTTCTGCTGAACGACTAATAACAAAATCGCAATTTCCATTTAATCCCTGTGCGACATCAACAGTAAAATCAATACCTGAAAACAAACTTATTTGATTATTGAAATATTTTCTGAGAGCAATTAGAATAGGGGCAATAATCATTTCTGAACGTGATTTTTCTGTATTACTTGCTAAAGCCAAAGGTATATTTTCGCGTAATATTTCTGCAAGCAATGGTGGACATTCTATCTGTTGTGTAGATGCAAATATATCAAATTTGTCAGAAATGATTAAATCAAAGGTTTTTCTAACTTTGTCAAGGGTAAAGTCACTGTAAGACATTTTAGTTGCTCCTGATAAATCATCGAGGTAGGTAAATTGTGCCAAATATTATTAATTAATAATTGACACAATCAGCATCTAAACATTGTCTACTTTTAACTAGAGAATTCAGCAAAAAAGTCTAGGGTTTCCTTTAGCGCTTTGATGAAAACATCAATTTCCTCACGAGTATTGTAGAACGATAAACTTGCCCGTGCGCTTGCAGGAATTCCTAAGTAGCGGTGTAATGGTTGAGTGCAATGATGTCCAGAACGAATGGCAACGCCTTCTTGATCTAATAATGTAGATAAGTCATTGGCGTGGACTCCTTCGGCGGTGAATGTAGCTAAGGCGGCTCTACCTTCTCCTTGAGCATTTGGTTTGGGGCCGTAAATTCTAATTTGGGGAATTTGCTCTAATTGTTCAAACAAATAAGCTGTTAATTCGGCTTCGTAGGCGTGGATTTTATCCATGCCGATACTGCTGAGATAATCTATTGCGGCACCAAGTGCGATCGCTTCTCCAATTGCAGGCGTACCAGCTTCAAATTTATGCGGTAATTCTGCATAGGTGGAATGGTCTAAATACACCTCTGCAATCATTTCACCACCGCCAAAAAATGGAGGCATTGATTCTAACAATTCCAACTTGCCATACAAAAAACCAATGCCAGTTGGAGCGCACATTTTATGGCCAGAAGCAACCAACCAATCACAATCTATTTGTTGTACATCAATGGGGAAGTGTGGTACACTTTGACAAGCATCGACTAAGAATTTCGCACCGTAACTGTGAGCGATCGCCCCAATTTCTGTCACTGGATTAATACAACCCAAAGCATTGGAAATATGTACCACTGACACCAGTTTTGTTTTCTCCGAAATCAGCTTTTTAAACTGCTCCAAATCAAAAGTTTCTTCTGGTGTCAATTCGACAAATTTCAACACCGCGCCAGTTTTTTTTGCCACCAATTGCCACGGGACAATATTGCTGTGATGTTCCATCACCGACAGAATAATCTCATCTCCCGGCTGTAAATTATTCATTCCCCAACTGTAAGCGACTAGATTAATCGCCTCACTGGCGTTGCGGGTGTAGACAATCTCCTGACGCGATGCAGCATTAATAAATTTAGCAATTTTGTCTCTAGCACCTTCATAAGCATCGGTAGCCTTAGCACTTAGAGTGTGGGCACCTCGATGCACATTGGCATTATATTGCTCGTAATAATCTCGTAAAGTATTTAATACGAGTAAAGGCTTTTGGGATGTTGCAGCATTATCGAGATAAACTAGGGTTTTCTCATTGACTTCCTGATGCAAAATTGGGAAGTCAGCGCGAACTTTATCGGCAAGGGTTTTAGTAGTGGTGAAAGTCATTGGTAGATTGGTTATTAGTCATGAATAATAATTCGTAATTCGTAGTTCGTAATTCGTAATTGTTGCCCCAAGATTAAAGTCGGGATCGCAGAAATTAGGAATTATGTTTTTATCTCCATCAATAAATTGACGAGCTACTGCGGTGGACGGCTTTACCGCCATAAAACAAGTGGTGTGGGCTTGTACCATTAATTACGAATTACGAATTACGAACTACGAATTATTCAGTCATTAGTCAGAGACTTTAGACTATTGACTGTGTTTAACAGGTTTTCTCGGAGAGAGGGAACGGGTATTTGGTTGATAATTTCAGCAGCGAAAGCGTTAATTAACAATTTACGAGCATCGTTTTCATCAATTCCCCGACTTTGGAGGTAGAAGATTTCATCATCCTCCAATTGACTGACGGTAGCGCCGTGAGCGCATTTGACATTATCCGCAGTAATTTCTAATTGGGGTTTAGTATCAACCCTGGCTTTTGATGATAGTAGCAAATTTCGATTTAACTGGGCTGCATCTGTCAACTGCGCCGGCTTGGGAACAAAGACTTTACCATTGAACACTGCGTGAGCGCGATCGCCGACAATACACTTATGCAACTGTTTACTTGTACCATAAGGATGATTCAGAGCGATCGCACTGTGAGTATCCGCCAACTGCTTGCCAGAAATCATCGTCAACCCATTGAGAGTAGTTTGGGTTTGTTCGCCAGTTTGCAAAATCTCCAAATTATGCCGCGATAACCTTCCGCCAAAAGTTATGGCATGACAAGTATATCGACTATCACGGGACTGAGCGATCGCAGTCTTGCCAACATGAAAAGCCTCTCCACCTTCTCGCTCAACCCTAGTGTGACTCACCTCGGCATTCTCACCAACCCAAACTTCCGTCACCGCATTCGTCAAATATCTCTCTTTCTCTGCGCCCTCTGCGCCTCTGCGGTTCGTATACTCCTCCACCAAAGTCACCTGGGAACCACCTTCCGCCACCACCAAACAACGCGGCTGCGAAATCGTCGCACTCTCACCAGCAGCTGCAACAAACACCAGATGAATTGGCGTCTCAACTACCACATTCTTCTTCACCCAAACCACCGCTGCATCAGTTATCCCAGCAGTATTGAGAGCCGTAAAAACTTCCTGCACTCCTTCAGCTTGAGCTAAATACTGTTGTACAGCCTCCTGCTCAGCCACAGGTAACCCAGCCAAATTACTCACCACCACCCCAGGCGGTAAATCTGCGACTGCGGATAACTCCGGCGCATAAACACCATTCACAAAAACCAGACGACTGTTAGCCGCTTCTGGCAAAATCTCCGGTAGAGACGCTTCATGCAACGTCTCTACATTAAACTGCACTTCTCGCAGAGAAGACAAATCAGTAAATCGCCATTCTTCCTCGCGGGTGCTGGGGATAGTAGAGTGGCGTACCCAATTAGCGGCACCTTCACGTAAACCTTGCAGCCACCCTTCTGTTTTTGATGCAGTGACTTGATTTAACAAGCCAATTAAATAAGCATCTTTATCCAACAGAGTAGCTGTCAGACTCGCTGCATCCGAGTTAGGAATTGGACTAGGGGAAACTTGAATACTCATTAAACACCCACCTCAGCTGCAAACTCTGCCAACACCCAGTCATAACCGCGAGACTCTAATTCTAGTGCCAATTCCTTACCACCACTAGTGAGAATTCGCCCGTTTGCCATCACATGGACAAAATCTGGCACAATATAATCGAGTAGCCGCTGATAGTGAGTAATCAAAATCGTGGCATTTTCTGGACTTGCCAATTGATTTACCCCATTCGCCACAATTCTGAGCGCGTCAATATCCAAACCCGAATCAGTCTCATCCAAAATTCCCAACTTTGGTTCTAGCAGCGCCATTTGCAGAATTTCATTCCGCTTTTTCTCACCACCAGAAAACCCTTCATTCAAACTCCGACTGAGAAAGCTGGAATTCATCTTCACCACATCCAGCTTTTCCTCAATCAAATCGTCAAAATCAAACGCGTCTATTTCTTCCAAACCCCGTGCTTTCTGCCGGGAATTGTACGCCACCCGTAAGAAATCCAAATTGCTCACACCAGGAATTTCCAGCGGATACTGAAAAGCCAAAAACACACCACTTCTAGCGCGTTCCTCTGGTTCCAACTCCAGCAGATTTTGTCCTTGGAAAATCACCTCACCGCCAGTCACCTCATACGCCGGGTGCCCAGCCAACACCTTAGAAAAAGTACTCTTACCAGAACCATTCGGTCCCATAATCGCATGAATTTCACCCGATCGCACCTCAAGATTCACACCCTTTAAAATCGGTGTCCCATCAACATTAGCCGTCAGATTCCGTACCGACAGCACAACTTCACTATTTTCAATAATCATCTTCTCTCCCTTCTCTCTCTTAGTTCGTAGTCAGCGCTTTAGCGCTTTCTTTCAGCACTAAAGTACTGACTACAAGCGTTAATCATCTCAGTTCCTAGCGGCTTTCCAGCACTAAAGTGCTGACTACAAGCCCTATCCAACACTGCCTTCCAACTTCAAACTCAACAACTTATCAGCTTCCACAGCAAACTCCATCGGTAGCTGATTGAAAACATCCTTACAGAAGCCGCTAATCATCATCGAAATAGCATCCTCTGAAGAAATACCCCGTTGAGCGAAGTAAAATAACTGATCTTCCCCAATCTTAGAAGTAGAAGCTTCATGTTCTACCTTTGCAGTATTATTTTGCACCTGGATATAAGGGAAAGTATTGGCATGGGCATTATCCCCAATCAGCATCGAATCGCACTGAGAATAGTTTCTCGCCCCTTTCGCAGTCGGATTGACCTTCACCAAACCCCGGTAACTGTTACTAGATTTACCTGCGGAAATTCCCTTAGAAATAATTGTACTGCGGGTATTTTTACCAACGTGAATCATCTTTGTACCCGTATCAGCTTGCTGCATATGATTTGTCAGCGCCACCGAGTAGAACTCACCCACAGAGTTATCACCCACCAACACACAGCTAGGATACTTCCAAGTGATTGCCGAACCTGTTTCTACTTGAGTCCAGGAAATCTTGGAATTTACACCCTGACACAAACCGCGCTTGGTGACAAAGTTGTAAATACCGCCTTTACCGTTAGCATCCCCAGCGTACCAGTTTTGGACGGTGGAGTATTTAATTTCGGCGTTGTCTAGAGCAACAAGTTCCACCACAGCCGCGTGCAGCTGATTGCTGTCATACATTGGTGCGGTGCAACCTTCGAGGTAGGAAACGTAGCTACCTTCTTCGGCGACAATCAAAGTCCGCTCAAATTGTCCCGTGTCTCCGGAGTTGATGCGGAAGTAGGTAGACAGTTCCATCGGACATTTGACGCCTTTGGGAATGTAGACGAAGGAACCATCACTAAATACGGCGGCGTTGAGAGCAGCAAAATAGTTGTCAGCAATGGGAACGACGCTACCCAGATATTTTTTTATTAGTTCTGGATGTTCCTGCAAGGCTTCGGAAATTGAACAGAAAATAACGCCGTCTTTAGCTAGCTTTTCTTTAAATGTAGTGGCAACAGAAACGCTATCAAAAATCGCGTCTACAGCAACATTTGCCAGTCGCTTTTGTTCAGATAGGGAAATACCCAGCTTTTCAAAGGTTTCCAAGAGAGTTGGATCGACTTCATCCAAGCTATTGAGTTTTTCTTTCTTGCGTTTCGGCGCTGAGTAATAAATGATATCTTGATAATTAATTGGCGGATACTTGACATTAGGCCAAGTTGGTTCTGTCATTTTTTGCCACTGGCGATAAGCCTTCAGGCGAAAGTCCAACATGAACTGTGGCTCGTTCTTCTTCGACGAAATCAAGCGGACAACATCCTCATCCAGTCCACGAGGAATAGTGTCCGCCTCAATGTCGGTAACAAAGCCGTACTTGTAAGGTTGGTTGACTAAGGTTTTGACAGTGGCACTCATCGCTAATAATCTCTTGTGTTCGGTTAAATCTCTCTAAGGATGGGAGACAAGCTATTCTGTTGCCGATTCCCACCTCGCGTTACGGAATGGTTACACGGCTGCTAGAATGGTGGTGGGGAGTAAAACAACAGCTATGTTGTTTAATGTATCTCCATTTTACGCTAAATTAACAACAACAATGTTGTCAAAGTCAATTTTTCCCAGAAATTTTTGGGACGTTCCCGCAGCGTCTCACACCAGAAGATGGCGACTATCCACCAGTCCTCAACCAAGCAAGAAATCCTAGAATATCTGCACAAGCACCAAAAAGCAACGGCTATTGAGCTTGCTGAAGTTTTAGATGTGAGCAAGCAAGCGATTCGTCGCCACCTCAAAGATTTGGAGACGGAGGAGCTAGTTTTGTTTTCGACATCATCAGATCAAGCCGGAATGGGGCGTCCCCAGCATGTTTATCAACTGAGTCGTCAGGGACGCGATCGCTTGCACCGCACAATGAGCGATCGCTTCGGTGATGCCAGCGGCAATTTTGCTGTTTCGCTGCTGGATACCTTAGCAGAAACCGTGGGACACGATCAATTCAAATCCATATTACAGAAGCAGTGGGAGCGTAAAGCTCATGAATATCGCGATCGCGTGGGTAGCGGTTCACTACGAGAACGTGTAGCCAACCTAGTAGAGTTGAGAAAAGCTGAAGGCTTTATGGCCGAGTATCACCCTGTTGATGTGAATGACTGCTCCAGAGGCGAAAGTTTCATATTTATAGAGCATAACTGCGCCATTTCCAACGTTGCTGAATCTTTCCCCACCATTTGTGGTCATGAATTAGAAATGTTTGCTGGCGTCTTACCAGATTGTACAGTAGAACGCACCCACTGGATTATCAACGGCGAACACCGTTGTGGTTATTTAGTACAAGCCCGCAATTAGTCATTAGTCATTTGTGAAAACCAATCCCTACTCCCTACTCCCCACTCCCAAATAATCAACTAAATTACAGATAGCATTTATGGATGTAGCACCACAGCAACCCTCAACCCAATTTTTAACGTTGGAAGAGTCAGCAAAAGTAGACGCGGCTTTGTTATCTTCTCCAGAAAAGTTTTTAACAAGATTAACAATTTCATCACTGAAACTTTTAAAATATATCGCTCAAGACTACGGTGTTGCTATTGAAGATTTGACAACACAACAAGTAATTGCCTGGTTTGAAAAAGATGGTAAAATTCGACGTGAGCAGGGAATTGAAGCTTCATATCTGAAATGGTGAACTGTAGTAATAAAGTTTAGATTCATTTAGTTATAAAAAATAACAACACAGAATATCCCGCTTTGAAAAAACAGAAATGTTTCTTGAAAGCGGGATATTAATAAATAAAATACAGCGAATTTTAAGTTGGTAAACTACACAAACTAAATTTCAAAGTGAGGAATAAAGCCTGTTTTAATTCCGACTCCTGAATTCTGAATTCTGTTAGCGCAGCGGGGCGTAGCCCATTCTGAATTCTGCTGTATGTTGTTGATGGATGAGAAATTTCAAAGCGATGAGTCTATCTATTTATTCTTGCGACTCTGCCGCCCTGCCTTAGCATGTTGTTCTGGTGTGCCTCCTTGGGTTCCCTTTTCTTCAGTATCGGCATCCTCACTATCTTTATTACGATTACGCTTTTGGGAACTCTTGCCACCTTCACGGCCGATTTCAGCCATGTGTTCTCTATCCTGACTTACAGCTTCACCACCTTTTTGTCCAGCTTCACGAGCTTCTTCAGATGTAAACTCATGGGCGGTGCCCTTTTCATGGGCGGCTTGTCCCCCCTTGCTCGCTATTTCGCGTTGCTTGTCATCATCCATCGAAGCAAAACCACGTTTGCTTGTATCAGCCATGATGGTACTCCTTGTATCTAAATTAAAGCTTTTAGTTTTTTCAGCCAGTCAAAACTTTAAATTCGGTTTTTGATTTCATCAGTTATTGACTTTCTTTATTTAGCTACTTCAATTATTTATATTCATTAATCTTTAGAAATAAATATTCAACTTTCTTCTTCAACTTGTGATATACGACTAAAGTAGTTATTTACTATAAAAAATATGTAGGTCTAAAATGTAAAAAACTTCATCATGGGTACTTGATAATGTATAAAATAAAAATTTTTGTATATAAATTTATCGTTATATATTTTTTAATCGGGCTATTTATAATTAGTTGTAGTTCTGAAAACAAGGGTAATCTTCCCATAAATTCTAGCAATAGCAGTCAATCAAAAAAGGAAGTGAAAATTATGAAATTGGAAAGCAATGCCTTTAACGCTAATGATTTAATTCCTGGTAAATACACCTGTGATGGTAAAGATATTTCTCCACCTTTACTCTGGGATGAAATTCCAATAGGAACAGAAAGTATAGCATTGATTGTTGATGATCCTGATGCACCTGGACGAACTTTTGTTCATTGGATTGTTTACGATATTCCAAATACAACTCGCCAATTACCAGAGAATATTCCAACTGTAAAAACTTTACCCAATGGTGGAGTGCAGGGCAAAAATGATTTTGGCAAGTTTGGTTACGGTGGCCCGTGTCCACCCAGTGGAACTCATCGCTACTTTTTTAAACTTTTTGCTTTAGATAAAAGTTTAGGTTTGGCAGCAGGTGCTACCAAAAACCAAATTTTAGCAGCAATGGAAGGTCATGTTTTGGGAACAGCAGAATTAATTGGAAAATACAAACGCCAGTCTTAAATAAACAAAAAGGTAGGGGCGCACAGCTGTGCGCCCCTACAGAAGATTATGGTTCAAATAATAGATGAAAAAGGCTGCAATGTCATTTAATTTTTCAGACAGACAATTAATTTTTTAAGGATTGTAATTGTTAGTTCGAGGAGCATGAACTCCAGTAACAGCTCCCATCAGTGCAGCAGCTAAACCCAACAATGAACCAAATACAAACCACCACAAAGCTCTGGAAGTTGCAGCAGCAATTTGACGGGCTTCTTCGGCAGTTACATTCGGTACGTTTCGCGGCACTGGAGTACCGGGTTGTTGTGCTTGATTGATAACTTGCCCAGCATTAGAAGCAGCAATACCAAAAGCACCGGATACTCCGCTTGCTAATAACCAAGAGCTAATTGCTAAAGTCGTAGCCCAAAAAATTGCACCGTTAAGCAACGCTGTATTGCGATTCATCGGCCCACTGGCGCGGGTTGTTACCCAACCACCTACGAATAAGGATATTAACAAACCAATGGTTGACCAAAATCCCACATTACCTGCAATATCTGGTGTAATTGATCTAGGCGCTCCCGATCTTGCAATACTGGTTGCTCCAATTGCTCCAAACAAAGCACTGAGAATTAGTTGAGTAGCTAAAGCAACTAATACACCAGAAATTATTGGACCCCAGCGAACACGATCGTGGTATTCAGTTACTCTACCAACTACTGTAGACTCAGGGGGAATAACATCATCACCTACTCGATTTACGTATGCCATAGTCTATTTTCTCGCTTGCGAATTCAGCAAAATTATTTTGTCTCAGATATATTTATGGCTATGCTTATGATTAGAATTAAATTGCTAATTATGTATTTTAATATCTATCAATAGAAATAAATATTCTCTCTATCTTCAGCGGGAATCAATTGTTACTTTTGCAACTTGGGATGTGTTAAGGTAATTTATTATGAAATTTTAATATATTAATATTTATTAATTGATTTGAAAATTAATAATTATAAAAAGGAGTCAGAATGGGCTACGCCCCGCTGCGCTAACAGAATTCAGAATACTCTACCCATGTATCCTTACAGGGAAGCAAGCTACACCCAGCGTCCCGTAGGGAAGGGGTAGAGTTTTAAATGAGTGAAAAAAATTTAATACTAGTTTCGCGCCACTTGCGGGCAAGGTTTTAAACCAATATTCATTACCCAGTCGTACAGAATTCATACTGAATTCTGACTCCTGAATTCTGAATTCTGTTCAATAAACCAATACGTTTGGGTTAAGGGTTAATGGTGTCGATAATTGGTCTAGAGAAGACGCGATAAATCGCGTCTCTACATGAGGGTTTTGTTGCTCATTATGAACTGTATTGAATTATAAACATTGAAAACAACATTCCTGACTTGTCTAAGAGGATGTTTGAAAAGTCATGATTAATGTATCAAATATTTTTTACCCCACCCTAACCCTCCCCTTGTCAAGGGGAGGGAACTGGATTTCCTGTTTCCCCCCTTTATAAGGGGGGATTAAGGGGGGTAATTCGAGTTGTGTATACACCGTAAGCCCTTTTTAAGGGGGGTTAGGGGGGATCTAAAAGTATCTAAGGTCACAGCGAAATACTTTTCAAACAACCTCTAAAAAGTCGGGGATGTTGTTTTTCACAAATTTAGAATTGTGACTACTTTTTATTAACCTTTTGTGGAATACACACAAGTCTGAGTTAACGTATTCTCACAGCAGTACCTGTAGCAGTAATCAGCATTAAAACTCCTGATTGGTCAACATTGATTGTGCCAGTATCAATTTCAATTCCGATTACAGCGTTTGCTCCTAAACGTTGCGCTCGTTGTTCTAATTCATCTAGTGCTTTGCGTTGACCCTGTTCAAATAAACGTTCGTAACTGCCAGTGCGTCCACCAACAATATCCCGAATACCGGCTATAAAATCTCGCAAAAAATTGCTACCATAGACCACTTCTGCTGTCACAATACCCAAATATGATTCGATAACGGCTCCTTGAATCACATCAGTGGTAGTTATAATCATAAATTAGCCTCATGAATATTATATTTTGAAGTTATTTGGATAGGCAGGGAGTAGGGAGTGGGGAGTGGGGAATAGAAATTTGTAAATTATGCTTTTGACTCCAAATTAGTATCAGCTAATTCCGGGAAAATTCCGCAACCAAGAATGAAAAATAAATATGCCCTACTCCCCATTCCCTACTGCCTACTCCCATTTTAAAGTTACATGGACATAATTAAACTAGCGATTACAAGTAATTTATACCTAGACAATTAGCTTGTGTTGTAGAGAGGTTTGATAAATATACCTCACGCAATTAAAAAAGCGATCGCCATTCTACTAAGAGAGTATTGTCTAACTACAAACAGGAATTTCCGGAACATTTTGCTTGTTGCATTGATCTTATCGTGTAATGACCAAAAAAGGATGTAAACGCCTGGATATTAGTTTACTAAAGTTAGTATTAAGGACTAAAGATTGGAGAAAATTTTATACAGACTCAGCAAGTTATTAAATAAAATAACAAACGGGTATGAATGTTCAACTCTCTCTAATATTGCTGCATCGCCTATTGATGATTAACTCAAATATTTGTTAGTTTTTTAACTAATACGTATAAGCACTGAGAAAAAAGTGTTATTTTTTCTATTTTACAGATTTATCTGTAGAATAATTGCCTTTGCTCATTGAGAGCTTACACTCCACCATTCAGTAAAAACTCTGTTATGTACTCCTGATTATGAAGGAAAGAGCAAATGAACTATTAACATCTTAATCAATGCGAAAAAATACAGTTTTCAAAAGTCCACATTTTTGTTTTAATGTACAAGAAAAAAGTCCTCTAAAATTTCAGGAAATTTACTGTGTACAAGCCTACATCATTTGTGTTTAGTGTGGTGTTACTAGGATGTTTTGCCTTTACGATGCCTGCGCCGACTCAGGCTCAGGTGTTAATGGCACAAACTAAAAACCCAGAGTTAAAGCAACTGCTAGAGGAAGGACGGAGGTTAGTAGACGCTGGTGATTATGGAGGTGCGATCGCAGTTTATCAACAAGCAGCTAGCCTAGATCCCAAGAATGCTAAGATTCATTCAGGTATTGGCTACTTATACGCTCAACAAGGAAATTATCAAGCGGCATTAACGGCTTATCGTAAGGCGATCGCTATCAACCCTAACAATAGTGATTTTTATTACGCTGTCGGTTACATCAAAGCCAACTTGGGAGACACCGCCGGCGCCAAAGAAGGTTACCGTCGTGCCATACAACTGAACCGTAACAATGTTAACGCCTACTTAGGCTTAGCTGTCACCCAATCTCGTCTAGGAGATTATAGTGCAGCTAGCTGGGCATACGAACAAGCACTGAGCTTAGATAAAAATAACGCCCAAACTTATGAATTGATGGGTTCGATGTATAAACAGCGACGGCAAGCCAAACAAGCCAACACCGCCCTTCAAAAAGCCCGTGACTTGTATAAACGGCGCAATGACTCAGATGGCGTAGACAGAGTAGAAGCCATGCTGCGACAGTTAGGGGGATGAGATTAATCTAACTGGCGTCCCGTTAATTCCACAAAAATATCTTCCAGGTTAGAGGGACGCACCATCATTCCGGTTTTATCGGGCTGTTCATTCAAGTAGATATTTGCTTCTTCCAATGAAGGGAAAAATAAATATTCCCAAGCTAGAGCGCTGTCACTTCCTACTTCAGATAAACCTAATTGCTTCATCACCAAGCCTTCACCGTGAGTAGAACGCAGTTGTTTTAGCGTTCCCAAAGAAATCAGCTTCCCGCCGTCCATAATACCGATGCGTCCTGGTTTGGCGGAACCGAAAGCATCGCACAAAAATTCGACCTCATCCATATAATGGGTCGTTAGTAGCATCGTCATTCCCTGCTTATTCAAATCTCGAATAATTTCCCAAAGGCGTCGCCTGGTTTGGGGGTCTAGTCCTACCGTTGGTTCATCCAAAAACAACATTTGCGGTTCATGCAATAAAGCCCTCGCTATTTGCAACCGTCGTTTCATACCCCCAGACAGGGTTTTGACCAAATCATTACGTTTTTCTGTTAGCTCAACATATTCTAGCCATTGATTAATTAATTGTTGTCGCTGCGGGTTGCTAATGTGATGTAGTCTCCCATGCAGTTCCATATTTTCCCAAACAGTTAAATCGTTATCTACACTGACTTGCTGCAAGACTACGCCAATACTCTGTTTTGCCAACATTGGTTGGCTGACCACATCATATCCATTTACTTCTATCCGTCCTTGGGAGGGTTTGGTTAGTGTAGTCAGCATCCGAATTGTGGTAGATTTTCCCGCACCGTTGGGGCCAAGTAGAGCAAATATTTCCCCCGCTTCAATTTGGAATGACAGGTCATTGACTACAGGTACTTTGTTGTAAAACTTGTAGACGTTTTCTAAGAAGACAGCAGCAGTCATGGTCAGTTCACTCCAGTTATAAATTTAATCAGTGATGTGATGGCGATCGCTAAAATAACAAATGCTGTCGCTAAAATAACAAATGCTGTCGCCGAAATAACAAATGCTGTCGCTAAAATAACAAATGCTGTCGCCGAAATAACAAATGCTGTCGCTAAAATAACAAATGCTGTCGCCGAAATAACAAATGCTGTCGCCAAAATAACAAATGCTGTCGCCAAAATAACAAATCTACTCACCAAAATTTAGCTCTTGACTCAAACCCTTTTAATTACGAATTACGAATTACGAATTATGTTCAAAGAGGTACTCTTCTGTATCAAAAACTTGACAAGCACACATAACACATTTTATTGTTTAACGATGTGTTGAAACTCATCGACGCATCTCGCCCGAACCTTGAAAACCGCATAACTTCGTTGACATGCGTCGATGCCTTGTGCAGTAAGGCTTTCAGGCTACAAAATTGACGAATTTTTGAAGATTTTTTGTCTTCATCAAGAGATGCGTCGATTAGGGGGTCTGAAACCCGCTCGTAGTAAGGTTTCCAAAAGTGAACTCTTTCCGATCACATCGCCCCGAAAGGGGATGGAAACGAGATTTTTGTGATTTGAATAACTGTTTCTGAACTTCTTTCCGATCACATCGCCCCGAAAGGGGATGGAAACCCTTCCCTTAAAATACCGTTTGTACCTTCATCGCCAGGACTTTCCGATCACATCGCCCCGAAAGGGGATGGAAACGAATCCTTTGAGTCTTTTTGCTCAATAATTGTCTTTCCGATCACATCGCCCCGAAAGGGGATGGAAACATCTGAAGCAAGCTCGGTAATCTCAATTTCAAGATTACTTTCCGATCACATCGCCCCGAAAGGGGATGGAAACTCTTCTTCTAAGCCTACATTCATAGCAAACTGTCCATTACTTTCCGATCACATCGCCCCGAAAGGGGATGGAAACCTAACCTAAGTCAGGGTTTTCGTCAATTTCGACTGAACTTTCCGACCACATCGCCCCGAAAGGGGATGGAAACTCCCGTAGCCAGCCCAAGCCCCCAGCTCTTATCATCACTTTCCGACCACATCGCCCCGAAAGGGGATGGAAACTACAGACACTCTCTTTGAGTGATTCAGGCACGTAGCACTTTCCGACCACATCGCCCCGAAAGGGGATGGAAACGCTAGCAGTGTCTACAATAACGCCTGAAGGAGTCTTTCCGACCACATCGCCCCGAAAGGGGATGGAAACCCTGTTTCTGTTTGCCTTACATCAACATTGTGCCTGTATCTTTCCGACCACATCGCCCCGAAAGGGGATGGAAACAAATTTGCAGAACTTACCGCCCTTCCAGCAGGGGATAAACTTTACGATCGCATCGCCCCGAAAGGGGATGGAAACGCTTCTAGTATTACGGGATGGTTATGCCCCAGTTCATCTTTACGATCGCATCGCCCCGAAAGGGGATGGAAACATTAGATCGGATTCGACAGCTTGAAGGTGATTCATCTTTATGATCGCATCGCCCCGAAAGGGGATGGAAACCTGCTTGAATACCCACAGCAGTAACAAGCGAGTCATCTTTACGATCGCATCGCCCCGCAAGGGGATGGAAACGGATATGGTTAGAAGTGTACATCAGGTCTATACCCTGGGCTTTCCACTTACCTCGCCCCGCAAGGGGATGGAAACATAAAAGCAATCCCAGGCTTTCCCTAACGGGGATGAAAACGTTATAGAAACATGATTAATTGACTACTGTGCGTAATACGACGCTTGCCGAAGATGACTGCAAAGCACTACCCTGGAAAACTTAAGCAGTTAGCATTTTGGACAAATGAAAAATTGTTTAAAACTTACCTTTGACAGCGGACAAACAGCATTAGCTATTCGAGTTAATCAGCAAGCAGAATTGCCAAATACTCTAAAGCAAATAGGACTTAGTGATTCACGTCCTGTTTTAGTAGTGGTGGGGGGTGCAAGTAACATCAGTGAAGCCGACTTTCTCCGCATTCAACGGTTGTTTGTAGAAATTTTAGCCCCCATCGCCGAAACTTTGGGCGCTTATGTCGTCGATGGAGGTACGGATGTAGGAGTTATGCGATTAATGGGCGTGGCCCGTACCCAAATAGGTGCTAAGTTTGCTTTGGTTGGTGTGGCGCCTGAAGGGAAAGTGGCTTTACCCAATGAATTAAAAGTTGCTGATTTAACGCCGTTAGAGCCAAATCATACCCATTTTGTGCTAGTTCCTGGTAGTAATTGGGGCGATGAATCTCCCTGGATATCTGATGTTGCAACGGTGTTAGCTGGTGGCGCACCTTCGGTGACTGTACTTTTGAACGGTGGCGAAGTTACCTTTAAGGATGCTTTTTCTAGCGTGAATACTGGTAGGTTAGTTGTAGCGATCGCTGGGAGTGGTAGAACCGCAGATATACTTGCTGGTGCTTTGCTTGGAAACGCCACGGGCGATCGCGCCAAAGAGTTAGCGAAATCTGGTAAATTGCAATATATTGATTTAATCGATATGGAGAAGGGAGTTAATAACTTAGGCAAAATAATTCAGGGTTTGCTTTCTAACAAGGAGTAAATAATGGCAAAAAAAGATAGTTATCAAGAATTTTTAAAAGAAGATTTTAATAAATTATTTGCAGCGATGCAGTTAGGCAATATCCAAAGACATTAAAGAAGAATAGTAAGAGTTGAAAATTCAGAATTCAGGAGTCAGAATTCAGGAGTCAAAATGGTGTAATAAATCAACAGAATATTTAAAAATATGGGGGTTGGGAATTTTGGATTTTGGGAAAAGTTGCAGTTGAGGTTTACTCCGATAAAAGCTTTTGAAGACGGATTCTTGATTGATTCAATTCTGACTTCTGACTTCTGAATTCTGAATTCTCTAAATAAACTCCCCCCTGTTAGATAAAAACAAGGGGAGAGCTAAAACTAAAGTCCGGTAGGGTAATCGGGCTATTTAAGTTTTTATTATTTATCAACTTTATCTTATTCCTCCTAAAGACAGATAAATATCTGATTTAAATTCTATGTTGGTAGCTTTTGAAAAAAATTCCCCATTTCTCAAGAGAAATAGGGGATATGGAGTTAAAGTTCGTCAGGTGATCGGAATATCTGTTTATTTTGTCCTGATACTATCTTTCTCAATTCCTCCGTTAGATAGATAAATAGCTAATCAATATACTGATGGATGTATTCTTCAGCACTGTAATGCCAAAGAACATCCCTTGCATTAAATATCAGGAAAAAAGGGTGAAAGCCGTCCTATTTCAAGCTTCACTTTCTTATACTTGTCATGGATCTTCATCAGGTGGATGCCAACCACCTTTGATCCACAGACGACGCGCTTTGAGAATAGACCCTTCGTTGTGACGTTCATCATTGAGGTCTAAACGATTACAAGTAGCTCGTCATGTGGAAGTAATGCCAACAATTTTTAGACCATCTGCTGACCAAATAAAGTGGTCATACCACTTTTGTTGCCGTGGATTAAACAGAGGTATTATTTCTCCTGTATTCGGATCAATTCCAGTTGTAAAATTATAGCGATATCCATTACAACGCTGACAAGCTAATCCTAAATTATCGTGGTTATCTGAACCGCCAAGAGATTGAGGCATAATATGGTCAATAGAAAAGAAAGCGGCACTTGCTTCTTCTGAAGAATGACAGTATTCGCAAAGAAATTTAGCTCTTTCTCTCACGAATTTTTTCGTAGCATCATTAACTGTCATGACTCAGAAATGATTTTGGCATTAAGCAAGGTAAAAATTCTATCCAGTTCCAATATGCCTGACAATTCAGCTTCTTCTTCTGAAGTTAGCAATCCGCCTTTTTTCTTCTGTGACAGTTCTTCAAGTCGAGACTGCAATTCTTCAGTAAATTTAAATAAATATATGTCCCTAACTTTACTGAGTTTGATTCCAGAATCTACCCAGAATGAGGGTTGAACCATCATTTGAGTAATCATAAGCTGTGTGTTTCGTTTAATTGAGCGGACTGGTGATATTCTAACAACGAATTTTGCATTGGGCATTAAAATAATTCGTAATTCGTAATTCGTAATTCGTAATTACGTTTTGTAACGGGGATTTAACCCCGACACAAAACGTTCTGCCTGTAGAGGCAGGGGAATTAAACTGAACATACTTTGTTAAAAAGTCAAAAGTCAAAAGTCAAAAGAAAGAATCTTTTGACTTTTGCCTTTTGACTTGCTCTTCCCCATCTTCCTCAATGCACGAGATGAAGTTACTTTAGCCGCCTTTGGGCACAGTTTCTCCAGGACCGGCGGTGACAATCACCAAGTTTTCCGGCTTAATTAAATCCTCAATTACTTGTTTGATTTGAGCCATATTAACTGCCTGAATTTTTTGAGAAAATTCTCGAATTTCTGCTCGTGAAAGTCCCAAGGCAGCATTATCTAAAATGATACTAGATACATTACTAGGATTGGCTAAATCTACAGGATAGCTGTTAGTAATTGAGCGTTTTGCTGTGTTTAATTCAGCCTCAGTCACTCCTTGTTCGCGTAATTGTTTGAGTAAAGCAACAGTACTGGCGATCGCTTTTTGGGCATCTCCGGGTGCAGTCTGCATTTGAATTAAGAAGGGACCGGGATTAATTCCGGCGGCAAAAGCACTATAAATACCGTAGGTTAAACCCTGGCGATCGCGCACTTCCGTACCCAAGCGGCTCGCTAAGGTATCACCACCCAAAATTTGATTCAGCACCAATGCTGCATAGAAACGCTTGTCTTTCCTGGAAATACCGTTGTAGCCGATGTAGGTTACTGCCTCAGCTTTACCGGGAATTACTGGATTTAAACGTTTCAAAGTTTGCGGGAATGACACGGACGGAACTTTGAGAACAGGTGGCTTACCTGTGGCTTGCCATTTACCAAATTTCTCATTCAGCAAAGCTTTTACCTTAACTGGATCGAAGTCTCCAACTATTGCGATCGTTGTGGTATCCGGTCGATAATGTTTTTGGTAGAAACCAAGCAAATCATCACGAGTAATGTTTTTTAAACTCTCTTCCGTGGGAAAGCTATGAAACGGATGATCTTCTGGGTAAATTGCCTGTTGAAATACCCGTCTTCCCAGTCCTGTGGGGTCATCTAGCTGGACTTTTAAACTTGTCAATGCCCTTTGGCGACTGAGTTCTAATTGGTCGGCGGGGAAAGTAGCGTTTTCTAAGACATCTGCCAGAGTTTGAATCAATATTGGCAGGTTTGCTGACAAGCCCTCAGCAGTTATGTTTACACCTTCGCGGCTAGCACTGAAATCTAAACCGGCTCCTTGGTCTTCTAAGGTTTTTGCTAGGGTGAGAGCATTTTTAGTCTGGGTTCCATTCATTAAGTTGATTGCAGTTAGATTCGCTAATCCGGCTTTTTGATTACCGTCAAACTCAGTACCAGCATCAATTTTGCCACTGATATTAATTGTCGGAACATTGCGATCGCTTAATAACAAAACCCGCAAACCATTATTCAAGGTAAACTCTTCTGGAAGCGATTGTTTGTTAGAATCTGTAGCTGATGTGGCAGGTGGCAAATATTTAGCCAGTTCTGCTGGATCTACAGGCTCACCGGGGCTAAAATTTTCCACTGTGCGACCAGAACCACCGCTAGAAGTTCCTGGTTCACCATCTGGTTGTGTGGGTTCAAAGTAGCCAATTGTTTGTTTAGCGGTATTCAGGTAAGTTTTGGCTGCTTTTTGTATTTGGGCTGGAGTGACTTTGGCGATCGCAGCAAGATACTTTTCAATAAAATGATAATCCCCGGCCACAGTTTGGTTATATCCCAGTTGGTTAGCCTGACTAGTGATGTCCTGGTTACCAAGTATATAAGAAGCTTGCAGTTGCGTTTTGGCTCGCTTCAATTCTTCTGGGGTGACTGGCTGCTGTTGCAATTTTGTCAAAGTTTCCTGGAGTACCTGAGCAATTTTGCTTAACTGTTGACCCGGAGCCGCCGTAGCACTAATTTCATACCAACCCGGTTCGATGAGTTCCGCAGCACCGCCACTCACTGAACTAGCGAGTCCAGATTCCACCAAAGCCTGGTAAAGCCTAGAACTACGTCCACCTGTGAGAACAGCATCCATCACATCAATTGCCGGGACATCGGGATGCTTGATGTCTGGGAGAGGATACAGCGCTTGTAGTAGTGCTGCGCTTCCAGGTTGCTTCAGGACGATGGGTGCTTTTTGATTAGCAGAGGTGGGTGAAGAAGACGTGGAGAGTGGGAGGCGCGGTGACGCTGTTAACGAACTCTCCGTGTCCCCGCGTAAGAGCGTCCCCGCGTCCCCGCCTCCTGTTTTTGCCAGCTTCCCATAAGTTTCTTTCACAACTTTGAGTACAGGTTCTGTGGCAAAATCCCCGGTAATCACCAAGGTGGCATTTTCTGGGCTGTAGTAGGTTTGGTAATAATTTCGCACCTGCTCTACCGTGAATTTCTCGACATCAGCTTTTGTACCTCCCACTGGTAAGCCATAGGCTCGATTGGGGAAAGCATTACGCATGACTTCTCGATTCAAACGATACTCAGGTGAATTTTCGTAGCCTTGTAATTCCGAGATTACTACTCGCTTTTCACTTGTGAGTTGCTCAGAACCAATTAAAGCATTTTTCATGCGATCGGCTTCTAGTGTCAGCAATGCTTCGAGTTTGTCTCGCTGCACTGTGCCAAAATAGGCTGTTTCGTCATAACTAGTAAAGGCGTTGAACTGGCTACCCAAGGCACTAAACAACCGTCCAAACTGCACTGGACGGTCGGTTGTGCCTTTGAACATCAAATGTTCTAGCTGGTGGGAAATCCCATTTTCTCCCTTAACCTCGTTGCGTGAACCGACTTTATACCAAACCTGCACGCTCACCACGGGAGCGGTATGGACTTCTTTGGTTAGCACGGTTAAACCATTATCCAATACCGTTTTTTGCACTCCTTGGGTGAATGAAAGTGCAGATACGGGTGCGGCGGCTGTTGGTGTTGCAGCAATGGTAAAGTTGCCTGAAAACGGCACTAAACTTAGGAGAATACTCAGAAAAAATCCGATAAGCATGTATGCGCGTGGCTTCATAAGCAGTGGGAATTCAAGTTGATAAAATACAATTTAAGAAGAAATGCCAAATTTTGACAAAGTTCAAATTAGTTGAATAGCGATCGCCTTTGTAAACTGGTAATTATTTCACCGTACAAGTCGTGTTTGGCTCCCGTGCGTTGTAATTATGTGACCAATTGCCTCTGTAAATTACAGTCCATAGCGATCGCAGTCATCTTCTATCCCGGTTCATTCTCCACTTTCGATGATAGTCTGCGTAACTGGTTTTAAGAGGATGTCTCTTGAAGTATTAAATATTTCGATTCCAGTCGCAGATTGCTAAGATTCTTATACCTTTATCTGGAATCCGATTATGAATATCGCTGAACAGATTTACGCACTTGTTAAATCCCTTCCTCAAGAACAAGCCAGTGAGATATTGAGTTTTGCTGAATTTATTCGTACTAAACACCTAAATGCTAACCAAGCGATCGACACAGTAGATTCAGTTTCTTGGGACGAACTTGTTTATTCCCTTGAGGGAACTTGGAGAGAAGACTTTCCGAGCCTGGAAGATATTCGGGCACAAATGGGACAAGACATCCTACGGGAAAGTTTCTAGATGTACGTTTTGGATACCAATACCCTGATTTACTACTTCAAGGGTTAAGGACAAGTTGCTCACAACCTTGCCAACATCTCTGCTGAGGAAATTAGTATTCCGACAATCGTTGTCTTTGAATTACAAGTCGGTATTCAAAAATCCACCTCCCCAGCCAAACGCACCCAGCAACTTCAGCAACTTTTGAACCGAGTGAACCTGATTCCGTTCGATTACGATGCTGCTCTTGCTGCTGCTAAAATTCGTACCCAGTTAGACAAGCAAGGAACTCCAATTGGTTCGATGGATATTTTGATTGCAGGAATAGCTATCCCACTTCAAGCGACTCTTGTCACTCACAATGTTAAGGAATTTTCTAGAGTCGCGGGACTTGCGATCGCTGACTGGTATTGACTATCTATAACATCTATTCAATTTTCGGTGACTTCGGTTTCAAACTGCACTTGTCGGTACAAATGAGCGTAGGCGTAGCCCGTCGTAGACATCGCTATTTCTACATCCACCGATTCCAGTTGCAATATTTCATCGAAATTATACTCCGACAGCACCCATTTTCCCTGTTCGCTGCGCCGAAACACTTCCACACCCGGTTGCTCTACTTGTACTAAAACATATTCTTGCAAGGTTGGAGATTGGCGATATTTGCTAAACTTTTTCCCCCTATCAACTGCTTCTGTTGAAGGTGATAGCACTTCGATAATTAAACAGGGAAATTGTACCAATTGTGGATCGCCATCGCGCTCATCACAAGTCACTACCACATCTGGATAAAAATACTTTTGCCCCGGTTCTACCTGCACCTTCACATCTACAATGTATACTTCACAGGAGCGATCAGCTAGGGCATCATCTAAGAGTTTCGAGAAATTGAAAGAAACCCGATTATGGTTACGTGTACCACCGCTCATCGCCACAACTTCGCCATCCCAATACTCGTACCGTTGCTCTTGGGTGGGTTCCCAAACGAGATATTCTTCTGCACTCATCAAAATGCCATCGGGTAAAGCAACCATTGGTGCGATCTCTTAATGATTCACTTTATTTAAGATAGCGAAAAATGGGCATTCTCTTTTAGTATGACTATTCCCACATCCTCTGAACAGAATAAGCATCGAATTTTTTATCCTGAGAAGCTCTGCTCCTCGTAATTGTCTTTGAATTTCTGGAAGGGATTTTATTTTTCCGTGGCTTCGGTTTCAAACTGCACTTGTCGGTACAAATCGGCGATCGCTATTTCTACATCCACCGATTCCAGTTGCAATATTTCATCGAAATTATACTCCGACAGCACCCATTTTCCCTGTTCGTTGCGCCGAAACACTTCCACACCCGGTTGCTCTACTTGCACTAAAACATATTCTTGCAAGGTTGGAAATTGGCGATATTTACTAAACTTTTTCCCCCTATCAACTGCTTCTGTTGAAGGTGATAGCACTTCGATAATTAGACAGGGAAATTGTACCAATTGTGGATCGCCATCGCGCTCATCACAAGTCACTACCACATCTGGATAAAAATACTTTTGCCCCGGTTCTACCTGCACCTTCACATCTACAATGT
>NZ_JACJSJ010000010.1 GCF_014698115.1 Nostoc sp. FACHB-973
TTGATTTATTTGATTTATCATCCCATCCCTTTTTACAGTTATCTATGTCATTTTTGAATCTTCCTTAGTTTTTATTAGTAAATAAGATGCGTTTGCCCTGACGCACTTCCCTAGTACTCACCGCTTACTCTCTGCTTACTTTTCCCGTACTCACTGCACGCTCTACTACATCCTATCCTCGCACTTGGTGCAATCATGCTAGTAAACAAGGTATGGCAAATGGGCCTATTTGAACCTAGATTTATTATCAATAATTACAATTAATTGATAATAAGTTCTATACAACTCATATTTTTATATGCTACAAAAATACAAAATTGTAGTACAAACCTAATCTAATTAATATACGCTCAACTTTAAACAAATCATTTTCAGTTGATTTTATACATTAAATTAAGTTTATATACTTAGGTAAAATTTCACGATCGCACACTTGATTATTGACTGATAATCTTTTTTATAACTACAATGGCACGATTACTGCACGGCTCTCAGCATTCTACAATAAATAAAATATGTATTATTTTTAACAAAAAACACAATATTCTCCTTCTCTAGTTAAGGACAGGAAATAAAGACTAGATTTTATAATGAAGTAAGTATTTTTACATAGAGAATAATCTGCGATCGCATAGTTCGACCCTAACAGCATAATGCTTGTAAAAGCGATTTCACAGCAGTTGCAGTACTATTACGAGAGCCATATAGCCGCAATGTCAGTTATACCAAGGATAACGGCTATATTATCCGCAATGGTAGTGTGCGTGAGAAAAGTGGAACTTTTGGTTGTCCAACGAGTTCCCTGGCACAGTACAAAAAAGCGTGATACTTCCCCCAGTCCAATGATTAAACAAGGTATGGTAAATAGGCCTGCTAAACGAACCAAATTAGTTAAGGTATACGTCTTTGAGGAAGAAAAAAACGCCATTGAGGAGAAAGCCACCGCCACAGGACAAACGGCATCTGAGTATCTACGTTCATGTGGGTTAAGACGAGTGCTAGCAGCAAAACCACCCGCAGATGTAATAACCATCCGTGCTACGGCAGGAACCCTCAAAAGCGAACTGATGATGTTATCTCACCTTGCCAAGGAAACAAACAACCAACAAATTATTAACCAAGTCGAAATTGCGATCGCACTCGTAGATAAAACTATTGCTGCTGCATTTAATATAGAGATCGCAGGCTCTAAACAAGACGCTGGAATCCTGTACACAACCAAGAAATAGAAAAATAAGCTTGTTGAGAACTTATACTAATCAATAACGAAGTATTCAAATTTGAATACTTCGATACAAGTGCTGATATATATAGAAAGTAGAGAAATTAAGAAGCGATAAATCTCTATTTTGTTTATTGATATTAGTTGAGATTAGGCAATAATTAAACTTTGTTCAAATCTTTACAGTCAAGTTCTTTGCGTTTCTAAGTAGAATTGCTAGGTTGGAAAAACGTTCTTAGCTACTAAACTCTAACCTCAACTTGATTCCTGTCATCTATAAAAAACCCAACTTTCTGGACACGCTCAAATATGTGTTGGGCAAAGATGATGCTGCGATTGTCGATACTAATATGATGGGAACAAGGCCAGATGAATTTAATCAGCAGTTTCTCAACATCAAGTACACCAACAAAGCAGTTAAACGGCAGTGCGCTCACCTCATCATCTCAATCGCACACCGCCCGAACTACCACGAGCATTTATCGGACAGTCAGTACAGTTATGTAACACGAAAATATCTCAAAGATATGGGATACTTGCCCAAAGAAGAATCATCTGTAGCAGCTACCAGTCAGTTTGTTGCAGTACGCCACCACGATCGCAACCACGAACACCTGCATATAATCGCTTCCCGGATTCGGTTAGATGGTAGTTTAGTTAATGATTCCTATGATTATTTCAACTCCCAAGTCTCTACTAGACGCATCGCGGCGGAACTAGGATTGGAAGTAACACCGACAACAAATGAAGCTGTGGCCTCTAAGTTAGAGCAAGAGTACGGAATAATTACACTTACCAGCCCCAACCGATCAAAAAGCATTAGAGCAGTCAACAGTAAGCACAAAACCCCAACCAGTAAGGAAATTATTCGCCAAGCAATAGGAGAAGCCATTAAGGATAGTCCCACCGTCTCTACGTTCATTGAACGCCTGGAGGAAAACAACATTGGAGTATTGCCTAAGATACAGGGGGAAGAACTACTAGGCTTTACCTACATTCATAATGATGTAAAAATTGCAGGTTATCAAGTATACAAACCTTATAGCTGGAACAAACTGCGGTCTGAATATGGAATCATGTACGACCCAGATAAAGATAAAGAAGTAATTCAACAAGCTAAAGCCAAAGCAATTGCTCGCATAAATAGCATAATTTTAAGTAATAATGATTACTTAAATAATGATAAACCTACTAGCAGCAGTACAAGTGATAGTAATGGTGACACTGACAGTAACTCCAAAACACTTGTTAGTACATATACACTAAACAGTAATTATCCAAGTGAGATTCCAGTAATACAATCCAAATTAGAAGATAACCCCACATTGGAAACTAATAAGACCAAGAAAAAAGTTCAACCACATCCAAAGAAACAGCACCCACAACAGGATATTTCAGAACAAAACGGTTTATCCACTGCTAAACAATTCCTGGAAGAGCAATCTTCCCCTATTCCTCCTTCTCTTAACCTTCTGCCTTCTAATCTCAAACATTTGCCTTCTATAATCACTGACTATATGCTTGTTACCAATAACTTCCGTATCAAAGGACGGGAGTTGAGCGCCAGCTTAGATAACAATACTCTGAGTGTTTGCCGTTATGGGGATAATACCCCTATGATGCAAACCTGCTACAGTCAGGGAAACTGGTACGAAGAGATACCAACTCGATTAACAAGAAACGAAATTGAGCAGATTGAAAGTCTGCGTTTCTTTACCCAACAACCATTAATCAATCAACAGCAATCGCAAAAAGGTATTGAGCAATAGTAAATCTGTAGATAAAGAGAATTTAATCTACTCAGAATTAGGGGTAGGACTGGCTAAGACACTGTTGGCAAAGTTGTCACCAAGTGCAAACTAAACAGTTTAGGTTTTAAAAATTTCGTCTAGCAATCCAGGTTCTTTGTCAAGCTAGATGTGAATTTGGGACAGCTATTTATGAATTTGTGGGGGATAAAAAATTGTTTTGTCTATTGGTGTCTAACAATCAAAAGTACAATTTTTTGCGTTTATATTTATTAGAGGTAAATTAAGCCGTAAAATGTAGAAATTCGCTAACTTCAAGGCGGGTACATTCAACAGATAAGCTATCTGGGTTGATTCAGTGAAAGTCTAGATTCTTTTTCTCATAAGTTTTTAGCCTACCTACTGTGCTTTCGGCTAATTCCTTGGTTTTAAATAAGCAAGCTTCTTCTATTTCAAAAGTCCATTCAGTATTTGATACGTAATAGTAATTTAAATCTAGAAAATGGCCAAATACTACCCAGACATCTTTTTTAGGCATAACTTTTATTTTTTTTGTCTATTTTCGATTTTATTTTTTTCATAATCGTAAGTAAATTCAGGTATTTTACTAGAGGATTCAATAAAATAATTCAAGTAACTTTTAACAATTTTAATATCTTCCTCTAGTCGATTTTTAGTAGATTTTATTCGGGATAGGGCAATGTACAAATAAGTATCGATTGAATCTTTATCAGTTCCTTCTGCAAATTCTTCTTTTAAATCTTCTAAATTTTCAATTGAAAAATCTAAGTGGCTAATATGACTGCCAAAATCATCTAAATAGCAAGAAACCCTAGCTACAGCTTCTTTAATATCAGATGCTATTGTTTCATCTATGCACATAATCAAAAGTTAGATTTTGTTTCAAAATTAGTTAGCTAATTCTAGAATTTTACTTTCTTGTGACATAACTCTTGTTTTGTCATAAATGTTGAAAGTAATATAACAATTTTACATTGTTTTGCATTTTTGCAGTTCTATAATGTCTGCTAAAATATAATTTTGACAACATAACTCTCACAATAAAGACAGTTGCCCAGGCGATAAATTACCCTTACGTCGTGCATGAAAACTGAGGTGACAAACCTACACAATACACATAAGTTTGTCCGACAATTATCTTATGACACAAAATTTTAGAAATTATATGGATATACTCGATGAGCTTTATATACTTGATGAAAATAAACAGCCTATTAAGCCCGAAAGTCTTGAGCAATGGTCTAATTGGCGGAAAAATGAGAACAATGTACAAGTAGCTTTAGATACTTTTTCGTGGGGAAGGGTATCTACCATCTTTTTAGGGAAGGATTATTCTAATTTTCCGAATCAAGAACCACAGCTTTTTGAAACTATGGTTTTTGGAGGCGAATACAATGGTAAATTCTGGAGATATTCAACTTGGGAACAAGCAGTTGCCGGACATCAAGAAGTTTGTATGATAGCTATTTGAGCCTATTGGTGAGAAAAATCTAAACTTATAAGAATAATCCTAAACTAAAAAAAATACAATTGTAAAATTGGTGGCAAGTCAGCAATAATTTTCTCTTAATATGGGAAGAATTCAGCACTCATAAGCCAAGAGCCACAATACAGAATTACCTCAATATAATTAATAGTTTGATTTGTCAACTTACACTTATTTTTTCTAACTATTTTGACGAATGTATTCTGACATAATTTCTAATCTTATTTTTAGAGAAGAGTAATTTTATTCATTTTATTCGCTCGATTGCCAACTTCAACCAATTCGTTCGGCTTTTGATACAGGAGGTTCTAAAAAATCGAATCCGCTTTCAACAAGCCACTGTTTAGAAATAGCATCAGGACGATTAACAATAAAGCTGCAAGCGTCGTCTAATTCTTCAAACACTCTGTTACAAATAGTTGGGTGCTGATAATCTCCTACTCCCACCATCCAAACCTCTTGCCCATAATTAGACAAGTAAATCCTGACTACGTTTTCTGGATAACAATGCCAATTTTTGGGATCGGAAACTACAGATATTGTATCTGTCGGGAAGGGAAGCTCACGATTAATTCTTCCGTCAGGAAACTCAGCACTGTACTTGGCTATATATTCTTGGGTTTTTAGTTTAACCATATTTATTAGCTAAAACACTCAAATGTTTTTATAAATCACAGCGCAACAGCTTAATCTTGAAATACCCTCGTTTAAGTTTCTCACTTCCCCTGACTTCATAAAATTTATCTGGTTTTTGGACAATTTCAACCAGTCCCTGCGCTTCCATCTTCTCAAACAATGACTGCCAAGACGCAATATCTTGCTCAGGCGCAAAAATTCTAACATCGTTTATCTCGCCCATAAGCCTCTTTGTTCTAGCTATATAAAATTATAAAAGTAACTAGAACAAAAACGATAACCCATGCCTAAGAAAAAATGTGGACTTGGATTTGACTGTGCCAGTATGATGCTGCACCCAGGTATAGACCCTGGCGACTGCTTAAATTACAAAACTTGTGGGAGTGCGATTGAACTAACCCCTGATGAAGAACTCGAACTTGTTCGTATCCGGGAAGAACAAATGCGCCAGTATCAAGAACAAATTCGCCTGACTCGTCGTTCTGCCGCCATTATGATGCTGATGAGGCGCGGTTGCCCACAGTCACCAGAATCATTAGGTATTGTCTCCGCAGTCGAGGCGATCGCCACTACATTAGATAATATTCGTACTGGACTTACTAACTTCGACGGACAGTACATTGCACCACCTAGTTGCGAACTCCACATCTACAATGTTAAACGCCCCAGTGGTACGTACTCATACTATAAACTGACCGCCGAAAACGCAATATTTGCACCTTCAGAGAAAGAACAACAAGTACGGGTAATTCACCTCAGCCATCATAATGATGCGCGGTATATAGAAGCACAACTTGGTATCGAACGGCGAAACAAGTTAACCCAGGTGCGAACACTGCTTCAGAACGCAAGCGCATTGCTTGAGGAAGCAACACGTCTACTCGAACAAACTACAGATATGAACAGTCCAAATGCTACAGTTGAAGTTTTCAACATCGATGAAATTATATCCATCGACTAATAAAACCAGCAAAATGGGAAAATTTACTTCATTACTGCCACAAAATATAAATCCTGAAATACAGGATTATGTGTAAAGCTGCTTTATCTACCAGTGCGACGTGACGATTACAATCAAATCGCTCTGACAGGTATGCCAACAGGCTAAAAACCGACTAGGGAGAAGTGACAAATGACTATAAGTTTTAGAGAATGGCTCAAACAATTTAAAAATCAAGATATACCTTTTGGTGATTTATGGAGTGATGCCACATCGACTAAAAAAGGAAGATTTCAAGATAATATTTCAGACTCTTGGCAGGGTGAAACTATAGAAAGTTTGATAGAGTTTATGGTTAAAAATGAAGCATCATATCAATCTTATAGTGTTCTTAATGAAGCTAATGAGGCGTATCATAATTATTTGGGTTTAGAACCTATAGAAACATCTAAATTAGAAGAATTAGAGAACCAATTTAAAGCTAAATATTACGCAGAACGTCTACAGCACTATACAAGATTATGTATTTTATATAAAAAGCATACTTGAATCTAATTTTACTCAGTATATTAAGAAGTCAAGCTTTTAGGCAGTTTTATTTTTGTTCTAGTTACTTTAAATAAAAATAATAGCTAGAACAAAGTACACACTCAATATTGAAAAACTACAGGAGAGTAAAAAATTAGGAAGGCATAAAATTATCAAGGTGGTGCCACACTAATTTAGCTTTCTGTCCCAAACTGCAAATATAACCACAATGGCAAACATGAAGAATATTACTACTGATTCAGCGTTAAGCAAGAAGTAATCAAAAAGTTTGTATATTTTTTTCTAATTAAATTTTAAGACTACGCATAATTATGTCTTTAGGAACTATTTTTTCAGTAATAATTGTATTTTAATGTATAAAAAATGATAGTCATTTGTTAATAAAAATTAGAAAATTGTTTAATAAATTATCAGTATAGAGAAAGTAAAATTAAACTCTACGGGTATTTTAGTGCCAAAAAGTAAAAATTTATCTTTAATTTTATAAGTTTAATTGTTCATATATGACAATTCAAGCTAAACATTTTGACACTAGATTAAATCAATGGATTCATACAGATGGTAATACCAATAATCCAAATTCACTGTTAAAGGAAGAACTTAATAATACACTATTAGAACATTTCTTTCCTGGGGTAAACTTTTCGTTCGGGCATATGGACGAAAAGTCTAATGTGGAACAATTAATTAATCATCCTGAAGGTCATAAATTATTATTATCATCAAAAACTCGGTTATTATATGGCCCCGAAGAATGTCTAGATACAATTAAACAATTATGCCCTGATAACAAAGATAGAGGTGCTTACGGGTCTATCTTTCTTGGTTCATGTAGAAATGCTGTCAATAAAGAGTTAAACATCTTAATAGTTGATGATAATAATGGTGAAAATGGCGGCATTATCAGTAATGACCAAGTATATCGGTTAACAGGAGACTGTTACGGACAAATATCAAAAGACTTGTATCACGAATTAACCAAGCATCAAAAAGGTGATAAATATCGAGTAATTCAGCACCGCTTCGGTTGGACTGATCGAGACGGAGATGACAATAAATACCGTTTTGGTAAAGGTACATTACGCCCTGCTAACCTTGAGCAAATCCTCAATTATCAAGACCCCAATAACTCAACTAAAATTGATCTAATTCTTCCCTTATCTGCGTTCAAGGGAACTGATAAAGATAATCCTAATGGCCCGACTAAGCCTCAAATTCAACCTGGATTGTACCGACAAAATATCTGGCTAGGTGAAAAATCACAATCTGAACTCGGTAAGACAGCCATCTCGCAGTTACTCGCTTCATTCCCTAACGGACTGAAAGACTTTACCGAACAGCTAGAACTTGAAGCCAAAAAGCTTAAAGAAGCACAGGATGACCCTCGGCGACTTGCACAACTTTACTGCGAAAAGTACGAGAAGCGGAAAGCCTTTCTTGAAGAACAAGCAAGCACACTAGAAGAACAAGCAGCAGAAGATCCAACATTTGCAGAAGAGTTAGAAACTTTGCGCTCACGCATTGCTACTGACTCGTTTATTTACAAACTCATCAAAGCTGACCTGCAAGGAGAGGGGCAACTTCTCGAAACTGAGAAAGTACAGCGCGAACTCGCCCGGTTCGTCCAAAACGAGTGGAAAGAAATCGCCATCGGCAAGACGTTAACGTTTGAGCGAGCAATGGTCATTCCCTCCAAAGACCTGCGAAATGAGGAAATTTCCATACCGCATTATCAAGACGGCGAAGAAGTTCTCAACTTCCGCTCCCCTTTCCTCAACTCAAATGGTCTGTGCGTCTCAACTAACAAAATTGTAGAAGATATCCTTGGGCCTGATGGTCAACCTCTCGCTGGTGCGATCGCTGTCTCGGACGAAACAAGCGATCGCATTTACAACCGCCTCAATGAGCAAATTAAATCTATCCTGTCAGAAGCTCAAGGAAAAAATATCCACTTAGAAGGTATTGAAAATTACTTAGACCAAAATATTAGTAAGCTGGAAACTCAAGATAAAATCGAGTTTACTAACAAATTTAATCAGTATATTTTAGAACTAAAATCAGCTGGTTATGAATTAGAGATTCTCCCTCAAGAGTCTGAACAAGAGCGTCAAGCACGCGACTACGATGGTGATTGTATCGGCTTCGAGCGGACAACTAAGTATCCCAACCTCACCACCGAAGCAAAGGAGCGCAACCTTCCGGAAAACGCCTACGCTCCAACTGTCAAACTTAAAAAACAATCTTTTTACCAAGAAGATGGCAGTCAGCCAGAATTTGAGGAAATCGCCATCCACATGAGCGATGGCATTAGTGTGGGTGTTATCAACAATCACCTTACCTCAATTGAGGCGTTAGAATCAGAAATTACGATTCTAAAAAACTTTAGTAGTGAAAAAGACTCAACTGAGTACGTACAGCAGGTAGCCAAACACTACGAAGATTTATTCAAAACAGAAGCCTGGGCAAAATCCAAGGGTATTGAAGGGAAGGAGATTCCGACCAAGTATCGCAGTTACATGGAAGAGTTCATCAAAACTGTTGGGCAAGAACCCTTAAACCAAGCCAATGCAATAGTGGCGATGAACATTAATACCCAAATGTACCGTGAAATGATTGCCGAGGCAGCATTTCAAAATCAAATTGCAGTTGACCTTTTCAAGAGTGCCAAAAAACCTGAAATTGAAATTATTCGCAACAACAGTCGGATTCTTCACCGTGAAGTCAACTATATTAAGGATAAGAAAAAAGATGTCTATATTGACAATACAATTCAACCAACGGGATATTCACCTGTTGAGTTATTAATTGCTCAAACCAATCATTATTTTGAAAAAGCTCGCCTAGAATCGCGTGAAATCGTTCAATTTCAAGCTTTATTTAAAGGGGTTGAATTTTCTTACGAACAGCGATTAAGAGCTACCCTCATCAAAAAAGAATTCGACAAATCATTCAATCGAGCAAGTGAGCTATCTAAACAAAAAGAAACTGAAAAAGGTTCATCTGTAAATATTACCCTTGCTAATGGTCATCAAGTAAGTATAACTAATCTTCTACAGTATGATAATGAATTTATCTGGAAAGCTAACACAATTACGATAAAAGTATCAGAAATACCCGAAGATAAACGCAATAATAACCGCCCGCATAAATATTTAGTTTATGCTCAAATTAACGATGAAACTAAGAATGGTAAACCCCATTTTAGAAAATTAGGAACGCTGGCGAGGGAGCAAGAAAATAAACTCGAAGAAATAGGAATTACACTTGGACAAGAAGTAAAATCTAACAAAATATCATTCCAGCCTGAACTAAGCGAAGGTCAAATTAAACTTCTTTACCAAAAAGCTTACCAGATAGCAGAGGACTTTTATAATTCGATTCCAGAAGACCAAAAGCTAACAATGGCAGCTGCCACCTGGGCGGTATCAACTACTCGTGAGACTGGTAATGATAAAAGTAGCGATCGCCATAATAAAGTTTCTAATTTCGCCTTTGCTACCTTTCCTCAAGAGATTATTAGTCAGTTAGATACACTCAAGTTTACCGAGTTTAGTATCACTGGATTTGACCGGGATAGTGAATTTCTTAATGAAAAGCAACCTCAGAGTATTCGATTTAATCTAGCTGAAGATGGAAAAAGTGTAATTGAAATCCAGAATCAAGAGGGTAATTACGAATCATTCGGAAATATTGAACAAAGTAACGCCCGGCTACCAATTGGTACTATTGCTACTGGCAGCGTTGAAAAAGGTGAAGTATACACCATCTCTGTTACAACCAAAGTACCTGGACTACCAGAACTCACTTTCAAAGTAGGCGAAGTTAATAAGTTTGGAAATTCCCAAAGGTTTAATAATGAACCTGTAATGTTAACAATCGAAAAGGTTGACCTGATTCGGGAAGACTACACTATTTATCTTCAAAATAGTAACAAACCTGAAAAACTAGGCAATATTGATAAAGAATCAATCAAAGAAGGCATTACCCAAGGCTGGCTAGCAGAAAAGCCTGGTAATGGGCAACATTTACAGCTTAAAATTCAAACTATCATCACTGGACAAAATGCCTATGCCATAGCAGAAACATCTCAGAAAAATCTGTTACGAATTAATATTACGAATCCAAAATACAAGAAACAGGAAATTAACAACCAAGTATTTCAAGAAACTTTGGTTAGGGCATTTGATAAAAAGCACGTTTATATTGCTAAAATTGGCGACCAATCACTCGGTATTATTGGTCAGCATAATGAACGTCTTGAAGCTGATTTAAATAAAGGAAATATACAAAAACAGTGGCAAAGGAAAGAAACTAGCACTGTACAAAAATTAATTGATACGGGTATTATTCGCCCAAACCAACAACGAACCACTATCCCTGTACAGATTACCAGTAATGAAAGTACCTGTAAAATAATTATTAATCCAGAAACAGTACAATATCCCGACAAATGGGTTAAACGCAGTCAGCTTATAAGTAATGAAAAGCCTGTCAGAGACGAGCAGCAGGATAAACGCAACCAAATACTCGGTAAAATTAACGAACGCCCTACAATCATGTTCCAAGATAAAGAACAAAAATTAGTAGGGCTTTTAGGATTAGCAGTTGATGAAAATATAGCTGAAAAAACTAAAAAGTATCTCGAAAAAGTAGGAGTATCATACGAACAGCTTCCTAGATCACAAGCTCTATTAGAAGCTAAAAAAGGAATGACTGTATTCGTACTTGATGAAACTACTATCAGCAGCGAATTAAGACAAACTTTTATTAACCGTGCTGGTGGTAATATCAAAAGTGCAGATACACCGTCACAACCCACTCCAATCATTCCCCAACAAACTGTATATTTTTATAATCCAAATCAACAATATACTTCTCCCGATGGAACGCAGGTAGAAACTAAAGAAGCTTTTGGATTAGTAGTTCCTGCACAAGACGCGATCGCTGTAGCCACTTGGTTAGAATCAAAGTCTACTGAAAACGATTATTTTATTGAGAGTAACACAGCTACATTTATTTTTAATAAAAATGAAATTAGTGAGGAAATAAATGAAGAATTCAATAGTTTACTTGGAGAAGCTATTAATATTGGTGAAGTTGATGGTTTTGACCGCTATGAACAGCTTAGTGCAGAGTTAAATCAAAAAGTTGCAACTGAAGGTAGTCTTTTAAAATTAAACCAAATTCCAGAAACTAGTGAGTACCAAAAAGCTTTACAAGCACTTCCTAACCGTCCAAAAGAACTCAATCAAGAAGATTCTCCAGTACCAATTGTTCCTGCTAAAGCTTTATCAGAAAAGAATATAACTAATATTCAATTGAATACTAACGCCACAGTTGCAGGAATTTCACAAGTCTGTCAAAACACGGTTGAGATACAACTAGTAAAAAATACACAATCAGAAGCTAAGAATCAACCAATATTACTACCCAACTCGCGTCAAGCCGATCCAACTAAAGCTATCGAAATATTGGGTAATGTAAGCGAGGAAAAAGTAGAACAGCTGCGATCGCATCTTGAAACCCACCTCAAACCTATACTTGAAAATGACAAATCCAACTATGCACCACTGAGACAAGTCGCCTGGGTCGGTGCAAAATGGGATTTGAAGGATAAAGACTTCAAGCCAGGAGTACAAGACGACTCTTTGATGGAACTTGTCAAACAAGTCTATCCTGATGCTGAGATTGTGCTGGTAACTTATTCCGAGAACCCCGGTGCTGGGATTAACTATCACCGCGATGACTCCTACGCCGCAACGGAGGCCCGCAGCATTAATATCGGAAATTCTGACTGGGGCTATCGTGCTGCTAAGGAACGAATGGCATGGACTAGGGAGGAGAATCAGGACGCACCATACCAAGAGTTTAAACTTGAGTCGGGTACAGTAACCCGCTTTAACTGCAAAAACGAACACGCTGCACTGAATACTGAGGCTGGCAGATGGTCTATCAACATCTGGTCAATTAAAAATGATTTGGGCAGAGAAAGCAGCGTTCGCCAAAAATTTGAGAACTTCCTCACCTCAAACCAACCTCCGCGTGCGGTAGTCCAAAGCAACAACGACCTCACCATCAGAGCTAACGAGTGGACACCAGGGGGAGAAATTAAAGTAGAGCGCAGTTATACCAGCCTCAGAGAAGTCACCCAAAACATACTCTCAAACTCTTCAGACCAATCAACTGTCGAAGAAATTATCGCCATTGGCAATTCCACTGCGGCACGCGCTGCTAATCCTCAGATTCCAGACAACCCAACTATATCTGGCAAATCAGTTCCAATGGTTTATTCGCTGCATCTGCACGGCGGAGCTGCCGCAGTACCAGTTGATACAACCATTGATGCTATGCGCGGACACGGTAGGATACACACTACCAGAGGTGTAGACTACCAAAAAACTTATGGTATCAATGAGGGAGATATTGCGATCGCCCAAGGTAAAAACGGCGAGCAAGTTGCTTTTCGGGTAGGTAAGCAATACAAAATTACTACCCAAATGATTCAAGACCCAACTTACCAGCAAGCCTGGGCGAGATGGGAGAAGCATTCACCAAAAGAACTTACCCAAACTCAAGCGAGTAAGAGTCAGGTATATGGCTTATTCATGGAGCCACTAGGAGATTATGTCAATGGCAAAATTGTTCCATTCCCAACCATCCAAAAACAACCTGCAACTCCAGTAAATATCAGCCCCGACTCCAAAGATGGGCTGGGAGTAGCACTCAGCCTTGCCACTGCACTCGCCAAAGAACAAGGCAAGCTGCAAAACGATTACCAAGTTTCAGTCAAAAATAATCCAGAAGCCCCTGCCGGGCAGTATGGAGTAGAAACCCATGTCCAAAAACCTCAAGGGGTAGCATACGCATCCGCCGAACACGCATTTAATCACCAAAAGCAGTTGCATCCATCAGTTGATGAATACCAGCTAATGGTAGAAGTGCTTCAGGCTAAACTCGAACAACACCCCCGGCTAACTGAGGCGATCGCCAAACGTGGGGGAGCCGATTGGTTAGAGAACTGTACAAGCATTACTAATGCCCAGGATAAACAGTGGCAGGGTAAGGGTAAAGAATCCGCATTTATTCAAGCCCTTAGCGAAGCGTATATATATGTAGTTGCAAAAACACAACAAACTACAGTACAAACCCAGCACGACAAGTCCCAACAGACTGCTCTGCGGCCCACAAATCCACTCTCCCAACTCGAACCTATAAACGCCGCCGTCGCTGAACACATGAAAAAAGACATTGCGATGGCCCAAATAGCTACCCAGTTTATCGGTAAATCAGATGCACCCCCCGGTACACCTTCAAGCACACGAAATTACGAACAAGCATGGGGAGAACGCGCTAACACAGGAAATTACTCAAAAGAAGACATGATTATGGTGTCCGGATCTGGCCCGTGGCGTGGAGTAACAAGCGAGCAAATTGCTCAAACATTTGAAAATCACTATAAACCCTTACTTGATAAGGCAATAGCAGTGAAAAGCTCTTTTCTAGTCGGAAATGCACAAGGAACTGACCAATTAGTTCAAAATTATCTTCAAGAAAAAGGGTACAAAGTAGAACAAACTTCCCAAGGATACGCAGTATTTAATCCTGTAGAAAACACCAAAGTTAGTAGCGATATTATTTCTACCAATACACAAGTATCAGATAACTTATTAATTGCTAAAGACAAGAACATTTTTTCATCACAACAAAGCCAACAACCAAATATTGACCAAGCACTCGCATCACCTGCTCAACCCAAAATGCAGCAGGTTGGAGCGATGGATAGTATTATCGAGCGGATGAAAGCTAATACGGTGCAAAATCTCCAAGACTGGTATATGGCGGCTGAAAAACTCGGTAAATCAGACACATATCTCAATAGAATTCAGGAGGTAACTAATTTATACATTAAAAAAAATATTAGTCTTGAGAATGCTTTTAAGGCAATGGAACAAGACATTAAAGAATTAGAAAAAGTTAATAAGATGACCAGTCTTGCTCAACGTGTAGTTAAGACAATTGGGCAAGAAGATACTAATGGCATTATGTCAGTCCAAACAGAAAAATATCAAATTGCTACTCAAACTCAAAACCAAACTTATTTAGTTAAAGATAAAAAGGATAATATCTTGTTATATGTCAAACAAGGAAAAACTCAAGTAAGTAACATTAGTGATGAAACATTACAAGATTTTCAAGTTATGAGCGATCGCATCAATAATGCACTCAAAGATGTCAAAAAAGATTTAGTAGAAAGGTAATTTGACTATGAAAGAACTAATCGAGTTTCCAGTAGAAGGTTTAACTCCAGCAATGCAAGCTTGCCTCCTCAGAGAATTAATCGCACAGCTTAATATACCTGATGAGAAATTTGAAGAATATGCAAAAAATCCTCCAACTGCTGAGGAACGACAAGAGGCTGTGTTAAATTTAAATTCAGAAATGAATAGAATCAGTGAAATAGCGGAAGAAGAAGCCAAGTTAAGCTCGACAAAAATTGAACCTATCAATTTTGTTAATCCAGTTAGTCCAGAGTCATCTTTACAACCCGAAGTAAGCCAGTCTAAAGACAATACAATTGAACCAGAAGTTCTAAAAAACTTTACAGATAAAAATGACGATAATAATGGCGACCTAGTAGAAGAATGTCAACACGATAAAGTACAATCTATTATCGCTAATTTCCAAATTCAAAAATTTGTTATCCCTGTAATTTTAGACCGCTTAAATATATTTGGAAAACCAGACAAAGAGACAGGAAGTATCATTTATAAAGGTGAGGCATATACTGCAAGCCTAAAATCACAAGAAGATTTACAAACTCTTAGCCTTGATAGAAATTCGCCTGATTCAGAAGCAAGCCAAGAAGCACTCCTAGCATCTCGTAATAATAGCTCAGAAAATTACTCTATTATCATCAATAACCTTACCCATAATGAATTTGAACGGTTTAAGGCTCTGTTCGATGAGCAACAAGCACGCTGCGAACAGAACCAACAAGAATTCAAAAACCAGGATGCTGTTAAAGAGATAGATTAATTAAATCAACCCAAAGCACACACCATACGAAAAAGCTATAAACCCCAAAATTAGCTTGTTATTAAAACTCAAGGGAGTTTTGGGGCAAATAACAACCGCAACAGAAAAATAGTAAAAAGACGCAGTAAAGTCAAACAAACTCGTCGGGTTCATAGGTAATCTACCTAACCCGACCAAACATAGCATTCCTATTAAAGACCAAACAACAATATTTTCTATCCATCCTAAAAGCTTATTGAAATTCATAAAAAATCGTTTATTACTCCCTAAATTTGATAAATACTATTAAAACTAAAACCGCTCAATAAAATTGCCTAGTAAATAGATTGCTTAATGAAAACTACACAAACTACCCCATCACTTTGTAAATTTTTTAAAAAAAATAATAAAGTTTTTAAATAAGCTGATTAATTTATAGTAACTGTAAAGATTAAGAAACAGTAAAAAGTACGTGCTATAAGTATTACTATCAGGGACAATACTAAACCAAACAGTATGTAATATGAAACCTATTAATGTTGTCATCATTGAAAATGAGAACATATCTAGGTTTGGTGCGGCGACAATATTATCTGAAACTGGTAAAATCCAGGTATGTGGCCTTGCTAAAACTGGAAAGGAAGGAATAGAAACTGTTGACCAACAAAAGCCAGATATCGTGGTGATAAATATTGATTTACCTGATATCAATGGCACTGATGTCATAAGTCTAATTAAATGCAAACACACGTCAATTAAAATAGTGGTTATGACTGCAAATAGCAGCCGAGATACCATTAACGCAGCAATTAGTAATGGCGCAGACTGCTACTACTGTAAAAATAATGCCAGAGAAGAAGTAGGAGAAAGATTCATTGAAGCAGTAATGGCTGCATACAATAATGAATCATGGATTGACCCAACTATTAATCGCATTTTGATTGATAATCTTAGGTCAAATGACACAGCCGATAAAAATTCACTAGATTTATTAAGTGATTTCTCTAATAAAGAAATTACAGTTCTCAAATTAGCAGCTGGTGGCATGAAAAATAATGAAATTGCTAATGTCATGTATGTTTCCGAAGGTACAGTCAGGTCATATTTACATAATTCATTTATCAAGTTAGGAGTCAAAGATAGATTAAACGCTATCCGGGAAGCTATCCGCCTGGGAATCCTTAGCTTTGCAGACATGAAAATCGAAGAAGAAGTTACCCAAGCAACCCATACAAGAGTCAAAACCAACCAAAATAGTCAAAAGGATACAGCTAAAACGAGTAATAAGGGATACAAAGGCTGGGTTGCCTAGAAAATTAATCAACTGCAATTATGCAGCCGCCTGAATACTTCTTCTGCTGGCGGCAAGTTTTAATAATGGCAGCGTTTCTAACATAAATACTACGCGCTACTTTACCTTCATTGGATTTAGCCCAATCCAGAAGCTTTTTATCTTCAGGTTGTAAAATAGCAGTTCCAGAAGCCGCCTGCTGAAAAGTTACACTTCCAGCAATAGTTTTGTATGTAAAAACACCAATTACAGATCCCAAAGCCAGTACAAAACCCAACACTCCCGCTACTTGTGCCAATCGCAAATTACTTACACCCAAGAAAGGCAACGCCCCGCCAGCTTGCTTAGTCATATTAATTAAATCCTTAGCGGCTTGGGCGATCGCACTTTTTTGTTGCTGTATTGCCACCTTAGAAGCACTATTTAACTTATCGTCCACCATGTCAGTCCAACCCACCACAAGCGAGTCAAGCCTACCAGGTAGTTGCTGCAACGCAAATTGGGTTGTACCTAGTTCCGCGTATAGGTTAAACAAGGGGTCATCAGGTCGAACACCTAATTTAAGTATCCAATCAGTGACCTCTGCTTTCTTTTCTTCAGAATATTCTGCAATTACTTTTTCAACAACTTTTGCAATATTGGTCATAGGTGGTTTAAACAGTTAATTTAAAACCTCACTGTTAATTTTGGTAAAGTACTTACCATTCTTCAGATTCAATATCTTCATTTACATCAAAATTGGAAGGATTTTGTTGATTTGTACCTACAGAAGCTTGTTCTGTACAGTTCTTACTTAGCCCTAAATAATTCAAAGCAATCTCATTAGAAAGAATAGAATTATTAAAATTCTCTATCCAGTTGAATACTATCGAACGCTGAATAGTATTAAGAGGGGAGTTAGTTTCAATAAGTTGAGCATAGGGTAAACCAGTATCCTCAAGCAACTGGTAAAAGTCGTTATGCAACCCGCCCAAAACTAGCTCCAAGCCATTTAATTTTTTAATATCAGCTTGGAATCTACTACCTTCATAGTATCGAAATTGCTTGCCAAAGTAATAATTTTTGATAACAACATAGTCAACTTGACTACCAAAATGGTTGTATAAATCCTCAAGATAATCTTCAACACAGTCTTTACGATGTGATATCGGGTGCAAGAAAGTAACACGATATCCGAGATGGTTAAGATTTTCTATCAGTGAAACATCTTTATCAAAAAGCTTGAACTCTTGATGATTTTGACCTGGCATATCTGTCAAAACTACATCAATATTTGGAAACATTTCTAAGTCCAGTAATAATTTATCCGAATCGCCTCTAGACAATCCCAAATGGTTTATTTCAAAACCTTTTGATTTATACATCGATAGCTTGTTACGATAACCGTGGTAGAAAACACGCGCATTGCATTTACTTTTCAAGTACAATTCCAGCAATAGCCTAGAAACTGTGGACTTACCCACACGAGCATCACCCGATGTAATTACAAAACGCTTTCCAAACATAAAAACCAAGCAACCTATTCAATTAAGCAGCTATATCTTCAGATGGTAAATTTGTATCTTGGTTTTTAGCTTTTTCTTTTTCTTCGTTTTCTCTAAGCTCTTTAGATTTTTCCACAACTGCTGGGTAGTAACGGTCATCTGGTTGTATATCAAAACCCAATAAATTAAATGCTGGCTTAATTTGCGCTTCAAACTCAGCAAGCCAAGATTTAATTCTTGACTTAATTACAATATTTGTTTCTTTATGAGTCTGACCTTCATTAAAGGTTAAAGCATGGCGGTCAAGAAAGTCATAAGACTTGTAGAATAAATCTGGCATTACAAGTTCTATTAGACCTTCTGCAAGCATATTCTGACGTAGGGAAGAGTCATTATATCGCTCAAACTTTTCTTCTTCACCATGAAACAGATTTTTGACAACAATATAATCTACTTGGTCTTTACAAAGTTCACGAAGTTTTTCTAAAACATTTATAGAATCAAGAACTCTACTAATCACTGAAACCATTGTAACTCGACAATTAATTTCAGTTTTCAGAACTTCAAAAAATGCAAGCTCTTTGACATAACTTTCAAAGAAACCTCCAGATTGTGCAGGTAAGTCTAATAATGTGATAGGACAATCACTCTCATCTAGATTAATTAATAAATCGTCAGCACCACCTCTATGAAAAATATCAATATAACGTATTATAGGGCGGTAATCTTTTTGAAAATATCTTTCTATCTGAGGATTCCTTAAGTCAGCTTCATAAGCAACACAGGGTAAATTTTTATTAATGTAAAGTTGAAATATTGCTCGTGCAAAGGTACTTTTACCCACGCCACCTTTATCACCTGTTATAATTATCAGTCGCTTTTGAGGCTTACTATTAGTATTGGAGGAAGTATTGTTTGACATGGCTGGTTGTTCTTTATTTTTTCTGATCATAATATTATTTACAAAGTGACTAAGCTTTGTTGTGTTAGGTTAATGTCAATCTAAATTTTTAAATTTGTAAACACAAAATCAATAAATTAAATTAATAAAATAAAACAAAGAAATTGGCAACTATATCGCTCAATAAAATTTTCCTAATTTATTTTGAATAAACTACTTTGATTATGTAACCTCTCGCTCAAAAAGCCAAGCAACAAAATTCCACATTAAACCAACATTTGTTGATATGTAAATTAGTCATAAATTTTATGTCGTTTAAAATAACTTGACTTTTAAAAAAGGCATTATGATATTTTGATCTGAAATAATCTATGAGTGAAGTACGAGCTGATTATGATGGTGCTTGGAAGGAAGGTGTAGAACAATATTTTGAAGCGTTTCTTGCATTTTTCTTTCCAGAGATTCAAGCAGAAATTGACTGGGAGAGAGGCTATGAATTCCTTGAAAAAGAACTTCAGCAGTTGGTGAGAGAATCTGAAATTGGTAAACAATTCGTCGATAAGCTAATCAAAGTTTGGCTAAAAGATGGAAAGGAAACTTGGTTGCTGATTCACCTGGAAATCCAAAGTCAAGTAGATACCAACTTCCCTAAACGGATGTTTTCTTACCACTACAGAATCTTTGACCGTTATAACCAAGAAGTTGTTAGCTTGGCAATTCTAGGAGATAATCAAGCCAATTGGCGACCGCAAGAATATAGTTATGGTCGTTGGGGGTGTCGTTTGAGTCTTCAGTTTCCCATTGTCAAGCTACTGGACTATGAATCTCGTTGGTCAGAATTAGAACAAAGTGATAGTCCTTTTGTTGTACTGGTGATGGCGCACCTGCGGACACAAGCCACAACTCAAGATTTAGCAGGCCGATTGCAATGGAAGTTGAGCTTAATTAAACGAATGTATGAGTTAGGCTATAGTAGAGATAAAATCCAGCAAATCTTCCGGTTGCTAGATAGATTAATGACTCTACCACCGGAGTTAGACTTAAATTTTCAAGCCGAATTAGAGCGTTTTGAGGCTGAACAGCAAATGACATACATGACAAGCATAGAACGCATAGGTATAGCAAAAGCTACCCAGAAATATATTGCTCAAATCCTAACAATTCGATTTAAAGATGTTCCTACTGAATTAGTAGAAAAACTAAATGAATTATATGACATTGAGTTATTGAATCAATTGTTAGAAAAAGCCGTAACTACAAGTTCAATATCTGAGTTTGGGCAACAATTAAGTCAAGAAAATACAAATACATAGTTTTAAAGTTACACGGAACGCTGTCCGTATAGTCATAAATTTTAACTACCTGCTAACTTTGTTTGCTTTCAAATACAAATTAATTCTCCAATCAAATCCGCTGCTCGTTCTCCATATTTTTGTTGAATAGCGTCCCTGTACGGCAAGCAATCTTCACTTAAAAAGTCGCGGATAAATAGAGAAAAATTAAATCCTCTTTTCGAGTCCACATATTCTGCTAATTGAATATTAAACAACGATTTAAATTCATCCTCTCTTTGTTTGAGTGCTGAATATTTAGTTAAATTGTTGGCTTGGAAGATTGGTTCAACTGCTTGATTAAACAGTTTTTCCATTAAGATATTTTTCATATTTTCTTCTATATTTTTGTACCAAATTTTACTCACAATTATAATAACTTCTGTAAAGCTGAATCACCTCTTTTTGTACAGTTAAAATCTAAAATACCGAACATCTTACCGCCTGATATCCCTCATCTTTTCCAAAATTTTTCGCTTTCCAACTCCAAGGAAAACGGTAGACACCCAGGATTGGCAGTCGCCCACTCCTTAGCTTCTGCAATTAGAGTTTCGTTACCCGAATCGAGGTAGAATTGCATTTTGGCACGTTGCTCTAAGCGATCGCGTTCCTGAGTGCTGAGAATATGTCCCGTGATTACGCAGTATTGACGCACCTTAGCCCTAGCTTGGGTTAAAGCCATTAGCCGTAGTTTTGTCACTCGCTTGAGTTCCTCAATGCGGTAGGAAACATCAGCAGTCTCGTCACCAACAGATGCAGTCTGCACCCCGTTATTGGCACTTTGGAGTGATGATTCTGCTGTCACTCTAGCGGCTGTTGAATTACCCTCGGATGCACTTTGCCGCCCATTGTTGGCAATTTCCTGTGGTGGTTCTGGCGCAACCGCAGCAGGTATCGAAACTACACCCTGCCCATTATCTTCTGTGTTAGATAAGTTTTGATTATCAACTTTTGACGACGTGCGGGAGCTACAGAGGTATATAAAATCCTGATGAAAACTAAATTCATTTGGTTGTAAAATATTAGTATGAACTGAATTCTCTAATTGATTACTGGTTTTATTTAAATTAATTTCAGCAGTATTAGAAGAATTTATGAATTCAACATTTTCCACAGACTTGATGACAGCTGAGTGTTCCTGAGAAACGTCAGGTTGTTCAACTACCTCTGCTGACTCCAGCCCTTGGGGGGCTGTAGCAGCAGGAGGTAAACACCTACAAAAAACCTTCATATAAAAAGAATGAACGTAATTACTTATTCCACAAGGATTTTGAGTATCGTGTTTTACAAATGAGCTTTGAAATTCGTAAAATTGCCCGTTCTCGCTTGATTGATAAGGGTTTAAGCTATTTTCTGCCCAAGGGTCTAAAATGTAACGTGTGGGATGCCACAAATGTAAGTGCTTTTGTAGTGTCTCTTGGGAAATAGTTTTGTTAAAGCGGCGTTTATACTCAGCACGTATAGCTTTTGCCCGTTCAGTAGCCCCTGCTGGTAATCCACTACCCCACTCTATTGCTGTTACTACTATCTGGATGCGTCGTTGGGCTTGTTGACTACGTTCCCAGTTCTGTTGGTGGCGACGGTCAAATGAAATTACGTTATCTTTGGGTTGATCGATCCTGCTAACACCTGCTATGGCTTCTGCAAATGTGTTGGCGAATGTACCCAAGAGCCGTTCGGGATAACTAACGTATGCACTGTACCATTTATTACGAATGGTGCATTCTACCCAATGCCGTACTCTAGCTTCGATTTCATGTTGGTGTCGGCAATATTGCTTATAGCCAGGGGCGTTAATTGCGGTGGAGAGGCAAAATTCGACTAATTTATCGCCTCTTAAGTCTAGAAAGACGATTCCGTAGCCTGCAAAGATTTGTAGGAGGGTGTTTGTTTGTCCTTGTCCCGTCCAACCGATCGCAATTGTTTCTTCCCAGTTGGCACGCCACTGTGCAGCATCAGCAGACTCTTGCTTACGATATCTCTCCTGTGCAATTTGTTTTTTGGCCTTGTTTGCTACCCGTTTGAGTTTGGTTAAATCTTGCCGACTGGCCGCGCGATCGCAATAGTCAAGGAAGATAGAAACTGAGTCGCTAATTGGTTGTAGATCATCATCAAGTAAAAATGACCCACTACCCGGTTGTATGGGACAACGGATGGCTTTGTAGTTGGTTATTTGTTTGGCACTATATGGTTTAGTATTGGGGAAGATTTCTAGGTGTCCTTGACGCAGGATAAAGCCTGCATTTCTCAAGGTAATTTCTAAGGCGCAGGCTAAAGCAAAGGTAGGTAGGGGAGATGCAAAGTTTAAAATCAAGTGATAACCACCACTAAAGCTGGACTGGAGAATGACGATATCGACTATGCCAATTTCCTCTAGTGCGGCTTTGATGCGATTTATAGATTCAATGTTATGGTAGTCGCCACCAAAGTCTAAATCGATTGTGCCGTAACGGGTTATGTTGTCAAAACGCAGACCTACTAATTTTGACTTATCTTGGTGCAGCTTCCACAGTTGTGAGGGTTGCAGGTAATGGTCGATAGTACGCCATGCTGGTTTTGCACCTTCTACTAAAGAAGGGGCAACTATCGCCCCAAATGGATGCCAAAAACGCTCTACGTAGCGTTTACCCAAAGATTCTGCGGGTAGGTGGGGTTTGATTTTCTTTTTTGCAGGCTGTGAAAGACTTAATTGGGGCCTGTTATCAACATCTGCCCCGAAATCTTCTTGGAACATGAGTGACTGTCCTGATGGTTTTAGTGCATCAGGTAGCCTCGCTGTTGGTCAAAATGTGTTAGCCTAAATTTGAAATTTTTATTTTGATTAAGAAGCGGTTGGTTATCCGCTTGTTGGAGGCGACTGGTAATCGTCTCATGGTTGAAAGCAAACAGAGGTTACACTTGTTTAGGCTTAGACATACGTAGGCTTAGGCTAAGATTTAGTCCAACACGCTTCACCAACAACAATGCGGCTACCCAACTTTTTTTTGAGAGCTATTTAAATAGGTCAGTTCTAGCGAAGTTGTGACTAAATCTAGAAAATAGTTTTGGAATAAGAATGCAAAGCTAGTAACACCTAAAAGTGTCACCAAAAATTGACAGAGGTTAGTACAATGGGTGAAGATGAAATTACACTCCACCAACGAATTTAAAGACAAAAAACAGTCAAATATATCCATACGAGTTCAGCACCCAAAATATGAACTCGTACTGCAATCAGTATTGAGATGCTAATCTATTAGGTAACGTTAAATTGTGGGATAAATTCTCTGCTAGATTAACTGCTCACAGCTACCTATGCAGCACGAATATTATCCTTTTTTCTATTTGTAGACACTTCCATTGCTTGCATTTGGTTCTTATAATCCTCCCAAGTTTTTTCAAATACGTCAGACTCATACATCCGCAATAAAACCTCCTCTTTATCAGTTAAATTTGGTAGTTTTAACAATTCAGCTAAAGATACCTGAACTGGAAAAACATCCCTAAACTTTTCCATTAAGTGAAGTATTCTTGCTCTCTGTTCAGCAGATGGTTCATCTTGCAACTCTGCATCAATCTGTCGCGGACGTAGATTCACAATTTCTAGGTTCATATTTACTAAATTCCTCAATCCAAAGACAACAAATTCATTAGTTATACCAATAACACGCCCCACGATTTCCAACTCTGTCCGCAGTCTTTCCTTAAATTGATATACTTGACCAACTTGGAAACGCCGAAACGGATTGCGATCGCCATTCCGCATCCAAGCGATACCATCACTTATACTACCTATCTCGTCTGCTTCAATCAGGTCTATAACCTGGTCACAGATATCTTGATTGCAAACAAACTTGTATGCCGCATCAATACTTCGGTTAAATTCCGCCTCCAGTGCAACAACTGCCTTATATTTTTGCAAATTACGTAATTGAGAAATATATTCAAATACTTTCTTACCCTTGTGATAACTGCCAACACTTATCCTTAGATTCTCTGAAACCTCCTGAATCACAGGTTTACCCTTATTTAATTGAGTTTTATTCTCATCTATCGAAGTGTTCAAATTTGAATACTTCGTTTCATTCAAACGACGGGCACTTTCCCGTTGTCTTTCTTTCGCTTGGGGACGAAGTACGCTCTCCCAGTACTGCCCTTCGTGAAATTTCTGGTAATGAGTCTTCCCGCCTTCCCGGTGGAGATTAAAATCAAGCACTAATTTCAAATCTTCTTCAGGCGAACTAGACTCGACAAATTCTACTTTCACAGCAGAAATTCCCAACTGGCGAGCTATCTGCAATCGGCACTTACCTGCCAAGACCACATTTACACCAGTACGTGCAGTTACCTTCAAAGATTCCAGAATCCCTTTTTCCGAGATACTTTTTTCCAAAGCTGGACGATTCTCATTTTCACCATAGATTTCTATCAGCTTCGGATGAACAACTAACTCCGCAGGAGAAATATATACAATTGCCGGACTATGCACCTGAGACATATTGATACTCCGGGTCACAAATTGCCTAAAAAAGATAAGTTCAATTTTGAAAAGCTTAAGCAGAAAGTAGAAAAACTCAAGCAGCAGGACTGATGGCACTTTCTCCAGTGGATGAAAGTGCTATTATTAGAAAATAATTAATTTTTGTAAATAATGAACAATTAATTATCAAATAATCTCCCGAAGAGAATTTTCGCAGTAGAAAACTATTATTATGAACCCATTTAAAACCAATTTCATTGAAGAGATATTTTTTGGTGTTATTTTTGGGAAAAATACATCTACCGAAAGAAAGATTTGTAAAACTGGCTAAACTCATGATATGATGTCTCTAGTTAATTAAATTGACAAAACAATGTTCCGCCTTGTTTTACTAACAAGTAGGCTTGTTTTCTCCTCAAAGCCCTGGTGCAAACAGGGCTTTGGGTGGGTTTTTAGAAAAAATGAACGCTACAAAAAGAGTATATCAGGCTTCATTCCATTTGGCAAAATTGTACAGTAAAGAGGGGTAAATTTTTAGATGCCTCATCTTCAAATATTAAATTCTCTTGAAAAACAAGCACTAGAACACATAGCGGCAACGAGCAGCGATGAAGTTAGCAAAAGAGCGAAAATTCTGCTGGGGCTAAACGAAGGCAAAAAATATGTAGCTTTAGCCCAAGAGATTGGTGTAACCGAAAACTCAATAGCAAAGTGGAAGAAAAGATGGACATCAAGTACCATCTTGTCAGAAACCCAGGAGTCGGCGATCGCAAAAGCTAATGAAGTATTGGGTGTCAACGTAGGCAGACCTAAGAAGTGCAAAAGTACAGAGGCAAGCAAAATTGTCGAAATTAGCGAATGGAGCAAGAACCGAAAACCTAGTCGCTCCAAGCACCACTACCATATGCAGGTAGCAGAAGAAGCCGCTAGGAGAGGTTTACCAACACTATCGCCAAGAAGTATAGGACGCATTTTAGAAGCTCAACCTTAATAGAAAGAGTCATCAAGCAAGTATTATCCTATCCCAAGGGAATAGTTTTGCAATCCCAGTTTTTACCGAGGCTTTTCACCAAATTTTAATTCTAAGCAAGCATTTCCACACACTCGACCACTTGAGCAGAGGTCACTTGTTGCGCGATCAGAAAGTCAACGAGTCCATCAAGTTTTTTACGGTTGTAGACGGTAGAATAGCGTTGGATTCGGCGTTCTTTGCAGAACTGTCGCAGCTTCCGCGCACCTAAATCCAAAAGCTTCTTCCTTTCTTCCTTAACGTCTACCAGCACAAGCTGTCTAGCTTCATCCGCAACCCCAGTTTCAATAATGGAAGATTCTGGTTTGGATAATTCTTCCCGAACAGAAACAGCATCAACACCAGTCAAATCCCCCTGAGTTTCCAAAACTGACAACTCTTCAGAAATCACCCCAGTACTATTAGTAACTGGAAGTGATACTGATTGAGCAGGGACAAATACCACATACAAGATTGGGAAGACCATCAAAAACAACTCGATTGGAAACAAAACATCGTTAACAGATTGCACAAAAGGCGATATTGCAAAAGCAGACATAGTGTGATTCCTCCATGAATTACTGATGGGCGGTGTTTAGCGGCTTACCACCCAGTAGCGGGGGAAACCCCCGTACTGAGTGAAAGCTTTTATACGTATCCCAACTGATAGCAGGAGGAAGGAGGGTAAATTGCCTTTTTAAGCAATTAGATGAAGTAAGTTTTCCAAAATTTGCAGTTGTTAAATTGGAGAAATTACAAGTTCAAGATACAGAAATTGCAAAAATGCGAAATGCGGTTTTTCTAACTTACACCCACAGCTTTTAGAAACTTCCTTATTTATCTCAATACTCCAGATTTTTTACTCTTAAGGTAGTTAACGTAGCTAACCAAGTTGTAGTTATATCTGAGTTCTTGAGGAACGAAAGTTGAGTAAGGATGCAGTGATACACCATCACGGCGAAAGCGATGACAGGGCGCATATATATCAAAAAAGATAGATATTTCATCACCATCAACTTCGATTTGAGCTATGCCCTTAAGTTCCTTTGCAAACTCTAAAACTCGTCCTGATGCTACGTAGTCAAAGACCACTACATTTCGAGTACGGAAATACTGGATGTAAGAAAGAAGTTTTGCTTCCATACCAAGCTCAAGCAGTCTGTCAGAATGTTTAAGCAAGATACCGGAATAGGAAAAAGAAAACCTACGGTTAGCGTATTCATCCCACAAGATAAGATTGCCGTAAAATTTGTAAATATTCGCTTGATTGGACGATATTTCTTTATTTAAATTTTCGACAACAGCATCATCTTCAAATGGAAACAATGCCTTACGTTCATCCCATTGCTTATCTGGGCAGCAACTATTTTCAAACCATCCATATGGATGAATCCCACAAACAATATTATTGGCTCCATGCAGTAACTTACACCCAGCACATACTTGTAAATAGCAAGAACTAAATTCTTCGCTATTAACTGCATTAATATAGCATCGGTGTATATCTAAATGCTCCTCTAAAGCTTCACAAGGTAAAGGTTTATATGAGGAGAATGTTTGTCCAATTAATCTGTCTAGATCTGTTTCATCATAGATTACTGCCAAGTCGTCAATTTGGTGAGAACTTAATTCTTGGTAGAGTACGAATTTCCGATATGGTTCTTCCTCAAATCTAGAAACAACCAAGCACTTTGAATCAGTATGTCTCTCAAAATTCATCACCGTGTAAGTGTAAATCAAAGGCAGACAATCAGAATTTTCAAAGCTCTCAGTTTTTGTAAGTACAAGCGGTTTTATGTCAGCTATTTTTGCAGTTTCTCTACTCGAATTAGTTCCCTCCGATTCTTCAACAATGCTTAAGAAAGCACCGCCCAAGGAAGCAAAAATAATTCCGGTAAAGCCCAATACAATAGCACCAGTGCCAATATAGGCAATTTGTTCAGAGCGTTCTTCCTCAACTATTGGGAATCCGCCCCTAGCTAAGTACAATAAGCCCAAACCAGAAAAAGTTGCTACAGTGCCTAAAGCAATAGCAGTCAAAGACACCATTCCAAAAGCAGCATTAAGGTTTCTCAAGCAACTAAACGCAAACTTCTTCAACATAATTCATCCCTCCAAAATGCAGGTCACAAGGTTTTTAATTACTCTCGCCCCGGCACAAATTGGGATTTGCTGAGAACTATGCTACTAACCTACCCCTTACTCTATTAACAATTCCAAAACTATTTAATAGATTCGTAATAGTTAATTTTCAGTCTCAGTAATAGTTTCATTCCCAATGGTGATAGCAAGAGTCGAACTTGCTTTGTTGCTTAAAACAACAATCTAACCGAACTGGAATATCACCAAATAACAATATCTAGAAATCCCATATCTACTTTCCAAAAGTCCAAGTATTAGTTTCGTTTAATTCCAATTCTTCAAAACAGTTAACAAAATTGGGAAAGTGAAAAAATCTTAACGGCATTCGAGATATTAATAGTAAAGAAAAATTTTCTAGTTTAGCTAACTGTTGTAATCTCAATAAATCATTGCTAAAACTATCGCTCACAAAGTGCAACCTATCAAAATTATCAATCACAAGTAGTCTATTTAATCCATCAGATAATTCGCTTATTATATTTTGCCAATCCTGCTGGTAGTACAAATCACAACTCATAGGAATAACATCAAATAGATGAGCCACACTAAAAGGATATTCAAGATTGAGATAGACAGATTCTAAAGTAATATCTTTAAGTAAACAGTTTTTAACAGTAAAAGTCTTGCCTATATCCTGTTTACCCCATAAATTAACATTCTTGCCTGCATTTAGTTTACCAATCAACCAAGTATATTCTTTATAACGTAACATTACTATTATCCTTTATATAAACTACAATTGGCTTGAGATTAAATGTGTGATTTTTTGATTGTGTCTTTCTAAACTTTTTTTGGAAAATTGGTTAGATATAATAAAATTATCTAATAAAAAATCAGGTGATTGTGAAAGTCTTAACAGCACACCATCATCACCACTACTGCGATGATAGTAATGAACAACGGGTGATTGGATAACTGTCAGGTTATCGTTACGAATTGCTCGCCCTGTAACTAGCCCATCCATGATAAATTTAGCGGCAGCAGCTACATTATCACTATCTCGTGCAAAATTTTTGAGATACCAATGGAACTCAATCCACACTGTACTATCCAAACAAAATTTACATTCTCTAACAAATTCACCAATTAAGTTTGTCCAGTACTTCTTAAGTTCAGCACTTGCTTGCCAACTTGACCGTGCCTGGTTAATAATTTCGTTCATACAAGGGGGTAAAGGCATGGTTAGTTCAAATATCATCTTCACCGCAACCTTTAAAGTTATTTAAAAATTCTTCGACAACGTTTCTAAATTTCTTGTATGACCTACCATCTTGACGGGATAAATTGAATACTGCTTTGACAATTTCATCAAGTTGATAGCCCTTTTGATGCAAATTCAAAATAGAATTTCTTGCTTCTTCGTCAAGCTGCACCTTAAAACTAAAACTGCCCTCAAAATCAGTCTTAGACTGCTTAGTTTTAGTAGCAGTAGTAGCTTTAGATTTACCATTATCATTACTACTACTCTCGCCATACAGACTAGCGACAAATTCATCAAACTCTAACCCAGATTTCCATGCTGTATAAGGATCGTTCTGGTTTTTTGCTTCCAAGAGTAATTGCTGGAAGTATTCAGGGTCTTCATCGTCAGCAACATATAAAGCTTGGAGTCGTAAAACTTCAGTCGTCTTGTACAAAAAATCACCGTATCCCAGCAAATAAACTGCACGCTTATCTTTATCGTCCCCAAGGATAATACAACTATCTTCAGGACGGGTTGTAACAAAGGCTGTCTTCGCTGGAAAGTTTGAGCGAATCAACGGGTCTATCACGTTTTTGTCAGGCCGCTGGGTATATAACAATACATGAATCCCTGCACCACCCGCTTTTGCAAGCAACTTCATCAGCGCAGTCTCAATGCGATCACAATAATTATCATCGGAAAGTAGGTCAAAACACTCGTCAATTAGACAAATCACTCGTGGCATAACACAATTAGGTGCGAACCGTGAGTTGTACTGTGCGATCGTTTCAATGCTGCTGTGGCGCTCAAATTCCTGGTAGCGCAATTCCATTTCTTCGACTAAGTAATCAAGCAAGTTAGCGGTAGACTCTGCATCACGCGCAACTGGGGCTACAAGATGGGGAAGCCCATCAAATTTACCAAAGGTCACACGTTTAACATCTGAAAGTGCCAATCGCACAACAGAAGGGGGATATCGTCGCACTAAGTATAAGATTGCGGCTTTCTCAAACTGCGATTTTCCACCCCGCGTCCGCCCACCACCCAGGATATGAGTCACGTTATCGCTATAAAGGGGAATTTCGACATAAGTGCCATCAACATCAACACCACCGGGGATAGACACCGAATAAATGTCAGGTTCGCCGTCAAAAGTAAAGTAATCACGGAAATAAGCAAATTGTCTGTCTAACCTGGGTATGTCAAATACTACTCCCCCAGGCACTACACTCACCATTGGCGCAACTTTTAAGCCTAATTCTTCACCAAGCTGCTGTACTAAGTCATTACCGATGTCTTCTACTTTTTTATAACTAACACCCCGTCCCAGTTTTACCCTAATACGGTTAAAAGTAGGGCCATTTTTGGCATCAACATACTTAGCATTAATATTAAAATCTTCTAAAGTATCAACTAATAGTTTTCCTGCTTGCCCCATAGTTAAAACATTTGAGCTAACAATCTCATTATTAGCAATTTCCCTATCCAAATATTTAGGTTCTTTTAAAAGAATTGAGCCATTACTTGTCACTTTTAAATCTAATGGTTTACCTGTGGCACGCGCAACAAGCACTGCCGTTCGACAGCAATAGTTTTTAATAAAGTTATCTCTCGATTTATTTGCTAAATCAGTAAAACAACCAGTTCCTTTATTGCTCAAAAATAAATTATAAAGATTCTCCTGAACTACTTTATAACCAATCTGCTTGAGATAAATATTTTTGATGGATTCTATATATTCAAATAAAGATTCTATTGGCGAGATGCTAACTATCTCAATCATTTTTTGATACACGTTATTTTGCTCCCACTGTGATGGCATTCGATTGAGATGGATATATTCAAGTGCATAACGTACAAACTCGTACTGATTTAAAGTACAATGTTCTGCACATATTGATAATATTTCATCATCGTTTGTACCTGCAATTACTGATTCATATATTACCTGAAATAAAAATTCTAAATTAAATTCAACAACTGGACGTGATAATTTTGTTCTAAAGTCAATCTGCTTTAAAACAGTTTCAGCATAAGAAACCATTGCGTCCGGTAAAGCTTCCCGTACATTCTCTATAATCTCTTCATTGTTTAAACCATCTTGTTTGGCCTGTATAATTGCAGTCCAAAGCTGTTGTTTTTGAAATTCAGGATTAGTATTAATGTCATTGTATGGTAGTAACATTACTAAATTTCACTTTCTAGAAATTTCAAACTTTTGTAATTGCTGCTGATAGTGAGTTCTTAATTGAGCAATTGATTTAGGATTTTGATTGTACGAATTGCAAATAAGACTGGCCCATACCCTACCTACTCTGCATATAGCAGTATCAAACCTTCCTGCTTCAACATCATTTAAGGCATTATTACGACGAATATATTCAATTGCCATCTTGTCCTGAGAAGCTGGACTAAAATCTTTTAAGTTTAACTTTGGCTGAAGGTCATACCAACTTATATCCAACATTTGATAAGCACCAGCCGCAGTCGAACAAACATTTTTACTATTAATAGGAGCGCACTGTTTCTTTAACGGGTGTGTAGAAAAATCATTAAAAGTTCCGTTAAATACTAACTTGCGATAACTTTCTGGCTCACTGGTTCCTGTTTCTGCCCAACGAATTGTTGCTAAAAAAGCACTCAAACGTGGTGAATAAGGATGTAGTGAGTAATCACTTGTACTAACTCTTCTGTTTAAACTATTTGACGACAATGAATAAACACCAGTACTTTGAGAAATTGAGAAATAAATGCCTAAAGTAATTAAGGAAGCAGTTGACAAATGAATGGGTTGAAAACGGGATATAAATTGATGACGAGGACTGAAAACCAACCCTACTAAACCACCAACAATAAACCCAAATTTCCAACTATCAACTGCCTTACCGAAACTACGAACTTGACAGACAGTATCCGCACCCTTGGATACCAATCCACATGGCAGTGAAGCTACTCCATAGGAAAATGCAACAGAGCAGGCTGCACCAACCACACCTGATATAAAAATCGGTACAATTTGCATTGCTCTTGCCAATAGCTAAATAACTTTCAACGGTTTGCTAAATATTCGTGTAAATAAGGGCGGGGGTTCTGCGCTACACCATCAACTTGAACTTCAAAATGTAAATGCGGCCCCGTCGAAAACCCCGTACTACCTACTGCTGCAATCATCTGCCCACGAACAACTTGTTGTCCCTGCCGTACATACAGCTGACTGGCATGACCGTAGAGAGTAGATAAACTTCCCTGATGCTGAATAACAACTGCTTTGCCGTAACCATCCTTGTCACCCGCAAAAACTACTCGGCCAGCATCAACCGCATAAATTGGCGTACCCTTGGCTGCACCAAAATCAATTCCCCTGTGAAACTTGCGATCGCCTGTAATGGGGTGTGTCCGCCAACCAAATTCACTAGTTACAGGAGTACCAGCCGCAGTAGGAAAGGCAATTCGACCGTTATTTAACACCCTATTACTAACAACAGTTCTAGGTAGTATTAAATTCTGGAGAGATTTAACTAACAATTGGGATTCAATCCATCCAGAAACCTGGGGAATGACCATAGCTGCAATTACAACTGAGGTGGCGATCGCATATCTCCAACTTTCACTCGAATTAGTATCGGCTGTCTCATCCAAACTAGTTACAGTCGAATTACTAACCTCCTTTTTACCGTCAGTTTCAAAGATTATTCGCATTGTTTCAACGCCTTTTTGCATTAGCAGGAGAAACCTGCCAACAACCAATCTTTGCAGTACTTAATAATTCCTCAAAATCATTCTGAGCTACACGGCAATCAGGAGAATTTAGGCCATCTCCGGATGTTGCAGATTCCTTAACTTTAGGGGAATAGCGAGTAGAGACAGGATTAGAAGATATATTCACGCTAGGTGCAGCCGTAGAAACACCAGTCGGCGATAAAAATTGAAGCTTTTGTGCCAATGCCACAGCATTACGCCAGTTATAAAACTGCAAATATCCTGGTTGCAAGATATCTGCAATCCACACCAGCAGTACGAACCAAAAAATTGCCTTTACCCACATTATTCCAATTGTTTAACCACAGGCAGGGCAAAAGAAGGAACTTCCTTGGGTACAACTTCAATCTTCTTCCCAGATGCATATCCTGGCCCGGTGTAACTGCCATTAAGGAGAAAATTTAACAGCATTATTAACAACCACACTCCCACAGCAGCGACACCCACAGGAGATTTAATTACATCAGATAAAAAATATACTGGATACCAGCCAAATCTCCAGGGATTTTGTGGATGCAACCTATGTGCTTTCCAAGTCTCAATGTAGGGAATTTCTATCTGAGGAACTCTCGGCTTATAGGCAGTAGGTGCATTGATATACCTAACTTCTACGGGTTGAGTATCATAAGTGGTCATAGGAGAAACGCCAGGTTGCTGATTTACTATTCCTCCTTGCTGTACCTGCTGCAACATATTTTGCAACCGATTGGCAGGCACAATTGCTCCACCTTCAGAATAATCAACATCAAAATTACGGCGTTGATTTCTACTCATAATATGACCTCAAATTAACTAACTAGCTGGCGGGTTTATTATTTATTTGGGAGTTAGTATCTTCCCAAAAATCTTCATCTTGAAGTTGGGCGTAAAACTCTTCTGGAGATAACATTCCAGGTTGATTTTGTACTCCATCTTCAAGAAACTCACTACTATCTACTCGCCCTAATCCAGAAACAGTAGAACGAGGAGAAAATTGAACGACATTTTTAGCAGAAAACTCGTTATTGAATCTCATCCCAGGAGGCGAAGCTGGGTGGATTAAAGAAGGCTGAATCTCAGTATTAGGAACACCAACATGAAGTTGTTGATTGCCAGAATTTCCTAAGTTATCAGACACTGCATCTGTTTCTTCAACTGCATTGTTATAGTCAGAAATTCCCCAACTCAAGAAACAAGTAAACCCAGCCAGAAATATAACTGCACTCATCCAATGCACTCCTGAATTGGGAGATGGCATCATCTCAACCGTTGTCCGAGTTGAACCTTCCAGGGTAGTACGAATAGGGGTACGTTTGACTGCCGCTACAACATTGAGCGAACACAAAGCTATGCAAATTATCGCAGCAGCAAACTTGACATACATGACATCACTCCCCTGATTTATTAACAGGCTTTCTATTAGAAACTGGATTAGGTAATTGCTTCTTCATTTGTTGGAGATATATTCGCCTTTCCTCCTCCTTCTGGCGTATTTTCTCGCGGATATCTGCCACCTGTGCCATCTGCTCTACTGGATCTAAATACCCCCGCGCCCGTAATAACTGCGCCTGTGCAAGCGAGTATGGTTCTTGAGCATTCCTAATCTGAATTAGCATTTGATTCAGATCGACCGATGGTTGAGATTCCAAATTCTGGGCGTAATCAATCGCCTCTAATTTACCCAAGATCAACACAGCAGCAGCCCCGGTTGGTATCTTCTCCTCAACTTTCGTACCATCGGTTTTGCGGTATCCCCAGTAAAAACTATTATTTCCAGAAGCCGCTTCTAGCAAAACATCCAGCGAGTTGAATTTAACTATCTCCAGTGCCGGCATATAGTGCAGGCGGTAAAACCCAGATTTCTCATTAGCCTGCATTCTGGATATTTCACCCCGCAATTGCTGTCCCCACAATGCCGCCGCCAACTGTCGCCAGCCTGTAAGAGTAGGCGCACCCTCTACTGAGGAGTAACTGGACAGATGGTCTATATTGTAGTCAGTACGGGAAAGCTTTTCTAAGTACACTTCTCGAATTTGGGCAACTTGCGCCTTTACTTGCTGTACCTCCGATATCTGATTACCTGGAATTTGTTGCTTCCATCCAACCATTAATGCAACTGCCCCTATAACAGACAGCGCACTAACAGTCGAACAAACCGTCCACAAGGTAACATTTACCTTTTGTCTTCTTCGATTTGGTTGTTTATTTCGCACAGGTGTAGGAGTAAACATAATTTACCCCTCACGTATTATCAACAACCAACTGCAACTGAGGACGCTTGTTTAACTCGCGTGCGATCGCAATTCCTGCACCACCCACAACTATCCCAGTTAGTAATAACAGAGGATGCAAGGCAAGCGTGGCCCCCACTCCCAATAGCTGTCCTACCATCCCAGAAACACCCAAGTTCATTAACAAACCACCTGCTGTGTTAACCAAAAAGTCAAATGCTGCACTCATACTTACTCCCTGGTAAACCAAATAACTACTAGTGCCAGAATTAAACCAACTAATTCACCTATGCCTACACCCACCAAAATTGGCTGGATGCTGTAAATCTCCTGTTTATCCTGCGTTGGGGGAATCGCTACCCATGTCCCAACCACAGTACCAGCTACTACCGAAAGTAAATTTATACCAACTGCTTGGGTAGATGTTTTTCTCAAATTAAGTAAACTTTCATCCCGTATTCGATAGCAGATGGGTAGCATCTGGCTAACTATTTCTTCGGAGATTGCCCGGTTTTCGGCTGCGAGGACTTCAACTGTCTGGGCTGTGGTGTCGATGTACCGACCAACAGAGGATGAATCTCTTCCCCCCAGTTCACTTTGCCGAAAAAATCGTTATCGATGCGCGAATTGATTCGCTCTTGCGCCTGGTCGTAACCAGCCGCAACGGAAGTATTACCTTCAGCCAGCGAACTACTGCCATGAAAAACAAATTCTTCTAGAGCAAGTGTGGAAGATTCAAGCACCACTTTATGGCGTAATTCTCCTAACTGAATTCCTCTGTCTGCATCCCGGTACAGTATTCCTACAAAACTATCGGGGGAAGCTTGTTCTGGATCTACGCCAAATCGTTGTTTAATATACTCGCGCTTGTCGAACTTATGTTCGCCTACTTCTGATTTGCGATCGCGCATTGCAATCAAGTGCTGGGCAGCTTCTTCCAGGGACATACCTTCACGAGAAGCTATCTCTTTAAGTTGAACTAATTGCTGTTCGATTGTTTCGTCAAGCGTATCATTTGGCTGTAAAGCTAAATCTAACAACCGACAGCAGGTACGTACTACATCAGGCGACACCTGCAAAGTCTCTGCCACTTTGTTGATATGCTTCATTGCGCTCAATTCTCCTAATTACTGATTGCACAATTGGGTTGTTTTTTTCTTCATCAGATATATGCTTGGTCAAAAAGTTATAAAGGGTTAAGCCATTAACTTTTTGTAAATAAGCATCTAAGCCACCAGCAGGAATTACTTGCTGTAAATATTCCTTATACGTCAACCGCCGAATTTTTGTAGCAACGTAGAAAACATCAGCAATCTCAACTGTTGCTGCATCAAAATATCCTCCCCGCTTTCGCGGTTTTACTATACCGGCATAGGGATACCACTTTTGTAAAGCAGAGATTGAAATCCCGTATCTTTCGGCAAGTGTTTTTTGGGTGTAGATAACGTTTTCACATATCATCAAACTCAATTCCAACTGAAAGACAACATCAATGAGAAGCGAATTAAACTAGCACATTACTAAACTGTTTATAAATTAGAAAATAATTTACAAAATATGCCAGTTTAGTACAGCTATAGCTCAACTCAAATACATCTATAGTTCAACCTATCTCCGAATAAACTGCACAATAGCCAAGTTACATACTGCCTGTTGATAATGCAAGCACGTTTGTATATATGAGTAAAAAAATCTAGGAAATGAATGTTTAGGTAAAAAGTTCTGTTATAGAAATATATATCGTTTATTTTTGATTAATGTAGACCTTTCCATATCAGACTTTGTACCCATACGAGCATGGTTTGGAGATCGCTAGTCAAGTTTGACTGTTACCACAAAAGCTAAACAAACTCTATTTTTGTAAAGGTATGGCTTTTATTACTGGAATAAGACAACTTGATTGTCCATAGTAAGTAAGCGTAACGCAACGTTTAGCGCGAGTAGCAGCTACATGGATTAAAGAACGCTCTGAATTAATTAGTGAATTATATGCTGCTTTATCAGCAGTATTAGATAATGCAGACTTTAACGGTAAAATACCATCATTGATACTGGCTAACACCACATAGTCAAATTGCAAACCCTTTACTCGGTGCATTGTTGCAATGCGAACACCTTGTTCAGACAAATTATCAGGCTGAGTACGTTTAATTTCTCGCACTTTGACATTAAGATTTTCAAGAGCAGAAGCATATTGTTTTACCAAAGAATTAGTGCGAACCACAATACAAACATTGCTTAAAGGAGTACCACTACTTTCTAGCTGCTGAAGATACGTGCTGATGAAATTCATTTCATCCTCGAAACTAGAAAATCCTTTAACTACAGGTTGATCTCCATGAAGTAAAGAACGGTATCCTTTAAGGTCATCTTGTTCCCCGTCTAAGTCATCGAAAGTAATGCCATCCAGCACCATTGTTGCCCACTTGCGGGTTTCATCGGTTGTACGGTAGTTAATTCTTAATTTATGGGAGCGACCGCGAATATCAATACCGCAGCGACTAAGAACAACTTTTCGACCATAAATGCGTTGGTGAGGGTCGCCAACTATAAAAATATCATTGCCGTCATTTTTCGGTGGAACTATTGCCCTAATTAGTGAGAAAACTGCATCGCTCATATCTTGAGCTTCATCTACGATTACAGCCTTGAAAGGTAAAGTTTCTCCTGGTTTATTTTGTAATAAACTACAAGCGTCACGCATTGCATCTTCAGCTTCTTTCCAACCTTTTTGTTGGAGTAATGAACGATATTCTTCAAAAACAACCCAAATAGCAGCTCGCTCGGCTCGATTGAGTCTTGTACCGCGTCCAGTTCGGGTAACTGTTAGGTATTGCTTGAGGTTTGTTATTTTATTAGCTTGAATTACCTCACGCCATTCATCCTGATAAAAAGCAAGTGTTAACGATGGAGATTCAGGTTTGCATTCGTAAGCTTTTTCCCAAAGTTCTGCTACTTGGTCATCGTAGACAATTTTAGTAGTAACACCTTCACTTTTTAAAAATGATGTTACCCAGGCATCAATATTCTCAACTCGTATGCGACGCATGGTTTCAGGAGAGCAAATCTTACGTAAGTTAGCTTCGATATCAACTGCAAGGTTACGGGTAAAGGTTGTAAATAAAATGCGATCGCCTGAATTTGTAAATCGATTTTCTGCCAGCCATTTAGCACGGTGCATTGCAACTACTGTTTTCCCTGTTCCTGCACCACCTAATACTCGTACTGGCCCTTTCCAGTCGCGTTCAACCAAACGTCTTTGGCTGGGGTGGAGAAATACGCGCCATTTTTCTAAAGGTGCAGCTAGAATTTCTAACAATTCTGTTTCATTTTCAACAACTCGGAAGCGGCGTTTACTGTCGTCTTTTTCTAAAGCTGCATCAATATTATCTGTGTCGATAGTCTGTTCGCGGTTTTTATCTTGTGCTGTGAGAGTTTCTTCGATAGAGTATCCAGCACCCAACATTAGTAAAGCATCAGCCGCTTCTTCGGGCAACTTAGACACTAATTGATCGATATCTTCGTCAGTTACAACTGCACGAACTGCACCTAATAATTCATCGGGAATGCCAAGCCGCAATAAATATTTATCTGGTATGCTATCAAATCGACCAGGAATTTGTGGTATTCTACGGCTAGAAATTTCTGCTTCAATTGCGCTTGCTTCCTCAATATCTATAATTTGTAATGCACCTGATTCTGGGTTAATTTTACAAACTCGGCGTTGTGCCCAGCTATAAGCATCATCATGGTTATCAACCCATAAAAGAATATAAGTATTACCCTTATCAGGTTTAAAAACAATAGCTCTATATGACAAGTCAATGCGAACAGATTTTAGTCGAGAGTCTCTGCCGTTAATTGACTCATAATTAATACCAGAACTGGTTGGATCTTTCTTAAATTTTTCAACAAATACATTTACTTTACCTTGAATTTGCCGAGGTATCCTACTAAAAGCATCGAGAAAATCTGCGGATATTGCTAATTTTGGTTGATGGTTTAACATATAATTACTTCCTTGGATAATCTCCTATCGCATTATTAATTAATATATTGGCTATAAAAAGCTTCTGGATCAGCCATAACTTCACTAATAGTGGCTACCTGCCATCCTGCTGCTTTAAATAGCATTAAAGTATTATCTGCTGCTATCAAAACAGCACATTTACGTTTTGTCCAAGCTAACTCAGCCTCAGCAATTACAACTTCATTACTATCCATTAACTCATAACCAACTTCTGGTAAATCCCAGTTATGTTCTTGCATATAATGCAACAAGTCTAATGTTGTCTCATCAAAAACTAGTTCCTCTAGTTTTTGCCAAGCTGCTACATTATGTTTAACCGTCGGTTGAGATTGAGCCTGGTTTGCTTTAGGAGGTACTAATGCAGAATTTAAACCATTGTCATTACCTTGAGCCGTCACAACATAACTATGGTCAAGAAATTGTAATATATTGAAATAACGTAGAACTCCTATCCACGATTTTTGCAATTCTTTTTCATTTTCTATTGCTTTATCATCTAAATAAATAGTGATAAACGAGCCAGCACTATCTAGAGTTGAATGACGTTTACCATCTACTGAGATGTAAATTTCGACTAAGTTTTTATCACCATTTATTGCCTCAGAAACTAAACCTAATATTTTTCCAGTTTCTATGGGTTTAAATGCATCTACAACTGAAGAGTTGGTTTTCTTTAATACTGCATTAACCCAAGATAGACGAGCATCCTGCTGGCTGAAACGAGCATTATCAAATTGAGCAGTAGTTCTCATCAGAGCAAAATTTTTCCATAAATCTCTATCTGGATTAACCAGGAAATTAACCAGCCAAATAAAACTGTTTTTTTGAGCAATCAGTCGTAATTCTCCGCATTTATATTTTTCATAAAATGTACCTTCTTTAGCCTTAAATTGCTGACTAGCACCCAGTTCTAAAAGGTCAACATAAACATCATTTTGCTTGTTTGAGAACTGCGATTCTACATCAGTCCAAGTTAAAGACCAAACGTGATACTGGTTGCTCTTAGCAATTGCCATACGTTGAAGAAAATCTTCAGCAATGCGGTGAGCATGGTATTGCCAACCATCGGTAAATATGACTATCGGTTTAATTGCTGTTGTATTTTTAGCAGGATAAAAAACAAAATCTGCTCTGCTATTAACTTCAATTCCTTCGTTTCTGCCAAGTTCTACCTGTGGTTCAACGTTCCAATCTTGATTAGCAATTCTAATAAAATAACCAGCTTTACCATTAACTATTTCTTTACGAACGATTGTTGGTTCGTTATTATGGCGGTAGCGTCTTAGTGCTTCAATAAAACGTAATTCAAGAATACTATCAAATAAAGCATTAAGCTTAACTTGAGAAAGTCCTCCTTGAGTTTCAGTTAATTGCAGACGACGGTTAACAATCATATTAAGTAAATCAATCGCTGTCTTGCGGCTGGTTTGATCTCGGTCAAAACTATTACGATAACCGTACAAGCAGTTATAACAGCCATCATTGCAATCGCAAGCACGTAAAATAACTAATGCTTGTTCAAACACAGAGAAAAAGTTATTTGGATCTCGTAGTAATTCGCGTAGATATCCCGTTCCACCGGGAATAGTGTCGTATAAAAATAGAAAAGGTTTGCGTAGCAAGCTAGGTGTATTTTCTTGCGGTTCGTGACTAATAAGGGTTCTGAGGTGGTCTACTTTACCCTTAAAGTATTGTTTTAACCCTAGTTGCAAGGCTGCAATAAATGAATGTAATTTTTTATCAGAAGTTAAAGTATCTACAGGTAGCAATATCCTGATTGCTTCCGATTCAAATTGTCTAAACAAGTACAAGATATCAGTAAAATCATTTTCATTGCTATTTTCACGTCTAGAACAAGTCAAGGCGTGTTCTGGTTTTTCTGGATCAGTTTGAACTTTACCGCAATGGCGACAAATTTGAAAACCAGGACGGGGACGGTTAATTCCAGCAACTTCAAAATTTTCAGATTGGGAATTACCCTCTCCAAAATTGACTTCTCGAAAGGTGACTCGTGAAATAAATTCAAAACCAAAGGGAAATTCATCATCTTTAATTACAAAAGTCTTTTCCCGTGCTTCTGGTTCAAAATCTACCAGCATTTGTTGAGTGAAAAAGGCTGGTTGGCGCTCATCTTTGTCATCACCAATACGGCTTTCTCTGGCGTTGGTAGTTGCTATAACTTGGCGTAAGCGAATCATTTTGCGCTTACGTCCTGCATCTGACCACATTCTGTCCCCACAGCGTGGACAAGCAGGTTCTTTAGCTGCATCTAAAATAGTTAGAGCAGCATAGGAACAGTTTCTACACAAGCGCCACTCTTCAATTTGGGAAATATTTAAGTCGATTTGGTCAATTTTGACGCGGTTTCCCTCGGCATAAAATACACCAGAAGGAGCAAGTTCCCGCAAGGCGATCGCACCAGGACGTTCGTACTCAAAGGTAAAGGTTTCGTATTTGCCAGATGCACCATCTCCTTTGATATTCTTTTGTCGCCAAATAATTGACTTGAGCATTACACCTGGTTCGGGGAAAGCATAATTAGGTAGCAACCCTTCATCAGTAAAGAAGTTAAGGGTATTTTTATCGCTGATATTTTTCACTAACTCCATCAACCCCCCTCGTTCGCGGTGGAGTTCCGCTAGTTCTTCTTCGTGATTTTGACTCTTAGCAGCTTTTTCCTTATCTTTAATACGTCGCCGTAAGGTATCACTTTGGTTTTTTAAGCGTCGGCGTTCTTCCACTACTTCCTGCAAGCGGTTGACAATACGCCAACGCAATCCCCCTTCATCGTTTTCGCCTTTCTCAATAAATATTCTTAATTGTTCGGCGCTGCGGCTGGATATTTGATTTTGGAAGAGTTCGAGAAAATCTTGCAGTAGTTCTAACTGTTGATTTTCAATAAAATTTAGCCATGTATAAGGAAAGCGAGTTAAATCACGTTGCTGGACGCTATCTAAAACAGTGCCAAATCGTTCGGGTAGTTGGTCTGGGGTGATACCTTGGGATACCCAACGGTCGAGACAGTAAGCAGTGAGTTGGCGTTGTAAAATCGCTGAAGCATCGAGGTACGAACCGGGAGTATCTACCCCACCTGCAATCATTAACATGGGGTCAGCCCAGAAATATAAATCGTGGGGAGTACCGTTAGCGATCGCGGCGATAAAAGCATTCCCATCTCGACGACCTGCACGACCAATACGCTGTTGGTAATTTGCTTGGGCTGGAGGAACGGAACACAATAAAACAGAAGAAAGCGTACCAATATCAATCCCCATTTCCAGCGTTGAAGTAGCAGACAGAAGATTGGGGTCGTAACGGTGGCGACCTGTGATAAAGCGATTTTCTAATTCTTCGCGGACATCCCTTTCTAATAATCCGGTGTGTTCTCTGGCAAATATCCGCCACACTCGACCTTTAGAATATAAGTGGCGGTAAAAATCGCGGGTTTTTCGTTCCGATGGTTGATATTTACCCGTACACTTCGGACGCATACAAGGTGTATCTGTCCATAACGTCAATTCTTGTGGAGAAGCGGTAATGCTGTGTCCGCATTTATCGCATTCAAGGTGATGTGCTGTAATATCCAAATACAATGCTGTTTGTTCGATACCCCAGACTTTTGCGCCGTTACGTGTTTCCCTGACTCCAAAAATCTCATGAGCCACCAGTTGATTTAAAACTAGGTTGTAAAGGTTTTCTACCTGGGCGACAATCAGTGGAGTGTAGCTAGAAAACAATTTAAAAGCCCAATTTTCACACCAAGTTACTTTTCCTGATGGTCGAACTAAGGCTTCAAAACGAGGAAAATTACCATTTTGGACAAAGTAAACGGGTGCAAGTGAGGATGGGCCAAATCCAGGCATAAATAAGGGTTGCTGCAACCGGAAGGTTTGACCACCACTTTCAATATAATTTTCTGTTACTGAATGCAAAATACCACCCTGTAGCCGCAGATGGTAAATTAACCCCAACAGAAAACGGTGCAGGGTTTGCTGATCGAGATTTTCTAGTCCACCAATTTCGTTGCGAATTCGTTCGAGTAAGTTTAAGCAGGCAGAGGTGAGTAAATTACTATCAAGGTAAACTGCACAGGTGTCAGTGCGTTCTAATGAAGCACCCAAATTTGTCCGCAAGCCAATTTCTGCAACTACTTCCCAATCAAGTCGTTTATTAATCAGGTCAACAAGGCTGGGTTTTGCTGTTCCTGCTTGTTGTAATTCTTCCCATTCCCGCAGCCATTCCAAATCTGAAGGCATAAAGGTGGCAATATAATCGCCATCGCCACCAATTTCATTACGCCAATATTGAGAAAAGTCAGCCCGAATATCCGCTAAATTCCATCCTTTGGCTTTATTATCAAGATGCTGGCGTAAAGCACTTCTTAAGGTTGTGCGGAAGGTACGAGTTTCAAAAAAGCCTGCACGGTGCGCTGCATCTTGTACGGAGTCAGAAAAAGTAATTAGTTTGCGATCGTCATTGTAAGCTGATGAGAATAATGTACCAATTGCGGCACTAGCTAAACTCGCAGCGCGAGAACCAAGAATTGCTAAACCATCTTTACTACCGCAGAAGGGGCAATCATGGTTAGAAATACGCCGGGGATTGCCATTTTTAGTTTTTATCGTGCGAACGATCGCATCTTGGTCTGGTTCAATAACTGAAATAAATTCTTCGCTGGCGCACTTAGAACAACGATGAGCATCTGTGCGGTTAAGGGTTAGACATTCTTTGCAAAGCTTCCAAGATAACCAACCTCTATCATTATCTGGATTGCGATGGGGGAAAATGTAGGTAATTAATGGGTCGTTTGCGAAGTACGCTTTATAAAAGTCCCGTAGGTCACAAGCTATTTTATGGTTTGTTACTTGTTGCCTTAATCCTCCCCATCCCGTACTACCGCAGTCTCGACAGTGTATCACTGGCAGAACACGCTCTTTTTCTTCTGATGCTTGGTCATCAGCAAATACTAATTCGGGTTGCTTCTCTACAGTTCCCACCATGCGGCGCAGTTCTCGCAGCCAGAATTGCAGACGAATATTCACCCAAGGGACAAGTGCAGTGTGCAATTGGCGGCGGGCGATCGCACACAAGGCAATTAAACTATCAAATAAAGCAGCTTGATAAATTGGGTCATCGCTATCTGGTAAGCGCATTTTCCGGCTGAGTTTTTGCCAAAGTTCAGGTAGGGCGATCGCTCCTTGGTCTAAAACTTTGAGTAAGTTGTGGACTATGGGCAGAGATTTCAAGCGATCGCCTAATTCAACTCGCCACTCATTATTATTAAATTCTTCGGTAATTGCTGCTTCAAACCATAGCTGATGTTGAGCGCAGATATATTCCTCGATAGTTTGGTAGTTGGCAGCTTTGAGAATTTCTAATTTATCGGGTTCGGGAATGGGGAGAGGATTAATGTAAGCATCAAAGAGAAATTCTCCACAAGTTAGCCTATCTTCTTCAACTAGAGCATTTTGGTCGAAGGGTTCGTCAAAAACAGTAGTTGCATAATTCAACATATCCCCTTTATTACCACTACCACCCAAGGTAGCAGAAGTCCCGACACAAGCTAAATGACGTTCGGGAGTTTGCAATCTAGCTTTGAGACGGCGGATTAAACAAGCCAAATCTGTTCCTTGTGCGCCATCAAAGGTGTGAATTTCATCAACTACCAAATAACGCAGAGTTTCTGGTACATTTCCTGCCCATAATGGTTGGTCGCCAGGACGGATCAGCAGGTAGTCGAGCATTTTGTAGTTAGTCAACAAAATGTCTGGGGGGCATTGGCGCAGAATATTTTTGTCAGTGATGATATGGTCTTCACCCATCATTGCTTTTGGATCTCGTTCCGACTCGCCCACAAATAACCCAGCAGTTACCTTACCTTTTAATTTTGAGTTGTGCCAGATGAGACTTGCTAACCGCTTTGCTTGGTCGGTAGCAAGGGCGTTCATGGGGTAAATTAGCAGTGCTTTAATACCCGGTTCGCCTTCGTGCTGGTAGCAGTGATTGAGGATGGGTAACAAAAAACACTCTGTTTTTCCTGAACCCGTTCCTGTAGCGACAAGGGTTGATTGATAGTAAGGTGCTTTTAATCGAGCGAATGCTTGTTCCTGATGGCGGTGTGGGGGAAATGCCATTGGCACGTCGGGGAAATAGTCTGCACCTGTAGAACCGGGGCGGAATGGCAAACCCACAGACAGGTAAGGGCCTTTAAATACAACTTCCGGTGTTGCTAAAAAGCGTTGCATCAGCCCTTCAAATCCAGGGGACGCAGGGCGAAATTCGGTTTTGAGGAAATCTTCAATGCTGGCGCGAACTTCTGAGGCGACTACTGACGGGATCATGGCTCAATCTCCTGTTCGGCAAAGCGTTTTTCAAAAGCTTCCCAGGCGGTATGATAGTCTTCTTCTCGGTCGCAACGGTCGAAGGGGGCTTCATAGATGATGGTGCGTTCTATGGGGCCACCTGGCATGGTGTCATCTATAATGGTGCGTTCGACTGTACCTGTTTTCATGTCTTTAATGTCTTCCCATCCCTGTTCGCCTTTTTTACCTTTGCGAGGGAAGCCAACACCTACAAGTCCTTTGCTAATGGTAAAGACAATGCGCCCGTTTTGGTCGTACCAAGTGTCTTTTTCGTATTGGCGCATAACAGGGAATTGGACGCGGTAAATTGTGATTAGTTCGTCTAGGGTTAGCCCTAATGCCATTGCTACAAGTACGTCAATCTCTACTAGGGCTTGACGGCGTTCATAGTCGGTGCGGAGGGCAACATTTCGTTGCCATTGGGGGGTGAGGTTTTTGAAGAATTTATTGTTGAGGCGAGAGTCCGTTTTTGTCCAGGTATCTTGATTAAATGCTAGAGTGTAGCAACTTTTCCATAGTTCAGCATAGTGAGTTGTAAGCGAGGTTAGATATAAACCTCTGAATTTCAATAATTTTCCAAAGAAACTATTTTTATCTATAACTGGAAGTTGTTGAGCAAGGTCATGATGAAAATTAGACTTTCCAGTAGTTTTAACAAAAAGATCAAATAAAATAGAACACCAACTGGCCATTAAAGTAACCATTATGTCAAGTTCTTTAAAAGCAATACTAAGGATACTATCTATATGTGCAATCTTGGGGGCTATAATTGATGCTTGAAGAGTTCTTTCACCAAAAAGACTTAGTAATCTACTTACATTTAAACGATAATAATCAGTGATAAGTCGTGGCGTTTGAAATTTATCATCTATCCAGCTAACTTTAGGGATTTTTTTTATATATTCATTTAATTCACAATTTGGAGTATAGTTGGTACGAGGTAGATATGTGTCAGGTAAAAGAGTTAAATCAAGAACATCATAGTGTGCTTTTTCTGTACATTTAGTCCTTGGTGTTTTATACAAAGGTTGGGCTACATAAAAATGAGGGCCTGAAAGTATTAATTCTTCAGGAGTTGTAGGAAAAGCTGTTTCCCGCTTCATAGTTCCATCTTTTTGTGCATTCGCTTCATGCCACATTTCAAGAGAAAAATATTGTCCTTCAAAGTCACTCAGACGCTTGGGTTGTTCTGCTAACTTTTTAAGCACGTTAATTAATTGTTGAGAATGTAAAGCCGGTAAACGAGCTTCTAGTGGAGGTGTTCCTTCGGGGTCGTAAAGAATAGCAAATAATTTTAATATATTTTTATTTACATTAATAATTCTCTTACTATGTCCTTCAAAATTCCATTGATTATTATCTGTTTTAATACCACCTACTTGTCCTTCTCCATTATGTTCATAACAAGCATCTATAGTCTTAGTTGCAAAAAGATTAGCAATACTTACAAAATTTACTTTTTCTAGGGAAGCATAAATATTTATACTATATTTTACTCTGTGCCCTATTGGAAATAGAATAAGTTGATTTTGAAACTGAAAATGTGCTCTTAGTCTTTGATATAAAGTACACCTAAGTTTACCTCCTTTAGGATCATCGTATATACCTTCGGGATGTAAAAATGATTGAACACCCTGTTTATTAGACATCATCCAGCTTTGAGGAAGAAAGCATTTGAAAAGATTAGATTGAGTACCTTTTAGTAATGAATAATTTTGATAGGCATTAAGAAAATTTTGTACTGCTTCAAATGTTGCAGATTCATATAAATAAGCTGATTTTAAATTTGGTATTCTTTCAAAAGTATTTTCTCGTAGTTTACTCAAGCTACTAGCTGAGAATTTCCGTAACTCAAATAAGGGTTCAAAATCTCCCATTACACCACCTTCATCCCACTCCACCTTAATCCAAGGAGGATTACCTAAAAATAAATCAAAACCGCCATTATTTGCAAAAATATCTGCGAACTCCAACTCCCAATGAAAAAAATGCTTTTCTTCTGCAATCTCAGAAATTAATCCTAACCTAGGGAAACGTTCTGCCAACTTTGCAACATTTACAAACTTATAATCATCAACAAACTTTTGTACTTCATTTTCGATTGCAGTTTCAGGAAATAATGGTAACTCTGGTTCAGCTTCAAACGTCATTTCCGTTTCACCCAAAATTACCGCCAATTCCATAAAATACTCATACCTTGACGGTAATAAATCAGCCTTTTCAATTTGCCAAAACCACAGCGCACACCAATAGTCCATGACAAATTTCAACCGTCGGTAAGAGCTAGAATTGCCCACACCTTCAGATAATTTCTCTTGTGCTAAAATTTTATCTTTGATTTCCAAACTGCTACTTTGATGTGCATCTTCTTCATAACCGAAAATACTCAACGGATCAGTAGTGCGTTGTCGCATCATCCGCAATTCATCAGTGTGACGTTGCCAAAGTTCATCTATGCGTTGAGATAATGTTACTAAACGGTCAACATCAAAATCATCATAAGTTGCTTTACAAAAGTCCTTACGCCAATTATTAATAGTTTCAATTTTGTTTGGTGCTAGAGACTTGATAACTTTATCTGTGTAATTCGCCATTCCTGGATCGGGTAACAAAAAGTGAAATACAACCCCATCAGGTAACTTATCCCCTACCATCACCCGTTGGGGTTCATGGTCAAACCAATATGGTTGTTTCTTCTTCCGAGGAATTAACGTAGTGCTGTACACCTGACGACGCGCCCCAATGAGTGAATTACCGCAGTGCAGTTGAATCCCAAACCAAGGTACAAAAGCTTTTCTATTTTCCGGTTTGTAAATACAGTTCAACCACAGGGACACCTCTGCTAACTCTACAGCAACCGGGTTTAAGTCAATCCCAAATACGTTGCGGTCAGCCAAAAACATTTTGACTTTCTGCTTTTCCTGTAAATATTCGTCGTGGGGAATGCGTTTATTTAACTCGTCTTGTTTTAACTCCAGATATTTCTCTGCTAACTGGTTAACAGCTTCATTCAAAAATGCTGCACTCCCCATCGCTGGTTCGCAAATTTTTAACTTGAGAATATCATCTGCTGTTTTATCCTTAAGCAATTCCTTTAACGAATACTTAACCAAACAGCGCGTTAACGACTCCGGCGTATAATAAGAAGCTGAATTTTGGCGATCCCTTCCCGCTAATCGATAAATAAAACTACCTTTGGGGTACATTTTTGGCGTACCGTCAGCATTAAATACCTGTTCCGCCTTTGTGTAATTTTCTAAATCTTCTAACTTGACGAAGTAAGCAACATCCAATTCGTCATAGTTGTTTTTTCCGCGTTTGGGAGTTTCTTCTTCTACTTCTTCCTCATCATCATCGCCAGCAGAGGTTTTTGTTGTTTTTTCTGCACGCTGCACTTCATATAAATCAGCCTCAGCAAAAAATCCCCGGAAGCACAGTAAAGATTCATACACAGCACCCAACTGGTTAATTCCCAATTGTGCATAAGAAATACGTCCCCGACGCTTACCTTTACCCTCCCGCGATAGCGACATTAATTCAATCACTTCTCGCAATACGCTATTACGAAACTTGACCCGATTCAGTAACTTAGTGCGTTCTGGGTCAAATAAATGACTTTTTAGTGGTGCAAGTTCAAAAGTGTTATCATAAATCTTCTCTTCAGGTAAATACAGAGTTCCCACATTACTTGGTGCATACCCTTGCCAAATTATTTCAAATAGTTTGGTCAGAGAAGTATTAATAAAATAACCGTTTTTATCTTCTTCTGTCCGCAATTCTACTTGCTCTAGTTCCCGCAGCGATTCTAAACTGTAACCTTCCCGATAAATTTCAGCATTCATCGGTGCATAACCCAAATCTCGCCGTGCTTCAATGTAAAAAAGGAACAGCAAGCGGTACATATAACGCAGACATTCAATTGATAATTGTCCCTCGTCTAATTGTCCAGAAAATACCCCTGTTTTTAGCTTATTTCTTACATACCAAACTGCTTCATTACCCAAAATTTCAATTGACTTTCTGAGGGCATATTTCAAATCATCAGAAACAGAAAAAGCATGACGGTGAGAATTTTCATCTAATTCATCAAGTAAAGCTGTACCCTCACTAGGGCAGGTATGTTCTTTATGCAATAATGTTGCAGTTGCTAATAAAGTATCTGATTCCTTACGTGATAGAATTTCTGATAAATCAAACCGCAACAAGCGTGATGCGTTCCATTTGAAACGATCAATCAGAATAATTTGATGAACGCTAACAAGCAATAACCACCGGGGCGGCTCATCTTGAGAAAAAATATAATCAGAAATAATATCTTCTATCGTCAGATCAGACGAAATTAATTCTGCATTTATATCATCATTATCTTCTTCAGTAAGTTGTGCTTTATTTAGACTTAAATCTAAAATATCAATAACTTCATCACCTTCTGGTAAAGCTTCTATAATCCAAAGTAGTGGCACTCCATTAGTTTTTTTTATTTCACATAATACGGGGAGTATTTGCCCCTCATCGAGAATACGCTGAGTCGGTTTAATCTGATAGCCTAAAACGCCAAAAAAATCAGACAACCATTGCTGTTGAAGAATTATGCGTTCTGCAATATCTTTTTCTTTATTAAAATTATTTATCAATCTAAAATAAGTTGCAGCTAAACTTCCCAATAATTCAGGGGGAGATTTTGTTTCATTTTCAGCCGCAGCTTCTCGCCAGCGTTGAGCAACTCCCTTAATATCATCATTGAGGATAGCATCCAGGTAGTGATTTGAGTAAAACTCATTTTCATTAGTAATTCCTGTTAGTTTACTCATACCTTAGCTCCCTGTAAAACTGCAATGATTTTGATATATGGAGCAGGTTCGGTAGTCATGCTATCCTCTACCCAACGCCAATAATTATTAAAAATTTGCTCAATTCTTCGTTCTGCTTTTGATTTTTTTTCTTCTTTTAAAGGAGTACCGTCTGCATAGCGCAATGTTAGTTGCTCATAATGTTGACCTTTGAGTTTATTTAAACGATTCAATTGTTCCTGTAGTTGAACATTAATTGAATCCTCAAAATTCTTCCGTGCTTCTAGCATTTTCTTTTGCGCTTCTACAACTGCTATCTCACGTAAATTCAAAAGTTTTTCATCAGTAGGTAACATTTGATTGGGAATCGGCTCCTGCCCCAATCCAGTAAGCTGTAGCGTTTTCTCAAAGTCTTCTATATGCTTAAACTTTTGATTTTGAAACACTACACTTACCCACTTATTGACTAGAGGTTGACCACGACGGTTAGGAATTATACCTGACATGACAAATATAACCTCATTGGCTTGTAACTGAGGTAAAACAATGACAGGTGCTTGATGCCTACCGAAAAGTGTTATCCCACGGTCATTTAACCAATCTATTACCGGATGCAGTTCCCAAAGATACTGAATCGAGGGCCAGCGTTCCTCAGATTTTCGTGATTCCTCTAGTTCGCGCATCACTTTATTGCGATCGCCAGACAAACGCAATGCTTGATTTGATGCAGGTTGAATTTCTCTTGGTAAACGCTCAAAGCGCGATCGCAATTCATTGGGCATTGTTAACTCGATTAACAACTCTTCCTCCAAACTACGCAGCTGCAAAGGATTTTCCTCATTAACTGCCTTCAATGCCTCTAACGTGTAATGATAGTCATCGGGAAATAAACTTGGCATTTTCCGCATAGCAACTTGTGCTTGGGGTTCCTCACTCACTTCTGGGTCATCGCTAAGTAAATCAGCAAACCAGTTATCCTCATCCTCTGTCTGCTCACCTGGTTGCAGGCGTGCGTCAAAAGTTTCTGCCGTTTCTCCCTGCTCAATTGCTTCGATAGCTGCGGCTGTCACCTCTACTTCCTTATCGGCATCAAACACTCCCATAAAAACAGAAGGGTCGCCAATATTTTTAATTGCTTGGTCGTCTTTCCTCACCAACACGCTAACAATGCGCTCTGCTTCATCAACTTTTTCGTTAGATGAACGAGTCAATAAATAGCGAATCTGTGGTTGTTGTTCCTGCCCGTAACGGTCAACCCGCCCATTACGCTGCTGTAAAGCCATTAACGACCAAGGAATATCAAAGTGTATGAGACGGTGTGAAAAATAATGTAAATTAATCCCTTCCGATGCCACATCTGTAGCTACCAACAGCCGGAGTTGAGATTTCTCATTACCAAATTCTTCGATAATTTTCATCAAATCAACATCTGGCATTCCCCCATCAAGGGTAGCGATCGCTTCTTCTGTTAGCTTCAAGTCGCGCTTTAAATTCTCCTTCAGAAAGCGCATCGTTTCCAAACGTTCCGTGAAAATTACAATCCGGTCTTTTGGGTCTTTACCATTCCAAGCAAAGCCTCCATCTTCGGCTGTAATAATTAGTTTTAGTAGTTTTTGATATTTTGAGAAATTTTGATCGTTGATGGTTACTAAAGCGGCTGCTAAAGCTTTCAATTCATCAATATCAGCACTAAAACGCCGATCATCGGTTTTTTCTACCCGATTGATGCGATTGCATACTGTCTCCAAACAAGCCATAGGGCTGGACAGCATAGCCTTTAACAAAGTAGTTTTAAACAACTTACCTGTAGAAGCTTTCGCGTCAATCCCAGCTAATTTTAAGTTATCGAGAATTTCAAACGCTTTTTCTTCTTGGGGAGAAGCATTAGCTTCTACCGCTAAAACCTGTCGTTCTGGGAATTTTTTGAGAAGTTGCGCTACAACATCTTTTTTAAACCGCCGGACGTACAAATCTCGAATATCTTCCTTAGTGTAGTTCGACTCATTGGCGATCGCCGTTGGGTCGAGCATATTCATCAAACTAGCAAAGCTTTCGGCACGTCCATCATGGGGTGTGGCTGATAGCATAATTAAACTATCGGAACGGCTTGCTAAACGGTCAGCCAACTTAGAACGTAACGAAGCACTGCTACCACGTCCCCGACGAGCAACGTTATGTGCTTCATCAATGACTATTACATCCCATTCAGCTTGCTCGATGTAGGTGCGGTATTCTCTGTCTTGTTTAAGGGTATCAACTGAGACAATAGCTTTATCGTAATAGTGGAAAGGATTATGATTGGTGGGAATACGAGAGCGAATACGTTGGATACCTACAGAATCAAGGCGTACTAAGGGAATAGTAAAACGTACCCAAAATTCTTTCTGGAACTGAGTCAGCATACTTTTGGTTGTTACAACCAAAATACGTTTTGCCCTTCCCCGACGCATCAACTCAGCAACCAAAATTCCTGCTTCCAGAGTTTTCCCCAAGCCAACAGCATCTGCAATTAACAAACGCTGCCGCGGCATAGAAAGAGCTTTGAGCGTTGGGTCTAGTTGGTAAGGCAGCACATCCATTGCCGCTTCATGACCAATGTAAAGATTAGTATCAGTGGGAGCAGTTTGCCGCAGATGAGCTTCGAGAAAAAGCAGCGAATTCCTATAGCCAGGAGTATTATCGGATACTAAATTAGTATTTTTCGGGTCTAAAACTGCTAGGTCTTCCTCAAGTTCTCTAACAAACCTTGCCGTGCGACCTTTGATAAAATCACTTACACCCACAACTTCTATTACCACAGAACCATTGGGTGTTCTTGAAGTTGATTTTACAAGCCATTCAGCATCTCTAGCAACAATCCGCGCACCAGGGGCAAGCGTTTCCATATCAGCCTAGTCTTTTTAACCTAAACGTGGAAGTGATTGTACATCACAGTCCAATGCTTCTTGCTCTGCTTGCTATCCTGAATAAGAAATTTCCAGAAGGGCAAATTTCTTTGGTGCATAAGATTGAGAGAAGTATTGATTAAGTAATATTATAGGCGTAACCGTTAAAGATACTACAAAAACTGTACGCAATACTTTATAACTAGAAAATCTGTAATTTTTCGTAGCACAAGATTTACAAATCTACGTGAAATACAACCAATGATCTGAGAACCTTCAGCAAGCAGGTAATGTGATCTTGCGGCTTTCATTTTGGGGAATACTAACAACGTAAAGCAAAACGGTTGCATCCACTTTTGGAAGAAACATAATTATTTAGTGCCAGAAACTCAACTATATGGGTTGTCTAAAAAATCTATCTGCCAAAACCAGATGCTCCCAGCACAACTTCCAAGGTGTAGCGAAAATGCCTTACTCTTTAGACAGTTGGAAACAGCGTATTGCATCACGTTCTGATTTAACCGGACATCTCATACATTTGACTAGAGAAGCAAATACAAATGGTAAAGAATTTAGCTCTCTTGAGGTTTTGATGAAAATTCTTTTAGAAGAGTGCCTCAACGGTAGTTCAACAAAATCAGGGTTTATATGTGGAAATAGAAAAGCTGTTTGCTTCCAAGATACACCACTATATCAATTAGCACAAAATATTTATTCAGACCAAGAGTATCGAAAGCAAAATCCTAATGCCAAGCTACGTTATGTAGGGATAGGGTTAATGTTTCCAAAAACATATATATATAATAATGGTGGGAGACCTGTAATTTATGATAATACCGAAGATGCCAAAGCTTATCTACCTTATAAAGAATGGTGGCGAATTGTTAAATTGGAACTTAGTGATGAGACTAATATTATCGATTGGACTCATGAGCGAGAATGGCGTTTACCAGATAATTTTAATTTTCAGTTAGAAGAAGCCATTGTGGTTTTACCTAATACAAATACATACAAAAATTTTATTACCCTATGTCGTTCAATAAATCAAGTTGACATTTTGACAAAAATTAAAGGGATAGTTACGCTAAATGCCGTATTTTTTTAGTTTTATTCATCGCATATTTTAGATGGCTATTTATTACACCAATGAAAAAGTCATCAACATTAATAAACTAACTAATTCCAAAATTACTATTACGGCATCTATTACATCTTAATAACGTTTCACCCTGCCCAGTACAAGCTCCACAGTGAGGGCAAATGATGCGAATCCTTCCCGACTCTGGTGTTTCATCAGAACTGCACAACGCCGAAAGTAAGTCACGCCCTAGCAGTTGCTCTCTAGCCATCGCTTTCACAGCATAGGAACATTTACTTTCTGTTTTAGTTTGCCGCTTCATCTTAATAGGTTCTAGCTTTGCTGTCTTACCACCACAATTCTTACAGGTTCGCCAACTCCATTTGGCTTGACAGTTAGGACAATCACCCTCATTTTCCTTAAACTGCAAACACACATTACTCAGGTCATAACTGCACACTGGACAATATGAAGGATGGATGCCATAAACCAAATCGACTCCCAAGGTATGAAAGCGAAATAATCTCTGGAAACGTTCAAGAGTGCTTAAATCAAGTGGACTAGCTGGCATCATACCAACGCTACGAACAAAAGCATTACCATCAAAAGTGGAAACAAAGCGTTTATAATCATCCGGACTCATAAAGTTTTCGCCGATATTCAGCATTTTTTGAATTAAGTCTGGCGTAACATCTTCACTTATTTCTCTATCTCTTGGATCTGTGGGATGTACTAAGACAACAAAAGTCTGCACTTGGTTGTTGCGATTTTGACGCTTGGAAGTATTTCCAATTGATGAACCTTGGGACAAACCTGCATCATAGAGAGTGTCCAAAGTCTTCTTAATTTCATCTTGATCGCCAAAAAACGCTCGCGCTAATGGAATCAGTACCAGTCTAATGCGGGTTGGATGAGAAAACTTATGAGTATTAGTGTTAACTATCTCCCAGATCAACTCAACATTTATTTTGAAATTATCTGATTCGGGAGGCTGCACAACTGCTGTCCATGCTTCCCACTGGAGTGCTTGTTGAAAATTTAATTCTTCTGGAAAATTCTCTGGCTTCACTTTTGCAGTTTCAAACCCAATCCAGTGCAAAGCCAAAAGTACACAGCCATGAATGTAATTAGCGTAATCTGATAACAAATCTCGCTCTTTTTCTATATTCTGCTGGTCGGGATTGCTAAAAAATCTGTCCAGCATCTCCCACAACTGGCGTAAACGCCGATAGTCTGCATCCATTTGCAAAATGTTAGTTGGTTTTAAAGGAGATATCACATCTGGTTTGCTAGATAAACTCTTATAAAGTACTGAGTCTAAACAGCTACTGGTGTCAGAATATAGGCGGCTAATTTGATCTTTTAGTGCTTGTGCTTGCTCGTATTGCTGCAAATAGTCTTGTACGGTATCTAAATTTTGCCAAAGTGCTTTCAATCGCTCTTCCCGAAAGCGATTATATTGGTATTCTGTAAATAAGTTTTCATGCAGAGTTTGTGTTTGGTAGTAGGCGCGGTCTATTTCCCGGAGTCTTTGTTCCATCCAGCGCAGCAACCTTCGCACTAGAGTAGCAACCACGCGATTTTCATAGAGGTCAAGGGTTTCTTCTGGCACTTCGCTTCTAATTTGTGCCGGAGTAATGCGCGTTGCAGTGCGAGATTGCCATAATTCTGGTCGAGATGCTAAATGCTCAATTGCATCAGGCGGAATACGTCTTGCTCTGTCTATGGGCATAACTCGACGCTCTACTATTAAACTGCGTCGGGGTTTGCCACATACTCTCAGTAAAGATGGTAAAACTTCTGCGATCGCCTCATCTAGTTCCCTGACATTTTTGTTGCTAAGGGAATCACGAATAGTACCAGGAGAGAAAAACGGCAACTTTAGTAATTGCTCTGTTGATATAGTTGGTTCTAGCCCTTTTGCTTGGTCGGCGAACAGTGCCAAAGCCACTTGCATTGTCTCATCTAATTGTGTTCGCAATGGCACTTCAAATTTATACCGCCCAATACTTCCAGAACCTGTACAGGCGATACGTACCGAACAGCACCCAAAAGTATCAACTGTTATGGGTAAATTACAGCTTGTTTCATTTGTACGGATGTAAGTATTATCGTTATTATCATTGAGCGTAATTTCAGTTTCGCCATCAGCAGGGGTGAAATTAATCTGTATACGGTAGTCATCTATACTCTCTAAACGGCGGCGTTCTCCCGATTGCAATGGTTCTAGGTTGCCTGTCCAACGATTGAGTAAAAAAAGATGTGCCATAATCTACCGTTTAAATTTGTTAATCTCACGTTCCAAAAGTTTTAAGGAAATCGCAGCACTTCCTAGTCGCGGGTTATCAGTAAAACTTACCTCAATAATGTCTCGTACTTCCTGTAAACCAGAACGGACATTTGGATCAGTACGGTTTTGTACCTGCCAAAGCAGCTTTCTGGCGATAAAGTGGTCTAAACCTTCCCCAAGTTTCCCACCCGTCGCAGTGTATATGGGGAGGAAGATAGAAAGTTGGTCTAACAGGCGTTGTCCGTACCCTACTTGAAAGTACTCATGCAATGCCAAACCAATAGTTCCAAGACAATTCTGTACAACGTCTTGGTCTTTTTGGCTGAAATTGGCGATCGCCTTTTGTACAGCTTGGCGAAAATCTGATATTTTTAGATTTGCTGGTTGTGTGGTATCAAAACTTTCTGGTTCAAAAGGTTCATCTATTTGCAAAACTTGAGCGCGATCGTAAACTTTACGGGTAATCTCATATGTAGATTCGTCCGTATTTGCGGTGCCAACAAACCAGACATTATCAGGGATTGGTAGCTGGACTGCACCGTTTTTCAATCTAATTCCTTTGGGAAGTTGACCTCCAGTAGGGTCGTGGTTTAGTAGTTCAATTTCTCTATCTTCTGGACGACCTTCCATAATTGAAAGTAAATCAGCGAAATAGTATTCCACCCGTGACAGGTTCATTTCATCCAAAACTATGAAATAAGGATAATTGCGGTAACGATTTGTGCCTGCTTCGTAGATTGCCCTAGAAAACTGAGACTCATTAAAAACGCGGAAGAAAGAGTTATAAGAACCGAGCAAATCAACTTTATCTCGCCAACTAGATTGAACTTCAATTCGGGCAAATTTACCACCAATTGCATAAGCAAAATATTCTGGCAGACTAGTTTTACCAGTGCCACTCTGACCTTGAATAATAATTAGTCTAGAAGCTGCCATTGAGGCAATAAAAGCCTGAATTGTATGTTTATCATAATAATGAGCGAAATTTGAGGTTTTAGCTTCTCCCATTTCTAACTCTTGACGGCTTGGTAAACTACCCATCCAAGCACGACTTCTAGCAGCCAATTCATTTAGATCATTAACGGCAACACCATCAGGTTTGTTAATAATATTTTCATTTTCTCTATCCATAGAAGCAAAATTACCAAACGCTTGTATTTGACTGGTTTGCAATTGACCAAGCATCCGTTTAAGTTCTTCTATTTGTTCACTCAAATACTGATTTAATAACTTTAGAGTATCTCTCTCTTTGCGAAGCTGTTCTGTCTCCATCCTTTCCGAATGATGCTGGCGGCGGATACGCTCTAAGTCATCAATCCTCGCTTGTAAATCACGATACTTAGCTTCAAAATCAATTGCAGCTTCGGCACGTCTGCGAAGTTCTGCTAACTCTATTTCTGATGGATATTCCTCAAATAATTTTTCATATTCTCTAATCTTATTCTCTAGCAGTTTGTTATCTGCTAAAACTTTCGCTGGTGAACCTGATATATTTAAGAGCATATTTTTATTGCTCTCTAATTCTCCCCTCAGCCGATGATTTTGCTCTTGAACTAATTGAATTTGGTGTTCAATAGATTCCTTTTCTTTTATCAACCTATTAATTGCTTCTTCTGAACAAGCATTTTCACGTTGGCTTAATTCTTGTTCCTTCTGTTGGAGTTTTTTCTTTTGCAAAGCTAACCAATTGCTTTCATCTTCTAAGTCTTCTTCTCGGCGTTCAATTTGCTTAATTTGTCTTGACAGCTTGTTATCTTCTTCCTCAAGATACCTTTCTTTATCGTCAAGTACCTTACGGAAATTTATCAATTCTTCTTCTTTCGTCTGGATTTCCTTAATTGTTTCCTCTCTTGCTCTTTGCCTATGTTCGTTGGCTAGAGTTTCTGCCTGTTCAATAATTCTATCTGCTTGATTTTGAACATCAATCTTTAATTTTTGAGCTTCTTTAATAATTTTTTCAGCTTCCGTTTGTGCGGCACTCAATTTTTTATCAACTTCCTTTTGTGCTGCCTCTATAATTTGTTGACGTTCTGCTATAATTTCCTGTTCTTTTTCTGTTAACCATTCCTTACGAGCCTTAGCTTCTAAATCTTTAAAGCCATTAATAGCTTGCACTTTCTGTTGGGCTAATTCCTGTTCTCTTATGGCAATCTCCGCTTCTTTGGCTGCGGTTATTTCTTTTTGTTTCTCTAACTGAAATTCTAGTTCATTGATTTTATCTTGGAGTTTATGAATATCCTGGGACTGTGCATTAACTGTTGACACATTTTGAGGAGTCACTGCAACAGCAGCAAGATTTTGAGTATTAGTTTGAGGAGTACTTGGTTGCTGACGGTTTTGATTTGTATTTATATTTCTAGTTTTTCTACCCATTTATACCTCCTTTGAGAATTGGCTATTTGTTAATCGCCATGCTTCAATAACTAAACGTACAATTTGATATGTTTTTGTTACTAAATCCTCAACGACAATGCTTGGTTCCTTATGACTTATACCAGCATGAGCACCAATTGTGTTGCGGATATGGGCAATTTTTTCTATGTCTGCTAAAAAATCTAAATGTTTTTTAAGTAAATATTCTAAAATACAACGATGTAAGCTGTTACGCCGACTTGCTGATAGTAAAAATGTCCCAACATAGGGTCGTAAAGAGTCTTTACCACCATCAAGAACATTACGGATTGCTCCTAACTTTGTAAATAAAATCCGCTCTGGTATTTCGCTTCCACCGCAGGCAACAACTGTATCTTTTAAACATTGTTGCAATGTATCCCTACTTTTATATGGTTCCCAAATATTTGTAGGAATTGTATCTAGTTGCAGTAAAGTAAACATTAACTGCTCTAAAACCCTTTGCGATCGCGTAATACTTGTGTCCGTCTCATCGAAACCACGTTCTAGAAGGATACGCGATTGTTCTAAGCGTTCCAATTCTTGCCAAACTTGCTGCCAAATTTTGTCAGGCACAGAGCCGACTTCAAATATTATTTTGTCGTAGGCTTCCCTTGCTAAACCGATCGGCTCAATTTCTCTGGGTTGCTTGCGTTTCCAAGCTTCACGACTCTTGGACTGCAAATGCTCTACAATTTTCTTACCTTCTTCACACTGGGATGAGGCAAAGTTCAATAGGCGTACCCAACGAAAACCATCTGGAAGGCCAAAAGGACAGCGTAGAGAAAATTGACCATCGGATGTTCCCTCAATAATGCAGGAAACTAGCAAATAAAACTGTTGCGGTCGTTTACTTAACAGACGCACACCAAAATTTTCTGTTTGCTCTACCTTTGCGTTATTGCTTTGCGTCAAAATATCTGCTTTGCTGATTTCAGTAAAACCATAGGCATCAGAAACAGCATTATCAGCCTGAATTAGCTTTAACAGGCGACGTTGAGTTTTGATTGCCGATGTTACATCAGCAGCGTTGGGTGTAGGTAGTGTTTGCCGTATCCACGGAAGTTGAAAAGCTTGGGAGACATCTGAACGACTAGAGTCAGCATAGCGTAGGCTTTTAGTGTAAAACCAACTTAGAAGTTCACCGGCTGTTGCGTCCTGAAAAATCCAGCCATATTCTGTTTTCTCTTCATCCTCTTTTCCATCTTGCTGAAGAATTTTCTCTCCTTTATCAGTCAAGCGAGCTTTTCTGTCAATATAGCCCTGATTTTCTAGCTGTAACATGACGTTAAACAGAAAATCTTTGTGCTGTCCTAACATTTGTGCTTGATCCTGGTGGCGCGTTACCCCAGCATGGGCTAGCCGTAGTGAAGTTAGCTGCAAAAAGTCTAATTTGCGCTCTGATACTTGTGGCGCAGCGATTCTCCAACCATAAACAGGCCATAATATGTTTTGCTGTTGGTCAGTGAGCGCCTGCTGTTGGGCAAACAAAAGAATATTTATAGGTTTTGCATCTGATACTTGATTGCTTGGTGACAGTATCAGTTCGTCAGGTAAAGGTTCATCATCAAACAGCAATTCATCATCAAAATCAGACATCTGCATAGCCCTGCTCACTTCGACACAAATCAACAAAAGCTTTTAAGCTGCTAGAGTAAGGTGTGCCATCAGGACGCAAAGACGCAACACAAGCAGAGTCTCCTACTCCAATTAGTACGCAACGGGCGCGGCTAAATGCAACACATAGCCGATTTGGGAGTGCTGTGAAACCAAGACGCTTTTCAATAGATTCCTCCTGATTACTGCGAACGGTAGAAAGGTAAACTACATCATATTCCCGTCCTTGGAAAGCATCGACCGTTCCCACCCGCACCCGGCGCTGTAAATGTTCTGGCAAGCCGTGGCGAAGGTCTGCGATCGCTTCTTTGATAGCTTCTTCCTGGGCTGAGTAAAATGCAATCACCCCAACCATTCCCGTTGGTTTACTTGGGTCGAAATTAGGGTATTTTTCCGCTATGGAGGGAAGTACACGACGCAGTTCGCACATAATCCGGTCAACTTCCGCAGCACGCTGCCAGCTACGATTGCCAGCACGAGTTTCACCCCCAATATTTTTAGGCACATCTAACCAAGCAATGGGTTTTAGATTATACTGACCTGTATAATTCGGTCGTGATTCTGGCTTGACAAAACTAGAATTAAGGGGGCTTTCAGAATAAAAGCGATCGCTGACAAACTGCCCAATCGTCGGGTGCATTCGGAACTGATCCGTTAGCTGGGCAGTCCGCTCAATACCATCGATAGCGGTTTGTTTGGGCAGTGATTCCCAAAGTCTTTCAAATAAACTTTTACCATATATATCCTTTAGCTTTTCATCCCCCTCCTTAGCCAAACTCTGCTCAATTTCCCTTTCTAAAACGTGAGGAAGTTGTTTGTGGTCGCCAACGAGAATAATCCGCCGTCCCTTCACCATTGGTATTAATAAATCAAGGGGATTTGCCCTGGCGGCTTCATCCACCACAACTAAGTTAAAAGTCCGGTTAGCCATTCCCAAATACTTTGAGTCTGCTTGCCCGCAACTGGTAGCTTGAATTGGTGAATATTTTCCAATCACTTCTCTGACATGGGCTGGATCTTCTTCTAAATAACGGACAAATAACTCCAGTGCTTCTTGCTGTCCTTCTACACTTTGGTCGCGGGCTAATTCAACTTCCTCGATCGCAGCTAGCAGACATTGCTCAATTTCTCGATCGGATACATCTTGTTCGGTAATCGGGGCGGCAAAGGGAATCTCCAGTAGTTGTTGGCGAATGCCAATACAAGCGTTTTGCAAAGAGATCCAGGGTTCCCGATAAGCTGTATTTTCTTCTGTCCAAGCAGCAGCAACTTCCACAGCTTCAATAATATCGGGTGAAAGATTATCAAGATAAGGCTCCAAAAAGCGTCTTAATCTCCGAGCCTGTCGAGTGCCATCATCTTTAAAATTTTCTTCTGCTGTACACTGCTGATTTAATCTGCGTTCTAGTTCCTCCCTATCTTCCGCATCTTCAATCACTGGCTTGGGCTGAGTCTGAACTGTGGGAACAGTAGCCGCAAGACGGTCTAATTCGGCTATTCGCTGGGCCGATAAAAACTGTTCTGCCGCATTGCGAAAAGCTAAAATAATTTCACGAGTTCCTTCCCTTCCTCCTGCTGAAGTGCGCCAATGGGAGAGGCTACCTTTGAGTTGGTCGATGAGGGTGCGAGTTGCTTTATGTTCGTTCTTTAAGTGCGATCGCACAACCTTAATAACTTGATCGCCCCACGCTTGAATTACCTCGGCTCCTCGATCTTCACCTTTTTTGCCTCCAAGCCGATCAACAGGAAGTCCTGAAAGACTCATGCCTGCGATCGCATTATCCACTGCCTCATGCTGCAAACTCGTGACCAAAACTGTTTCTAACCCATCATTCGTATTACGCCCTTCATTAAGCATGGTCAGTAATGCCTGAATCACCCTTGTCTTCCCTGTTCCTGGCGGCCCCTGAATGACAGCAATATCTGGTGTAGACAGTGCAATGCGTAACGCCTTTTCCTGATCTGGCGTTGGCCCGGTTTCGCCAAACATCTTGCGTGCTGGTTTTGTAATTATCTTTTTTTGGCGAGGAATTGCCCTCTCAAAGGTTTTAGCCTCAAAAATCAAGCCTAAATAAGGCAAGCCAGCGCGTGCAGATTCCAAGGTCTTGAGCGCATTATCACGTTTTTTGAGTTTAGACTCATCCAAAGCCATAGAGGGAGAAATTATTCCATTACTGGGTGGCTCGTTATCGCTTTCCCAAACAACTGTGAGGTGCTTATTTTTCTGGTCATAATCCACTGCTAATCCTTCTGGTTTACCTGCATCACTTTGTATTATTACTGGCAGTCCATCACCAGAAATATGCTCAACCCAAGGCTTAAGGTTGGCTGATGCTTCTAAGTTAAAAATTAGTAAAGTTTTACTACTATCATCAGATTTTAGTTTTGGTCTCCCTTGATAGCGTAAAGGTGGCAAAGATCCAAAACGCTCTTCTAAAATTCTTCCTTCTTCTGAGTTGTAATGCTTCCAACTGGCAATCCAACTATTATTTTCTCTAACAGCTTTGTCAAGAGCTGCAATTGCTGCCGAATATATAGTACTAGCGGCTGTTTTGTCGCAGAACTCTAAAGATTGGCGCATTAAATATATAGGGCGGCGATCAAGATTTTGCCCACGATGCTTAACAATTCGTTTTGCTAGCAATTGTTGCTTATCATCAGTAAATGTCAAATCAAGAGCGAGATCAGCCCCAACCACAGTAAATCCCCGTTGCAAATCTGGCTCATTAGCACCGGAAGTAACAAACCAATAGCCAAATTTATCAAGCAAAAACTCCCGCTCCAAACAGCGTTTCGCATCTTTAAACGTCTTTACTTTAGACCACTGGCGCATCACAACTGTCTCGATAAATTCGTCAGTCAGCGCCACTTGCAACTGTACGGGAATTTCAGCCTCTGGGAAAGTAAAAGCTTGTCCTTTAATTTCAACTTCCTGGGCTGCTGCTTTCATAATGCAACCAAGTATGCTGACTTGCCCTGATTGCAATTCCCACATTAATACTTTGGCATTAGCAGAGTTTGGCTTAAGTTCGATTACCAAATCGGAATCATTACTGTTGGGAGCTTCAAAGCCAAGAATACCTTCATCAATTCCTTGTAATTCAACTATTTTATCTTCCCAATCTGACTGTGCCGCACCTCTTTGCAGCAAAAAACGTCCGCTTACCTCTTTGCCAAATTTCAAGTCAAATAATTTCATCCTTGACCTCCCATGTGTGGGTAAGGATTACGCACCTTTGCTCTAATACCAGATGGAAAGGTGATCAATGTTTTGTCATATAACCAGATTTTTTTACCAGGATCACAAGCTCCTTTATGTCCAGCAGCATCTTTTGTTTCCCAAGTATCTTGGCTTAAGTTTTTGAGACCGTAAACTTTATCGCCGTTACTATTAAGTTGGGAACCAAACAATGCGGCCCTACCAGTTGCCTCCGGATCTCCACTTACCAAGCGAGTAGGAACAATCCTCTGTTGTTCTTCATCTAAGACCAGTCTGTGAGGTTTTTTATGTCTGATCAATTCCTTGCGCTCGTCTTCGTCTAAGTTATCAATAGCTGGATCGACATCAAAGAAACCAAGTTCAATTGGGCGATCGCTTGTTTGTCCGCACCAGTCACAAACGAAGGGAGTACCTCGCATTTCTGGTAAATAGGTAGTAGTACCACATTTGGGGCAAAGTGCGGTTTGATCCGCAGCTTCCAACAAAGCAATTAGCCATTCTTCTGGTGATGGTCGCGCCCAAGGGTCTGCTACACCGTTTTCAAAAGCTCGTCGGCTTAAGTCTCTAAGTTTTCTAGTTAACACGCGCCCTAGTGGTAAACCCGCAGATGAGCGATTTTGGTTGTTGTCTCTGGAGTCTATAAAAGGCAGTTCCCCCCGGTAAGCCATTTCCTCTAGTTCCGGCTCACCTTCAAGAACTTCATCTCCAATAAAGGGATGATTTAGCACTAACAGATGAAAAATTGCTACTGCCAAAGACCAGCGATCGCACGCATGATCAGGGAAACGAGACTCTTTCAAAATTTCTGGGGCAATAAACCCAGGACTGCCCATAATTTCAGCAAACGATGTGCCCGGAACAATCAAGTTGTCCGCATCGATAAGTTTAATAAAAGTTTGCTTGGGGTCTGATGATACTAGGACGTTTTGCCAAGATAAATCCACGTAACAAAGGCCATTGCGATGGATTTGCTGTATGGTTCTGGCTAATTGAGCAGCAATCCTCAAGCGACGACGCAATCCTCCTGTAGCAACGTGCCAATTAGTAGTAAGTATTTTTGGGTACACTAATTCCGCCAATGGAATGCTGTCATTAACCCGATCCATCACATAGCCTAAGTAAGGCTCATCTAAAACAGCACGAGGCAACACCAAGGCATCAATCTCTAAATTGCGGCGGATTAAAATACGCAGATGTTTATGAAAATCTGCTGAACTACAGTCAGGCGGTTTGCGGATTTTGACGAGGATATTTTCATCTTCAGTAGTATATATTGCTCCTTGCATTCCTTGATTTAGTTGTGCAACCAGTTTATAACGTCGCCCTTCGATATCTCGAATCACTGCACCCAGTTTCGGATAAGAGAATTTAGCCACTTTCATCCCTTCGGTTAAAATACTAAATCGTCATCATTTACCATATGGAATGGTAAGTCCTTGGTGGAGTTTGGGTTTTGAGCTACCGAACGTGCCATAACCGACATACTGACAACCCGGAAAAAGTCCATCAGCTTGCTAACTTCTGTTGCACGCACCACTGGAATTTCTGGATGATTTACGAAACGCTTGAGGACACCAAAGTCACAATCATCACCAATCCCCACAGCTAAACGCACTGCACGTTTACCTCTATCGGAATCTAAAAGCTTTTGTAATGGCTCTTCCCAATCGTCATTTGGTTGACCATCGCTAACTAAAACAAGAGTAGGAAGATAAGAGCGTTTTGGCAATTGTTGCTCATCCTGCAAAAGTTGTAAAGCAACATTGAAAGCGGCTCCCATTGAAGTTGTGCCAGCAGCAGTCAAAGTAGGCATTTTAACGTTCTCTACAGAAGTTAAGCTGAGAATTTGTTGGGCATTGCTGGCGAATGTAATTATGGCAGTATGAATCTCAGAACGGGTATCATGCACAGTCTGGAACTTTTGGTGCATTTCTGCCAATGCAGCATTTAAAGTATTAATTTTTTCGCCTTCCATACTGGTACTGACATCAGCCAGCACAATTACTGGTAGCGGTCGCCTCTGTGGTAGAAAGTCACCAGGGTTGATCTGCATGTTCTGCTAATGGAAATAAGAATCTGTGACACTTGGTTTTAGTATTCCCATGCCTTGTCACAAAATTACTATTATGTTAATTACGTATAAAAACCCGTAAAAAGTTTAATATAACTTCACTAATTGCTATTAGTAATAATACTAATGTCAAAGCAGAATAAATGTGATCCTTATTACCCAAAATTTTGTATTCCGAAAAATTCACCTGGTTGTAAGTAATCTAACACTCCATGAACTCAGACTATCCGTAGGCTATTAGAAGCGTAAAGTTTTGCCAGTTCAAGTTCTGCTAAATTGCGATGTCTAGCGACAAGCCGCTTCGCATCTACGCAAAAATAATTTAACTGTAGATTTGGGTATTGGCCGCGTAATGCTAAAAATTTTTCTGGCGGCTGGCGGATTAGTAACAATGTGGTAACAGTCAATTGTCGGAAGTTGGTAGCGCGTCAATTCAACTCCGTCAAAACCAAAAAAACTTCACGTTCGGCAAAACCTGCACCCAAGATAGCTGCACTGTCATCTTTACCTGAAACAATCCCTTCCCAGGTAAGGGGATAAACATTAGGAGTAAGTTCTAAAAGCCTAGCTCTACTAATCTTTAAAATATTGCCAGAACCCTTGCTTTTTAGGAATCTTACTGCTATACAACCTCGTTATATTATGAAAAAATCTGAGGACGGCTGATTGGGGTGATATCTTTACATATCAATATATGTTTAGTTTTGTAAAAACAGTGAAATAACAGATTTGTAAGGTATGTAATGAAATGTAATTTCGGTACATACTTAGAAATTTTCTTGCCCACTTAATTACCACACGCTCATTTTTCGCTAGGAAACTGAGCTTTAAAATAACCCAACCCATACAGCCTGACGAATTACCTAACTCTCAGAATCAAGGCTAGCTTCCAATTCTTCGATAGAAATATCTTTATATCGCGCATATTCTGCAAGTTGCTGATTAATAGTTTCAAAGTTTGCTTCTATCCTTGCAGCGATGATTTGGGCAGCAAACGCAGCAGGGGAACGCCCCCGAAGCTTTGCCCAAAGCTTTAACTTCCGAAAGTCATAGGGGGATAGGGTAATTGAAAAACGAACGTTTTCCTCTGCCATGTCTAATACTTCTTCTAGCTGTGTCTTCATTAATGTACATCCTCTTTATTATCTCTGGCGATGGTCTAGTGATGCTTTAAAGAATCTATTTTGTTATTTTAGCGTTAAAGTTGCTTGACAGACTCTCTAGAGATTCTCTAGAGTTATATTTATCTGAATAAAATTTACGTACAAACGAAAAGAAGCCTGAAAGACAAGGAAAAATCCAATTTCAGGTTTGAGCCAAAAAGTTAAATATCAAGAATCTTTGACCTATATGGAATCTCTGCCATGAACCACTACAACACCCTCAAAATCCTCCCAACTCAAGGTTTAGAACCTAGACAATTTCTACGCTACTGCTTCGGTATAGCCGAACTCAGCCCCCCAGAACTTCTCGAAGAAGAAACAGATTCGCAATACCGCAAAAAATGTATCACTGTACTATGTGCAGTCTTAGGTGTCCAAAGACCGACAGTCCGTAAGTGGGGAAGCGATCTCAACTTTGACGGAATACCCAACTACTGCAAAATTTCACTTGCTTACATTCACGCGGCCGAAATCATACCAAACCAGCTAAAAAGCATCTTGATAGGAGAATACAACGCACCGGAAGTAGATGCTCAAACCTTTCTTGAAAGAATACTCCTTGAAGGGTTAACTGAACAGCAAATACTGCAAACTGTTTCTCACGCCAATTTTCGCGCAACTTGTGTCAAAACCCTCACGCAAGTATTACATATTGGCACCAAGTCAGTCCAAGATTGGGGTCAAGATATGTTGTTTCACAAAATGCCCAAAATTCACAAGCACACCTTGGGCTATGCCTTGGCTGCTATCTCCAAATCATCAAAAGCTTGGGACAAACAAGCAGCTTGAATTATTTGCAGTGAATTAAATAGGTAAGTGGTCTTTTAAGACCAACGAAATTAATGCAAAGTGAATCTTATCATGCCAGCAACTATCACATCAATCTCTTATCTCCAAAAACATCAATTAGATCCAAATCCAACCGCACATATCGAAACCAGCAGTCTGGAATATTTGCACGCCGCTTTCCTACTCTACGAATACAAAACCACCTACAGCAAGAAAGAATACCGAACCTTGCTCGATACATACGGTTGGGATAAAGGAAGCTCTGAGGAAAAACGAGCGCTCAAAATAGCAGAAAACTTCCAAGCATTTTTAACTTGTCCTCAACACCTAGCCGCAATTCCAGTAACAATACTTCTCAGATTGTGTTCTCTTCAATACAAGCCAATTATCAGTCAGCTACAGGATTATCCAATTGGGGGATTGACCTGCAAACTGGTACTGGAGTTAATCGAAGAGAGGAAAGCCCTCCTTAAAACCCAAAAGCAGGAACAACAAAAGCAGATATCAATCTGGCGCAGAACTCCAAAAGGCGATCGCTACTGTCAGTTCCCTCCTCAGTGGGAAGAAGACCACCAAACAGGGGTACTCACACAGGAATTAATTGACGGATATGGACTACTCCCCCAGCAAATTCTCCGCGAAGCGATCGCAGACTATCACGCCAAAATTAAATCCCAAGAAAAAGAGCAGTCCCAAGAAGAGACTGCTGAATCTAAAGTGGTTGAGTCGAGTATGCTTCCACAATTAGAAACATCCCCAACAGAGAGAGAAAAAGCTCTAGAAGTTAATCCCAGACTAAAACAAAACGAACAAACCAGCACCAGTAACGCTACAGAACAGCAGCCAGTTGGGGAAGAAGTATTAATGCTGGCAGAAAAACTCAAATCAGCTACCAGTTATTATCAAATTAGAAGTGCTATCTACAGGCATCTGGCTATTAAAGATGAAGCTTGGAAGCAGCTTTTCGCAGAAGAACAGTTAAGAATTAAAAGATTGTTCCCCCAGGAAGTATTAGCTCTACAAACAGCCAGAGAAATAGGTTTAATTATTGACTACTATGAGTTAGAAACAGGCTGGCTTCAAGTATTTATTGCAGGTGAAGATAAGCCTGTAAGCATTAGTAAATCAAATGTAATTAGTTGGGTACAAGAACAAGAAAGACTCAACTGCGTAACTACGTAAACCACCACAATCAGCTAACGCTTCAGCTTTTAAAATAATCCTAAAAAAAGCATAAATGGAATTGTCAGGAGAGATACCCTCAATTCCTTGCTGCTACATGATTGAGCTATCTCGTCCGCTTGGAAATGAGAAACATCAAGCTCGTTACTACTTAGGTTCATGCGCGAACCTCAAGAAAAGATTTCAGCAGCATCTACAAGGATCTGGCGCAGCATTTACTCGTGCTGCGATAAAACGCGGCATCGAATTCAAAATTGTCCATGTGTGGAAAACTTCAAGTAAGCAAGAAGCCCGTCAGCTTGAAATTCAACTTAAACGATATAAAAACCATGCACAACTATTAAGGAGAGTGCAAAATGTCAAAACGAATTCGACAAAAACTAGGTAGATACCATTTGAAACGTAAGTTACGTGGGAAAGTTTTGCTATCAAAGGTTACAAGCTTTAGTTGCTATCAACAAAACCATCAAGAAAAAACCTGTACAGCTGCAAGAAAATTCATTCGCAATAACAATATTCAACCACCATGCGTTATCTCGGTACTCAAGATATCGGGTAGCAAAGAGAAATTTTTCTTATCAAATAATGGATTGTTTAGTTATAAATATGCAATTGAAAATCACAAATTATTTTCACCAGAAATAGCGTAAATTGCTAATTAAAATTGACTAGAATCTGAATCTATTACAGCCTGTCAAATATGGCAGGCTAAAAATCAATAAGGCTTACTCGACCAAGTTCATAAATATAGATGACAGTATTATTAATTTTTTATTTTATATAAAATTTTTAATTGATGATTACCAGGATTTTATTAATTTTTGCACTTAAGCTAATTCAACTAGCTCTCCAACGAGAAGAAATTCGTTTTCTCGCTCCAGTAACATTAATACGCATATTGATCACTTCCTTGCTAGCACGGTAATATTCAATAGCTTCATCTATTGTCATTGCGGTTTTAACAATATGGAGGGCAGCTTCTTCTGAAATTAAAAGTGCTGGGCCTAACCAGTTTGCTTCATCTTCATATTCTTGGTTAAAATTCCGGCATCCGCATTCGTTGAAGACTTCATCTGGCTGGTGTTGAAGGATGCCATGACTTAACTCGTGAGAGACATTGGAAGCCTGACGTAGAAGGCTGTGAGCGTCATTGTGAACAATTATTCTTTGTGTGCCATAAAACACTGTTATCGCAGAAAAACTTTTTGTGTCTTTTTCTGTGAGATAGCGAACCTCGTCAGGAATTTTATTTTGAAATTCCGACAGAGGAACAATAGGAATTGCTAAATGTTCAGCAAGCTGCCAAGGGCATAAGGGATCATGTGGTTTTAGACCAAGCTCTGCCCGAAACTCCTTGGAATAAGCACTTGCCTCCTTCTTAAAGCCACGACGGAACTTCGTCTTAACTGGCATAAGCATTTACCTCCTTCCTAAAACCACAGCGTAATGTCATCTCATTGATCCTTGCGAAGTTTCTCGTAAGCAGCTTTGATGACGGCTTCCATTGCAGATGCAGCTTCTGGCGTTAAATGGGGGTCTGCACGCAAATATGCTGTAATTTTAGCAAGTGGTTCGGATTCGGTTGGAGTATCCTGTTCGCGCTTGATGAAGGAGTCTGCGTTCAGCCCAGACCATGCTAACAGAGCTGCCATACTGTCTACATCTGGTCGTCTACCTTGCGCGATCCGAGTCAAAGTGGACGCACTAACGCCAGATTTTTCGGCAACTTGTTTCCAAGTCAAACGCTTAGACAGCCTCTGACTGTCCAATGCTGCGTAAAAGGCTTCAACATCAAACTGTCCTTTTGCCATTTTACCTCCAATTTCACTCTTGCAATTTTACATCAGGTGTGCAATATAATGGATAAAATTTCATAAGTGAAATCAAAAGTCAAATTTGCAACTAAAACTATGACTAACAATACAGTGGTTGAGGAAATTGAACTGGAAGCGTGGGTCAAGCAGCACGGAGCTGTACAACCACCGCTTGCAAAACACTACTTGGTGCGGATTGATGACCGAAGTTACAAAGTAGACGACCCCGTGATTACAGGAGGGCAGCTGCTTGATAAAGCAAGCAAGAGACCCGTGGATGAGTACCTCATCTTCCAAGTGCTACATAACGGTCAGTTGGAAGAAATCCGCCTTGATGAAACGATTGAACTCAGAAAGCCCGGTATCGAGCGATTCATTACTTGGCGTAGCGATCGCTCTTTCCGTTTTGTTATCGACGGTCGGCGATTTGAGTGGGGCGCGCCAATTATCACAGGGTTAAAGCTGAAGGAACTTGCAGGTGTTGACCCTAAATCCTATGGAGTGTGGCTGGAAGTACGCGGTGCAGAAGACCGCCCAATTGCTGATAACGAATCTGTCGATTTACAAGCACCAGGAGTCGAGCGATTCTTCACTGGTAAAAAGACTACAACGGAGGGTTAAGTAATGAGCTTTTTACCCTCAAATGATCGCCAATACCTGGAAAACAGGGGTTTACCTTTTGAAGAAGTGGTAGATGCCAGTCAAAAGGGTGTCATTTTACGGGAATTTCAGTTACCACCTGGTCGTTTTGATACCGAACAGGCAGATATCCTAATTCTCTTGCCGAGCGGATATCCGGATGCACCCCCCGATATGTTTTACCTGCTGCCGTGGGTAAAGTTAGTACAAGGTGCAAAATATCCAAAAGCAGCTGACCAAGCACACCAATTTAATAGTCAGAAATGGCAACGATGGTCGAGACATAACAATGAGTGGCGACCTGGTACAGATGGCATATGGACAATGCTCAAACGGATTGAAAATGCTTTGGAGGTGGCTGCTTGATTTCTGCAAGCTTGACATTGCAAGAGCAACACTTAAATTCCCTGCGGGAATTGCTATTAACCACAGATGGGAAAGAGCGAGCAGCCTATGTCCTGTGTGGAAAGGCCGTTATAAATACCGACCCTTGGGATGGACAGCCGCACCAAAAATTCATTTCATATGAAGTAATACCAGTGCCAGAGGATGAAATTGTTTCCTTCTCTGTCAAACACATTACCTGGAAAACAGATTCTTTTGTTCGGGCATTGCAAGTGGCACAAGCAAAGAACCTGACGGTAGCCGTTTTCCACAGCCACCCAGAAGGTTTGGGAGAATTTTCTATTCAGGATGATACTAACGAAGCAGACTTAATTCAACTGGCACAAAACCGCAACGGCTCAGGTACACAGATTTTGAGTGTGATTTTAACACCAGATGGAAATTTGATTGGTCGCATCTGGGTTAGTTCGCAGGAAGTTCTTGCCTTGCGGATGATTCGTGTTATTGGGGAGAAAATCCGTTTGCATTATCCAAACCGGGGACTGGGGATTTCTCCTCCAGCATTCCAGCGACAGGCTTTAGCTTTTGGGAAGGCCCTCAATCAAGACTTATCCATGTTGCGTGTTGGGGTTGTTGGTTGCGGCGGTACAGGAAGTGCGATCGCCATGTTGCTGCCAAAGATGGGTTTTCGCAACATTGCACTTTTTGATAAAGACATTGTTGAGGACACAAATTTAAATCGACTACATGGTGCGCGTCAGTCAGATGCTGATGCTATAAATCCCAAAGTTGAAGTTGTTGCCAAGTCACTTGTGGAACTTGGACTTGGTGTTCAAGTAAGAACATATCAAGCCTGGATTGGGGAAGCTGACTGCCGAGATCCCCTAAAAGCGTGCGACGTAATTTTTTGTTGCACTGATGACCACACGGGTCGCCTAATGCTGAATCGGTTTGCCTACTACTATGCAATACCTGTGTTTGATATGGGTTTAGCAATTGAGGTTTCTCAAGAGGAAACGCCCAATTTTCAGGCTTTAGATGGTCGGGTCACGGTGCTTGCACCTGCGCCAGGACATACCTGTCTATTGTGTCGTGAAGTTATAAATCCTGTTGCTGCACGGGATGAAGCGTTAAAACGTAGTAATCCTGATGAGTACGAACGCCGCAAGGCAGAAGCCTACGTTATTGGAGAAGGAAACCCCAGCCCTGCCGTTGTTTTATTTACAACAGAGGTTGCAATTATGGCAATACAGGAACTTGTTCACCGCCTTCAGGGTTTCCGTGGTGAGGATGGTGCAGCAGCTCACAGGGTTCGTAAATTCCATCTGACGACTGACCGTAAACCAGCAGCAATCCCTAATCCCAATTGCCCAGTTTGCGGGACAGTCGGTATCCAGTGGTGGGGCAGAGGGGATGTTGTGCCTTTTCTCAATCTGGTGGAGTAAAGGATGTTTTTTCGTGGTGTAATCAGACAACTATTAATCTGGCTGCGTTTTATTCGTCAGCCAGACTTATCAGCACGGATAGTTCCAACACATCCTGCACCTGAGAATATAAAACCAGGGGAAATTTTAGTTGTTGGTGATGCTGAATATCAAAAATGGGCTTGTTTTCGTTGTCCTGGAGGATGTGGGGAAAGTATTTTGCTGTCCTTAAATCAAAAGCAGCATCCTTGCTGGGCGATCGCCATTGATTCGCTGGGGCGACCAACACTTAATCCTTCTGTTAGGCAGCTTAACGAATGCCACTGCCACTTTTGGGTACGTCAGGGAATTGTTGAATGGTGTGCTGATTCGGGGCAGGAATGAACTATACAGTTTTGTGTAGTAGTAAAGTCCACTCCCTACTTACGTTTGAAGTGTAGAGATATACCAATTGTATGAAATATTTGCTGAGTAACAACTCTGTGACGAAGTGCAGATAAATTATGAGGAAAGCGATCGCTCCTCTAGCTTTGAGTTAATCACCAGACTAAACGAGAAACCGTAAAATTACTACTAACTTTAGTTCGGTTTTTACTACAAGTACAATTGTTCTTTTTAATCAAATATGATTAAAATACAATGTAATAAAGTGCTACACAATAATCTATTGTAAGTCAATATCGGCTAAATTCAGATGAATTTGGTTACGAACTATAGGTAATACCAGTAAGTTTTTTCTGGAAGATAGATTTTAATTCAGATATTGATGATGGTGACATATGAAAAGAAATTACCATAGCACTGCGCTATGAATAGCCCAATTCAGTAAAGGTAAAAAATATAGATGTTTCCTCTGATTACACACTTTGAAGAACTGCTCAAGAACATTCAACCTCCTCAAGAACGCCTTGATGCAGCACGCGATTTGCCACCTGTAGTGCGTGAATACATCGCCAAAAGTAAAGATTTTCCTACTGTCTATCCTCACTCTCGACTTGCAGGCTCTTACGCTCAGGACATGACATCAGGGGATGTTAAAGACGTAGATACCTTAATACGCGTCTCTGGAGATCCAAAGGCAAATAAGCCAGAAGCTAAACGATTAATTCAAGACATGAAAAAGTTGCTTGATGGTTTGCCAAAAGCTTTGGGCTTTGACGGATATGCAGAAGCAGAAATAGAGGTAGAGCGGGCACGTCGTTCTGTCCATGTCTACTTCAAAGGCAAAGACTTCCATCTAGACTTTGTTCCTTGCATTGCGCCAGATGGATTCGAGGGTGTGCTTTATGTCCCAGATCGAGGATTCAATAAGTGGATTGCATCGCACCCCATTGGGTATATTAACTTACTGAATGAACTACAAAATAAACACGATCGCAAAGTTAAACCACTTGGCAAGCTTCTGAAGCACTTTCGTGACTGCCAAATGAAAAGCCGCAAACCCAAGAGTTACTGGCTTGGTGCTCTGCTGGTTTATCACATCCAACAGAACACTTTAGATATGACACAGCCATTGGCAGTCCTATTTTACGAGCTTTTGAATGCTATTTACCGCCAATACGATCACCTGCTACATACCAGCAATGTTGCAACCCCAAACCTCCCCGACCCGATTCTTGGTCATAACATCTCTTGGAACTGGAGCCGCACCCACTTTGAAACTTTTATGAGACGGATTAATGAGGGACGGAATTGGGCAGCTAAAGCTTTAGAGACTAACGATCAGGAGAAGGCGATTAAATATTGGCAAAAAATTTTTGGAGAAGAATATTTTCCATCAGAGGTGGAAACTGCTGCATCCAAATTAGCTAAAGCGGGTTTACCTGGTAAATCTTACGTCAGCTCTACTGGTTTGATTCTACCCAGCCAACCTGCTTCTGGTTTATACACTTCAACCATTGCAACTAAGTTTCATGGGATTGACCAAGGCTGAATATTCTCAACTGCGACCTACTATCAACCTGGGGCTACAAAACCTGCACATACTGCACAGATTCCCTGGGTTCGTTTACAGGCGAGAGCGCGGGGTAGCCGTATGGCGAGGAACACTTCAACCCCGTCAGTTATCGCCAAAATACCGAGTAGCAATCCGCTACAAACTCAGTTCTTACCCAACCGTTAATGTCATATCTCCGACTTTAGCACCACGACCTCCCCATGTTTGGAAAGACGGAACTTTATGCCTCTACTACCCCAAAGAAAAACCGTGGCAGAAAGATATGCTGCTTGCAAAGACTATCATTCCGTGGACTGCATTATGGTTATATTACTATGAATTGTGGCTAGATACAGGAAAATGGCTTGGCCCATCTTCACACGCCTCAGATTCAAAACTCCAAAGTTGGAGTTCCAATCCCGTTGAAGGGTACTCTATTGTAGAAAAACCGATTGAGCAGCAAACTGCATGACAGAGAGCGAACATTTGACTCCCTCACTTCTAGAACCACAGTCTCGTGGTGGTGATATTGCTGAAGGTGGCTTTTCCTTTCAGGAGCAAGTCATGCTTGCTCGCATCCCTGCTTGGCTAGCACAAGATGGCTTCACAGCTATGATCCGAGAAGGGATTGGAGATGTAGAGGCAAAGTTTTTTGTTCCTGGTCGTGGGTTTGCGATAGAGTTTCTTGAAGTTAAAGACCATACACTCCAACCATCCAAGTTTTTAAATGAAATTCAACGGTTCCGAGAAGTAGATGCTGGTAGTCCAAACACCTATCAGCAGTTTATACTTGTAGCAGCAGGAGTTTCCAGAGACTTAGAGCCTTTGGTAAATGGGTTACGCCGCGTTCGTAATCCTCAAGATTTTTATGAAGAAAACTCTACAGTCCAAGAAAATTCTTTCAAAGAGTATACCCGCCTAGTCAAAAAAATTGGCGGCACTGAACAAGATGCCTTTTTCATTTTTGAAAGGGTGATAGTGGAGGCAGATTGGAACACTGCAAAATCTCATGGCGAAGCTCTTTTTAAGCAGTCTTTGGCTGAGAATTTGAGTGAATATGAAGACTTATCTTTTAAAACTTTTGATAATATTTATAATCACTTAGGCACATTTATACGACAGCGCAAGAATCAAATTATTACCCGCAAAGATTTAGAGACAAAACTGCGAGAAAAAATTCCTCTCAGTCAACTTCCTGCCCTTCGTCCCATCTTGATTTACACAGCCATTGCCTCTGAAAATAACCCAGAGCATCATGGATTGTATTTCGATTGGGCATCTTTTTCTGGTGGTGAAACTCGTGCAATTGCCCCATCCCAACAGTGGAATCACTTACTGATTGAACTACAGAATACTCGAAGCTGGATTGAAAAGTATAGAAATACTAAGCGAATCAGGCTTGCTGGCAATCGTCGTCTGGCAGCATGTTTTGCAATAGGATCTGTCTTCTCAGTTGTTAGGGGCTACGCCATCGAAATGGAATATCGTGGAGAGGTATGGGCAACAGATGCTCATCCCACTCAAGAAACCCCCGTTTATCCTTTAGCTCATCAGATTATAGGTAAAACAGGAACCCGCTTGGTTGTTAGCATAGGCATTATTCGAGATATTATTCCTGAAGTGGAAGTCAATCTGGAGAAGTATGGACTCACAGGTGAGCCACAGCTTCACATTAGAGGAGAGCAGCCTATTACTTCCCCACAACATGCCAACAATGCTGTTGGAAGCATTAAAAAATTAATTGTCAATACCTTAGTGTCCCTAGGTAGTAAAGAAATTCATTTATTTTTTGCTGGGCCTGCTCATCTTGCTCTGTTTCTAGGACATCGCTTGGATGCTACAGCACCAATTACTTGCTATGCATGGGTATCTAATGGTCAATACTCTAAAACATTCCAACTCTTCTCAGGAATTTGCAGCTAAATTTGCCGAAGCCGGGGCGAACGCATCTAAATATTGATGGGCAGAACCAACAAAGAGTGGTGGAGACATAACCGTAAGCTACTGGAAACAATTATCATAAAGATACCGGACATCCCAGTTACCACTGAGTGCGATTCTTAACATAAATCTACGTCGTCGTTTTCATAATTTACCGATAATGCCCAGCCTTTTCGGGAACCTTTTCACTGAGCAGGATTTTGCGCTATGTGTCAGTAATGGATGAAGAACGCCAAAAAGCCTATTTAACTATAATTAACTCCTTGCTCAACTCCCCCAGTGGCGAAGCAAATTCGATTTTAAATGCTAACTCTGTGTTAATTGATGCTGGTTTAGTGCAAACAATGGAACAGGTAGCATCTGTAATGACAGAACAAGGCTACCAAAATGCTGCCGATTTTTTAATGAATGTTGCTTGTCAACTGTCTGAAATAATTAGTTCGTCAAGAAATGTTACCGATAGGACAGTGGATGAAGGCGAGTCGTTAGCAAAAACCAAACAGGAAGAATACCTGATTTTTCTAGACCAGGTATATGAGGCAACTGCACAAAGCAATAGTAATCCGCAAGTGGTGTACCCGTTGCTTGCAGATAATCTGGAGAAGCTGAACGATGATTTTGCTGTGCTGTTGCGTCAAGTGATAATCGACACCCTAGCCCAAGTGGAACCAGAACAAGCCCAGAGCATTGCAGCAGTAATTGGAAATTTCAGCGACCTGATGCGTGAGTTTCCCCAAGGTGACAGAGCTAGCAATTTGGAGATTGCTATTGCTGGTGCTGAAGTTGCAGCCACAATTTTTACTCGTGATGCTTACCCAAACGATTGGGCAACGAACCGCAATAATCTGGCGGCCGCATATACTAAAAGGGTGCGGGGCGATCGCGAAGAAAATTTAGAACGGGCAATTGCAGCTCACGAAGAAGCTTTACAATTCTATACTCAAAGCCAGTTTCCTACTGAATGGGCTAGAACCCAAAGCAACTTGGGTAATGCTTACAGCGATCGCATACGCAGCGATCGCACTCAAAATTTAGAGCAAGCGATTCACTGCTACCTAGCAGCCTTACAAGTCCGCACCCAGGAAGCATTTCCCGAAGAATGGGCTACCACCCAAAATAATTTAGGTGCTGCCTATTGGAATAGAATTGAGGGCGAACGGGGACAAAATTTAGAGTTAGCGATTGCAGCTTTCCAAGCGGTGCTAGAGGTTTACACCCAACAAGCGTTTCCTGAAGACTGGGCTAGAACCCAAAACAACCTGGGCGTAGCCTATCGGGATAGAATTCAGGGTGAGCAACGGGCAAATTTAGAAGCAGCGATCGCGCATTTTCAGGCAGCTTTACAAGTTTATACCCAAACAGCTTTTCCTCAATACTGGGCAACGATTCAAAATAATCTGGGCGCAGTTTACTTGGAACTAGAACAAATTTCGGCAGCAATTAGCTCTTTCCGATCAGCTCTAGAAATTTACACACCTAGTGCTTTTCCCTTAGAATGCTTTGGCACTGGACAAAACTTTGGTAATACTGCTAGAGCATCTCAGCAGTGGGCAGATGCTATTGAAGGCTATCACGTTGCTATTGAAGCTGTCGAACAAAGTCGCACTTGGGCGATCGCAGATACTAGACGGCAAGAGATTCTGTCAGGAGCAATTGATGTTTACGCCAACATAGTAGAAGCTTACATCAAAACCAACCACCCAGATCAAGCGATTGAATACGTCGAGCGTAGCAAAGCCCGAAATTTGGTTGATACTCTTTCTAACCGTGACATCTACCCCAAAGGTAACATTCCGGAGACTATTATCAATGAACTAAAGCGATCGCGGCAAGAAATTGTGGCAGAACAGCGTCGCTTAGACATTATTGAGCAAAATCGCTCAAGCAGCATGGGTCAATTAATAGGAGACTCAGATAATTGGCTAAAAGATCGCACCCGCCTGAATCAATTACTTCAACAACTGGATCGTCTAATTAAAAACGAAATCGACCCCATAGACCCCAGCTTCAGGGCAACTCAGCAAGTTAAACCTATTTCCTCTAGCGAGATTAAAACTCTTCTAGATGACCGCACTGCTATAGTTGAGTGGTATATCTGCAATGATAACTTCCACACTTTCATTACTACCCACTCATCAGAACGTCCTCTAGTTTTGTCATCCTCTGCTGAAGAAATGCAAGCTTTGATGGACTGGCAAAATGAGTATTTGCAAGGCTACCAACAAAACCGCAAGCAGTGGATTGAAAAACTTCCAGAAAGCCTGCAAAGCCTCGCAATAATTCTGCATATTGATGAAATTATTAATTACTTGCCAAGCAACTGTGACCAACTAATTTTAATTCCCCATCGTTTCTTACACTTAATTCCTCTTCATGCTTTACCTCTATCGCCAAATACTCATCTTCTAGACTACTTCAGCCGAGGTGTGCGTTATGCTCCTTCATGCCAGTTACTACAACTCACTGGAAAACAGCTATGTTCAGATTTTAATCGTCTCTTAGCAATTCAAAACCCTACAAAAGACTTGGGTCACTCTGCTGTTGAGGTAAAAAGCATTCAAAATTGCTTTGCACATGCTGACACTTTGATTGAAAACGCTGCCACAAAAGCAGCACTTATAGAAATCAAAAATCAAGATGATGGCACGAGAGAAGTTATACAAAATTCGCAACTTAGCTTGGCAAACTGCGTTCACTTCTCTTGTCATGCAGAGTTTAATTTTGAATCTCCTTTAGAATCAGCATTATTATTAGCAAATGAAGAGCATATCACCCTTGGCGAAATTTTTGATCTTGACCTCTCCCAATGTTGTCTTGTCACCCTTTCTGCTTGCGAAACAGGTCTAACTAATTATAAAATCCTCAGCGATGAATACATAGGTATTCCGAGTAGCTTTCTTTATGCAGGTAGTCCTAGTGTTGTTAGCAGTTTATGGACAGTCCAAGATGTATCAACAGCTTTCTTGATGATTAAGTTTTATCAAAACTTGCGTACTGTTTTATCAGCAGTAGTTGCCTTAAATCAAGCTCAAATCTGGCTGCGGAATATTAGCAAAAAAGAACTGCAAATATGGATAGCAGAAAACCAAATTCAACTGGATGCCACACTGAGTATGAGTTTACGTAGGAGATTACACAATTTATTAGATGATGATAAACCTTTTCGATCACCTTTTCACTGGGCAGGTTTCTGTGCCGTAGGTCAGTAATGAACTTCCAACTCCCCTATAATTCCAAAGCTTACCTCGACTTACTCCATTTGATTCTTAAAACTGTTGCCCAGAGCAATGACAACCTCCAAATTGTCTACTCCGTTTTGCAGGCTAACCTGGATAAGTTGGATGAGTTTTTAGCCCACATTATGCAAGCTTGGGCACTGTCAACTTTGCCTCAAGCAGAACCAGAAGTTGCTTGGGGCATTGCTGAAGTAATCGTCAGCTTTTGTATTTTGCTCAGGCAGTTTCCGCTAGGTGACAAAGCCAGCCACCTAGAGATTATCATTACTGGACACGAAATTGCGAGTAATGTCTTTACCCGCAGGGAATTTCCCTACGATTGGGGAATTGCTCAAAACAATCTTGGTAACGCCTACCTCTACCGTATCCACGGCGATCGCGCTGAGAACTTAGAGATGGCGATTGCTTACTTTCGCAGGGCACTGCAAGTCCGCACGCGAGAGGCGTTCCCCAAAGAGTGGGCAATCACTCAAAATAACTTGGGCGAAGCTTACCGCAATCGTATTCTAGACGACCCCGCAGAAAACCTAGAAGTGGCGAGCGCGGCTTTCCAATTTGCCTTGCAAGTCTTTACTTTAGAGCAATTTCCCCTGGATTGGGCAGCATTTTGTGTGATCGGGCAGTGATTATGGATGAAAAGCGCCAAGAAGCTTATCTGAATCTAATTCAATCGCTACTAAGTTGTCCTAGTGGCGAGGAATCTAAGCTACTCGACTCCCAATACCACCTGGTTGATAACGGGTTGGTGCAGATCATGGAACAGGTTGCTACAATCCTCCAGCAGCAAGGCGATTCCAGTGCTGCTGACTTTCTCACCGATCTTGTCCAACAGTTAGACCAGCAATTATCTCAAGAAGTATATCTCAGCTTAATTAATCAACTACTTACTTGTCCCAGTGAGGAAGAAGCCAAAGTTTTGGCAGTCAATATAGATTTAGTTGATGAGAGATTAGCGCAATTAATACTAGAAAAGGCCGTGAAATTAACTGATGATGGTGATAAAGTTAATGCTGAGTTTTTAATTAATGTTTATCAACAAATTGCCGAACTATTAGGATTACCATCATTAAGAGGCTGTCTCTAAAGAAATGTAAAGAGAGCAAAGTCAGGCGATCGCTACAAATGAAAATTGAGTTTGAAGCAATAGAGTAGTAGTCTCAAAAATGACACGCAAAGCGTATCCAAGTGATGTAAATGATGTAGAGTGGGAAATTATCGAGCCTTTGCTACCCTCGGTACAACCTATAGGTCGCCCTCGTGAGGTAAATTTACGAGAAATCATCAATGGAATTTTTTACGTTCTGCATGAGGGATGTACGTGGCGTGCATTGCCACATGACTTACCACCCTGGCAAACCGTTTATAACTATTTTCGTCATTGGCAACGTTTAGGAATCTGGGAAAAAATTCATCAACAATTGCGCCACCAAGTTCGTGAAAGTATGAATAAAAAAGAACAGCCAACTGCTGCCATCATTGATAGTCAATCAGTGAAAACGGCAGAAAAAAAAGGGAAGTATATGGTTATGATGGAGGCAAAAAAATTAAGGGGCGCAAACGCTTTATCCTTGTAGATACATTAGGATTATTGCTAGCAGTTATTGTAATGGAAGCCAACTGCCCAGAACGTTTAGGAGGTGCTGCTGTAGTCATGGAAGCCGCACAAGCAACTGAAAATTTAGTGGTCATTTGGGTAGATCAAGGTTTTAGTGGTGATAACTTTGCCAGAGTAATTCAACAGTTATGTCATACTAAAGTTGATGTTATTTGTCGTCAATCACCTGAAGTTAAAATATTACCAAAACGCTGGATTGTTGAGCGTACATTTGGATGGTGGAATCAATATCGACGTTTAAGTAAAGATTATGAATTTTTACCAGAAATGAGCAAATCTATAATTTACGCAGTTATGATTCGTTTGATGTTGAAACGTCTTGCAAAACCTCTTTTGACTACTTCATAATCGTTTACAAACAGCCTCTAACTATGACTGCTTTTTCACGCTCAAACTACAACCAGTCAGTTCAATTTTTAGTGCAAACTTTACAAGAAGTTTATAAAAGCCAAGGCGATCCACAAGTTATATATCCTCTACTACGAGCAAATTTAGAAAAACTCAATGATAACTTTACTGGATTATTGCAGAAATGGGCAACTAAAATATTGACTGAGTTAGAAGTAGAACAAGGGGAGAAAATCGCACTTTCTATTGGAGGATTCAGCGATTTAATACAACTTTTTTCAGAAGGTGATCGGGAAGCTAATCAAGAAATTGCTATTACAGGTTACCAGTCTATTGCCATATTCTTTACTCGAGAAGCTTACCCGGATAGGTGGGCACACATTCAAAACAGCTTGGGTGCTGCTTATGCCGATCGTATTTGGGGAGATAAAGCAGAGAACTTAGAGATGTCAATCCACTTTTTTAGATTGGCTTTAGAGGTATACACCAGGCAAGTCTTTCCAAAAGAATGGGCAGATATCCAAAACAACTTAGGTGCTGCTTACCTAGGGCGCATTTGTGGAGATCGAGAAGAAAACATAGAAATGGCAATTTCCTATTTTGAGGCAGCTCTAGAAGTACGAACTTATCAAGATATGCCCATTCTATGGGTAGAAACTCAACAAAACTTGGGTGAAGCATACTATCAAAAATTTAATGGAGGAAGCGCAAATAGCTTGGAAGCAGCAATTCGATGTTTTGAGAGAACTTTGGCAATTTACACTCTCGAAGGATCGCCAGAAGATTGGGCAAATATCCAAAGTCGTTTGGGTGCTGCTTACTTTTATCGCATTAAAGGAGACAGAGCAGAAAATCCAGAAATTGCAATCCGCCATTTAAAAGCGGCTTTGAACGTCTATACCCAGCCAGCTTTCCCTAGAGAATGGGCAGATGTTCAAATTTCTTTAGGGATTGTCTATGCCGATCGCGTTCGAGGAGAAAGAGCAGAGAACCTGGAAAACGCAATCCAATTTTATTTAGCAGCTTTGAAAGTTTATGATCAACAGATGTTTCCCCAAGATTGGGCAATGGTGCAGAACCATTTAGGTCTGAGTTATCTCAATCGCATCCAGGGTAAAAAGTTCCAGAATTTGGCAACGGCTATGGACTATTTTAAGGAAGCTCTAGAGGTCTATACCCAACAGGCTTTTCCTACACAATGGGCAATGGTGCAGAACCATTTAGGTCTGAGTTATCTCAGCTTAGGTCTGGCTTATATCGACTACTACGTTATTGCGGGAACCGAAAGTTTTGAAAAGGCGATCAACTGTTTAAATAACGCTTTGGAAGTCTATACCTATCGAGACTACCCCAAACAATGGGCAACAATTCAAAACAACCTAGGTGAAGTGTATCGTAATCGGCTCAAAGAAGACAAAGCCAAGAATTTGAAAAAAGCGATTGATTGTTATACAGCATCTCTTGATTTCTATACCCAACAAGGCTTTTCACGACAAAAAGCAGAAACCCAAAATAATCTAGGTCTGATCTACAGCGAACTAATCCACATAATTGGAGCCGAGAATCTAAAACAAGCGGTTCACTTTTTCTTAGCAGCTTTGGAAGTACGTACCTGTCAGGCTTATCCTAGTGATTATGCGGCTACTCAATTTAACATGGGCATAGCATACCAAAATGCCTTACAGTTTTCTCAAGCCTACACTGCTTTTGCTGCGGCTATAGATACTATAGAAATTCAGCAAGCTGAAATTGCCTCTAGTTACAGCAAAGCAGACGACAAACAAAAACTAGCTGAAGAATGGCACGAACTCTATCGAAGAATGGTAGAAGTTTGCTTAGAACTCGATAATCCTGCCGAGGCACTTGCTTACGTTGAGGGCAGTAAAACGCGGAGCTTAGTCGAACCTATTCTTACAAAAGAGCGCTATACTATCTTCCCAGTAGAAGTAGTTGCTCAACTAGATCGACTTCGAGACGAAATCGCCAGCGGTCAGTACGAACTTCAAAATGCCACCGCAGAAGATCCAACTGCTTTAGCCCAACATCTCCAACAGCTTCGACAGCAGCGTAAAGAATTACAAGATCGATACCTGCCTATCGGTTCTGGTTTTCAGTTTGAGCCATTCCGCTCAACTTTGAGCGATCGCACTGCAATTGTTGAGTTTTATATCACAAGCGACAAACTACTCGTCTTCATTGTTACTAAGCAAGCCCAACAGCCTATCATCTTATCACCCGATTTGATAAACCTGAAAAAGTTAGCTAACTGGGCAAATAGTTATCTGAAAGCCTATAGTTACAAAAAATCTCACTGGCAGCGTCGTTTAGCTACCCGCTTACATCTGTTGGCAAAAATTCTGCACATTGATGAAATTGTTCGACAAATTCCAACAAAGTATGAGCAATTAATTCTAATTCCCCATCGCTACTTGCATTTGCTACCACTTCATGCATTGCCACTGGCGCAAGACTCCAGTCTTTTTGACAGATTTCCTGAAGGGGTCAGCTATGCCCCTAGCTGCCAACTGCTGCAACTCGCTCAAACTCGACAACGCCCCGAATTTACTCACCTATTTGCTGTTCAAAACCCTACAGGCGACCTTTCTTATACTGATATTGAAGTCGAAACCATCCAAAGCTATTTCAACAGCAGCAATCTTCTCAAACAGAAAATAGCAACTAAAGAAGCTATTGATAAGACTTCTCTTACTGCTGTTCACTGCGCTCACTTTAGCTGTCACGGCTACTTTAACGGAAGTGAACCTCGCAAATCTGCCCTGATTCTAGCCAATGCGGAGCTAAATTCTGTACCGACACAACCCGATACAGAAAACTACCTTAGTTTGGAAAATGGTGGCGTACTTGACCTCAACAAGTGTCTTACTTTAGATAGCGTTTTCACCCTGAATCTAGAACAATGTCGCCTCGTCACTCTATCTGCTTGTGAAAGCGGATTAATTGATTTTCGCAATACCAGCGATGAATATATTGGCTTGCCCAGTGGTTTCCTTTATGCAGGTGCTTCTAGCGTTGTTAGTTCCCTCTGGACGGTGAATGATTTATCGACTGCTTTGTTGATGATTCGGTTTTATCAGAATCTCCAAAAGGGTTTGACTGTGGGTTTGGCACTCAATCAAGCTCAACTCTGGTTGCGGGACATTACGAAAGCGGAATTACAAGCCTGGATAACAGCTATTTCCCTTCCACTTGATCCTACAATGCGGCAGAATCTTAATAAAAGGCTACACAAGTTGCAAGATGAGCAAAAACCCTTTCAATATCCGTTTCATTGGGCGGCATTTTGTACAATCGGACAATGATAAATAACATTAACTACGATACATACCTTAATTTAACTAATCAGCTATTGAACTGCTCTTCTGGAGAAGATGCTAGCAAGATTTTAAACAATAATAAGTTTTTAATCAATTCTAAGCTTGTTATTACCTTAGTACAGAAAGCATCTTTACTATTCAGTCAAAATGAAGAAAATTATGCAGATGTTCTTCTTGATATTGCTGTGCAAATAGCTAAGATACTGCAACTACCGGAATTTCTTCTCATGTTATATCCATCCGAATTAGAGTCTCGACGTTTCTTGCTTGGTCAGTTAATTCAAGCATCTGCTCCTGGTAACGTTAATTTTGAAATTGTGGATTCTCTTTTGTTTTGCAATTTAGATAAGCTCGATGAAAAATTTATAAATGTATTAAAAAATCAGGTATATAATTTGCTTTCACAGGCAGAACCGAAACAAGCTCAAGGGATTGCTAGTACAATTAATAATATCAGTGGGCGTATTGAAATCTTGCCAATAGGAAATAGAGCTAATCATCTTGAAATTGCTATTAAGGGTTATGAAATTGCTCAAACTGTATTTACCTCTGATTCTTTTAAAGAAGAATGGGTTAAACTCCAAAATCATTTAGGTAATGCCTATAGAAAACGTATTATAGGAGATACAAAAGAAAATATAAACTGTTCTATCCATTATTTTAAAAATGTTTTAGATGTATTGGGCAATGATGTAGAGAATAACCAGGATATATGGGCAGGAACACAACATAATTTAGGAGTTACATACCTTGCTTATAGAGATAAGGTTCTTGACCGAAAAGAAACCCATTACCTCAAATTAGCTATCGAGGCTTTCAATCAGGCTTTAACTATTTATAATCAAAGGGATTCTCTCGAAAAATTGTCAAAAGTTCAATTTCAGTTAGGTGTTGCCTATAATAAACATATTGAAATTGAATTAGAAAATAAAGCCAAATATCTAAAGTTAGCTGTTACTAGCTTTCACGATGCCTTAGAGTTTTTTACTTTCCAAAAGACTCCAGAAAATTGGGCAACTATTCAAGACAGTCTCGGTAACGCATATAGTAGTACAAATGAGAGCGATAATCTCAAATTAGCTTTAAATTACTATAGTCAAGCTTTGCAAATTCACACTAAGGATAAATTTCCTGAAGTTTGGGCAAGAACCCAACGAAATATAGGCCATACGTACTGGAAATTAAACAAAATAAATGAAGCTAAACAAGCATTTGAGTTAGCCTTGAGTGTTTTTACACCTGATAGCTTTCCTTGGGATTGCCTTATAACTGCAAACGATCTTGGTGATATAGCCTTTCAATCTCAGGATTGTTTTTGTTTAGAAGCTATGAAGGGCTATGATATTGCTGTGCAAGCTAATGAGCAAAGGCTGTCCTATATTGATCTTAATTTTCGCAAGCAAGAAGTATTATCAGAAACAATTAGTGTCTATGCTAATGCAGCAAAGGCATCTATACGTGCAAACCAACTAGGTAAAGCCCTTGAATATCTTGAACGTAGCAAAACCCGTAATTTAGTTGAACTTCTTGTTACTCGTGACATTTCTCCCAAAGGGGATATTCCAGAGACAGTTCTTGATCAACTTGGACAATTACGTCGAAAAATTGCAGTTGAACAACGACGCTTAGAAATGGAAATGGGCAATCAGAAATATAGTATAACTCCATTATCTCTAGACCGAACTTATCTTAATGATTTGCAACGACAGCTTAATGAACTAATTCAAGGCGAAATTCAACCTCACGAGCCAAATTTTAGCTTGGCTCAGAAAGTAAAAACTATAACTTTTGAGCAGATTCAAAATTTACTTCCAAATGACGAAACTGCCTTAATAGAATGGTACATACTTAATGATAAGTTTCTGACCTTTGTTATCACCCGGCATAGCTCACAGCCTCAAGTCATTGAATCTTCTGCTGAAGATTTACAAGCATTATTAAAACGTGTCAGGGCATATCTGCGTCTATATTACCGCAAAGATAACAAAAAATGGTGGCGCAATCAGTTAGAGCCTCGCCTGCAAAATCTCGCTGAAATTTTGCATATAGACGAAATAATATCTCACATACCAACAGAGTGCGCTCGCCTAATTCTCATCCCCCATCGTTTCCTACATTTATTACCACTTCACGCCTTACCATTACGTAACAAGCAACTAAAGAATGGGCAGAGAAAACAAAATTGTCTGTTAGATAAATTTCCTAGAGGTGTGGGATATGCCCCTAGTTGTCAATTACTACAACTCAGCCAAAACCAAGAACGTCCTAATTTTACTCAACTGTTTGCTATCCAAAACCCAACAAATGATTTAAGCTACGCCAACTTAGAAGTTGAAACCATCGGCTCATTCTTTGCTGAAACTCAAGTTTTAGTGAAACAAGAAGCGACTAAAGCAGCTTTAAATGACAATAATAATTTCCAATTAGCCCACTGTTACCACTTTTCTTGTCATGGTGATTTCAACTTGACATCGCCTTTAGAATCAGCATTAATTTTGGCAGACTATGAACGGCTTACTTTAGCAGAAATCTTTGCATTAACTTTAAATCAATGCCGTTTAATTACCCTATCTGCCTGTGAAACTGGCATTGCAGACCCTACCAGTATTAGTGATGAGTATATTAGTTTACCTAGTGGCTTCCTTTATGCAGGAAGTCCGAGTGTGGTCAGTAGTCTTTGGACAGTAAATGACCTATCAACAGCTTTACTAATGATTAAGTTTTATCAAAATCTACGTGCAGGTGTTTCAGTAGCAGTCAGTTTAAATCAAGCTCAATGCTGGCTGAGAGATATAACTAAAACACAGTTAGAGAGGTGGATTGCAGAGCATAAGTTAAGGTTGGATTCAACACTCAATATGCGGATACGTCGCTGGTTTCACAAGATTCCAGGCGAGAAACCATTTCATTCGCCCTTTTATTGGGCAGGTTTTTGCGCCATTGGTTCAGTAATTCATTAAAACACACAAATCTTACGAAATTAGCTGATAACTTCAAAAACGTTCTAATTCTTAAATTTAAATGTATGAATCAAAAACGTATTGAAGCTTATAGCAAACTAATCAATTTGTTGTTGAAAAACCCTAGTAAGGCAACTGAAATTTTACAAACTCATCAAGACTTGATTGATGCAAATTTTGTACATACTATAAAACAGGTATTACCAGTACTCACAACATCTGGTCAATACGATATTGCTAAATGGTTACAAAATGTTGCCTCATTACTTGAAGCAAACTTGTTTTTTCATCAAGGGCTTGAGTATTTTCAGGCAAATAAATTTCAGGAAGCTTTGCCTTATTGGGAGCAAGCAATAAACATTTATAAAACAATCAGCAATCTCGAACAGGAAGCTTTCACCCTAAACTATCTGGGTGTTGCTTACACATATTTAGGAAAATACCAAAAAGCGATAACATACTATCAGAAATCTCTCAAAATTGCACATCAACAAAACTATCTTGAGCATAAAGCCAATTCTCTTACTAACTTAGGTAATGTTTACAAATCTTTGGGTCAATACAAACAAGCGATAAAATATTATCAGCAAGCGCTCAAAATTGCACGAAAAATATTTAATTATCAGATAGAAGTCAATTGTCTGGATAACTTGGGCAATGTTTACCAATACCTAGACAATTACAACACAGCCATTGAATTGCATCAGCAATCACTCAAAATCGCACATCAACAAGATTATCGCCAAGAAAAAGCTAATTCTCTAGGTCATTTAGGTAGTGCTTACTACTCACTAGGAAAATACAAACAAGCAATTAAGTATCATCAACAATCTTTAAAAGTTGCCAAACATATAGGTGATAGTCACAGACAAGCAATTTGCTTGTGCAATCTAGGCATTGCTGCCAAAACTCTAGGAAAGTACCAGGAAGCAATAAATTACTATCAGCGATCGCTAGAAATTGCACATCAACAAGGATATCGTCAGGAGGAAGCCAATTGTCTGCTGCATTTGGGTATTGCTTACAATTCTATAGGACTATACGAAACAGCGATTCAGCACCTTAATCAGTCGCTACAGATCACGCAAGAGATCAGCGATCTCCAAGGAGAAGCTATTGCCTTAAGCAATCTGGGAAATACCTTTCAATTGCAAAAGCAGTATGATACAGCTATTGATTACCATGTATTATCTCTTAACATCGCACAACAAATAAGTGATCGCCGCAGAGAAGCTACTTTTCTAGGTAATTTGGGTAATGCTTACTATTCCAAAGGGGAGTATGAAACAGCGATTAGCTACTATCAGCAAGCACTAAATATTGCCAAAAAGACAGTTAATCCGCGTGAGGAGGCTTTTTCTCAGAGCAATCTGGGCAATGTTTACTATTCCAAAGGGGAGTACGACACAGCTATTAGTTACTATCAGCAAGCACTAAATATTTCCAAAGGCATAGGTGATCTCGCTGGGCAAGGAAGCTCTCTAAATAATCTTGGAACTGCCCTGCTAAAATCTGCACGTTTCCAAGAATCTCACAAGGTACTTTACACTGCCATTAATGCTTGGGAATCTCTAAGGCATGGATTACAAGAGGATGCCCATAGGGTATCAATTTTTGAACAGCAAGTGCTTACTTATAGGCGGCTACAAGAAGTTCTAGTTCTTCAAAAGAAGTCTAATGAAGCCCTAGTAATTGCAGAGCGGGGGAGAGCGAGAGCATTTGTAGACTTACTGGCTCAACGTTTATCTTTGAAATCGGTTGAAAAAATTTCGCTCATATACCCCAGTCTTAAGCAAATTAAACAAATAGCCAAAGAGCAAGAATCTACACTCGTTGAATATTCGATTGTTGACTCAGATAAACTTTTTATTTGGGTGATCAAACCCGCAACAGGGAAAATTTTCTTTCAGCAAGTTGACCTTAAGCCTCTTGAGGAAGAATATAATTCACTATCAAACTTAATTAAACAAGCCCGCGCAATTCTTGGTGTTGAGCATAAGCAAAATGATGCTGAATCTCCTGCCAGCCTAGAGATTATCCAATCTAGCAGGCACATATACCAACCTTTACGGTTACTGTATCAAATCCTAATTGAACAAATCGCTCTCTGGCTCCCAACTAACCCCAACGCTCCTGTGATCTTGATACCGCAAGGAGACATTTTTCTAGTTCCCTTCCCAGCACTGCAAGACACTAAAGGCAAATTCCTGATCGAAAAACATAATATTGTTACTGCACCTTCTATTCAAGTACTGGAGTTAATCCAAAAACGAAGTGCGGAAGTACCCGTAACTTCTTTAGAGTCGCTGGTTGTGGGAAATCCCAAAATGCCAACTATTCCCTTAACTGAACCGCCTGTAGAGTTGCAGGATTTAGCTTGGGCAAAAACTGAAGCGCAGGCGATCGCACACCTTCTCAACACCCAAGCCATCACGGGTGCAGATGCAACCAAAGCACATATTACACAACTTCTTCCCAAAGCGCGATTGATACATCTGGCAACCCACGGTTTATTAGATGATATCCGACAACTGGGCATACCAGGAGCGATCGCTCTTGCTCCCAGTGAGGAAGATAATGGCTTCCTCACTGCTGGCGAAATCTACGACATGAAACTAAACGCCGAACTGGTTGTGCTGAGTGCTTGCAGTACTGGACAGGGTAAAATCACAGGCGATGGGGTAATTGGACTATCCCGTTGTTTGATCGCTGCTGGAGTAAAGAGTGTAATTGTGTCTCTGTGGTCGGTAGACGATTTATCCACTGCTTTATTGATGGTGCAATTTTACCAAATTTTCCAACAGGGAGTAGCGGCTACCGTCGCCCTCAACGAGGCTCAACGCTGGTTATTGGGAGTTACGAAAACAGAATTGGAAGTTTGGCTAAAAACTAACGAGAGATTTTTTGATGCTACGCTAAAAATTAACCTACGTCGGAGGTTGCATCAGTTAGATGATAACGCCAAATTATTTCACAATCCTCGATATTGGGCAGCATTCTGTGCGATCGGTCAGTAATAAAGATTGTTCTCGATTATTCAAAGTAAGAAACATCTGCGACTCAACAACCCCGCACGATCATAGCAAATTAACCCCCGATCGGCGATGAATTCCCCATCCAGTCAAGCACAATTGGAATTAATTCTACAACTCCTTTCTTGTCCTAGTGGGCAAGAACCAGAACTGCTGGCAGCGAATATAACGTTAGTCAATACCGATTTGGTTGAGATGATGCAGCAGATGGCTGGGGATTTACCGCAGCAGCCTAGCAAAAAGGATGCTGAATGGTTGGTTAATTTAGCTCGAAAATTAGAAGAATTTCTCAGCCTTGGTTCGCAAGAATTTACAGGATCTACTGATTCATCAAACTGGACAGATCGACATCAATTTTTCATGCAAGTATTGGAAGCAATTATTGAAAGTAGAGGCAATTTGCCGGGTATTTATCCTTTAATAGAACATCACTTGCATTTAGTTGACATTAATTGGATTGTTTTGTTGCAGAACTGGAAAGCTAGTATTATCCAACAGAATAAAATTGATAAAGATGATAGCGATAGGGCGGAAATCGTTGCGGCCGTTCTTTACAATATGGGGAATTTATTCTTAGAATTTCCCCAAGGTTCTCTGTCACTTAATCTGGAAATTGCTATTGCAAGTTATAAGTTGGCTTTGGATATCTATCGTCAATTAGGGCTGCAACAGAACTTGTTTCAGACTCTCACTAATTTAGGGAGTGTCTATAGTAAAAAAGCAGAAACGGGAATTTATCCCCCTGCCAATTTGCAAGCAATTGAATGCTATATAGAGGCTAGCCAAATTTTACGTGCATTAGGTTTGCCAGAAAGTTTATCACTCACTCTCACTAACTTAGGAATTGCATACTGCGATCGCGCAGATTTCGGCATCGATCCAGCCACTAACTTAGAGCAGGCGATCGCAGCTCACTTAGAAGCACTCGAAATTCGTCGTCAACTTGGTTTGTCATTGGATTTATCAGTAACTTTCACAAATTTGGGGAATGCTTATCTTGCTCAAGCTGAATTAGGTATTGAACCAGGTAATAATCTCAAAAAAACTATAGATGCTTATCTAGAATGTATCGATATTCGCCGAAAATTGAAACTAGAAAAAATTTTATCTGCACCCCTCACTAACTTAGGAAATGCTTACCGCACCCAAGCTCAAATGGGAATTGAGCCAGTCATCAATCTGCAACGAGCGATCGCGACTTATCAAGAAGCTGTTTCTATCCTGCGTCAACATAGACAAGAACGAGATTTATCCACAGTTCTCAACAGTTTAGCTAATACCTACCGAACCCAAGCTGAACTAGGAATTGAACCTGTTCTCAATCTGCAACGAGCGATTGCGACTTATACAGAAGCAACCCAAATCCTCTCTCAATCAGAACTGCAACGAGACTTGTGCCAAACTTTAAATAATTTAGGGATTGCTTATCGCACTCAAGCTAATTTAGGAATCGATCCTGTTATAAATCTGAAGAAAGCTATTCGCACTTATCGAGAAGCCGCCCAAATTCTTCGTAAACTGGGGATTCAACGAGATTTGTCTGCGACCCTCAATAATCTAGGTATTGCTTATCGTACTCAAGCCGAACTGGGGATAGAACCTGCTGCTAATTTGCAATGGGCGATCGACACCTATACAGAAGCAGCCGAAATTTTCCAAGAATTAAAATTGGAGCGCGAGTTAAGTCACACCCTCAATAATTTGGGAGGTGCTTACTATATGAAAGCCGAATTGGGGATGGAAGCTGCTGCTAATTTACAGCAGGCGATCGCTACCTATATCAAAGCAGTTGCAATCCGTCGTCAACCTGGATGGGAACGGGATCTATCCCAAACCTTGAATAATTTAGGAACGGCATACCTTACCCAAGCTCAACTACAAATCGATCCAGTTATTAATCTACAACGAGCGATCGATACCTATACAGAAGCCGCGCAAATTCTTCAGCCAGATATGGAATGGGAATTGTCCACAATTTTAGACAACTTAGGAACAACTTATCGCACCCATGCCCAACAGCAAATTCAGTCTGATATCAATCTACAACGAGCGATCGCAGCCTACACCCAAGCTGTCCAAATCCGTCGCCGGGCTGGGTTTGAACGAGGTTTATCTCAAACACTGAACAATTTAGCAACGGCTTACCGCACCCAAGTTGAATTAGGGATCGATGCTGATGTAAATCGTCAGTCCGCAGTCATGGCGTATCGAGAGGCTTTACAGACTTTTGACCCTCAAGTTCTGCCAGTTGATTGTCTGAGAACAGGGCGTAATTTGGGTAATTTTGCTTTATCTCAAGAATGGTGGGAAATCGCGATCGCAGGCTACGCTCCCGCCATTGATGCTGTCGAGCAAACTCGTTTTTCGTCGCTCTCTGAATCTCGGAAAAAAGAAGTGACAGAAGGAGCGCTTCAAGTCTATCGCAACATCGTTCAAACGTATATCCAACTTCAGCAATACGACAAAGCCCTAGAATATGTCGATCGCAGCAAAACCCGCAATCTTGTCGAACTCCTTACCACCCGCGATCTTACACCCAAAGGAGACATTCCCCCCGATACGCTCCAGCACCTGCAAACTCTCCGCCAAGAACTCCTGATTGCAGAACGCTGCCTCAATCCCGATCTAGAACGACTTAATACTTTACGTCAGGAACTGGATACTTACATTCAAACATATATCCAGCCGATCGACCCCAGTTTCTCCCTGACTCAAAAAGTCAACCCAATCAACTTTGCTACCATGCGAGAAACTCTACCTGACGATCGCTCTGCACTTGTAGCTTGGTATGTTATGGGCGATCGCATACTTACCTTTATTGTCACCCGTCAAACCGATCTACCTCATCTCATCGAATTGGCAAAAGAGTCACGCCAAGCCTTGATCGAGCTGGCGAACCAATATCTTAACTGTTATACCGAAGATAAAACAGTCTGGAAAACCCGATTGCCCGATTTTTTGCAAGAAATTGCCACTTTACTCAACCTTTCTGCTGTACTTCAGTATATCCCCGATACGTGCGATCGGCTCATTCTGGTTCCTCATCTATTTCTGCATTTGTTGCCCCTCCATGCTTTGCCTATGGAAGAAGAGCCAGGGAAATCTTACTTACTCGATCGCTTCCCTCGCGGCCTTCACTATGCTCCCAGTATTCAATTACTACAACTGAGTCAAACCTGGAGCCGTCCATCATTCCAACGTTTTTTCGGCGTGCAGAATCCCACAGAAGATCTCAGTTTTACCGATCTAGAAGTAGCAACCATCCGCACCAGCTTTCATCCTGATGACGATGTATTAGAGCGACACCAAGCTCAGAAAACATCTCTAACAAGAGAACGTCTTGCCCAAACTAATATCGCTCATTTCGCCTGTCATGGTTATTTTAACCTGGAAACACCCAGTCAGTCTGCGCTGCTTTTGGCAGAAAGCAACACCATAGCTACGACGAGCTCTAACGATCAAACGCGCTTTTGGGCGAGTCGCGATGGAGGTGAAATCGACCTAGAAAAATGCCTGACTCTCGGTGATATCTTTGCCTTAGATCTGCGCCAATGTCGTCTCACTACCCTTTCTGCCTGTGAAACAGGTCTGACGGATTTTAAATCTCTCAGTGATGAATATATTGGTTTGCCCAGTGGTTTTCTCTATGCAGGTAGCCCCAGTGTAGTCAGCAGTCTTTGGACAGTTAACGATCTATCGACAGCTTTTTTGATGATTGAGTTCTACAAAAATTTGCAAAATCGCGATCGGTATCCCAGTGTAGCGATCGCCCTGAATCAAGCTCAAATTTGGCTGCGAAATCTTACTACCAAGGAACTGAAAATATGGATTGCTCAAAATAAATTAATTCTCAATCCAACACTCAAGATGAACTTAAATCGCCAATTACAGAAAATGCCCGATCTCGCCCAACCATTTGCATCGCCTTTTTACTGGGCTGCTTTCTGTGCGATCGGTCAGTGATGACGCTAATACCGTTTCTTTGTTAGCTTTACCAAATTCTCTTATCTCTTATTTATTGGCGTTCTTCTCTGCGAGACGTTGCGCGAAGGCGTTCTTGGCGGTTCGTTTTTTTCTAAGATAATTAAGCGCATATTCATACAGAATTGGTATAAGATTATCGGTAAAATCTGCCCAAATCATGAGCGAAATAACCCAGAATTTGGAACTGCATAGTCCTAGTATTACTCTTTATGCTTTCCATCTGCGAAACAGCATCAACCAAGGGAAAGAACCGACTGTAGCAGAAGCATCACAGTTGTGGGAACAGTTAGTTAATTTGGGTCATAAGCTTAATATCACAGAATTACAAAATCTGCAACAGAGACTTATTTGTTACCAAGATAATCAATATTTTCCACAAGCAGAAGATAGTCTTGGAGTTGAATATAGCAATCTGCTGCTTAATCAAGAACAAAGTTTAAACTTTCGGTTAATTCCCCAAACTGGCTCCTTAGAGCTTCAAGGTTTACTTTGCCCTTTTCGATTACATGATTCTTATGCAATTGATTTAACTCTGTATTCTCAAGAGACTTTCAGTATACCACAATTAAGTAATCTTAATTCCGAAAATCTGCTGCTAGCTCCACAAATTCAAGCTTCTCTAGGACAAACATTATTGCTTTTTGGTCAACCAATAGCAGCACAAGAAAATTATCAAAATTTAGCTGATGCTTGTGTTAAAAAAATACTTTTAGAAAGAAACTCAACCGAGTTAATTGGTACAGGTTATCTGCTAGGAAATCCCATTTTTGAATATGAAAGCGCCCATACAGACCCTACTCAAAAACTGCATATTTTAGTTTGGTTTAAATGCCAAGATATGAACCAAAACCACATGGATAAAGTAGCTGAAATTCTACTATATCTGCTGTGGTGTCGTCATAAAATTCAGTATGTTTATCATCAATCTCGGTGGTGCGATCGCCAAACCAAAAAACTTTACGGCAAATTGCAAGAGTACGAACGACGCTTTCATCAAATTACTCAAGCTGCAAATCAGCAATGGCAGTTAAGGCAGTTGCAGGCAGAGTTACGGCAAATAGGCTTGGAGTATGCTCGCTACCTGGGGGAACTGTCAAACCATAAAAATACAATAGCTGTCAACGAACAAAATTACAGAACTAAACTCCAAAAACTGGAATCGCTACCGGAAACTAGCTTAGGGTTATGGCAACAGTTTTTACACCATGTCCGTAACAAATTGCAACAACAAATTAAAGCAGACATAAGCTTCTTAGAACCGATAAGCGATCGCTTACAACTTCTCAAAGCTACTGTCCAAGAAAGTATTGACACTGCACCAGTTGAAAGTCAATCCAGGTTTGGCGGTGACTCATGGGAGCAACCTGCTGTCACAAGTTTCCCGCAAAATTTACACTATCATGAGCATGTAGCTGTAACAAATGATATGCCTGGGATTCCTGAAAATATATATCCTCGACTATGGAGAACTTTGTCGAATTGCGATCAGTTTAGGACTAATGACCGACTAATCGATTTTTTTGATTCCAACGATGTGCTCAAACCGTGGTGTAATAATTTACCAGAAACTAGTAGTCGAGATGAACGAGCGCAGAGAGTAATTGCTTACTTAGATGATGAATATCGCAATGATACCAAAGAAAATGTGTTAATGATACTGCTGCGTTTATTAACAAAGCAAATAGATCCAGTAAAGGAGTTGCATCAGACTTTATCTGAACTAATACAAGAACTTGAACCTATACTTGCACTTAAGTCTAATAGTAAGCCTAATCTCATAGTTTTACAAAGTATAGATGAACGTAAAGCAGAAGCCAACCCCAAAGGTGAGCCGATGCCTTATATTGCAGCAGATGAGAAACTGCTGAATTGCGCTCGTGCAGTTGCTCGTGTGAGTGTCCCCAAAATTGTCAATGGGAACATGAGACAAATACCTACAGGTACGGGGTGGCTGGTAACTTCTGAACTGGCATTAACTTGTTGGCATGTTATTGAAGCCAGAGATCCTAAAAGGGAGCCACCAATTAGTGCATCTGACCTGCAAAAGCAAATAGCCAATAGCGTATTCACTTTTGACTTTACCCAAGCTGGCGTTGGGATTGAATATGGCTTGGTGCAAATGGAACACGACAATCTGGAATTAGATTATGCTGTTGTGCGGTTGCGTGATCGCCAGGATTCTCCTCTGCAACGCCGGAGATTTCTCAGATTGGATGCAGACATAGATTTCAAGCTAGTGACGCAACTATATGTAATTCAGCATCCCAAAGGACAGCCGCAGCAGCGTTCTGGTGGATTTTATAAGTCTGATTTGGATAGCAACCGTATTCTCCATAGCGCCCCTACCGAAGAAGGAACATCAGGAGCACCTGTATTGAATGTAACTAACTTTCAGGTAGTGGCATTGCACAACGGCGAAAACGAAACTCAAAAATTGCGGGAAGCCACGAAAATTCAAGCTATCTTGAGTGATTTGCAGCACAATCGTCCGAAACTGTACGATGAAATTGTAGCTGCACAAAGCCAAAATCAGGAGTAAATCATGCCAACAGGTGCTAGTCAACCTTTTTACCTACAAGACCAACCTTCCCCTGCATTCAACCTGGAATTAGACAACAGTTACTTCCTGGTGAAGCTACACGATGCTCAGGCATTTTTTCAAGCTAATTTCTTAGGTCAGGCTGATTTAGTCACATTTAGTTCTTCTGTGACAAGCTCCTTTCAACGCAATTCTCCTACCCAAAGCCTACATCAAATATCTACAATTCAAAGAAACACTCCTTGTCGTTTGGGTCTTAGCACCAATTTAACTGAATGGCTGCCTGCCGGCTCTAGTGATTCATTGCAGATTAACATCAAATACACAGTGTTGCAGGGGAAACCCATACAAAAATTCGTAGATCATATCAAACAAGCTGATTTAGTAGCTAAGTTGTCATTACGACCAGATTGGGCTGTAGCTGTCAAAGTTACTGATATTGTGGGCAGATTATTGAGTTATCTAGCGCAGGAAGGCAGCCAAAAAAACCTGTTTACCTTAGTCATGGATTTCAACGTAGCGGATTTAAAAACTGGCTACTATCTTGTCTACGGTTCCCATAGCGATGAAGATTGGCCTTCACCTCAATTTCTGCAAATTGATGCAGATAAACGCTTAAGAGATAAAACTAGCGGAAGTTTGCTTAATCGTCTTTCTTATGCCGTCATTCAAGTGTTAGGAATTAAGAGATTGAGCCAGGAAGAGTTCCGCGATGAACCTTGGTGGCTACTATTGCAAACAGTCAAAGAACATATACTTGACTCTGTTCTTACTACTGAACTAGAACGCCGACAAAAAATAGGTGAATGGCTTTTCGTTCTCAGACGGGTCAAAGAATTAGCTCTCAAGCGGCGCGAATTCTTATTACCAGAAATAGAAGAAATTATTGCTACTGCTCAAATAGAGGTAGAAACCAAATTACAACCAAGTAGCACAGCAGAAGCGGCTGGTATTGGTGATGAATTACCTGATGATTTGCAGGATATCTTGGGTGTGGAGACTGAAGGAGAACTGCAAGAATTAGTGAGAGATTATCAGGATGCCTTGGAGATATCCCAGCAATTGCTGGAGCAGTATAAACTGTTGGGAGATTGATTGGTGGAACTACCATCTGACCTGTATTCGGAATGCAAAAAAGTTTTTCTTACTTGTCCGCAATTTAAAAATTATGACAGTCTTTATGCATTTTGCAAAGCACAAAAAGAATTCTCTTTTTTAGTAGCCGAGCTAGTAGAAGAAAAAAGTCGATTATATCTAGTGATGAATAATCTACCTATACTTCTCGAAAGTAGACATGCACAGTATGGTTGTATATTTCCCCAGTTTGTGCAATCCTTACGAGATAATTGTCATCAAGATAACGCCCGTTGGAGCGAAATTAATGATTTATATGTCAAAGTTGAACAAATTTCAGTTCAAGCTCAAGCATTAGATACACAATTTTTTCTAGATAAGCAAAAACTTTTTCACTCGATTCTCGATATTGACTTTGACGAGCAGGAAGATAAAGTAATAACATCTCTAGACTGGCAAAAATTTCCTCACAAAACAGCAGCTTTCTTAGTTCATGGTAATCATCAATTTGGGCAATTACCTTTAGTTACTCGACTGTTGCAATTACAAGAATTAAAAAATGGGGAACGCAGAGAAATTATTGTTAAACTTAGCAATCAGAAGAACATTAATGATGTCTGGGAGGAAGTTGGGCGAAGGTTTGTTCATGGCAACCAGCCTACTGGCTTATCGCCAGAACAAATAAGGGATAAAATTTTTCAAGCATTGCGATTTCAAAATTTAATTTTTATATTTTATGAAATTTATCAAAGCGATAGATTGAGTTTTTTAGATGAATTAATTCAATATTTTTGGCAACCTATTGTAGAACAAGCTAATCACAAAGAAACATATTTGGTGATGTTTTTAATTGATAATAAAGGAGGAGTCTGTACATCAGGAGTTTCTTTGGCTGAGGAAGTTAATCACCCACAATACCCCAAAATTCCCTTAAGCTTACTCCTCGACACAAAATTTCCCCGTACAAAGCTAGCTAGTTGGTTGCGAGTAGCAGTCAGAGACAAGGTAGTACCTGAAAGTTTATGTGTTGATATATTACTGGAAAATTCTCAAGAAGTTGTTCCTGAGCTTGTTTACGAAAAAATTTGTCAGTACTGTAATACCAGTTGGGAAAGAGAATTAGCACAAAAGTTGATTCAGGTGTTCTAGTTGGAAAGGAAAATTAACATAATGGTTGATTCAGTAATACCCCGCATTTATACAGGTAAATCCGAATTTGATGGGCGTGAGCCTTATATACCCGCGCCTGAGTTGATTGAAGCAGTAAATCTGACAATTTTTTTACAAAAACGCCCTTTGTTGCTCAAAGGAGAACCGGGTTGTGGTAAAACTCGCTTGGCTCGTGCTGTGGCTGATGAACTAGGTTTACCTTATGAGTCTTGGTATATCCAGTCTACTACTAGGGCAAACGATGGTTTTTACACTTATGATGCGATCGCTCGTCTTCAGGATGCCCAAATAGCACAGCATGATGAGCAGAGACGCTCAAAAGTGAATGACCCTAAAAATTATATCAAGCTTGGCCCTTTAGGACGTGCGTTTCAGAACTCACTGGACAATTCGCAACGTACTGTAGTTCTTATCGATGAAATTGATAAAGCCGATATTGACTTTCCCAACGATTTACTTCAAGCATTAGATGAGGGACGATTTACCATTCAAGAAACAGGAGAGGAAATCAAAGCAAATCCAGACTACCTTCCAATTATATTTATTACTAGCAATGATGAGAAAGATTTACCTGATGCTTTCCTACGTCGTTGCTTATTCCACTATATTAAATTTCCTCAAGAATCTGAATTAATTAACATTATTAACGCCCACTTCCAGAACTCAAAACCATCAGTTATAGCAGCAGCTGTTAGACGCTTTCAACTACTGCGAAACAAGATGGAAAAAAATATTGGTAAAACTGGTAAAAAAGTGAGTACCAGTGAGTTAATTGACTGGTTTACAATCTTGCGAGAATATCCCGAAGATGAGATTTTGAGTAAACTCGAAGGAGAACTTCCATTTGCTGGAGTTTTATTAAAGTATTGGAAGGATTATCGGGACTACTTGCTTCCGTCACGGGAGGAGAAAAATGAATCCCGTTGAAATTCCTTTACTCAATGCTTTGTTAATTTTATTTAATAAATTGCGGTCATACGGTTTTCCCTTGGGTGTGGAAGATTATATGTTGGCGATACAGGCATTGCAAGGTGGATTTGGTATGGGCGATCGCCAAACATTAGAGCGATTGTGCTGTACACTATGGACAAAATCTGAGCAAGAAGCACGTTTACTCAATCGGCTTTTTGATGAAGTGCTAGCTCAACCCCAAACTCATATAAATCAATCTTCCACTACCGAACCATTAAAACCTGCTGTCGAAACAGCTAAAAAAACCGAAACGCCTCAACCTGTAAATTCATTAACAAAGCCAGAAGAAACTGTCGGTTCTTCTACATCAACACCTATTTCCGAAGAACCTAATCAGCCAACTCAGCCTCAAAAACCCCTTACTGAACCAAGTCCAACTGCTGATATAGTGCAAGAAATTGAACCGGAACAGGTAATTCAAGCAGTTCGCAGCAATCAGCCTAGTAGCTTTGAAACAAGTTACTACTCCACAGATTTATCAGCTGAATACCTACCAGTAACTAGTAGAGAGATGAAGCAAGGTTGGCGTTTTTTACGTCGCCACGTGCGCGAAGGTACATTGAAGGAGTTAGATATAGCGGGTACGCTAGAAAAAAATTGTCGCTACGGGATTTTACCTGAACTAGAGATGATGCCACGCTATACCAATCAAGTTAAACTGGTATTACTGGTTGATCAAGGTGGCTCAATGGTGCCTTTTCATCATCTCTCCCGTCAATTAATAGACAAAGCTAAACGGGGTGGAAACATTAAGCAAACCAGTGTTTATTACTTCCAGAACTATCCTGAAAAATATCTTTTTAGTGACCCAACTAGACTGGAAGCTCAACGAATTACAAATTTTCTGGAATCTATTGATAGAAAAACATCCTTACTAATTGTTAGCGATGCTGGGGCTGCGCGAGGTAACTATAATCCAGAACGAATTGAGTATACGCAAAAGTTTGTTGAGCAACTTCAGCAATCAGTAAATTATTATGCTTGGTTGAATCCCATGCCTAACGATAGTTGGCAGTATACCACTGCTGATAAAATTGCTCGTTTTGTGCCAATGTTTGAAATGAGTCGTGAGGGACTGAGTGCAGCCATTAATACTTTACGCGGTCGCCACGTTTACTGGGAGCATCCTTACCAGTGGATGTAATGATAGTTACTATGAGTGAAGCTAGAGCAACAAATTTGGACATAGCTATGGAGCGAATCTTAGGATTTGCCCAAAAATTTGAGCAAGCGCACTTTGATTTAGCTTGTCATGCAGCATTTCCACAGACACTCACGCCAGATTTACTTTACCAAATTTGGCTGCGCTTTGTACCCCAAGCTCCCTGGACAGCAGTTGCTCGCATACTTCTGTCTCGTTTGTGTCGTGAGGTGGGTTATGAACTTTACGAAATGGATGTTGCTGTGCGAAATTTGTTGCTAATAGAACTTAAGGAAGATGAGCGTTTTGGTGAACAGCAATTAGATAAATTAGCTGATTTTTATACCCATTATTTAAGACAGCAATTTGGCAGCGAAGAAGGTCAGGAAGAAGATTTAACCCAGCCTCAATATTGGATAGCACTTGCTTCTACTAAGTCAAAACAACTGAGTCGTGAATTAGCAAAAGCTATTGATTCAAGGTTGAAACAAAAAAACTGGAAAGAACTGTTTCGTTTAGTGTCATTTATAGAAGCTGTTCCAGAAGCCTTAGTGGAATTTGAAGCACCACTGATTACTTATGCTCTTGGAATGTTGAGTTACACTACTGGGGATTTAGAGCGTGCGGCAGAAGAATTTAGCAAATTAACAAGGCGCGAACGTCAGGTTGAGATTGCTGGAGTAACTTTATCAATTCCTGATGAAGTTACTTTATTTGAGATTGATTATCACACTGATTTAGATAATACAATTTTAATTTTGTTTTCAGCCCCTCTACTTGATGAATACTTATCACCAGTACAGAATTTATCAATCCAGGAAGAAATTGATGCCATTGCTTTGGTGTTAGAGAATATATCCCACCCTATAGCAGTGGAAATAGTGATTAAAATAGCTACTTCCCAGACTCTACAAGATGTGCTGTCTCATCGTGTCAAACCACTGATTATTCATTTTATTGGTCATGGAATGAAAGATGGGGATAGTACAGCTTTGGTTTTAGAAGATGAAGTGGGAATTACTCGCTATTTTAGTGAAGAAGAACTAGCGATCGCTTTATCAAATCAACAGCAACCACCCTGTCAATTAGCATTATTAAATGCCTCTCATTCAGAAAAGTTAGCTCAAGCTTTTATAAAAGCAGGAGTGCCTCATGTCATAGCGGTTAACGCTGAAGATAAAATTTTAGATATTGCAGCCCGATGCTTTTCTCGACGACTTTATCAGGCATTATTCAATCAAGATTCAGTTGTGAATAGTTTTTTATTAAGTCGTAATGCAGTTAGACTTGATGACCAATTAAGAAAAATCTTTAATTCTCAAACTTTTCAGCAAGGTGTTAATTTCGATGAAGCCTTAAAATTTCGATTGCTACCTCAAGCTTCTCATCATGAATCGTTGATTATAGAACCAGCAAATTCTCACCAGGTTATCTATCCTCAGTGGTCAAATACTAATATTCCCCGTGAAGATTCAAACTTTGTAGGACGCAGAAACGAAATACATCAGGTAATTAAAGTACTGGTAGACACAGAGAAACGTTGTATTGCTCTACATGGTATGGGAGGAATAGGTAAAACTGCCTTAGCTTATGCCATTGGTCAGTGGTTACATGAGCGCGATCGCTATAAGGATGGGGTTTGGTTTATTAGTTTGGGCAATACTGATTCTGTAGGTACACTAATTACCAAAATTAAACAGAGCCTTGAATTAAAAAGTTTTGCTTTAGAAAAAGAGTTAAGGGGTAGACAAGTATTTTTAATACTCGATGATTTAGATAGCTTAATTGAGAAAGAATCTAATGAACTCATTGAACTTTTGAACTCACTTTTAGAACAGTGTCCTCATTTAAGACTGTTGTTAACTTCCCGTTATTCTCTTGTCAGTGATATTGTTTATTACCATCAAGAAGAAGTTTGTAGCATGGGAGCATCAGAAACGAGAGAAATATTTAAAAAGTATGCTCCATCACCAGCACAATGGGGAAATAATGATGATTTGGCAGAAAATTTTAATCTTTTAGTACAGTTTCTGGATGGTTATCCTTTACCCATTAAACTTGCAGCATCTTATATGGCAGAAACTCAATGTACTCTCAAGATGCTGTGTGACGACTTGGAGATTGAACCACTTGAAGTTCTTAGTTCTTATTCTCCTGAAGCAAGAAAAGAAAGAAGTCTGCGGATAACATTGGAGCGTTCTTTTGAGATGTTATCACCAGAAGGGCAAGATATATTTCCTTTGTTGGCTTTCTTTCCTAGTGGGTTGAGTCGGGATTTAGCGAGGGCTGTTTGGGGTAGAAACGGAAATAAGGCTGTAATAGAACTGTTCAAGTTTTCAATGGCAGAAAAGTCTTCTACTGCATCTGATTGGAGAGTAACTTTACCCGAACCCGCCCGTACTTACGCAGAAAGTAAATTGCAAAAAGGAAGAGGAATTGACTATCTTGCTTTGAAAGTTTTGGATTTCTATAATGGCAATTTCTGCAACACAATTCTCCAGCTTTTTGGTAATGGAGACGAGAAGAAAGGGCAGCAGTTGCTTCTGCAAGAAAACTCAAACTTAATTTTATTTCTTCAATGGGGTTATGACCATGAGACGAGTTCAGATAAAATCTGTCGCACTGCAAGGATAACAGCTTCATTAAGTCCTTATTGGCGATGGATTGAAAAAAACCAAGACCCTTTGCTTAGATTACATTTGGCTTTAGCAGCAGCTCAAAGAAACCAGGATCAAGAGGGAGAAGATTTAGTGAGAAATGCGATCATTAGTATGAGTAAAAACTGAAAGGGATATTAACAACTTGCAGTTTATTCATAAGCATTATGAATAAGCTGAGGGTTTTGCCTTAATCGCTGCTGCACAGCCTAGCAAAAAGCACAAGAGTCACCAGATAATACCCAGCCGTTTCGGGAACCTTTTTATTGGGCAGCATTCTCTGTTATTGGTGCTTAGGAGTAAAAAATGTCACCTTACGAAGAAAATATTTTAACTTTTGTATACATATTACAAAACCAACCTGAGTTATTAACGACAGAAGACCGTACCGATGTACTAGAATTGCTGGCAAATATCCCAGATGATGTTGAAGAAATCTCAAATGCGATCGCCCTCTGGTATGAAACCCGTCCGCAAATTCTAGATGCTATCCTCAACGTACCAGTTGAAGATTTAGACAGTTTACGAGCTGCGGGTGGTAATAAGACTCCCATAACAGGTTCAGAAAGTAAGGACATGATTGAAAACTCGGTAACTGAAAGTAACAAGTCAAACCAGCCAGATACTTCTTCGTCTCAAACCAAAAAACAATGAAATTAACCATTATTGAAACTATTTTTGGTGATTTTGCTTGTTACGGAAAGCTTTTCAAAAGAATAAATGTATTGGTAGTAAATAATACTCCAATGTAAACAAGTCGTCCAGAATATATATTGGTTTAACTGGTTAAGCTACGCGATCGCTCCCTCAACATCAGAACATCACACAAAAACCGTCACCATCCCCTAAAAACGATGCAAAAACAGATTTGAGTAGACTCAAACAACATGGACGCACAACGCCACCAAGCCTATCTGGACTTAACCGAAGAACTACTCCGTTGCGACAGCACTCGTGCGTCGGAAATTTTGCGGGCTAGGCGAGAATTTGTTGATAGTGGCTGGGTGGAATGGTTAGAACAAACAGCTATTCGGCAGGAAGAACAGGGTAACTTGCAGGGAGCTAATCAGATTTATAATCTACGTAATTATGCAGCTATGTTAGTGACTTTGGAAACTGCAAAAATAACTGTGCCTTTTTGGAATGAGCTTTGGCAAGCAATTTTACAGAGCAACTGCAATCCACAGGTGATTGAACCTCTGCTCAAAGCCAATTTAGACAAGCTCACTGATGCTTTTGCTCAAATCTTACCCAGCTTTGCAGCTAACTTGTTCTCAACAATACCACCAGAAGGAAGGACTACAATTGCTGGATTGTTCGTCAACTTTAGCAATTTCATGTTCTATTTTCCCTTGGGCAGTAGGGCGAGTAACCTGGAAATTGCTATTGCAGGTTACAACATTGCACTAGATGTCTTCACACAAGCCGAGTTGCCACAACATTGGGCAATTGTGCAGAACAGTCTTGGTGCAGCGTACAATAATCGCCTTCGTGGAGAACGAGCAGAAAATTTAGAGCAGGCGATCGCCTACTATCAAAATGCCCTACAAGTCTATACACAAGATTCTTTCCCAGAAGAGTGGGCAATGCTCCAAAACAACTTGGGTACTGCTTACAGTAGCAGAATTTTGGGCGACCAAGGGCAAAACCTAGAGCAGGCAATTCTCTGCCACCAAAATTCCCTGCAAGTATACACTGAGGATGACTATCCAGTAGACTGGGCCAGAGCGCAGCATAACCTGGGAGTAGCATATCGTGGACGTATCCAGGGAGAGCCAGATGCCAATCTAGAACAAGCAATTGCTTGTTTTCACAGCAGTCTGCGGGTGCGTAGCCGTAGTGTATTGCCGGTGGAATGGGCAGATACGCAGAAAAATCTGGGAGTAGTTTACTGCGATTGCCAGCAGGGAAACAAAGCCAGTAACTTGGAACGCGCCATTAACTATTTGCAGAATGCTCTCCAAGTTTACACTCAAACAGAGTTTCCAGCAAAATGGGCAGAGACGCAGAAGAACCTGGGAGTAGTATACTGGCAACGCCTGGATGGAGAGAAGGCAGAAAATCTCGAACGAGCGATCGCTTGTTACCAAAATGCTCTCCAAGTCTATACCAAAGCTGAGTTTCCAGAAACTTGGGCAGAAACGCAAAATGCCTTAGCTGTTGCTTGGCAACAACGCATACTCGGCGAACGTCACCAAAATTTAGCACAGGCAATTAACTGCTATCAGGAAGCATTGCAGATACGCACTCAGGCTGCTTTTCCCATCTACTATGCGGAAACACAACTAAATTTGGGTGTGGCTTACCGGGATATGCACCAACTGCACCTAGCCTACTCTGCTTTTGTCGCAGCAGTTGATACAGTGGAGTTTTTGCGGAGTGAAATAGTCTCTGGGGATATTGCTAAACGTAAGCTAGCTGAGGAATGGCATCAGCTTTATATCAACATAGTGGAGGTTTCCCTAGAACTAGCTGTTAATGAACCGCAATATATTAGCAAGGCAATTACTTACGTTGAACGTAGTAAAACACACCAGTTGGTAGAGTTAGTTCTCAGCCGTGACAATCACAGTATCTTTCCTCCAGACATTGCTAGTCAACTGCAACAGCTTCAGGATGAAATTAACCAGGGACAGCAGTACATCCAGTCAGGAACAGCTTCTAACTCTACTGTTCTAGCTCAAAAGCTGCACAAATTGCGACAGCAGCGCAACATACTACAAGACAGTTACTTGGCTGTTGGTTCTAGCTTCGATTTAGCCCCCTTCCTAGCAAGTCTTGATGATCGCACTGCTGTAATTGAGTGGTTCGTTGCTGACGGTCAAATTTTTACATTCGTTGTGACTTCCAATACTGGTTCTTCTCCTGCGCTTAACAGTGAAACTGAAGCCAATTCTTTTATCTCTGTACAAGAAAACCAGCAACGCATTACAGTTTGGCGGTCTACTCCAGAAGACCTGCAAGACCTAGCAAATTGGCTGGAGGTATACCTAAAAGATTACTACCAGGATAAAGACTCTTGGCAAACTCAACTGATGCCGCGTCTAGAGGAACTGGCTAGGAATTTGCACTTCGACAGGCTCCTATCTCAGTTACCGCAAGAGTGCAACCAGCTAATTTTGATTCCCCATCGATTTTTGCATATATTACCACTTCATGCTTCGCCTGTATTTGATACTACCCTCATTGATAGATTTAGCCGTGGAATCCGCTATGCTCCGAGTTGCCAGCTGCTGCAATTAGCTCAAACCCGCCAGCGACCCAATTTTAAACATCTGTTCGCCATCCAAAATCCCACAAGTGACCTTTCCTATGCTGCTATCGAAGTTGAAGCAATCAAGGATAAATTTGAGATAGCAACAGTTTTTCAACAGTTAGCAGCAACTAAAGCTGCTTTCAGTAACAGTCTGTTGCAAGGCATCCACTGTGTCCACTTTGCGTGCCACGGCATATTTGACCTGGTATCCCCACTAGACTCAGCATTGCAGTTAGCAGATGGGCCGTTGACTTTGGCAGAAATCTTGAAATTGGACTTGCAGCAAGCGCGCCTCGTTACTCTTTCTGCCTGCGAAACGGGTTTGACTGACCCCTCCAGCCTCAGCGATGAGTACATCGGTTTACCCAGTGGTTTCCTATACGCGGGTACTCCTAGTTTAGTGAGTTCGCTTTGGACAGTGAATGACTTGTCAACATCATTTTTGATGCTCCAGTTCTACCACAATCTCCGAAACGGTTCTTCTGTAGCTACATCTCTTAATTTAGCCCAGTTATGGCTGCGGGATGTCACAAAGACGGAATTAAAAAAATGGATTATACAAATTAAGTTGCCCTTACCTCCAACAGTGAAGATGGCGCTAAATCGTCGTCTGCATCAGTTACTGGATGATAGTAAACCCTTTTGTGACGCTTTTCATTGGGCTGGGTTTTGTGCGGTGGGGGTGTAGTTTTAGCTAAGTTATCGCTCTTTCATCATTGCCTATCCTACGGCACGTCTGGTTCTGAAGCCGAGTTGGTAAGGTGACTAGCCTGCTTAGGTTAACCGCAATGGCAAGCTTTTAGTTACAATCGAAATAGTTCGCTCGCAATCGCTCTAATGAAAAAGTGACCAACTACCACCCCTCATAAGAAACGAAAGAATACAGAAATTTCGTAGTTACAAAAACAGGAAAATAAACAATTGTCGTCCCGCCGAATTGCTGTTGAACACAAACCCGTATTGATGCACAGTTAACTCCAGTAGTAGAGTTGCCCTCCATCAGTTGGGTACATTCAAAAACCCTCAACATATTCTCCTCCCAAACTACCTGAGCCTTCCCCAAAAATCCAGTCGCTATCACTGTCGGCATTACCTTCGCCATCCACCTGAAGATTTAAGGAAGGTATGAGCTGTTCAATTTGGCTTTCAAGTCGGGAGATCGCCAGCGTTAAAGAAGCAAGTTGCTCCCTATCCTTCTTAATTTCATTTGAAATCCCCACCCGCAATTGATTTAACCGCTCTTGGAGGGTATGTACTTCCGATTTGGTCGCAGAAGGAATATTCACCTTCTCTTCCAGGGCGGCGATTTGAGCTTTCAAAGCTTCAATTTCAGCAGCAGTTGCACTTACACCATCCGCACTCTCTTCCACCAGTGCATTTCTAATACAATCCAGCACAAACTCCTTAAAAGTTAAGCGCAACTCCTCAGCACGCTGCTTGGCCTGCTTCACCAACTCCCGGTCTTCTTCAGACAGAAGTTTTATATTTATCTGCGGATATTCCACCAGTCCCTCGCGCTTTTGTTGTGGAGAAGTGATTTCTAACCAGTTCTTTAACCATTTGCTTCAAGTTCTAATATTTACTTACTCCCCCTACCTCCCCATCTACCTCTACTTCCCCAACTTTCCCCACTACCATCATCGCATATGGGATATCCGCGTATATACAATATAGATGATTCTAGATGAGTAATTTAATCGTGTCCTGGAAACAACTATCATAAAGATACCGGGAATTACAGTTCTCGGCATCATAATTATCAGTGGGGGTTGGGGAATTTTATTATGGAAAATTTACCCGTCAAAAGCGTGGAATCACTTGCTGTGGAGGTGGTGACTCTACCGCTTGATGAAGCTCGTGTTGCGCTTGTGGATTATTATTTTCCCAACCGCCAAAAAATTAATTCGACACAACAGCTAATTGAGCTATGGGTGCATTCTGTCACTATTAAAAGCGACCAAACGCGACGGGCATATCGGCAAATTGGTTATGAGCTTGTCGATTATATGCAGTCGCGGTTTGGGATATCTGATTTGAGGATGGTAACGTTATTCCATCTACACGCTTATCTGGCTTGGCTCAAGGATGAAAAGCCAGTACGGGGAAAGAAAAATACTTATGGAATTAGTAAAAATACTGCGGCTAAGTACACGGCAGCGATTAAAAGTTTGTGGGAGTGGGGTACTAGAGCTTCTATTGGTTATTTTGCTATCGACTTGGGCAAGGACTTAAGCATACAGTGGGACGATAAGCTCGCAGAGCGCATTCTCTCGGAACGCGAGATTGCTAAGTTGGAAAAAGCGGCGATGGCAGTAGACTTGCAACATAACACTAATAAGATGCATTGGCTGCTGTTTACTCTCATGTTTTACAGTGGGGTGAGGGCGGGAGAAATTGCGCGGCAAACTTCTGATTATGGTAAGCGCGTAATTACGCCGGGGTTATTTTGGCGGCAGTTTCGGGAGGATGGGGACTGTCTATTGTTAACTGTGACGGGGAAACGAAATAAAACCAGAACTATTAGTCTCGATCCGGAAACTAGTGCGGTGCTACTGGATTATCGTGGGGATGCAGGCAACGATCAGCCGGTTTTTCCTAGTCCCAGTCGGCGGGATAGGGGTAAACCTTTAAGCGATCGCGGGTTGCGACTGATGATGGAGGAAATTTCTGCTTGTGCGGGAATTAAGTTCAGCGCCCACTTTCTCCGCCACACTCACGCAACGCTGGCTAAGAAAAATGGAGCTTCTGATTTTGACTTGCAAGCAGATTTGGGCCATGCTTCCCCGGCGACAACTGCAAAGTACATTCACCACGTCGGGCGTGTTGGGACTTCTCACGCACTGCGTAGAAAAAGCAAACATCGGTAAAAAGCGTAGGCGTTGGCGTAGCCTCTCGTAGAGAAGGCATCGCCTCCGCCGGGCGGTTAGGCCATCGCACTCATACGCTCATCATGATAGTGTCAAGGTAGTTATCAAGATGGAAACACACTCAGTTGTTCCTGTCCGCGGACTAGTTTACCTAGATAATACCTAGACATTACCTAGATATGAGCAATACAGGGAGAACAAAGAAGCTAGCATCTTTCAACTGTGACCAAAAGATGTGGGAGCAGTTTATCGCCCGTTGCAACTCGAAAGGCACGACGGCAACAGCAACGCTCACCCGTTTTATTGAGCTATACCTAGATGGTTCTCTAGATGACCTTGATGCAATTGCTGGTAATGAAGATAAACGCCTGGACTCTTTAGAACAAAAAACTGAAGAGATAACAGCCCAAATGAAACAATTTGCTGAGGCGATTATTAAAATTCAAAATTATCTCAACAACCAACCGAAACGGCAGAAGAAATCGTACAACAACAATTCATATTATCAAGGGCAAACTCCTCGAATCCAACCGCTAACGGAAGAAGGTTTAGCTTCAAGACTTGGTGTAAGTGTAGAAACTATACGCGAGCAGCGAATTAATCTGCCACCACCGCTTTTTGTGGGATGGTGCAAAGGCAAGGATAGAGCAGGGTTAGGATGGGAATTTAATCAGGATACGGGGTTATATCATCCGGCAAGTTAGAATTTTTATTAATTTTAAGAATTTCTGAATTTACACTGATTCGCTCTGTTAATGCGATCGCGGGTAAGAAAAAGAATAGGGCTTTAGTTCCTCCTGGAGATAATGCCGACCTGCACTAACACTACGGTGCTGGCTCGTGTACACAAACAAAACTTCCCTCCAGATAAGGGATTAGAACCAACAGAGCGTTCTGATTATTTTGTAACTGAAAGCTAAAATTTTAATAATGTAGAGGTATATCTGACGAAGCAATGCAGGGAAATGACCGAACTATATAAGGCTGGAATCATTGAGGTAACAGAAGCCGAAGCCGAAGATGAGGATGAGGATGAAGATTTATTTGAAGTTGCGGTGCATTTTGACGGCGATATTTTTCTTCCCAGCGTTGTTTTTGAAGGCAAAGACCATGCATTGCGGCAAGCTAAAAAGCTTTATGATTGGCTAGAAGCTAATCCAAAAGAAATTAAGGGTGAGCGACTACGTTGGCAATCATACACAGTTAATCGCGAATCTTTAAGAGAATATCCAGCTTGCTATTTACCTTACTACTACTCAAGATATGAGCAAAGTTTAGAAGTTTCAATTTTTGAGCGAGACCAAGAAGCCATTGCTTATGGTTGGTTGAGTGCTGAACCTTTACCTTATTATGTGGATAAAGAAGATAATTTGGTAGTTCTGGGAGAAATTTCAGATGATGCTGTGCTAGCTGGTTGGCATAAAGCCACTGATATACGCATTCACATTTATTCTTTTGTCTATCAGTCAAATAGCAGCCACAAGCTTTAATAATCAGTTGAGCATTAGGAGCTTTATGTGCAACTAAAAATCGAATTAAAAAGGGGTGTTGATAATACACCTGTTGAAGCCTATCTGGTAGATTTAGGACAAAAACATGTTGATGATTATGCCAATGATTGGGTCGAAAAGTTAAGGTTATTTACTCAAGAAGATAAATACTGGGACTGGATATTTAAATTAAGATATATTGCTAATCAAGCAAATCTTGAAGGTTATGCAGTTGAGTGCGAAAACACAACTCAAGGATTAATGATAATAGAAACACAAATGCACGGTTCCCGGTTGAATATTGGTAAGAGACTAGTTTATGTTGATGGTATTGCAACTGCCCCCACTAACCGAATTGAAATTCAGCGTCCGCCTCAATTCAAAGGTGTTGGTCAAGCACTTTTAAATTTCGCCAGAATTAGAAGTGTTGAGCTTGGGTATGAAGGTAGAGTTGGGTTGCATTCTTTACCAAGGTCTGTAGGATTTTACGAGAAACAAAATATGTTTAACTGCGGACCTGAAGAAGAATACGATAATTTGGTTTACTTTGAGTATGGTGTATTGAGACGAAGATCGGGTGAAAATTTATGAATCATCAACAGCAAAATAATAATTCTGAGGTGAACGAGCCAGTAACAACCCAAGAAGCTATAGATTTACTTTTTGGTGAAGGATGGCTCGATGAGGCTGTTCGTATCGAAGATGAAGCCAATTGCACTATTGGTGCTGGTTTGGATTGGGGTAATACACTACCGCCTTTAATGCTTAACCTTCCTTTATTTGGTCGCCTATCAACGCTACGTGTATCACTTAACCGTGAAATCCGGCTAATAATTGAAACATGGGATTTAGGTGTAGGTACAAAAGCGGCAACAGAGACTGCAAGGAGACGCATTAAAGAACGGTTATTATCTCCTGCGCCTGAGCTATTACCTTACTTAGAAGCCACCCTGCTGCAAGATGATTTATACGCTGAAGAGTTTATATCTAACCGCGAAGCTCTCAAATCGCTACTTGCAGTACTGCTTACTGATTCTGATAGAGCAGAAATTGCAGAGACAGCTGCTAATTCAATACGCACACAAGTTATGTCGCAGGTGAATTTTTCCGAAAAACTTTCTGCTTAAATACTCAATATAAGAACAACAATATTGCATCAAATTCATCAAAGGAGCAACAGCAAGATCAAGATTAGTAGATCCTCTGCGTCAATCATTAGCTTACTCCGCTATGAATCCATACCGATATCAAAGACTTATATTTTATTTTTTGGCGTAACCTGCATTATTCAATTACAATAATCAGTGCATATCTATCCTTTTTTAAAAGTCAAGAGTTCCTTAAATACGTAAATAAATTTACAAACCAAACTAAATATAAAAAATTAAGGATATTATGATAAACATTAACGATATAATCAAAATTATTTTTGTGTAACCCAAAAGGACTGATTAATGACTAGCAAAACCCGCAGTCGCTATTCTTCAAACTGGGATACTATCGCACTTGAGGTCAAATCAAAATCCGACTGGAAATGCACGCGCTGTGGTATACAATGCTTACGACCAACTGATAAAAGAGATGGGTTAAATCGTAGAGAACGCAGTATTAAAACTTTAGTAGTTCACCACTGGAATTATCTGCCCGAAGATAATCGAGTCGAGAATCTCGCGGCTTTATGCACAGCTTGTCATCTGCTGTTCCATACGCGACGACGGGGAAACATATCACCAGGACAACTATCTTTGTGGTAGAAAAGCCAGTAGTTAAAGACAAATCAATAGTAGATAGTTATGAGAAAGGTAAAAGAGAAATATTATCTTTCTAAGTCAATATCACAACATTTGCTGACGCAATAACTTCATTGAAAAATTGAAGTTGTATAGCCATGAAAACTACTACTAATTCTAATCTAAAAGCTAACAAAAAATTAGTAACCTCTGCCCAGCAAATTCAACAAATAAGCACTTTACTAAACGAGGCGGATTACTACGACTATGAAGCAGAATTAGCACAAGAAAAGTCAGATTACTATCACTTGCGGTACAGGTACTAAATTCAATCTCCCTTCAAGCATCAACTCTTCCTAGTCAACAAGCAGTAGCAGGTAAATAGGTAACTGCTACTGGCTTTTCATATCAAAAAGTAAATCATGACTCAAGCAATTGAACGCGAAATTAATCAACTCACGCTCAAAGAGTTAAGCTTAGATGCTGCTAAACTCTGGTCACAGATAGAAGAAGCAAGCGAGTTAGGCGAAGAAGGTAAAGTAGAACAACTCGTACAAGAACTTATGGGTGTTCAAGATGGTATCGAAACCAAAATCGATGCGATCGCCTGGGTAGTTGACCAGTTAAATCTTGACCTTGAAACCTGGGAAGAAAGAAAAGTGCGAGTAGCCGAACTCCACGACCAGGTAATCTCACGTCGTAAAACTCAACTTGAACAAATCAAGCGTACCCTGATCCATCTACACGAGATTGGATTAATCAGTGACAAAAATATTGGTAAGGAAAGGGTAATTGAAATCAGGGATAACCCGCCCAAAGTCGCTAACTTACTAGTAGAGATAGACGATCGAGATTTTCCTGATGAATTTAGAGTTATTAAGTACCAAGCTAATAACAAGGCAATTCTTGAAGCCTATAAATCTGGTAAAGATATTAGCGATGTTGCTGAGATAACTATTGGGAAACAGGTACGGTTTAAGGTGCAATCAGCTACTAAGGGGCGCAACAAGAAAAACCACAACTAATGGCATACGCCTCAACCATGTAAATCAAACATAGGTATATCCCATCATTTTACAAATAAATTATCAAATGGTTAAGAGTCAAATCTTAATCATTTTTATTTTTTTAATAACTATACTTCAATTTTAAAGTTATTAAAAAAATCATCAAAACTTTGCTTAGATTTAAAGTCAGTGAAGATATAATCGGTAAAACAGTAAATATCAATTTTAGCAACAGTAACTATACCGGACTAAGTACAAACATTGTTACGATAGGTTGGTATATTTAACCTTCTGTAATGTGGTTCAGTAGGTACTTAAAATTGATTATGTATTTCCTAATTTCTAACTATCAAGATGATAACTCAAACTAGCCTTAAGTTTAACCTTAAGGTATGCAATCACCATAAATAAAAATTAAATATTAGCTATCGGGAGACATCTTCAAATGTCATATCATCAAAATCGAAGTATAGTTATCCGTAACGCTATTATCAACAGTTTGTTTATTATTTGGTGCTTAGTTTGGCGTACTGGTTTGGGGCTAACCTTTTTCATCATCTATGCTTCTCTTGGCTATATATATAAATGGCCATTCTACCTTCCCATTTCGATTATTTTGGGATTTGTCCCTTGGGGCTGGAAAGTGCAAGAAGAAAGAAGGATTAGAGAAGAAGAACAAAAAATGAGGAATTTGAAAAATCAAATTGGGGATGGTTTTATCTATGCCAGAGCCGAATCAAATGTCGAAATAAATTACAGGGCGGTTATTTTCCTTAAATCAGTACTTGGTCTATTTATTAGCGGATGTTGGGGAATAATACTTGGCTGGAAAGCTATTTGGAATATGATACTACAGTTAGTTGATAATATTAGAACAGTTGTTAAATATATGTAGGGTGACATCTTTATCGAAGTAAACCAAGTCCAAAATATTTCATCACTGCTATACCATTAATTTATTATCGAGCCTTTTCTTCAGAGTAAATTTACACAAGCTAACGCTTTGATATAAATAGAAAGCTGGTATACCGCTTCATTAAATAGCCAGTTACTAATTATATCAACAGGAGTTAAAACAATGGAATTAGCACAGTATATGCTAACAGGACTTCTCTATATTCTTATTTACGGATTTTCTACTCTCTTCATTTTCCAATTCTTGCTAGAGATATCTATCGCTTTTGAAAAGCACTGCAACTGCACTACATCCATAAAAACCACTGTAAGTAAAATTGAAAACTTAACTGACAAATCCAAACTTCGGATATCCAACAAAAATCAAGTATCTACCAACAAACATATCACTGTTCAACAGTTAAGGAAAAGATGCTCACAAGCTGGAATAAAATGGAGTTACGCTATTCAAGCATCTAAAACAGGCAAGAAACGACATCTCAATCGAGAAGAAATGTTAATAGCCTTAAACCAGATGAAACAGTCAGCATAATAAAAATATAAACTGATAGTAATTCCTTTTATTATCAGTTTATATAAAATGGACAAGTATTGTATTTGTTGGCGAAGAAAAAATTCTACTAAAGACGCATCACCCCTAATTTTCAATCATCCAAATTCTAGACAAGAAGCAATGATAAGAGGTGATTATGGAGAGATGGAATTATGGGATAACCTAACTGCTGCTCAAGCAGAAGTAAAAAAATTTAACCACAGATATCCCAATCTTTTCTTTTGGGTAAAAGAACCAAATGTCAAATAATAATCCCTACAAAATTATTCCTGACAGAATTACCAAACTAGCAGAAAACCAGATTTTTGTATTTGGCAGCAACACAGAAGGAAGACATGGTGCTGGAAGCGCTTTATTTGCGCGACAGTACTGCAATGCAGAATACGGTAATCCCCAAGGACGACAAGGGCAATCCTGGGCGATCGCAACCAAAGACCTAAATAAGGGTATGCGATCAATCCCCCTTACCCAAATCAAATCCCAAATTGAGAAACTAGTCGAATATGCAAAGACTCATCCTGAACTAGAATTCCTAACAACTAGGATTGGATGCAACCTTGCAGGATACACTGACCCTGAGATAGCTTCCTTGATTAGCAATTTCAATCTTCCTCCTAATATTTGGTTGCCCCAAGAGTTTGTTGATTGCCTCATAAAAGATAAACCAACTCTAAAAGTGGCATTTACAGGAAACAGTCACAAAAAATTTGATGAGGAAGGATGGAAGCAGGTGCGTAACCGACTTGAAGGTATGATTGTTCGTGCTTGCGATCGCTCTGTTGAGTGGGGTTACAAATGCATCCAGTTTTATTCAGGCATGGCATTGGGGGTTGATACCGCAGCAGTAGAGATAATTTTAGGCTTAAAGGATAAGTACCCTATTGAGATAAATCTTACTGCTGCCGTACACTGCATTAACCAAGATGCCAAATGGAATAATCTCGATAAGCAGAAGTATCATTGGCTGTTATCCCAATGCGACGCTATCAAATTTATTTCCAACTTACCTTATCAAGAAGCTGGAGGAATCAAATGTTTAAATGCTCGTAACCGATGGGTAGTTAATCAAATAAAAAATGCCCACGATATGATGATTGCTATCTGGGATGAGCAACCTGGAGGAACAGCTAATTTTATCGCTGATACAGCAAAATTAAACCGGAGAGTCATAATTTATAACTGGGTTACAAACACTTATCAAAAGTTGGGAAATTGGTAAATCAATCAGCAGTCTTCTTGACTGCTATTTCATGTTTATCAATACTATTTGCACAATACTTATTCTTGAACAATGGATTGTACCAGGTCACTCTTGGGGGCAGATGTAGCATTAGCTTATCAATGGTAATACTTGCTAGAGGACATATGGAAAAGCTTCAGATTGGAATAGACATTGGCGGAACGAAAATGTTGTTACTTGCTAATACAGCAACCGGACTTCAATTTAAGAAAATTACCACAGGTTTTAATTTTTCAGGTGTAGATGCTGATACAGCAATTGCTAGTTTCTTAAAGGAATTACCAGTCCCACCAAGTTCTATAGGTATTGCTATCCCTGGACTAGTCAAGGAATCTGGACAAGTTATTTCTAGTGATGTACTACCAAAACTGAATGGTTGGTTGCCTTCTGTTACAAAAGACTCTCCTTGCCCTGTTTGTGTCCTTAATGATTCTGATGCAGCACTAATTGAAGCCAAGCATGAGGTCGGTTTACCAGCACATATAACATTAATTATCGTTGGTACTGCCATTGGCGCATCTTTTTGGGTGAATCAACAATTTTTGCAAGGCGCAAAGGGTTGGGCTGGGGAACTTGGAGCTACGCCAATCGTTACAGCACAGGGCAGCAAAACTTTAGATCAACTTGCAGGTGGAGCTGCGCTCTTGCAACGTTTAGGTGTTGATACTCAACAGTTAACTACTCTAGTGGAGCAGAAGGATGCTATCGCTTTGAAAGCGATCAAAGATGCAGGACGCTGGTTAGGAATAGGGATTGCCACAACTATTCATTTGTTGAATCCAGAAGTTCTGGTGTTGGCGGGAGGAACATTAAATTGGCAAGGCTACCTTGAAGCAGCATTAAGTAGTGCCCAGGAGCATTGTATCCCTGAACTTTGGCAAGAATGCCGAATTCATGTAAGCGTTCATGGTGGGCTGCTGGTTGCTTTAGGAGCAATGCGAGCGAGCAGCGACAGAGTTTGAACAGAAATTCTCAGGTTTTTATTAAATGCCTACTCGCACCCCCAGTGAGGCTTGTTTGTATTTCATGATTAAATCCACTGCTGAACTGATTTAATGTGTAAAACTCAACCACGCATCTCCATCAAATTACCTGAAGAATAACGTCGTAGACCGTGATAAAAAACACTTACACCAACTAACAATACTGCAATTGCTCCAGCTACAGCTAGGATTGTATGTATTAAAGACAACTCTCGTAGTGCTTTGATAGGCAAATAAGTAACGAACCCAGCCGGAATCAAAGTGTACAACAGCAATTTAACCCAGCCTTCAAATAAAGTTGCAGGATAAGTGCTGAAAGTAAGCATGGCATTTCGCCACTGCTGCGTTAGTCCTTCAGAATTGCTAATATAAAAACTCAGGCTCCCTGCTAATACATTAAAGCCGATGTATACCCCAGCAGATGAAATCGTTAATGCTGTGAACATAGCCAAATGTAGTGCATCCGGTCTGACAAAAAATAAGTACACTCCATAGCCAAACAACAAATCGCCCCAAGATGTAGCACTCATTTGTCCCAACAATAAGTGGGATAAGAGAGTACGCGGATAAAGCATCCACACATCCAACTGTCCTCGTACAATTAAACCACTGAGCCGTAAAGCATTACCGCAGATAGAATGAGCTAAACCAAAACCTGCTGCTGCTAATGCCCAGAGAGTGATTACATCTTGTACAGTCCAACCACGCAGCACCGGAAAGCGTTGGAAAAACAGTACCCAAAATGTTACCCAAACTAAATTATTCAGAATCATCGCTACTACTTGGGTAATAAATGCGCCACGATATTCCAAATGTGCCTTGAGATTGAGGTGAACATAGGCCGTAGCCAATCTTAAGTAAGAAACTATACGCCAAAACATTGTTCTAAGATTTTTGAATTTCAAATTTGCCTTCATCCGCCATTGGCATGGATGCGTTTAACTGCCGTGCTGTAAATCAACGCTACTAATAAACTGAGTACACCTATAGCTATTGCTTGGCGTAGCAGTAATTCTCCTGCAAACCCTAAGTCGGCTTGGACGAATAAACGCGCCGGGCCATAGACAATACTGGCAAAGGGTAGATTTCTTAATAGTGGTTGCCATTGTTCGGGGAGCAAATCCAGAGGTATCAGCATTCCTCCTAAAATCATTGTGATGCGTGAATATATCAGCATCAAGCCTGTAGTATTTTCCAACCAGAAAGCTCCTAAACCTACCAAAAATGTTGCTAAAAAATCTAGGACAAAGGCTAATGGTAGAGACAATAGGAATAATAAAATACCTGGTAAATTTAAGGGAATAAAGCCGACGAATAGTAGTGCTAATGCTATAGATACTGAAAGATTCAGCCCAAAGCGGACTGTGCGCTCTCCTAAACTAGTCCACAAGCGATACAAAGGGTAAGACAAGGGACGAATTAATTGCATTGCTAAAGCTCCTGTTCGGACATCTTCATCCACTTCTTGGGCTATTGTGGGAGCAGAAAGCACAATTGATTCGGTTATGCCTAGATACCAAAGCATTTGAGTCAAGGTTAAGCCTCCTAACTCTTGAACGTTTGTTTCTGCATAAGTCACACGCCACAGTTGCAAGAAGATATAAAGAATGACAAATAGAAACACAGCCCGTGAAGCTACTTCTGTTATGTAAGCTAGATTCGACCGTGCCGAAGTCCAACCCATCCAAAGATATTTGGTGATATTATTCATCTCGTTTGCACTCCTTGGCTTGGGACTGCTTGGGAGTAAATGTGAGCAATAACTTCTTCTAGTGGTGGATCTTCAATGGCAATATCAGCCACGGAACCTGCTTGCAGAATGTGGCTCATCACCGCTTCAATTGGAGTAATGCGAGTATTGACTTCTAGTTTGAGCGCGTATTCGGTTTTTTTGAGTTCGGTAACACCTGCAAGGAGAATTTGAGGGGCTGCGTCATGAAATCTCACACTGAGGATTTTTGAGCCTAAGTAGTCACGGCGCATGGCGGAAATTTTGTCATCAAGTACTACCCTTCCTTGGTTAATGACTACTACTCGTTGGGCTACCCGTTCGATGTCTCCTGCATCATGGCTGGTAAGAAATACAGTTATGCCTTCGTTGCGATTCCACTCACGGATGAGGTCGCGTAATTCTTGACGGGCAATTACATCTAAACCAATGGTAGGCTCATCGAGAAATAATAATCGCGGCTTGTGGAGTAGGCTGGCTGCCACTTCTGCGCGCATCCTTTGCCCCAAGGACAGTTTACGCACTGGAGTATGCCAGAAGGGTTTGAGGTCAAAACGCTCAACTAACACATCACGGCGTTTGATATATTCTTTGCGGTCTAGGTTGTAGATCCGTGCTAATAATTCTAAAGTGTCGCGGGGAGGTAGGTGATACCAAAGTTGCGATCGCTGTCCAAACACTACTCCAATTTGATAAGCCAATTCACGCCGATTTTTCCAAGGGTTCAGCCCCAACAAAGCTGCTTGACCAGATGTAGGATATAAAATACCCGTTAGCATTTTAATGGTCGTAGATTTGCCTGCACCATTTGGCCCAATAAAAGCGATCGCTTGACCATTGGGAACACTCAGCGTAATATCATCCACAGCCACAATCTCAGTCTGTCTGCGGTTTCTACCCCAACCTTGAGTCAAGGTAAATGTCTTACGTAAATTTTCCAGTTCTACGGCTGTCATTACCGATGAACTCCTGAACAATATACTACATTTATACTACATAAATTCTAATATTTCATTTGACTAGTCCAAATCTCTCTATTTCGCTTCAGTTAATTTGTAGTTTAGAGGCTGTTTAAAAAGTTTTTAGGAATTGGTTAGTACATTTGAGAATAATTCGTTAAAACTATTGATTTAGCGTATTTGCCAAGTATGGTAGGTGAAGTGTTTGGAATCAGGAACGATTAAGCAAATTGAGTTCGATTCACGACAGTTCAAGTTTCGTCTTGCATACTAATTAGCTTGGCGTAATAACCATCTTGGGCAAGTAGTTCGTCATGACTGCCAGCCTCCACGATACGCCCTTGCTCAAGTACGTAGATCCTGTCTACATAACGTGCCGCCAACATCCGATGAGAAACCAGTACCGTGGTGAGTCCGTCCCTGACTGCTCGCAATTGCGATAAAACCAAAGCTTCGGTTCTGGTATCCAACGCAGAAAAGCAGTCGTCCAGCAACAAGATGGGGGTCTGGCGAATCAGCCCGCGAGCTAGGCTAGTTCTTTGCTTCTGTCCACCTGATAAAGTTACCCCACGCTCGCCAATTAATGTGGATAAGCCTGCACTAAATTTGTCGATTGTTGCCTCAAGCTGTGCATCTCGCGCAGCCTGCCAGATTAACTCTAATGGTCGATCTGGTTTATCGAAGGAGATGTTATCTGAAATTGGTGCAGCAAACAAAAAAGTATCTTGAGGGACAAATGACAGGTTTTGGCGCAGATGTCTCAGCCCGATGTCTCGTAAATCTTGTCCATCGATTTTGATTTGACCGCTTGATGGCTCCAATTGTCTGGCCAGCAAACGCAACAAGGTAGATTTGCCAGAGCCTACACGACCAATGATGGCAATCATTTCGCCAGGGCTAATACTCAAGGATATCTGCTCTATAACCAGACGCGATCGCTCTTTTGCACTAACTGGGTAACTATATGACAGATCGCAAACTGCGATTTTGCCATCGATCGGCTGGGCTGATAAGCTGGTGGGAGCATCTTGAATCTCTGGCTTTTCATCCATAATCTCAAATACTCTACTTGCAGCTGTACTGGCATTGAGCAAAGCATACACGACAAAGCTGCTCTCTTTGATTACCCCCAAAATCATTGCCAAATAAAAAATGAAAGCTGTCAGCGTGCCGACGCTCATTTGCCCTGCCAATACTTGGCTTCCACCCACTCCAACAACAATTAAGGTCATCAAACCACTACCCAGCACAATAGAAGCAGTGAGAATAGCGTTCAAATTAATCAACTTTTGATGAGCTAGCGCATAACGATTTGACACGCCTGTAAAATAACTAATCTCACGCTCTTCCTGAGCATGAGACTGGATGGTACGGATACCCTTGAGGTTTTGCTGTACTGTTTCTGTCAACTTACCAAAACCTGCTTGCACCGCTGCCGATGCTAGCAAAATGCGTCCAGCTAAATACCAGCCGTTAGCAACTATCACTAGTAGCAAGGGAAGGAGCAACAATGTCAACTGAAGCGACTGTTGTAACATAAAAATTGGGGCAATCAACGCCACACCAATCAGGCTCACCAGTCGATGCACAGCAGACCTGAAAAAGCGACGAATCGATTCCATGTCATTAGTTGCTCGTGCAATCAAGTCACCCAAATGGTAGTTTGCATAGAAGCCACGACCAAGGGTCTGTAAGTGTGCATAGAATTCTTGCCGTAAATCATAAGATATATAAATTGAAATCAGCGCATTGTTGCGACGACCAAAGTGCAGAATCGCAAAGCGCACAACTGTCAAACCAAGTATCGTCAGAGTCGGCAATAAAATATTCTCATCCTGTTTGGAAATTAAATCAATACCAACTTTCAAATAGATAGGAATGGCAGCTTCAACAACATGAACACTCAGAAGAGCTATTACTGCTATTAACCACTGAAAACGATAAGGTTTAAAGTAGTGAAAAAGCCGCTGCAATGCAGTTAAAGTATGTAAATCTGATTTCATTTTTTCTCGGTCAGCTAGCATTACTTTAATATGGCTAAATAGAAAAACATCTTAGTTATATAAAAGCAATTATTTTGTTGATTTTCTCAATCACAGCTTTTTATATCTAATAAGATTTATACTTTGTAATTTCAAACCAATTAATAAAGTTAATGCAGTTAGAAAATTAGCTTGTTTACAATTTATTTTTTGTACAAATCTATCTTTGATAAATTGCTTCAATATTAGACATCCTGAGCAAAGCGGGATGACGTGTTTTCACGTCTACTTTTGTATAATTGCGCTTCATAAAGAGTTTTATAAAAACCATTAAGAAGCATTAATTCCTCGTGGTTTCCTAGCTCCACTAGTTGACCATAATTTAAAACTGCAATACGGTCTACTCGGCGAATAGTCTGTAATCTGTGAGCAATGATAATGGAAGTTCTGTTGGCTGTTACTTTCACTAAAGCGGCTTGTATAGCAGCTTCAGTTTCCGGATCGATACTAGCAGTGGCTTCATCCAGAATCAGAATTTCAGGATTTAGGGCGATGACGCGAGTAAATGCTAATAACTGGCGTTGTCCTTGTGATAAATTTTGGCCGCGGTCTTCCAATACTGTATCAAAGCTTAGTGGCAAGGCTTCAATGAAATCCAGGGACTGTATCACTTTAGCGGCTTGTCGGGCATCTTCCAGTGTGATAGTTGGATTACCCAAGGCGATGTTGTCATAGACAGTACCAGGGAACAGATGAAAGTCTTGAAAGATGATACCTACTCGCTTTCGGATCTGTGCAGGATCTATTTGCATGATGTCGATGCCATCTATGAATAAGCTATTTTCAGGCACATCGTAGAAACGACAAATCAGCCGCGTCAATGTTGTCTTGCCAGAACCAGTGGGCCCAACGATCGCAATGTTTTCTCCTGATGCCACAGTCAGATTGAAGTGACGAATAACTGTTTCGCCGTTTTCATAACTAAAATTCAGGTCGCGGAACTCGATGCGACCTTGTAAGCCTTCTGGTAAAGGTATAGGTTGCAACGGCACTGATAAAGATTCGTTCCAGTCCAACAGCCCGAATATACGTTCGCAGGCTGCCGCTGCTCGGAACACTGCATTCGCTTGATCCCCTAAAGCCACAATCGGACGGAACAACATATCGCTAAATTGCAAGAACAACACCACCGATCCCAAGGTAGTAGTTTGGTTAAGTACGTGTTGCCCGCCTAACCACAGGATACTAGCGATCGCTAAATAGGATATGTTGTCGATGATAGGATTGTATACAGTCTCTACCATGATAGCCTTAGTCTCAGCTACTTTATTGGCTTGGTTAATCGCAGAGTACTGTTGAAAGCTGAGTTCTTCTCGCCCAGACATCTGCACAATTTCAATCCCTGATAAGTGTTCGTGCAAATGCTCGTTGAGACGTGATAAAGTGCCACGGATGACCTGATAGATCGAACTAGAGTAACGTCTAAAAATTACGATTACACCCGCCACAAACAACATTAAGGGTGATAGTTCTAAGGTAAGCATTGCATCCAGAGACAGCATTACGCTGAAAGCAACAATCAATGGAATCAATTCTCCAGCTAACGCACCAACACCAGTCAGCAGTTCGGACAAACTTTCGATATCGTTGGTAATCCGGGTCAATACCTGCCCGACCATCACCCGGTCATAAAAAGCAGCAGGCAGATGCTCGACATGGGCAAACAAATCGCGGCGCAAGTCGCTCAGACCCAACAGTGCTGCATAAGACAACTGCGAGCGGAAGGCATACCCAAAGCCAGACCACAGCAGTACCCAGAGTAAGCCCACAAAGGCGGCAGCAATTATTTGTTCGATTTTTAGCATGGTTGCTAACCATTGGATTAATGCCGTTTGTCCATAGTCTGGTAAATCAATCCGGTAGTTATTCATCAAGATGCCGTCTACTACCACCCGGCTAATTACAACTGGTACTAACACAGCAGCTGTAGCCGAAAGCATTGCAAACAGCAGTGCGAACGCAATACGCCAGCGGTACGGGGCCATCCAGTGCCGTAGTCGCCAGACATTGCTGACAAAGGAATTACGTTTATCGATTGATACTTCAAAGGGGTCAAGCCGACCAAGAGTGTTAGAGGTCTTTGATGATGTCATAGTTGCTCCCCCAGGACTTCTGTATAAATCTGTAACTGCTTTACAGCTTGCTTCGGCGTTGTAGCATTAGTTTTTCGCTAGGTCATCTAATCATTGCTTTTTTGATGTATTTGCTACTAGAGCAATCTGTAAATTTCCGGTCTTCTTGATTCCAGATTAAGCTGATATCTTACTTGTTCTATTTCCTAGTGCTTGTTTTAGTTCCTAGAACCACTTTTGAATAAAATACTGTTAATTGGTCGAGTTATCGTATTTTGATGAAGTTTAATAGTCTCATGAACCAGAGTAAAAGGCAAGCATAAAAATATATAGCCACTCTTGCTATGAGAATGATTAGTTAATTCCTGGCTTATGGTCTGTGTAGGGCGCAAATCAACGGGATGGTTTACCAAGGTAGTCTAATAATAGCGATGCTATGCAAATAGCATAATTACTATGGCGAACATAGAGATCCGAACTTTTGAACTTACTGATGAGTCTGCCGTCATCGCCCTATGGATGCGGTGTGGTTTAACTCGACCCTGGAATGATCCCAAAAAGGACATTGAGCGAAAGCTTTGTGTACAACGCCATCTTTTTCTTGTAGGTACAATTGGGCAGGAGCTGATAGCAACAGTTATGGCAGGGTATGAAGGGCATCGAGGCTGGATAAATTACCTTGCAGTTGCCCCGCAATATCAGCGTCAAGGAATTGGAAGGTTGATGATGTTAGAAGCCGAACAACTCCTTGTAGAAGCAGGTTGCCCGAAAATTAATTTGCTAGTGCGGACTACAAATAGCGAAGTTATTAGATTTTACCAACGTTTGGGATATGTTGTTGACGATGTTATCAGCTTGGGCAAACGTCTTGAATCTGATGAGTCATGATCTGATGTGATGTTGTCAGCTTGAACTTCAAGTAAAGAATTATGAGTTAAGAAAAAATAAGATTATGGGCTTTCGGGATCAAATTGATAACATCAAAATGTTCACCCATTGCTAACCATACCATTGTAGTTGTTAACGCAGATGTCGAAGTCAAGCGTTACACTTCATTGGTAATTGATTCAAATACAGAGGATAGCTTTGTCAAATAAATTCGTCAGGATTGGTCGAACAGACTGCTAGACGGCAATTATTTAAAAGTACATTAAGTTCCTGTACAACTTTCAAAGGATTTTTAAATGTGAACATAGATGCAATCGCAGCTTCATAAGGATTTGTGCCTGTTCTTTTCACGGCGGCGATACCTTTCCTGCGGAACGCTACGCGAACGGTAAGCTTCGCTAACGCATCTTTATTGGAAAATCCCCGAATACTAACCAACCATGCAGCTAGCACATGACCAGTGCGGCCAATACCACCCGAACAGTGTACCACTACTTTTTGGTTTTGTTTGTCTGCTGCTTGTGGCCAAAATTGAGAGCAAATCAAAGCCATTCAGCCAATGAGGAACCTAACGGCGATGATGGTAAATCCCAATACATCGGACAACCTTCTATAACTAAAGGTGGTTTCAGACGCTGTGCCGCCCCCCACGCGGTAGCTTCGATGGCTGGATCGAGATCGTTCCTATTCTCCGCCTCAATCTTTGCAGTAAGACCATTTTCAAGCGGATAACAAGCAAGTATTGCTGCTGTTCTGGCAAGCGAAGCCCGTACTTCCATACCTTGGCCGCTCGTCACACGCCTAATTAAGCCTCGTATCGCTGCTGCTGCAAGCAAATACCCCGTTGCATGATCGAGAGCCTGCACGGGCAACGGAAATGGGCAGTTTTTATTTGCTTTGACCATCCCGGTATGTGCAATACCGCTTGACATCTGTACCAGGCTATCAAATCCCCTACGCAATTTCCATGGCCCGTTCCAGCCATAAGCATTGAGTGAAATATCAACCAGCCCAGGACGCAACTTTTGTCTTTCTTCACTGTCAAGACCAAGACGTGCCAGTGCGTCAGTTCGGTATCCATGGATAATTACATCAGCATCACCCAAAAGTTTTTTCAGTGTGGCCATACCGTTGGCATTCTTTAGATCGAGCCGGGCACAGCGCTTGCCTAATACAACTTCCGGCACAGCACCTGGTTCTTCCCATCCTATCGGATCGATACGCAATACTTGCGCCCCATAACCGGCAAGAAACCGTGTGGCAACGGGGCCAGCAAGAACTCTGGTCAGGTCAAGTACACGTATGCCTTTTAAAGGCCGCCCTGCCGGAATTAGCCAGTTTGGTATATGAGCGGAATCCGTAGCATCCATGTGCATCAGCGGCTCAGTGGCTACCGCTCGCCCCTGAGCGTGCCTGCTCCAATCTTCTGCTGATCTCATAACGGCGGCACAACCGTTTGCAGAAACTATTGCATCTTCAAGCTCATTTGCTTGCCAACTCGCAACAGCCTTCGTTACGGCTTCTCTATCTTCTGAACAACCAAGCACTTGCAGTGCAGCACGGCGATGGTGCACTGCATTGGTGTGTAATCTTATCCAGTGGTCACTTGCCTTATAATCACCGGCCACTGCATCCCATGGCGGAGGCAACTGCCACCCTATTGGACGTAACGATCTAGAAAACCACATGGATGCAAGCCGTCGATCTACCTGAATTAGCGGCATCTTGCCACTGCGTATGGCAATAAATTCGGCAACCGCCATTCCAGCAGATGCAACGGATGCTATCGCCAAATCGGTAACAGCATAGACCGATGCCAGATCGCCAACACCAGATACATTGAGAATATCCATTGCGGCAAGCGATTCGCCAAATGCTTCCTGGATTTCTGCTATGATACTTTCATACATGGCCATAATATACCATCAAGCTGGCGCTTCCGGTATGGCGATGTACTGTGATTTGAATCATAAAATAAACTTTTAGCTCAAGATAGGCCATTTTTTGGGTAAAACCATAATTGCTTTTGATAGTTGTTCAACAGTGAGAAATATCGCAGAGTATTGAAGGGGTTTGTTCTACCCAGTGAACTCAAACAGGTACTCATCTTTCTTCAAGTTTGAGCATGGTTGCCTATTAATTGATTTGATGACTGTTGATTGGCTTGGTGTTACAAGTACTGGCTGCGTACAAATCAAAGTATTCCATCACAAGCATTAACAGAAAGATTAGCTAGTAACTAAGCTTTGATTAAGATAAGGTTATAAAAGAGAGCTTTTCACTTGTATTAAGTTCATTTTTCAGAGCTAACAGTTGAGAGCGCGTTATTGCAGACCCCAGACCCTGTTAAAGTAGGAGACAAAGTTTTGATTCTACGTCCTTTCTATGTAACTGGAAAAGTTGGGGTAGTTTGTGGTCGAGAGTCACACTCAGATGGTCAATCAAGCACCCGCTGGCTGATTCAAGTAGAAGATGATGAAGAAAATATTGTAGTGTCACTCACAAGGAATGAGTTTGAAGTGATTACCTCGGAATTAGAGTAACTTCAGTCTGTTGTCGGTGGTTCGCCACAAATTCTCAGTTTCTTCTTACTGCGCTTTAACTGTTTCCAAAGTTCCTTAATTTGCTGGTAAGCCTCTTTAGGGTCAAGCTTACCATTACTTTCTAAACTGGTGATAATGGCAACTTTTTGAGCAAATTCTTGCAAGTTAGCGTTAAACACTAAGTTTTCTGGTTTAACTTGTCCGTAGTAGCGACCACGAGGGTAAAGGAATTTATTTTTGTCTTCGCCCTGAGACTGGTTCATGACTTCACCTCCTTACTAATAAGTTTTCACGAATGATGTCAACCCAGTTGAAACTATCTCCTTAATCAATGGGTGTTGGTAAATATAGTTAGCGAACGCTGGAATTATGAGCCTTTTTTTAGTATGACTCATAGTCCAGAATCCTCAAATGTAGAGTCGAAATATTTCAGGCATTTAGCTTAAAGGTTTTTGAGCTTGAATTTTGTCAAAGATAGCACCTTCACTAAAAAATTTCTGCCCAATACTCTTCCAGCCTCCTAAATCCTCAGCTTTCAACAGAGTTTTAATTTGAGGAAAATTGCTACTCAGTTCTTTTGCGCTCGTAGTATCAACAGGACGAAACCCTATTTTGGCAAATTCTCTTTGCACCTCTGGAGTGTAGAGATATTGGACAAATGCTTCTGCAACTTTTCGAGTAGCGTGTTGTTCAACATTTTTATCTACTACAGCAATAGGATTTTCAATAGAGATATTGACATCAGGGACAACATACGAAAACTTTTCGCCCTTTTGTTTTGATAGGATCATTTCATTTTCATAATTGAGTAAGGCATCACTCTGACCTTGTTTAAAGAACAATTCGCTGGCATTGTGAGCAGTCTTGGGCTGTAAGGGTACATTTTTATAGACCTTGGAAATAAAATCTAATGCCTGACTCTCATTGTTGCTAGTTTTTGTAGCGAAACCCCACAAACTTAGGAAGTTCCAACGCGCACCACCAGAAGTTTTCGGGTTGGCTGTTATCACACTCACACCAGGGCGTGCCAAATCTGACCAAGTTTTAATATTTTTGGGATTCCCCTCACGAGTGGCAATTGCGACTACAGATTGGGTGACAATTGCATTGTTTGGTGCTTCTTTTTCCCAACCCGGTTGAATGAAACCTGTCTGAACCAGTTTGTCAATATCAAGGGCTAGTGACAGGTGTACGACATCAGCCTCTAAACCATCAATCACATTCAAGGTTTGAGAACCAGACCCATCATAGCTTTCGGTAAACTTCAGCTTTTGATTATGCTCTTGTTGCCATTTTTGGACAAATTTTGGAATAATTTGCTCGTATGCTGCTTTTGTTACTGAATAAGACACAAACGTTAGCTTGACATCACTAGTAGAAGCTGCGCTTGTGGCAACAGTATTGTCAAGGTTAACCCTAGAGCAAGCGGTGATAACTATACTAACGCTGATACCCACCAAAAACAGGGATATAAACCGTCGATGTTTTAGAGCTTGCCAAAGCTTAACAACGTAAGTGTGAACTGCTTTAGTTGTGTATTTGTAATGTTGTTTGATGCTCAAAACTTTTTTCCTTAGCTACTAACTGCGGTAATTTGGGCGATTTACTGTAGTTAAGAAGTATTATAAAGTAGTTACGAAAAACACATAACCTTGATTTAATCTAAATTTAAACATCGTATGATGGCAATATATCTCCAAAATAATTGATGAGTTCTATTTCTATAGGCACAAACAATACTATCGTTGCAGGGTTTGATGCTCTATCTGACCCATTGCGGCTTCAGGTAATAGAATTGCTGCGATCGCAACAACTGTGTGTTAGTGACTTATGGAAAGCTTTAGGGCTGCCTCAATCTCAAATGCTTTTTACTTGAAAATTTTGAGAGAAGTCGGTTTAGTCCACTCACATCAGAGAGATTGAATGAGACTGCCTCATGATTGGATAATTAAAATAATAATTAGTTTGCCCTTTAAAAATATTTTTTTATATAAAAAGTGTTAATTTGTTTTTAATACTTACTCAACTTTTGTAAATAACATTCATTTAGTCAATTCGATAATGTTTAAGTAAATAATTCAATTGTTGTTGAGCCTCTAAAACTTTAATTAGGAAAATCACTACGTTTTAATAAAGAAAAAAGCCTTACCCCGTGGCTGAAAAGTTTTTCAACAGCTCCTTCTTCTCGGTCAATGACACACAGTGCATTATTAATTTGAGCGCCAAGTTCACGTAGTTGATTAGTTGAGGTGACGATTTGACCACCAGAAGTCACTACGTCTTCTATTATCAGCACTTGACGATTTTTTATTTCTGCGCCTTCAACTAAACGGGCAGTTCCATATTGTTTTGCCTGTTTTCGGACAAAAGCTGTAGGTAAACTAGAGTAGTGTGATAATAGTGTAACTATAGAAATAGCACCTAATTCTAGACCAGCAAGTACTTCAGTATTACTAGGAATAAAATTAACCATCTGTCTGACAATCATATCAATTAAAGCTGGGTCTGCTTGAAATTGATATTTATCAAAATAATCGTTTGATGTCCGTCCAGAACGGAGTTGAAATGAACCCGTTAGATGTGAAACTTTATAAATTTGCTTTATTAATTCACTTTTTTCAAACATTTATTTACCTTTCCTAAAAATATTTTGACCAATATTTAGCAAGTTAATATTTACCTTTTAATAAATAAATTTAACAACAAGACTATACTCAATCCCCAAACAGCATCGACAAATGCACTCGTGATTATGGCTGATGGTTCCCACCCTTGGCAATCGCTTGCTTTTTGATCGGCGCAACGATCAACCACTCTACTAGTGTTGATGTTATAGCACCAAACATGAGTGACGCAATCCAGTAACCTTCATTCACTTGCTGTCGTGTCAAATTTACCCAAACTAAGGGCCAAATTCCTCTCGAAACAGCCACACAGAGAAATTGTAGTAAACCAAAAGGCTATGTAGGTGCAGTTTGATAAGTAGAAGCTGTACAGACCTAATAACATTTAGTAGTTCTAGTAAACTTTGCTGAAATACTAATAATACTAGGTTCAGTACAAGATAGTACTAATTGTTACGCTCTCACATTTTGAGTCATTGAATAGCTTGCTTCCTTAAATAATTTATGCTAACTTCCTATTTAAATTAAATACGGTAAATCTGTCGATTAGCAGTATTATATTAAAGATTAATCACGAACGTTCAATATTCTCATAGTGAGTAAAATGATAGTCAGCCCAACTTAATTCATTATTACTTTGCTTTCAGGTAAGGAAATTAACGCATAATCGTTACAATTGATACCTAGCAACAAGTCTATGTAATTAGTAGCGATGCTGAAGCAATAGCGATAGGAAAGTACAATGCTCAAAGTAATATTATTTGATTTGGATGGAACACTGCTTGATAGAGATACTTCAATTAAGCAGGTGATATCTGAGCAATATACTAAATTTAGTCTATTATCTAAAGTTTGTAAGAAAAATTACATTTCCAAGTTTATTGAATTAGATTGTAGAGGACATGCTAGAAAAGACAAAGTGTATCAACAGCTAGTATCAGATTTATCCATTGATAAAGTAAGTTGGCAAGATTTACTAAATGATTTTGAAGCTAATTTTATTCATTATTGTGTTTCCTTTCCAGGCGTACAATCTACTTTAGATTTGCTTAAAGTAGAAGGTTATCGTTTAGGTCTTATTACTAATGGCCGTGAGAAACTTCAAAAACTTAAAATTGAAAAATTAGGCATCGAACAATATTTTGAAGTTATTTTAATTTCTGAAGTAGAAGGAATAAAAAAACCAGATGCAGAAATTTTCAATAGAGCATTGAAAAAGCTAGAAGTAAAAGCAGAGGAAAGTGTATTTATTGGAGATGATCCAGTAAATGATATTTTTGGGGCTAACAACATTGGGATGAAGACAATTTGGAAACGTAATATTTATTGGCAAGAGCCAATTAAAGTCGATGCGATAGTTGAAGATATAAAAATGCTACAGTCAACCATTCGTCATCTTAAAATTCCCGGTTCGCCCATTTTTTTGGGAGATAGAAAAAAGCCTACTCAGGAGTAAAAGATTGACGACCAAGTTGAGTGTAAAACTAGAAGCCGTGATGTGACTGACTTAGGTTAAATTCTTCTACAACGTAACCCATGACAACTCCTTTTGAACAAATGGAATTAATCTCATACAGTTCCGAATTTCAGGCTAGTTTGGAAGAATTTTTGGAAATAATGTGTTCGTACAGAGGAGATAAATTTGATCCAACTGGCTTACAGTCGGATATAAGGAATATTGAAAATATATACCAAAGTCCAGGTGGAAATTTCTGGATGATGATTGAAAATGCCGCAGTAATTGGAAGTATTGGATTAAAGATATTAAACAAAATAGATAAAATAGGAGAGATTAAAAGGTACTTTGTTTTACCTTCATATCAGAGTCAAGGAATAGGGACATTATTAATGGAACATTTATTATTGAATGCCAAAAAAAACAAATTGCACATATTAAGATTGGATACGATGAGAAAATCTATTGCCGCCAGAAAAATTTTTGAAAAGTATGGATTTCAAGAAATTAATAAATATAATGACAATGAAATAGCCGAAATATTTATGGAACTCAAATTAAAAAAGTAAAAATTAAAAACAAAAAAAGAAGACCAACATAAGCCTAAGCCAGGATGAACAGCATGGTTTCTTTGCCAAACTGGTATTTTGATGAATCGAAGATGGCGGGTGTTAATTTTGAAGATGCAGCACAAGCCGAATCGTTTGATTTCAAGCAGCCATCGAGTACGCCTGAAAAAGAGCAAGCCTTGGTGTCTCGGCTTGGTATTACATCGGGTCAAATCGTAATTGATTTAGGAGCAGGAACCGGAACATTTGCAATTCAAGCGTCACTGACCGGAGCATCAATTCATGCGGTTGATATTTCTCAAGCGATGCTGACTTATGCTCGAAATAAAGCTCACAAAGCAGGTGCAACAAGCATCCAGTTTCACCGAGCTGGTTTTTTGACCTATGAACACTGCGATCGTTTAGCAGATTTGGTCGTAACCAAGGCAGCGTTGCACATCTTGCCGGATTTTTGGAAGATGGTGGCATTTTTGAGAATTGCATCAATGCTCAAACCCAGTGGGCGTTTCTTTTTGAGAGATGCAATTTTTTCGTTTCCGCCTGCTGAATACGAAGCCGCGCTCCAAGCTTGGATCGAACGTGCTGCCAAACCTGAAGGTCAAGGGTGGACAAAGCAAGATTATGAGATGCACGTTCGGGAGGAACACAGTACCTTTGCCTGGATTATCGAAGGAATGCTAAAACAGGCAGGGTTCCGGATTGTTGAAATGAACCATGTTTCCCCTGTGCTTGCTGAGTATTTGTGTGAAAAAGCCAGCTAACAATTCTGTTGGAGCGGATTGACGGAGTTGGTTGGTGTTGTAGCGAAGGATTTAATACTAGTCGCGAATGGCACTAAGATAACGGTAAACTCAGTATTTATAAGGCTTCTGGGTGTAGGTGTGGGGAATAAATTGGATATTGTTTTGTTTGAGGCACTAAAATTTACTTGTCTTAAACCACTACACCCTACACCCTACCCTGATGACGTTTTATCTTTTCTTAGTGACATTCTACTAGTCGCTTTGACACAATTGGGTTAATTAATGATTATTTATGCAACCAGTCTAATTTGACGAGTTGTATTCATTGTTACGGGGTGAAATGAGCAGTGATTCCGAAAGTTACGCTAAGGAGATGAGCCACTTTCAATGCGGCGCTCGCCACTGATAAGACTGTACCAATTAAAGCCTCAGAAATTTAGGAGCTTCAAACCCTTGCTGTGTCGTATTAAATTGTTGCATTTAATCCTTCAAATACTTTGTAGAAGGGATATGAGTCAAATATTAATCTCAATTTGGCATAGATGTTTTTCAATGCCTTAATTGTATAAATTAGACAATCAGTTATGAAAGTGGACGCAAGTAACAAAGTTAATTAAGAAAAGATTTATTGACTTACTAGAGTGCTTGATTTATCTAGCTTCTAGCCGCCACAGTTTAGCAACTTCCTTGCGCCGCATTGGTTGAGAACGAAGTTATCTTTAAAAAATACTATAAATCGAGAGATTTACTATAATATGCAGACATAAGTTTGAAAGTTAACTAATTTAAAATATTGTCAACTCTGGTGCATTAATATCATTATTTTGAACTATAACTTACGCTTTTGACATTAGATTACAATCATTTATATACATCATTGATGCCTTATGATAACGCTCTAAATACCTTTTTTTTGTTTCTAACTCTCCTCCAAGACGTGCTTGATCTCGCTGAATACCTCGATTTAAAGCAATCTCAAAGTCAGTATGAACAAAAATGCGAAAGTCCCAATAATCATTTAGCTTTTCTTTAAACAAGAAAGTGCCATCAACAACCAAAATTGTATTTCTAGTTGCAACTTGCAGTTTAGGATTTACGGAAATATCTGTTTCTAAGTCAAGAGATTGAGTTTGATAAGTTAAATTACCTCCTTTACCCAAAGGTTTTAGTAGACGTTCAATGAGTGCGTCATAATCATGAGCATTTTCATAATAAGCATGAGCTAAACTTAGAGATTCTGAATAGCGTAGTTTTTTGGGATTATGAAAATCATCGATAGATGCCTTAATATACGGATAGCCTCGGCTGATAATTTCTAAAGCGATTTCTTGAGCTAATGTACTTTTCCCTGAAGCTGTAATCCCACTTACTCCTACTCTAATAGGATGCTCAAGTCTTGATTTCTCTATTTCATTGACAAGGAGTTTTACAACTTCTTTTCTTTTCATGCAAATTTTTGGAAATTTTATATTTTAAAAATATATCAAAACTAAAAAAGTTTTAATAGAGTTGTAATTTGTTGATAAAGTATTACATATTTATAATTAAACAGTATTAAAAAGATTTATGAACCCTACTGTTTCTGCTACTGTTGCTCAGTTTCCAGTCTCTTTGGATATCTCAGCTAACATGGATCATCTTCTCTCAATTATCTATGCTGTTGAGGAACAAACCCTTGTGGTTACTCCGGAAGGATCTGTTTCAGGATATTCCCAAGACTCTATATTTCTAGAGCAAATAGATACAATTTTACTTGAGCAAGCAATCGAGAAATTACGTGATGAAGCGGCTCAACGTCAACTCCACCTTGTCGTCGGTTCTTGCATTCAAGAATTAGGAAATTGGTACAATGCTGCTTTGTATTTCGGGCCTCGCAAAGAGTTCCACGTCTACCGGAAAATTAATCTGGCGACGAGTGAGCGGGGTTTCTTCAAAGCAGGAAATGAGCTTCCTGCGTTTTCTGTTGTGATTCATGGGCTGACGGTATCGCTTGGTATTCAAATGTGTCGTGAGATTCGCTATCCTGAGCAATGGCGCTATCTTGCCCATCAAGGCGCTCAAGTTTTTGCTTTTCTCAACAATGCAGTGGGAGATTCAGAAATTTGCCCCATATGGCGAAGTCACCTCGTAAGCCGTGCTGCTGAAACTCAGCGATTTATCATCGCAGCTAACAATGCAGCTTCAGATCAAAAATGTCCAACTATGATTATTAATCCTTCTGGAAAGGTACTATTTGAGGTAGTATCGCCTCACACAGCAATGGGAAATAGCGAACTTAACTTATTAGATGTATCAAATTCAGTGTTCACTCAAGCAAGAACAGATGTCATTCGTTTTAGTCGGTGACGTTAGTTATTCGAGTAAAATGCAATAGTTACTCAACCTTTAAACGCGATCAATGTTCTTAAAGTCTCACTCGAAGGTTTTAATTACACTCAGGTAAAAAATTTTGCAATCCCTATGGGGATTAGCAGTACATTTGAAAAATTTTAGGTGTGTGAAAGTATTTCCCAGAATTTTCAGAAACGAAGCCGAGAAAGATACTATATTATGTACTTGCCAGGCTCAGATACTACCAAATAAATTACTTAGCAGAAATTCAATTTTTTCAGATCCTTAGTTCTTCCTTTGGACAAGATAGCCTTGGCGGTAATCACTCTTCTTTAATTTGGAAGCTTGACGTGCAGACCACTGACGCATAGGAGTAACTTTCTCTACATGAAGTAGCTTCTGGCGATAAGTATTATTATCTGTCAGTTGAGCGATCGCACCAGCAATAAATCGAGCGCAGCGTTCTGGCTGAGATGAGACTTGTTCTTCTGCAAACCGGATAACCAGCCAGTTTGCATCGACAAAACACTTGTTTCTATAGTCATCCTCACCGATACAGTGAGTAGGCTTGCCAGTCGCAAATGAGATAGGTTCATCAACCTCCAAGTCTATGTGTAAGCCAGTATTTGGTTCAATCAACAGAAAATCAGCCGTAAATGGTAGTTGATGCCCTGGTGGAAACATCACCTGCTGAGGAGAAACAATTTCACCAAAATAATGTTTGAGAACATTTTCAAACAGTCCCTCACTTGCCCCAATTGGTGCATCTCCTTGCCCAGACGGAAAAATTAAAGGGGTAAACTGTTTTTTCTCTTTCACTAACTCTGGAATAACAACGATTGGATATTCCGGTGTTTTGGCCATAACTGAAAATCGAAAAACTTGGAAAATCAGAACTCTTGGCAATTATCTAAATTCACAACACCATTACACAATCAACAAAATACTGAAAAGAAACCAACTTTTTTCTAATTTTTTGGATTTAGAAATTAGAAAATTATCAGTTATCGTACAGCATCCCTTCTAGATAAGATTGCTTCTGATTACGCTACAAGCAACTAAGATGAAGTCTAGCTTTGAGTATCTAGAAGACCTGCTTGCGGACAATTATCCAATCATCGCTTGTGAATCCCCCCTGCAAGAACGCCACCGCTTCCTCATTCGTATTACTACTTCCTGTCAGCAAGTAGGTAAAAAAGTCTATATATGGAATTTAAGCGAGGACAGTATTAAAGAATTAGTCGTCAGTACCGAAAATAATCTTGTTTTTCAAGAGTTTCACGACTATAAACCTTCCATCAAACAAAAGACAGAAGACTATTTTCAAGTACTCAATTTTTGGAGGGTTTATTCTGGCACTGGAGTATTAATAGTTGAGAATATTTTTCCTTGTTTACAAGAAAGCATAACTAAAGATACTGAATTTGTTCTTCTATCAGAATGGATTAAGTCATCGCTAATTAATCTAAAATTTCATACAAACAATAGTGATAAGAATACCATATTACTAGGAGCCAATGCCGAGTTAGCAAGCGAAATAGCAGCAGAAATCCCCCTTTGGAGTCAAGAATTACCAGATACAAAAGAAATTATTGCTAGTTTAATTAGCAGTAATTTATTTCCTTTAATTTATACTGAACAAGACTATTTAGAAATTGCTAAAGCTAGTGGTGGTCTGTATATTTCTGATATTATTTCTTGCCTAACCGATATTAGAAAAAATCATGACTTAGGAAATTCCAGTGAGATAGCAAAGCTTCTACTAGCAAAAAAAATTCAACTGCTCAACCGCTTGTATGACATCGAATTCTTACCTCCACCAAAAGTACAACTTGGGGGGTTAGAACTCATGCAGCAGTCATTCAAAAAGTTCAAGCGATTGCTTACTCCGCGTGCCAAACAATACAATCTGCGCGTACCCAAGGGGATTATGCTTGTGGGGCCACCCGGGACGGGAAAATCACACTCAGCAAAAGCCTGTTCCCAGAACATAGGTATTCCCCTCATCATGGTCGATTGGGGCAACTTTAGAAGTTTTGGCAACCAAGCAGAAATGAAACTCAAACGCTTGTTGCGACTGGCAGATAGGCTCAATCAAGTAATTTTGTATTTCGACGACTTTGATAAAGGCTTCGCCGGGGATGATGACCTCGCCAAACGACTGGCTGGTCAGCTGTTGACGTGGATGCAAGAGCGCACGTCAGATGTTCTGGTCATCGCATCAGTTAACCGTATGGAATGGCTGCCACCCGAACTCACCCGTGCTGGACGGTTTGACTATTTATTTAAAGTAGACCTGCCCAATAATGGGGAAAGATATAGTATCTTCAAACTGCACGCTGCCCGATTTGACGAACGTTTTCGCAATGGCGGCGACCCCTGGAGTGAAGAACAGTGGCGCAGAATTCTTAAAGCCACCAATCGCTGTGTAGGTGCAGAAATCCAGACAATTGTAGAACGCGCCGCTAGTACGATATTCTGCGAAACCATAACAGAAGATACTTACTCAGAAAGCCAACTCCCCACACTTGAACTAACAATCGAGGCATTACTAGAAGAACGTCGTCAGATTAACCCGCTTGCCATCCGCGAAGCCGATAGAGTCGAATCGATACGTAACAAAGCTGACCAACAAGCTTTACCTAGTAGTCCCCTAGACGAAAGCAAGTTTGCTGTTGGCAACATTGATATTTTCAGCTAGCACACATCATAAATCAATTCAAAGTTTCATCATGTTTGGACGAAAGCAAATGTAACCAAAACATTTCAACTGTTCATAATGCTTGCCCTTTCTAACCACTTTATTACTTTATTTAGCTAAAACTATGGAAGTCACAAGACAAACTGCTCAAACCAACATTCAAACTAAACAAGCACAAAATCCAGAAAAAAGCCTATTTTTCAAATTCATCAAATTTATCAAATTTGTTGGGCCGATTGCTGGTTTTACTGCTGCCCTCTCACCCCTACCGCTATACTTTTGGACTCGCCAGCCTCAGTATTTACCTATTGGCGCAACCTTTACCAGTAACAATCAAACAGTTCAACTCGAATTAGCAGACAATAGAAAAGAATATGCCCACGGACTCAAATTTCGTAATTCGATTCCTGAAAATCACGGAATGTTATTTGTCCTCAATAAACCTGAAAAAGTTAAACTTTGGATGAAGGATACGTATATTCCTTTAGATATGATATTCCTGCGAGATGGAGTTATCAAATCAATCATAGAAGCAGCTCCCCCTTGCAAAACCAAAACCTGTCCTAAGTACGATTCAATCTATCCCGTTAACCAGGTTATTGAACTACCTGCTAACAGTACTAAAACCCTCAATCTCAAAGTAGGTAAGAAAATACAACTCGATTTCAATACAAATAAAACGCAGAATTAGTTGACGGAGAGTTGATCAATCACAGCAACCTAGCGGTAAACAACCGTAATTACGCTACCTCATATATCAATCTTTGACCCCCGATATAGCTTATATCGGGGGTCAAACATTATGAAATCAATCACTGATTTAATTATTGGAAGTTGTCAAGCAAATTTGTCTGAGTTTTTACTGAATGATTTACTGAAAAACATAGTGTCTAAAAATAGAAAATTTTTAGATGATTTTACGGTTATTAATCCCATAAAATAATTCCACAAGTGAGAAGTTGGAGCAGATATTTACTCCAATCAAAACTTTGGTAAAAAGCAGTGTTTCGACCTTAGTTACTCTACAAAGTTTCATCCACTAATTTCTGAAATAATCTTTTTATGAGAACAGACTACGAATCTGATTTTGGTAGCGATCGCATTCCTTCCCACGAAGAATACGGATACCCCGCTTCCACCCGTCGCAAAAAGCGCAACTGGAAAGAAAACGCCAGCATCGCCGGACTAATGGCAGTTGGTACTGGTTTGATGATTGCAGATATCTCCATCCACCACATGGTGATGGCATCACTCGCGTTTGGAACTGGCATTGTAGCGTTACTACCCAAGGAAGCAAACTTGCTACTTTCCAACTTTGAGAAATGGCAGCGCAAGTATGGCATCAATATTTATACTGTTCTGTTTTGCTTGGTAGGTGTAGTATTTATGTTGGACATTGCCACTGCACCCGCAAATGCCCAGTTCATGCAAAACGCAGAGGACTTCTTCACAGAGTATTTTACTGGTGTCAATGAAGATATTATTAGGTACGTATTCGCTGTACTGCGCGGTTTGTTCCTAATTTACCTGGGTATTGGTCTTATTAGGGTTGTTCAAGCAGCCAGAAACGACGAAGATTGGCAAACGATCGCCCGTACACCAATTATCGTTGCCCTCACAGTTGTAGTCGGAGACTTGCTTGCAGGACTGGTAACAGGCTGATACGTTACTCGTCAAAAAAGCCACCACGAGTGGCACAATTCCACAAGTGCCACTCATCAAGATTTCAAAAACTGACTTTTGTCTTTCGCAATAATGGGCAGAGAACGGGAATTTCGTACTGTCAACCGCGTATTAGGAGAACAACCACGCCTTGGGCCATTCCCCGCCGACCAAATTGTTCCTTGGAGTGCGATCGCTCTCATCTCCTACATGGTAGTTAAGGGTTTTATGCAAGCTTCCTGGCTGGCAACCGGAATTGTAACAGCTTGGGGATGGGCAACTTGGTGGACGGTAAGTTCCAACAAAGCCTTCTTCGGTAAGTTTGTCAGCACGCCGCGCATCACCCGTGGCTATAAACCTTTTGTTTCTCTCGTTAATCCTTTACAACCTCAACTCAAGAAAAAGCACCAGCTGAAAAAACGCAGATAAAGCTGCTCCAGTAAAAAATATCACCGAACGAAACTATAGGCTATGAGTTCGACCGCCTCAACGAAAACAAAGGACAAAATTGGTAAAAAATCCCTCGATATCGAACAATTAGGTGTTGTCAAAAACCTAACACCGTTTGAGGATATTAAGTAAGTCGTGGAGAAAATTTATAACTATGTAACAAACAATTAAGGAGAAGAGTTAGAGTTAAATCTTATACGTTGTGTACTGTAATTTCCCTTCTCTGCTCTAGCTTGAA
>NZ_JACJSJ010000100.1 GCF_014698115.1 Nostoc sp. FACHB-973
ATGGAGAAGCAGGGGAAGCAGGGGAAGCAGGGGAAGCAGGGGAAGCAGGGGAAGAAGAACTATTGATTATTGGCTCATGCCCAATGCCCAATGACTAATAACAAAAAACCGACAGTCCTTAAAAAAGGCTGTCGGTAACTAGTGTGTTCCCTATTAATGACTCGGCTAGAGTTCAGTTGTCCTTAATTATGCCTAGCTGGCGATCGCAATGAGACGATCCTAATCATGTATAAGTGTGATTGTCGTCACTTGATTGTTACAGCTAAGCTGCATATGCCCGAATAATCTCTGAATGATCATAGATTTACGCAAGTTAAGGAGCTAGGAATTTCACTGAGATTCAAAAGTTAAGTTATGTTGAAAAACTAAAGCATTTGGTGAAAAATGCATCTTTATCTTGTCTATCTTATGGTTGGGACGATCGTGTTGAGTGGATTCTGGGGTTGTACTACTCCATCCCAACAACAAGTTTGGTTGTAAGAAAGTTTGCACAAGCGTCATGTGCTAATACTTCCTAAGATCAAGAGATGGGCATTTAGTTAGAGTTTAATGAAGAGCGATCGCGCTTCAATTTAGAGGAAAGTAGAAGTACGATGCCTAAACACAAACCTATTTTCACATGATTTATAGAAAATCTGGCTTCGGTACTATCTGAATTGCGAAGCCATTGGGTAAATTCGTCTCGTCCTAACTCACCAGACGCCGGGTTTTTATGAGTTTAGTTAAGAATTGAGCGATGGCGTCCAAACTCTTTATTTTTGTTTTTTCTTTCTATTACGCAGAAGTTTGAGGGTGCGTTTCCCACTTTCAGTATCTCAACGCCTTGCCTACCCCAAGCAGCGTTAGGTCTCTAATTACTGTTGACCTAGAAGCCCTCACTCAGCGCGATAAGCTAGAGTTAGCAGCAGAACTGATTCACAACGTTTTGCAACAAACCTAGCTTGGGATAACAATGACAACAGAACAAAAGCACAGCACTTATTTATCAGAAGCTGAAAGCCGTTTGCGTCAACTTCCTCCTGAGAAGTTGCGAGTAGCAGTTGCAATTCTTGCTTATCTGCAAAAAACACAAGAAAGCGAAGCAACTGAGAAACTATTATTAAATATTCCTGATTTTGCCGAATTTTTCCGCGAAATTGAAGAAAATGAAGACAAATTAGAAAATACTGCCTCCAATCAAATTGCCTCAGATGAAGAAGTATGGCAGGCTTATTTGGTAGTTGAAAAAAAATGGGAAGAGGTTTTTCGCCGCCTTGCAGACTCCTAAATTTCTGACTATTTCTCAAGTCTTACATATTCACCAACGCCAAATTCAAAAATTTGGTGGAACATCAGGTGTCAGAGACGAAGGTTTGCTAGATTCGGCGCTGGCACAACCTCAAGCCACCTTTGGCGGCGAACTTCTTCATCGGACAATTGGTGAGCAAGCAGCAGCATACCTGTACCATTTAGCGATGAACCATCCGTTTATTGATGGCAACAAGCGCACTGCATTTGCAATTATGAATACCTTTATAACCTTAAACGGCTACAGCTTGAACTTATCCCAAGAGCAAGCTTACAACTTGGTGATTCAAGTAGTTCAGAGGGAAATATCGAAAGAAGAATTATCCGCATTTCTGGAACTGCATCTACAAGGCAAGTAAATCGATAGAATAATTCTCTGTCCCCCAGAGTGCATTAGTTCCATGACTGCAACCTCAAAACCAGCTTTTTCCGCTGAAGAAATCGCATCTGAAGGTATAAAGCCAGAAGAATACGCAGAAATTGTCCGTCGTTTAGGGCGTCATCCCAACAAAGCCGAACTGGGAATGTTTGGGGTAATGTGGTCAGAGCATTGCTGTTACAAAAATTCTCGACCTTTACTCAAACAGTTTCCTACAGAAGGCGATCGCATTCTGGTAGGACCTGGTGAAAATGCTGGTGTTGTAGATTTGGGTGACGGACTGCAACTAGCCTTTAAGATAGAATCCCACAATCACCCTTCGGCTGTCGAACCCTTTCAGGGAGCGGCAACGGGAGTAGGAGGCATTCTCAGGGATATTTTTACAATGGGTGCGCGTCCCATTGCCATCTTAAACTCGCTGCGCTTTGGTTCCTTAGAAGATGCCAAAACCCAAAGGTTATTCACTGGTGTAGTATCAGGAATATCTCATTACGGTAATTGCGTTGGGGTACCCACTGTTGGTGGCGAAGTTTACTTTGACCCTGCTTACTCTGGTAATCCCCTGGTGAATGTGATGGCGCTGGGGTTGATGGAAACGCCAGAAATCGTCAAATCTGGGGCATCTGGCTTAGGTAACCCTGTGTTGTATGTCGGTTCCACCACCGGGCGCGATGGGATGGGAGGCGCGAGTTTTGCCAGTGCAGAATTGAGTGATAAATCAATGGACGATCGCCCTGCTGTGCAAGTAGGCGATCCCTTTTTGGAAAAATCGTTAATTGAAGCTTGTTTGGAAGCTTTTAAAACAGGTGCAGTTGTCGCCGCCCAGGATATGGGAGCAGCAGGAATCACCTGTTCGACTTCCGAGATGGCGGCAAAAGGCGGTGTGGGAATTGAACTAGATTTAGATAAAATTCCCGTGCGGGAGCTAGGGATGATTCCCTATGAATACCTGCTTTCCGAATCTCAAGAACGGATGTTGTTTGTTGCTCACAAAGGGCGCGAGCAAGAGTTAATCGATATTTTTCACCAGTGGGGACTTCAGGCTGTTGTTGCCGGTACAGTGATTGGTGAACCGATTGTGCGGATTCTTTACCAAGGTGAAGTCGCAGCAGAAATTCCCGCTGAGGCTTTGGCAGAGAATACCCCGCTTTATCAACGGGAATTGTTGGCAGAACCACCAGAATATGCCCGTCAAGCTTGGGAATGGACTGCTGATTCTTTGCCTGATTGTACAATTGCTGGAATCGAACTCCAAGGACGCCTGCAAAGCTGGAATGATATTCTCTTAACTTTGCTCGATACACCCACGATCGCTTCTAAAAGCTGGGTATATCGTCAGTACGACCATCAAGTACAAAACAACACAGTAATTTTACCAGGTGGTGCAGATGCCGCTGTTATCCGTTTGCGCCCACTGGAAGAAATCCCCAATCTCAAATCCCCAATCCAAAATCCAAAATCGGCAGTGGCGGCTACGGTTGATTGCAATTCTCGTTACGTTTATCTTGATCCCTATGAAGGAGCTAAGGCAGTGGTGGCGGAAGCAGCACGCAATCTTAGTTGTGTAGGTGCAGAACCTCTGGCGGTGACAGATAACCTCAATTTTGGCTCTCCAGAAAAACCAATTGGCTACTGGCAATTAGCAGAAGCTTGTCGTGGTTTGGCAGAAGGTTGCCGAGAACTGGCAACACCAGTTACAGGCGGAAATGTCTCTTTGTACAATGAAACCCTTGATTCCCAAGGGACTCCCCAACCAATTTATCCGACTCCTGTTGTGGGTATGGTGGGGTTGATTCCCGATATCACCAAAATTTGTGGTCAAGGTTGGCAAACAGCAGGCGATGTGATTTATCTTCTGGGATTACCTTTAGCATCCCAACTCACCTTGGGAGCATCTGAGTATTTAGCCACCATCCACGGTACTGTTGCCGGAAAACCGCCACAAATAGATTTTGATTTGGAACGTCGCGTACAGAAAGTTTGTCGTGACGGAATTCGTAATGGTTGGGTACATTCAGCCCACGATTGTGCTGAGGGAGGAATCGCGATCGCCTTAGCAGAATGTTGCATTTCTGGCAACCTTGGCGCCCAAATCAATTTAGAAATAGTATCAAACCAGTCACAACGGCTCGATGAGGTACTTTTTGCCGAAGGTGGTGCCAGAATTTTAGTTTCCATAGCACCAGAACAACAAGAAATTTGGGAATCATACTTACAGGAACATTTGGGTCAAGAGTGGCAAAAACTGGGTATAGTCGGTAATTTCGAGGCGGGTTTGGGGGTTTTAACCACTGACAACCAAGCCTTAATCAAAGTTAATATTGAACATATGAGCGATCGTTATTCCCAGGCGATCGTCAGGCGTCTCGCCATCCACACCACTACCCCCAGTTGAAGAAGTGAGGAGTGAAATTAGAAAAGTTAGGAGTTCAGAGTCATGAGTTAAGCATAAAAAGCCTAACTCATGACTCCTGACTCCTAAGTTCTCACTCTTCACTGACAAATTATTAACCTTTGTGAACAAAATTACGGTACTGTTTTAATGGATGGTTAAAGATTTATTAAGAACTCTGCGACTATCTATCGACATAATCCCAGTGAATGGACTACCAAATTTTAGATTTTGGATTAAGAGTACTTTTTCTACTGAATGTATCATCCGTCAATAGCAGGTTAAACAAATCTTAAATTCTCAAGCCGCATTCCTTTTGGGGTGCGGTCAATCCAAAAGACGCTCGCGGACTCAGTAACGCTTCGCTATCGCAAATTTCAAATCCAAAATTGATTGACCCCCCACCAGGAGCAAAGCTAGCATGACTTCTATTCATTCTGTCACTTCGGATGAATACCCCGACCAGACCAACAACCCAATCGATAGTTATGAAAATCATCCCGACAAGCCAGAAGAAGCTTGCGGTGTTTTTGGTATTTACGCGCCAGGAGAAAACGTTGCTAAACTAAGCTACTTTGGATTGTATGCCCTCCAGCATCGGGGTCAAGAATCAGCTGGTATTGCTACCTTTGAGGGTACGAAAGTCCACCTCCACAAAGATATGGGCTTAGTGTCTCAAGTCTTCAACGAATCGATCTTGGAACAGTTACCTGGTAGCCTTGCTGTTGGTCACACTCGTTATTCCACTACAGGTTCTAGCCGCAGAGTTAACGCTCAACCTGCTGTCATTGAAACTCGCTTAGGTTCGGTAGCGCTAGCACATAATGGTAATTTAGTCAATACAGTGCAATTGCGTCAAGAGTTGTTGGAGAACAAATACAACCTAATCACGACAACAGACTCGGAAATGATCGCTTTTGCCATCGCCCAAGCGATCGATGCGGGTGCAGATTGGCTAGAAGGTGCAATTGAGGCGTTTCAGCGTTGTCAAGGAGCCTTTAGTTTAGTTATTGGTACTCCCGTTGGCGTTATGGGCGTGCGCGACCCCAATGGCATTCGCCCCTTAGTCATCGGTACTTTGCCAGGTAATCCCATCCGTTACGTTTTGGCTTCGGAAACCTGTGGTTTAGACATTATTGGAGCCGAATACCTGCGGGATGTAGAACCAGGTGAATTAGTTTGGATTACCGAAGAAGGTTTGGCTTCCTATCACTGGAGTCAACAGCCCCAGCGAAAATTGTGTATCTTCGAGATGATTTACTTTGCCCGCCCCGATAGCATCATGCACAACGAGAGTTTGTACAGCTACCGGATGCGATTAGGGAGGCAACTAGCTAAAGAATCCGCTGTAGATGCCGATATTGTCTTTGGTGTTCCTGATTCTGGCATCCCTGCTGCCATTGGATTTTCCCAAGCTTCTGGTGTCCTCTACATGGAAGGGCTGATTAAAAATCGCTACGTTGGGCGAACCTTTATTCAACCAACCCAAACCATGCGCGAGTCAGGCCTGAAGATGAAACTCAACCCCCTCAAAGATGTGCTGGTTGGTAAAAGAGTGATCATCGTAGATGACTCAATTGTACGCGGTACCACCAGCCGGAAACTGGTTAAAACTTTGCGTGAGGCGGGTGCAGTAGAAGTACATATGCGAATTTCTTCTCCGCCAGTGACTCATCCTTGTTTCTATGGCATCGATACTGATTCTCAAGATCAGCTAATTGCTGCTACTAAATCAGTAGAAGAAATCGCCAAGCAACTGGAAGTGGATAGTCTTGCTTATCTCAGCTGGGAGGGAATGCTAACAGCCACAGGAGAAGACACTAATAGTTTTTGTTCTGCCTGTTTTACAGGAGATTATCCAGTAGCGATTCCTGAACAGGTGAAGCGTTCTAAGTTGATCTTAGAAAAAGAAAAGGTAGTCGTGTAGGGACTGGGGACTGGGGAGTGGGGATGAGGGGGATGAGGCAGTGAGGGAGCAGGGGAGGCAGGGGGAGAATATCCCCAATCCTCAATGCCTGCTCTGTCTAAAATAGGTAAATACCTTAACAAATAATAATTTATGAACCAGCCGATATCTGAGAGAGTGCGCTGGACAACCGCCGACTTAGAATTGTTTCCAGACAACGGAAACCGCTATGAGATTATCGACGGAGAATTGTTTGTGACTAGAGCGCCTCACTGGAATCATCAAAAAGCCTGTACGAGGATTATTACTCCTTTAGATACCTGGTCACAAGCTACTTCATTGGGACAGGTTGTACCTGCTCCAGGAGTAATTTTTGGCGAGAATGATAATGTGATTCCTGATGTTGTCTGGGTTAGTAATGAGAGATTGCCCTTACTTTTAGACGAGGCGGGGCATTTAACTGGTGCGCCAGAACTAGTGGTAGAGGTGCTATCTCTTGGTAGTGAGAACGAAAGGCGGGATAGGGAACTGAAACTGAAGCTTTACTCTTCACGGGGAGTGAGAGAATATTGGATTGTGGACTGGCACAAGCAACAAGTAGAAATTTATCGACGGGAACAATGGAGTTTAAAGTTAGTTGCGACGTTGTTCAATGGTGATGAACTAAATTCACCGATATTGCCTAATTTTACTTGTGCGATCGCCTCCTTATTTAGCTGAAACAGCAGAAGCAAACTAGTTTTCAACTATGTTGTAAAAACTCGACTTTGGGCAATAACGGGTCAGTTACAATGCCCACACCAGTGAAACCCCAGCGTTTGAGCAAACTTCCTAACTGTGTACCAGCAATTGATTCTATCGCAAAACGATTTGCCACCTCTCCTGCATGGGTGTTGAGATAACTAAGAGCATCAAAATTTTCCCGAAACAATAATACATAACCTGATGCTTCAGCATTGGGACGAGCTGTCAGGTAACGACCATCACTTTTTGAACGCACCAGGTAATAGACTTCGGACAACATGGAGTGGGGAGTGGGGGGACGCGGAGAATAACAAATGACCAATGACTAATGACTAATTTAGATTTTCTAAACGAATACGTGGGTCGGCAACTTTAAGCATTAAGTCAGCAATTAAGTTACCAATAATTAGCAAAACTGCACTCATCACTAAACTGGCCATGACTAAATATAAATCTTGAGACATTACAGCTTGTAAAGTCAATCTTCCTAAACCAGGCCAGTTGAAGAATTGTTCGGCGATGAATGCACCGCTTAATAAACTAGCTAACTCGAAGCCCAATAGAGTAATTAGAGGGTTGATGGCGTTGCGGAGAGCATGAACATATATTACGCGATTTTCCGGTAGTCCCTTAGCACGAGCTGTTTGGATGTAATCTTGACGCAGAACATCTAATAATTCGCCGCGAGTGATGCGTTGTAAACCAGCAAAACTAGTAATTGAGAGGGCGATGGTGGGTAAAATCATGTGCCAGCCAACATCAAGGATTTTGCCAAACCAATTTAGTTCCGAGTGATTGATGCTAGTCATACCACCTACCGGGAACAACGGCGAGGTGATTTGAGCGAAGAAAAGCAGCACTAAAACGGTGATGAAACTGGGAAATCCTTGGCCAGCGTAACTAATGACTTGTAAAACGCGGTCAGCCCAACGATTTTGCTTGATGGCAGCGATAATGCCCAAGGGAATGGCGATCGCCCAAGTTACAATCAAAGAAGCGATCGCTAACAGCAAAGTTGCCGGTACTCGTTCCCACAACAGCGATACTACTGAGCGTTTATAAGAAAAACTCGGGCCAAAGTCGCCTTTCGAGACAATATTCCACAACCAAAGCCAAAATTGTTCCACCCAGGACTTATTTAAGCCCCAAAACTCCCGTAAGGCCTTAATTTGGTCTCTAGATTTTTTCGGATCTGCTTCTAATTGAGTGACAAAATCTCCCGGAGCAAGTTGCATAACCAGAAACGATAGCGCAGACGCCAAAAACAAAGTCAGCAATGCCTGCAACAGCCGCTTCATTACGTATATAAAAGTTTCGCTTGTGACTAGCCTAATCAGCCAATCCCAACCCGTTGCTAAAGAAATTTTTGCTGTAGATGTCATAACATTTTGTTAGTCGTTGGTTGTCATCTGCATTACGTTTCATGATCGCTGACCAGAACAAGCAGGGCAGCAGAGGAGAATAATCAATGCCCAATGCCCTGTTTGGCCAATGCCCCATGACATTAATATTCAACCAAAGAAATAATCGGCACATTTGGCAAATGTCTGCGCCCTTCTAAATCTCGTAGCTCGATAATAAACCCAAACCCCACTAATTCGCAGCCAATCTTCTGCACCAAGTTTGCTGTTGCACTCGCAGTTCCACCAGTGGCAATCAAATCGTCCACAATCAAAACTCGGCTACCTTCGTCTAAAGCATCTTGATGGACTTCTAGGCAGTCTGTACCATACTCTAGTTGATACTCAATTGAGTGAACTGCTGATGGCAACTTACCTTTTTTGCGGACGGGAATAAAACCAGCTCCGAGTTTATAAGCCACAGGTGAGCCAAAAATGAATCCCCTAGACTCCATACCAATGACGTAATCCACTGTCATCTCAGCTTCGATGCATTTTTGTGTTAAAAAGTCAATAGTATAGCGCAATCCCTCTGGATCGCGCAGTAGGGTAGTAATATCCCGAAATAAAATTCCAGGTTTGGGGAAATCTGGGATGTCACGAATCAGAGATTTCAAATCCATAAAATGGGGAATGGGGGTTGGGGAATGAGGATTGGGGAATGGGGATTGGGGAATGGGGATTGGGGACTAGGGATTAGGAAAAGTAACGAGTCGAAAGTGAGGAGTTATGAATTTAAATTCCTAGCTATCCCAGTCCCCAGTCCCCAATCCCCAGTCCCCAATTCCAGATACCTGAAAAATCGTACACTATAATGTCATACGCTGGGCATGGAGGCTAAAGCTTGACCCTTGATTGACGATAAGTAGAATCTAAATCAAGCTAGAAAAGATATAGCACTAATAAAAGAGGTGAATTAAGTTATGTTTTAAAGTTTTGAATTCAATATAGGGAATCCTTTGAGTAGAAAGAGTTAAGTAATGTATATATCAGGTAGTCATGACCACTGCCACAAGTCTAATGTTCAAGTCTTGGCTACTTATCTTAAATTTGTTTTACCTAGTCTGTCAGAAGCGCACAAGGTATTTATAGAATGAATGTTTCCGCAAGTTTAACGCCGTTGAAAAGTCCAACTCAAGATTCACTGCCGATGATTCTGGACACTTTACCAGATCCTGCGATCGCCGGACAAACATGTCCTCGAAGAACCCGGTTGCAAATTGACCTGATTTTACTGGCTATTGAAGCTTTAGAGCTTGGTGGTTCTGAAGCAATCCTGGCTTTTGCTCAAGAGTTGGATCTTAAAGGAATTGTCAAAGATCGGGTTAATTTATGGCGGATGCGTAGCTCTAATCCGCTACGGAGAGCGCACATCCGCCGCCCACTAACTATTATGGAAGCCAAAGCTTTGGTAGTCATTGCTTGTTACATAGCGCGGCGTTTAACTGTTGTCATCCGCCAGCTATTAATGATATGTCAACAAATGGAAGAAAAGCAGATTCCCCTAGAACAGAATTTGCGGCTATCTAATTACCTAGAGCGGTTTAGAGCGCATTTTAAGAGCCGGATGAATGCTCGACGTTCTGGTGTACTGGCATTGAGTTCTGATGAAAAATTAGATGAGCTAGCTATAAATTTGTTAGGACAATTATTATTTTGTACTGGTACCGCTGGAATGCAGCGGTTTTGGATTAGTCTTTTTGACGGTGAAGTGGAATGAATATTCAACGTAAGTACAGTTTACCTAATTGTACACTGCTTTTAGAAGGGTTAAGTGATGTCACTAGGGCTGCACACTTCCAAGAACTGCGCCCAGAATTATCAATATTGGTAAATGCAGAATGTTATTTATCTGGATATAATCAACCTCTAACTGGAGGGCGGGAGTTTTTTGAAAGTTTGGTGAGGGCGGTTAGTGGCTATGCCCAAGAATTTTTAAGTAATGTACCCAACCCACAAGCCCATAATCATGAGTCTGAGCTAGTAGAGTTTCAGAAAATTAATAGCAACCGACACCGATTAATTGTGCATTCAGAAGGCGCACCAGATGGTTTCGAGTCTAGCCCAAGCCATTCTAAGCGTCCGCCTCTTGAAATTGATTTGAGTACGGTGCAGTTGTTTGATTTGGTGGAAGCAGTAGATCAGTTTTTTGCTGATACCCAAACTTTACCAGAACTTTCCCTAGAACTCCAACCAGTTACCAGACGCTATGGCGGTGCTAGTCAAGCTTTAATCAAGCAGGCAGTTCCAGCTGCTGTGGGAGTATCAAGTTTAGCAGTAGCAGCGATCGCTTTTAACTTGATTCCACCTCCGCAAATGCGTCCACCACAGCCCAAGCCAGATGAGCAAACCACCTCGACAACCAAGAACCTCACTCCTTCAGCATCAGCGGCTCCAACTCCCACATCGGCTGCGACACCCATAGCTGCTGCAACTCCTACACCAACACCTGCGGCTAGTACCAAACCAGCAGTTAAAGATTTAGAAGCACTTTTAAGTACAGTTTCGGAAATTACTGATCCATCCCAGCTGCGTGCATTAAATCGCCAAGTTTATAATCAAATTCATCCAGCTTGGACTAATCGCTCAGGATTGCAACAGGATTTGATCTATCGTCTAGGTGTAGCTGCGGATGGAGCGATCGTTGGTTATAAAGCGGTGAATCAAGAGGCAAATCAAGGAATCGGGCAAACTCCTCTCCCTAACCTGCTTTACAATCCAGCTAACCGCGCTCCCATTTCCAATGAACCCATCGCTCAATTCCGAGTAGTATTTACTACAGGCGGTGTGCTACAAGTCAGCCCTTGGCGGGGATATGCCAGAACGCCAGAGGTGGTAGGTGCAAAAATTACTGACTCTAATATAGTCAAAGGTTTAAATCAAAAACTTTATAATACAGTTCGCCAAGCTTGGAGTGGCGCCCCCACATTTACACGAGATTTAAAATATCGGGTAGCAGTCAACAAAGATGGTGTAATTGCTGACTATGAACCCCTAAACCAAGTCGCCTTTGACTATTTTCGGGAAACACCTCTTCCCCAGATGTTCAACGCCATCTACGGTTCCAATGCAGCACCCCCCAATAACAAAGAACCTCTTGCTCACTTTCAAGTGATATTCAAACCTAGTGGCAAATTGGAAATTACTCCTTGGCAGGGATATCAATAATTGGGGACTGGGGAGATGAGGGAGATGAGGGAGCAGGGGGAGAATATCCCCAGTCCCCAGTCCCCAGTCCCCAATCCCCAATTCACCTTGTAATCCGCCGCATATAATTTCCCCATAACTGAGCTGCTTGAGCGCTGCTACCAGATGTGGGGGAATTGTTGTCGTTTCCCAGCCAAACACCAGTTACAAGCCGCCGACTGGGAATAAAACCTATGAACCATAAGTCAACGTTTTTATCAGTGGTGCCTGTTTTACCAGCTTCTCCTAGTCCAATGGCAGCACTACGACCAGTACCTCTGGTGACTACACCACGCATTAAACTAATCATTTCATCAGCTACATTATTTGGCAAAACTCGTTTGTTGGCGTCTGGATCTTGGTCGAAGGAGTAGATTACACGGCAAGTTTTTAGATCGTTGCGATCGCTACAATCCCCGCTATCTAAAATCCGACTAATGGCATGGGGAGGATTGGACACTCCGCGATTGCCAATGGCGCCAAAAGCACCAGTCATTTCCAAAACATTGACCACACTTTGACCCAGTACCAATCCAGGAACTGGATCGAGGGAGGACTTTACCCCCAAACGCTGAGCCATAGCCACCACTTTATCCAGCCCAACTTCTCTGGCAACTCGCAGAGCGATGGGATTTTCCGAAAGAGCCAGCCCAGTGGCAATATCGAAACTAGTATCTGCACCAGCACGACAGGGTTTGTAAGTAAAGCCTTGCCAAGTCAAAGGAGCGCAAGAATAACTTTTTGATTCTGAAATCCCCTGTTGAATGGCGGCGGTGTAAGCAAAGATTTTGAAGGTGGAACCTGGTTGTCTTTTAGCTTGAGTTGCACGATTGAACTGACTTTTTTTGTAATCAGTTCCCCCCACCATTGCCAAGATACTACCAGTACTGGAGTCAAGGGTGACCACTGCCCCTTGAGAAAAGTTAAAAGTTCCACCACTGCTATTTACTGAATTACGCAATGCGGCTTCTGCTTGGCTTTGGATGGCTGGATCGAGCCTGGTTTCAATAATATAGTTTCCTTCTCTTGCTGCTCCCTCCCCCAAGATTGATTCCAACTCAGAGAAAACGTAATTGTAAAAATAAGGAGCGATGGTTTTGGCTTGCTGTTCGCAAACTTTTGGACTCACTTGAACAGTGGAACGTCTAGCTCGATTGGCGTCCTCTGGTTTGATTTTGCCCATCTCCAGCAACCGTTTAATCACACGATTCCGGTATTCAGCAGTTTCTAGCTTATTTGGACCATCCCCGCAAAAATCGAAAGCGTTGGGGGCTGGTAAAATTCCCACCAATGTTGCAGCTTCCGCTAAACTTAAATCTTTTGCTGGCTTTTCAAAGTAATATCTGGCTGCATCCTCAAACCCAGAAGTATCCCCCCCCAAAAAAACCCGATTTAAGTACATCAGCAAAATTTCATCTTTGCTGTAAAACGTTTCTAATTTCAGGGCGACAACTGCCTCCCGCAATTTACGTCCCAGGGTGTCTTGTCTACCTACATACTCGCGGAACAAACTGCGGGCAACTTGTTGGGTAACGGTGCTGGCTCCTTGCTGCACATCTCCGCTGCGGCTATTAATCAGCACGGCTCGGAGGATTCCCAACGGATCAACCCCAAAGTGCCAATAATAACGGCTATCTTCGGAAGCGACCACGGCAGCAGGCAAATAAGGGCCAAATTCCTCTAATCGCTTCATGTCTACGTGAGAGGTAGTCCGAGGCTCTCTCAGGGGGGTAGTGCCATCACGGGCATAAACAACTACTGGGGCGCGTGTAGTTGTGGGCAGGGGTCTGACTGAAAATTTCAACCATTCCACGCCAATTACTAAGGCGAAGAGGGCGCTGACACCGCCGATGCCATAACCTGTCCAAGTTGCAGCTTTAATATACCAAGGTGGCGGATCGACGTATTGCAATCGCACAGAAGCGGCGAGTTCTGGCGGTCCCAAGGTGAGAATATCGCCGTGACGTAGTTCCAGAGAGTTGACACGACGCTTGCCACGATAGATGCCATTGGTGGAGTTTTCGTCTTTGATGATGAAAACTGGTGTGCGCTGAGTAGAATTGCGCGATAGCGACAGGTGAATTTGGCTGACAACAGGGTTACGGATGACGATATCGCAGGATTTGGAGCTACGACCCAGGATATAGCGATCGCCCAATAGTGGATATACCTCTGCTTTATCCGCCCCCGCATCCTGCACCCAGAGTTCCGGTACTTTGGCATTAGGCTTGAGCGCCAATTTAGAAAAATCGACCCTAGCTTGAATCGTATGTACTGCTTGAGTCAGCTGACCTAGTAACGTTTGTGGCTTGTGAGGGGGTTGGGGAGAACTCATCGGCTATTCACATCACACTCTTGGGTGAAGAATCGGGCGAACTACAACTTAGATGTTAATCTTCCATCATTTTACTCATAAGCCAAAGCATAAGTTGGCTAGATGATTTCTTAGATGCATTTTATACCTAAATATATTACACAACTAAAAATAAATTGTGATTTTTATTGCTTTTTTACCAACGTTTTATTTCGTTTATCCACTCTCAAATGCTTATTTAATAGAGTTTTGCGATTTAAATAACTACAAACAGTATTCATAAACTTGTATTTTTGGACACTATATTGTGATAAACAACATATTTAATTTTTACTAATTTTACATATCAACATATTTTGAAACAAACCTCAATATCCTCTTTTAGGAGGATTTTCTAAATTTTATTGTCTGTTTTAATAGTGCGAGTGTTCCGTTGAGGTTAATTTCAGAATGATGGGAAAATCTCTGACCCTGATTGGTACAGCTCTATCTTTGGCACTTACCACTAATATTGCTGTAGCCCAATCCAGTAAATCCCCCATAGCCCAATCCAGTAGCGACTCCTCCACTAGTTCACCAACGGAAATCAAGATGTCGCCAGAAGGGATGAAAATTCTGTGCGAGTATTTCCCTCTTAACTCCCGCTGTGCTGGTGGTACAGCAGTCACGCCTACTGCTCCTGGTAGCACTACAGTCCCAACAGAAACGACGCCATCAGAAACCACCACTCCTGATAGCACAACCACACCAGGAAGCGTTACTCCTCCCGAATCTGGCACTCCTGATAACACAAACACAACTCCAGCACCAGGAAGCGTTACCCCTCCTGAGTCTGGCGCTCCTGAACCAACTCCCAGTTCTCCTAGTTCAGTTCCAGGTTCTAGTTCGCCAAGTACTCCTAGCACAGGTAACTAAATTCAAAGCTGCGGCATAATAATCTGACTATGAATTTGCCGTCAGCGATCGCTCTGGATCTTGACTATTACACCAGTTGTAGCGGCTGGTGTAAGTTAGAAATCTAAATGATTCAAACCTCAAGATCAAGTCTTTGCATATATGACTGACAAAGGGTTTGAAGGATCAATAGCCTGGGATGAATCATCCCAGGCTTAATAGTTTAATCCGGCCAGCCAGTTGAAGTTGGTGTTTTTTGGAAGAAAGCAATTAGTAGGCAAACAATACCGATACTAATAAATGAATCTGCCACATTAAATACGGCAAAGTTAATCAGGCGAAAATCTAGAAAATCAACAACATAGCCTAAAACAAAGCGATCGATACCATTGCCCATAGCTCCACCTAAAATCAAGCCATAGCCCAGCTGATCCCACAGATTTAACGTTGGACCAAACAGCGCCAGCCCGATCAATACTAAACTCACCCCTAAAGATAACCAACGCAACCACTCTACTTTTCCACTTAACAAACTAAAAGCCGCACCAGTATTCGTGACATAGGTTAAGTGAAATATCCCAGGTAAGAGTGGTAGGGTTTGCTCCAAGCTGAAGGTTTGCACCACCCAGTATTTTGTTATTTGGTCTAGGAAAAAAGCTATGAAGGCAGAAATCCAGAAAAGGCGATTTTTTAAACGCATGGCAAATTAGTCATTGATCATTGGTTATTGGTCATTGGGCACTTGTACTGAGCAAAGCCGTAAAGCCTGCGGCATAGCTACGCTTAGGGCGCGGCCTCTCGTAGAGAAGTATTGGTCATTGGTCATGAGTTTTTGACAAAGCGCAAAGTCTCAGCTAAGGCTTCCTTAGATCCGTTAGCCCAGCGTTAGCGAGGTAGCAGCGTTACTTTGTAAGAGAGGATAAAGGACAAATGACAATCAACTAATAAAACATTAAGTGACGCAATACATATGCTATTACAGTCACGGCACAGACTACAGCTAGTTGCCCTGGTAGTGCAAACCAAGAATATCTAAGAATTGCTTGCATCAAAGGTAGATTTTCTGTGCCTTTCCACTGAAAAAGATAGCTAATAATCAAATAAGTAATACCGCATAGGTGGAGAGTTAACAAGCCACAGACGCAACTAAAAGCCAGGGTTTCTAGTCGAGGTCTCGCTTTAAAGGCAAACAAGCCACAAATCCAAGCTCCAGGAATAAAGCCTAGTAAATAGCCAAACTGAGATAGCTTGACATAACCTATACCACCACCATCGGCAAATACTGGTAATAAGGTTAACCCCATGACTAAATAGGCAATTTGCGAGAGCGCACCAGCATTTTTACCCCCTAAACAACCCACGAGGAGTACTGCGCCAATTTGAAAAGTTACACCTAAAGAAAAAGTCTGAATTCCGTGCTGACTCCAACTCCAAGGTGAAGTTATGCCATAAGCTTCTAGGAAGGTGCCACCCATTGTCAGGAGTAAGCCAATCATAGACCATAGTAATTGGTTGGAAGCAGCAAACATTTATCAGGCAACCAGGGAAAGGCAAAAGGGAAAACCAATAGCAACCAGTATAAACATTAATATATGAAGTTTCCCACCTTGGCTTTGCCTGTAGCTCTTTCCAGAGCCCAAAGACCATGTAGGGCTTTCAATCTCTCAGTAGAATACCTGAGATCAAACTTGGATCTTGATTGATATTTGGTTGTTAATATATAGCCCTAAATTAATTTAATAATATGGAGATTCTAAAAAATATTTTAAACGTACCCAAATAAAATATATTTTAGTTAATTCAGTGGAAGATAGTAGTATAATTTAAATCACATGTTAGATTATTACTGATATAAACATGTGCCTTTACTGACTTTAATGTTTAGTGGTTATGAGTATGTATTAGGATTGACTTAACCGATTGTTAACTTTTCTGTTACTCTTCAATGCTAATGTTCATACTGTTAATCCATAGCATCATCTATAAAGATCCTTATGTTCTCTTCAAAGGTGCGGTTGGTTGCTCCCCTAGTTGCTTTGGCAATTGGTATTAGCTCTTGCGGCGGCGAAAATAATCAGGCTTCTAACAACTCTAGCCCAGCAGCTGAAGGCGGCGCTACCCCAGCCACCAATACAGCAACCGGATCGAGTTTATCTGGAACAGTCAAGGTGGATGGTTCTAGTACCGTCTATCCTATTTCTGAAGCGATGGCAGAAGAGTTTCAAAAGGCAAATCCTGGGGTAAAAGTGACTGTCGCTTCCTCTGGTACAGGCGGCGGTTTCAAAAAGTTTTGCGCGGGTGAAACTGATATTTCTAATGCTTCCCGCCCCATTAAGCCAGAAGAAGTAGAACTCTGTAAAAAAGGCAATATCGAGTACATTGAACTCCCCATTGCTTACGATGGTCTCTCAGTAGTGGTTAGTCCCCAAAATAACTTTGTTCAGTGCCTCAAAGTTGATGAACTCAAGAAAATGTGGGAGACATCTGCTCAAGGCAAAGTCACCCAATGGAACCAGATTAACCCGAAATTCCCTGCTGAAAAAATCGGTTTGTACGGACCTGGCACTGATTCGGGTACTTACGACTATTTCACCCAAGCAATTGTGGGTAAACAAGGAGAAAGCCGGGGAGACTTCACTGCTAGTGAAGATGACAATACCTTGGTACAAGGTGTGAGCGCTGACAAAGGCGGATTAGCTTTCTTTGGCTTTGCCTATTACGAAAACAACAAAGAAAAATTAAAGCTAGTTGGCATTGATGGTGGTAAGGGCTGTATTCAACCCAGCGCTCAAACCATCGCTGATGGTACTTACCAGCCGCTTTCTCGCCCAGAATTTATCTATGTGAAGAAAAGTGTGGCGACGCGTCCTGATGTCAAGGCTTTTGTGGATTTCAATTATGCTCCGGCAAACCAAAAGCTAGTTACAGAAGTGGGCTATGTGCCTTTACCTAGCGAATTACTCACTGAAGTTCAAGCACGCTTCAATAGTGGGAAAGTAGGTTCGATTTTTGAGGGTAAAGGTTCTCAGGTCGGTGTCACTCTCAAAGATCTTCTCAAACAAGAAAAGTAAGAGTAGCCCGAAGGCTCAGCCTTGGTAGCTGGAAGTACCCAATTTTCAAAAAATTTACGGCAACCAAACTTAATTGTGGGTTTACTGGGATTGAAAATTAAGCTTTATTTCCAGCCCAAGAGCAATTTTTTCAAACTAGCATTGTGTATACACAAAGGAAGTTTTCATCTATGAGGTTGTCCCCGAATGGCTTCCAACCCGTTATCTAATCAAGCAAATAATTCCAACTTATGGCAGCCTAATCGGGCTTTGAGTAAGCGGGTTGAAATTGGTGTCAAAAGCTTGTTTGCCTTGTTCGCGTTTGTCTCCGTGGCGACGACGATTGGTATTGTTTTAACATTGATTTTTGAGACAGTATCATTTTTTCAAGAAGTCCCCATCTGGCGGTTTTTAACAGACACACAATGGACACCATTGTTTGCCAATAAGCAGTTTGGAGTGATGGTGCTAATTAGCGCCACACTGCTGATATCTATAATTGCGATCGCAGTAGCATTACCACTGGGATTATTAGCAGCTATCTGCTTGAGTGAGTATGCTCCAGCTAAGCTGCGGAAATGGCTCAAGCCAGCCCTAGAAATTTTGGCAGGGGTGCCGACTGTTGTTTTTGGTTACTTTGCACTGTTGACAGTCACACCCTTTCTACAAACATTCATCCCTGGTATGCAGGGATTTAACGCTTTAAGTGCAGGCTTGGTATTGGGAATTTCAATTATTCCTCTGGTAGCTTCTCTGAGTGAAGATGCTCTTTATTCCGTTCCGCGTAGTTTGCGAGAAGGTGCTTACGCGTTGGGATCAACGAAGCGGGAAACAATTATTTCAGTGGTATTACCAGCAGCTTTATCTGGGATAGTAGCTTCTTTCATCTTGGCGATTTCCCGGGCCATTGGCGAAACAATGATTGTTACCATCGCAGCTGGTCAAAATCCTCAGTTGGGCTTGAATCCCTTAGTGCCAATTCAGACAATGACAGCATACATTGTCCAAGTCAGTAAAGGAGATACACCAGCGGGTTCACTGGCTTATAAAACTATTTTTTCAGTGGGCATGACATTATTTCTCATAACCTTGGCACTGAATATTTTTAGTTACTGGTTTGTTCGCCGCTTCCGGGAGAAATACGAATGACAAAGAGTAATATTCAATCTAAAAATCAGTTTGACTCTGGCGCAAATCGGAACTTTGATCTGTCTATCGATAAGCGCTACAACCTCGACAAAATTTTTGCGATCGCCACTTGGGCTGCAACTTTATTTGCACTGGTGGTGTTAGCTGTTTTGGTGATTGATGTTTTAGTTGACGGTCTTGGACGTTTAAATTGGTCTTTTATGACCAGTTTTTCCTCTCGTCGTGCCTCCTCTTCTGGGGTATTAGCTCCCTTAGTCGGCACTATCTGGCTATTGGTAATAACGGCTTTAATCTCCTTTCCCTTAGGAGTAGGCGCAGGTATTTTCTTAGAAGAGTATGCCGAAGACAACTGGTTTACTCAGTTAATTGAAATCAACATTGCAAACTTAGCCGCAGTGCCATCTATTATTTATGGCTTACTGGGTTTGCAAATTTTTGTGCGGGTAATGGAACCAATTACTCATGGACGTAGCGTGCTAGCTGGTGCCTTAACCTTGAGTTTATTGATTCTACCAATCATCATCATTACCACTCGTGAAGCGCTGCGTGCTGTTCCTGATAGCTTGCGGCAAGCAGGTTTTGCCCTTGGTGCCAACAGGTGGCAAATCATTCGAGAACAAATTTTTCCCATTGCTTTGCCAGGTATCCTGACTGGTACAATTTTGGCACTTTCAAGAGCGATCGGTGAAACAGCTCCGTTGATTGTAATTGGGGCTGTTGGGTTCATTACTTTCTTACCTGAGCTTTCTTTAAAAGGTTTGCAAAGTTCTTTCACAGCACTGCCAATTCAAATTTTTGACTGGGTTTCTCGTCCTCAAACAGATTTTCACCAGAATGCTGCTGCTGGCATTATTGTTTTGATGGTTGTGCTGCTTTTAATGAATTCGTCAGCGATATATTTACGCAATAAATTTCAGCAGTCTCGCTAAATGAGTCAAACACATTTTCAGTATTTATCTGAAGTTTTTTTATGGTATTAAACTCAACAACTGCTACATCCGAGACTATATTGCAAGCTGAACAATTATCTGTTTTCTATGGTAATTTCAAAGCAGTTCGTGATGTTAATCTAAACATTGGCAAAAACAAAATTACAGCCTTTATTGGCCCTTCTGGGTGTGGTAAAAGTACTGTACTAAGATGTTTTAATCGCTTAAATGACTTGATTCCCGGCGCACACATTGAGGGAAGAATTACTTTTGGTGAAACCGATATTTATGACAAAAGAATTGACACAGTAGAACTGCGCCGCCGGATTGGTATGGTGTTTCAAAAACCGAACCCTTTCCCAAAATCAATTTATGAAAATATCGCCTTTGGAGCCAGGATTAATGGTTATAAAGGTGATATGGATGAATTGGTAGAGCGGAGTTTGCGACAAGCTGCTTTGTGGGATGAAGTGAAGCACAAACTCAAACAAAGTGGTCTATCTATATCTGGCGGACAACAGCAGCGGTTGTGTATTGCTCGTGCCTTAGCAATTCAGCCAGAAGTGCTGCTAATGGATGAACCCTGTTCAGCCCTTGACCCAATTTCAACTTTGCGCGTTGAAGAATTACTTCAAGAACTAAAGTCACAATATACCATTATTATAGTTACCCATAATATGCAGCAGGCTGCGCGGGTTTCAGATATGACAGCCTTTTTCAATGCACAGGCAACGGAAAGCGGCTCAAAAATGGGATATCTGGTGGAATATGACTTGACAGAGCAGATTTTCAACAATCCTAAGCAGGAATATACACGAGATTATGTTAGCGGTCGATTCGGATAAATATTTGTACTCGTTGATTTGAAAATATAGTTCAGGATACTAGCTTCGTGTGCAAAATTCAACCACGCTGCTAGTTTTTGATGCTCCCCACGGCTAGAAGCTCGGGGATTTTTGCTTCATGGGGTAGAAAACGAATTTACCCTCAGCAAGCATCTTATTTTTATGATGCCAACCTCAATTGGCGAGCAAACGTCTATGATTCACCTTACAATTAATGGGACAGACCACTACTCATAAAACTTACACCAGATTGCAACAGGCGTGAGGTAGAGATAATTGTAGGGGCACAATATATTGTGCCCCTACCCGTGTAATTCATTTACCTGAAATATGCTGTAAATGTGGAGCAGCCTGCTAATACATAATTGGTAATAAAAGCAATTACACTCTACCCGCCAAATTCATCAACTGTTTGAAGTTTACAAGATAAGTAATGTTGTTGGCGCTATCAATATTAATCCACCCTTTTTCATGCAATTTTTCCATGATTTTGGTTGTTTCTTCAACGCCGATTTCTGTCACCTCTGCTAAATCTTTGAAGGGAATGTTAAAAATTTCTCTTCCCTGGTTTAATTCCTGACCATAGCTTTCGCCTAAAGTCACTAAGGTATGAGCGAGTTTGACCGCTGGTGGTGAAGACCGCATTTGCAAGCGCAGGTTAATTTGCCGTAATCGCCGCACCATCAATTGCAACATTCGGTGATGTAATTGCGGGTCTTTAAACAATATTTGAATAAAACGCTCTCTGGAGATACTAAGTAATTTAACTGGTGAAAGGGCAATGACATCAGTTGAGCGGGGAGATTCATCCAAAATTGCCATTTCTCCAAAAAAATCCCCACGGCCAAAAATTGCCAGAGCTACTGAATCTTCCCCGACGGTACGTCGGACTTTCACCCAACCAGAAACCACGAGATAAACGGCATTACCCCAAGCATCTTCCATGACAACAGCTCGCCCAGCTGGGTATTCATGTTCAATTGCAACGTTGAGCAGCCATTCCAAAGTCTGGGGGTTGGCTGTACTCATCAAGGGGAAAAGTTCACTAAAAACCTCTGTCTGCATGAAATATTTGCAAGAATATATGGATTCAAGAGCGGAAAATTAACTTGGCTAGTATAAGTTTATTTCAACCGTAATCTTACGTAGAATACAGACGTAAGATTTATATTTTTTGTTTTAACCTTTTTAGGTTGGTCGGTTCAGAGTTCGATTACAACATAACAATTATGTATTGCGATCGAAATCAGCGGTTTTACTGATAGACCTTATGATTTACTGTTTGTTAGTGGATTGCTGTCGAGTGCTAATTTTTTGATCTGTTGGTCTAAACTTTTCACTAGTTGATTGAGGGTAACTAAAGCTTCTAATTGCTCAGAGTCAAGGCCGCGATTGAGAAAAAGGCGTTCTTGTAGTTCATGCAACTTGAAGCTTAGTTGCTGAGAAATTCCTAAGGCATCGCGGCTTAAACGCGTCAACTGTTGTTGCTGATAAAACTTTAATGCTGCTCCCCGCAAAACTTGGAGTGTGGCTTCTTCGCCATAAATTCCTGGCATAATTCGCAAGCGTAATAGCAAACGGGTTTTTTGATATAAACATTCTTTCTCTACCTGTTTTGGTTCTGCAACCTTGGTAATGGATAGGGAAGCAAACCGCTTTAACTCATTAAGTACTCCTTGGAAAACAGAGAGCGGCAGTTTGTCTAACACAGACTGCAATACTCCATTGTCACTCCATAGTATCCTGCCTTCGTAAGGTTGTCTTTCTAGATATAGCCGACCAATTCCCCCTGCTAAAATTCGCCCTAGTAATTCTTCTAGTAATCTCTTGGGTGGTAGTGTTGCCAGGACTTCCACAGGACTAAACATTTCGGGAACTTCCACTGGCAGAATAAGTAAATTTTCTACTAGTGCTGCTTCGGAAGTATCCCTTTGTTGATCAGTATTTCCGGAGGTCAAGAAGGTAGTAATTTGAGAGGGATGATCTGGATTTGGGGGTGGCAAATCTACCTGCTGCCAAGAATGCTCATTAGAGGATGTCTCAGGTGCTATGAATGTTGGTAGGTGCTGTGATTCAGAGTAAGTATCACTAGAGGCAATAAACCTGTCAACAATGGTAACTGTTATTTGGTGATCCGCTTGTTGAGCGTCTAGTTGGGATGTATTCTTGTGATTGAGGTATGCTGACAATATTCTACGGTGAGCGTCAGCTGCGATCGCCTCAGTTATGAGTGTGCAATTCATATAAGACGCAATGCGACTAACATAATCTAGTGCCTCAGTGTCTTGTGGATGAACCATACCTAGCAAGAGCTTTTTATCTTTTAAGCCGAAGGGCAAAATTTGGTGGTAAAGACAAGCTTCAAAGGACAAAAAACTATCCATTAGCTGGAATATTTGCTCGCGTTCGCCTTCTTGGTCCCACTTGCTTTGTGTAGCGGTTTGCACCTGTTGCCCATTGACTGTGGTATTTGTGAGTTCGCCCTCTGAAGACAACATAGATTTGATTACTCGGTGATTGCTTATATAATATTTTCCCTCTAGTTTAGTGGGTAGTTAATAAAGATACTTTGTTTGATTGTTAAAAATTCAATTATCTATTACTTAAGTAGACGTAAGTAGCAGATAAATTTTCGGTAAAGGATTAGGGAAAATACTGGGGAATGGGGAGTGGAGAGTGGGGAATGGGAAATCGGACAGGGAGACAAGAGGAGAAACTTGTTGCAAGTTGTCTCCTTCATCTCCCTCATCTCCCTCATCTCCCTCATCTCCCCCATCCCCGCGTCCTCCCGTCCCCGCGTCTTCACTACAGGTTACTCCTGGGTTCTTAAAGCTTGGGCTGCAAGATAGACTTTTGTCCATTCACCTAGCACTTGATGGGTTTTGAGTTTTAATTGTTGGGCTATTTCTTCTATTGATTTACCTGCTCTCCGTAAATCTAGGATCTGCCGCGCCAGAGGAGTGAGTATTTCATAAAGTTGCTGCCATTGGTTTTGTGTTAGCCCTAAGTTATGTTCTTCTAAGGAAATCGAGAGCCAACTGTCTACGAGTTCTGGTTTACCTTTGAGGGCAAAGACGCGCACAGCGTGGTAACTAATTTTTTCTCGCAGTCGATATACTTCCTTAGTTGGTTTATTCAGTCTCTTGGCAATTTCTTCTTGGGATTTACCTTGGAGATAGAATCGTAGCCACTCCACTGCTTCGATTCCCAGATTTTCTTGTAAATAATTTTCAAATTCTCTTTGTACCGACTGACGCAGCGCTTGTTGTTCTTCTAGTTGTTGTGCTTCCTGATATTCTGCGATCGCCTGACTATCGACTAAGTTAACTCGATTGTCGCTGTCGTCTGTGAGAACTTCTTCTGAGACTAATCTAATCAAATCACGGCTTGGTACTTGGGTTAAGCCGCCACGTTGAGTACGACGCAAGTAATTGACAAAACGATAAGCCAATAGGGGCTGATTGCGTACTGGGCGCAAACAATATTCTTCTGTGCTGGCAAACAGCAAAGCATCGGCTAATCGCCGATCGCTTGTATATTTGGCAATGTCAGCCATTTGCTGTTGCATGTAAGTGTCGTTTTGCAGTAATTCTTGTAATACTTCTTGCAACACATCGATGACACTGCGCTGGCGATCGCGGCTCAGGGCAACCCATGTCTGAATTTTATTCCGTAATGTTGCTAAACTCCCCAGTCGGGTTATCAAGTTGCGATAAGCACGTTCTCGCCCTAACCCTAAGTAGCGTTGACGTAAAATCCTCCAGCGATATTCCATTGCTTGCTTGGCAATCTCAAATTCTTTCGGGTTAAACAGATCAAACCGTTTTGAGTCAGATCCAAGCAGCCAAAGAATAATACTTCGCCGAGTCGCTTCAGTTTGTTCTGGACATTCTACAGCCAAGCGCTTTTGCCAATCTAGAGCCAGTTTTTCCAAATCCGTTGTCATAGCGAGATTGCGCTCCTCGAAACTCAATTTTGAAGTTTGCATCACAACCCCCATTCATCCCATCTAACCTAATTGTTTAACTGGCAGCTGCCCCAGATTTCATGAAATTCATGAAAACATCTCAGTGATTCCACTTTTATTACGTCTAAATTGACTAACTTTATGCAGAATTTTTTATATTGATGCTTTCCTTGGAAATTCAAAGTGCCCCAAACCAATATCTATCAGGCATTTCCGTCAATTCTGTTAATTTAAACTTTTTGTTAAGTTATGTTTTTTAACTGAGAACAGAAATCTAGCTAGAGTAGTGAGGATAATACACCATTACAAAAGATGGGTTGGGGAAATCTGACCTTTCGGAACCTAACCGAGGAACGAATATAATTTAACTCAATATTAGACCTTATTTCACCCGTATAAGTTTCAACTATCGACAAGGCTTTACTTAGTTAAATACTTGGTTTTACTTTTAACTATAAAATAGTCATTACGTGTATACATTGTAATTAGCAGCTAATAATAAAGAGTAAAATTTCAATACTGCAAATATCTTGATCAAGCTAATTGGTGCTTTGAATAATATCCAATAATTGTCTTTGCGTTGATGTCGATCGCGCATACTGATGCTGCGATCGAAAAATACAGCATAATTGGTAAATTCTCCGAATAATAATTAGGAAATGAAGAGTGCTGAGTTAGAAATGAGTACGTTTACTCAGCACATAGGGTTTGAGAGCAACTAAATTTATTTATGAAAATTTGCCAAATATTTTTTAAGGGGACACTCATGCTGAGAAAAAATACGTCCTTGCTTCAATACCCCCGTTTCGCTATGGGGTAGTACTGGGCACTCAGCACTCCATTACTCAGTACTACTGAATGTAGCTGGCGATCGCTATTCTAGATAGTAAAGATAAATATAGGAATTGTTCCTTTTGATTTTTAAGCAAAGCCAAAGACGCTTGACTTATAAACAAGCATGAGCCGTTGGTCTAGGGCGATGACTCCGCCAACGGCAAAGGGGAAAAAGGCGTGATTTTGAATTCAGAAAAAGGGTTAATTCTATCGCCCGTTTGAGGATCTAACAATGGGGTTTTCTACAGATTCCCGATATTGTTGGACTGCTTCTGTGTAAGCAATTGGCAGAACAGCTTCAACGTTTTCATGGGGACGAGGAATAATCACCCAAGATTCGAGAGTACCACCATAAACATTTTCTGCGGCTTCAACACCAGCAGCCATAGCTGTTTTAACCTCAGAGACATCACCACGAATATTAACTGTAAAACGAGCGCTACCGACTCGGATGTAACCAACCAGAGTGACTCGTCCAGCTTTTACCATAGCATCTGCTGCTGCTAACACAGCAGGAAAACCCTTAGTTTCCAGCGCTCCAACTGCTTGTAGTGACATTAGTAATCTCCTGTATGAATAAACGATATGTGGCGCAACAAATTAATTGTACGAAGCTTCGCTACAGATTTTAATGGCGAAATTGCTTAGAACATACGGAAAGGTTCTGATTCTTCAGTGAAATGGATTGGTAATATAGTTTCGACATTTTCCGGGGGATTGGGAACTATGTAATGGGTGATTACTGTTTCGGCCTTTACTTGCTCTCCAGCATTAATACCTTCTTCAACGGCTCTTTTTACTTCAGCAACTTGTCCCCGGACGGCGACTACAAAACGACCACTCTCGGCTAGACCATAATAAACCAACGTAACTGCGGCAGATTTCACCATTGCATCTGCTGCGGCTAAGACACTAGGAAAACCTAAAGTTTCAATTACGCCAACCGCCATTGGCATGGCATCAGCTCCTGGATTAAGGGATAGGCGATATTAATTGTACGTGGGTTTAGTCCCAATTTTGACATTTTGGAAAACTTTCTTTAATGGGGGGTTGGGGGAGTTGGGAGTGGGGAGTGGGGAGTTATACGATTTTGGATTTGAGATTTTGGATTTTGGATTGAGAATTGCCTTGTGCATCTGGGTTATGTTAATCCATCTGTGGCAATCATTTTTCAAATTCCTATTAGAATGTTTTGATAGGGGCTGAATTATGTTTTATGTATTACAAGTAATACTTGAGAATATTTAGTCTGGTAATTTTGTAGTTGAACAAAATCAGTCATGTTGTAAGTGAGCTAGTACGATAAACTGAGATTTATGTTTCCGAATTTTCTTCCTACAGCAGTTGGGCAACTAACAGAACCAGCTTCGATCGCACTAGCTCGGAGTATTCAAACAACTGCGATCGCTACGCCTTTAACTAATCAAGCAATTACCACAACCTATGTCAAGGAAGGGAGTGGTGGAACTCCTATTTTATTAATTCACGGCTTTGATAGTTCTGTATTAGAATTTCGTCGGCTTTTGCCTTTGCTTGCCGGGAATAATGAAACATGGGCAGTAGATTTGTTGGGTTTTGGGTTTACAGATAGACTCTCAGGAATTCCCTATAGCCCAACTGCAATTAAAACCCATCTTTATTATTTTTGGAAAAGCCTGATTAACCAACCTGTAATTTTGGTGGGGGCTTCAATGGGGGGTGCGACGGCAATTGATTTGGCGCTGACTTACCCAGAAGTTATCAAAAAGCTGGTGTTAATTGATAGTGCTGGGTTGGCGGGTGGTTCACCATTAAGTAAATTAATGTTTCCCCCATTGGATTATCTAGCAACTCAGTTTTTGAGTAATATGAAGGTGCGCGATCGCGTTTCCCGCATTGGATATAAAAATCAAAGTCTTGCTTCTTTGGATGCTCTATATTGTGGCGCATTACACCTACAAATGCCGAGTTGGCATCAAGCTTTGATTGCTTTCACCAAAAGTGGTGGTTATAGTGCTTTTAGGTTTAAGATACTATCACAAATAGTGCAACAGACACTAATTTTATGGGGCGATTCCGATAAAATTTTGGGTACTAAGGATGCCACGAGATTTAAAAGAGCAATTCCACAAAGTACCCTCGTTTGGATTCAAGATTGTGGACACCTACCTCACTTAGAACAACCACAAATCACTGCTCAGCATATTTTAAACTTTTGTAGTGAATGATATTAAGTCATAAGTGATTCTCTCTAATAGTTTCAACCATTGCTTTCCAATCTTGTGCATGGTAAATAAATTTACTTATAACTTTAATTTTTCTACCGTTTTGAAATATATAAAGACTATCATTTTCTATCAATAAGTCTTTATAGTTATCAAAGCGGTATTTTACAAAACTTATCCCTACCAAATTCTTTGTCGCAATCTCTGTTGCATAGACAAAACATACCAAATTTTGTAGTACCAAAACAGACCATACTATTTGCACAATAGCAGATAAAGACCATGCTGTAGGGGCACAGCAATGCTGTGCCCTTACGAAAGATATGGTTTTTAAACTTATCCATATTTGGTATTTATATTTCAATATGATTTGTCACGAAAAATATGACATGAGCGCCTAACGCATCGTGTTATGTGGGGGTGCGTTATGCGAAAGCCGTAACACACCCTACCTTTTGATTTACTAGTCAAGTAACCACATTTGATTTGAACCATCAGCAGACTCATCTGGTTGATTTTGAGCTAATTTTTCGGATGAGCGATGTGATTTTTTGTAGTTAAGTGGATTGTAGTGTTCTTTTATTGGTTTTATAGCACTAGTTTCTTTAACAACAAGTTTAGATTTATCTTCAGCCGTTTGTTTTAAAGCATTAATTTCTTCTATAAGCTGGGAATTTGCTTCTGCAAGTTGCAGTGCTGTTTTTTTTGTTTCGTCAAGTTCTTTTGTTAGCTGTTCTGCTATGGTTTTTTGTTCAGAGGCTAATGTTGTTTGTCTAGATAATTTTGATTTCAAATCAGTAATTTCTTGTTCTAGGGAAGCTTCTTTTTGATGACTTTTTTCTAGATTACTTGTCAAGTCTTTGATAGTTACTTCTAAATCAGCTTTAGTGGGATTTGTGCGCCTAGTAGTAGTTGGCTCAGCTGTTTGTGGCGAGGATTCTTCATCAGTTGCAGCGTCTTCTTGGGTAATTTCTTCTGCTGAAACTTCGATCGCAGAGTCATCTTCTGGGGATGTAATTTTTTGCGCCTCTTGTTGTAGTAAATCCGATAGACTTTGTTTCTTAGCCATTATTTTCTCCAATCACGCTGTAGTTCATCAGCTGCGCGGCGATAGTCTAACTCCGCCTCCCGCGCATTTCCTCCTCGCCATTGAGTAATTGCTACACCTTCAAGCGCGGCTCGTTCATGAGCTTTGTACGCACGGATCAAGGTATTAAAAGCAGGAATACCTAGTCGAGTGAGAGTGTTTTTTGCTTCTAGTGCTTCCCCCAGGCTGCGCGTATCGACTTTGGTGAGCAATACCCGATGGGGGGTTCCCAAGGGGATGACTGCTTCCTTAACTGTTTCCACGAGGACAGCTAAATCCATTGCAGACGGGGGTGTAGGCAAAACTAGATAATCTGCGATCGCAACTACCGCCACTAATGCTTCAGAGCGCAGTGCGGGAGGCGTATCCACCACTACTAAATCGTAACCTTTTATCTTTCCTAAATCACCTAAAAGTGTCGGATCTGTTTCTTGAGATAAATCAAATCCCATTCCTTGCTGACTACGCCCGAACCACCAACTGGCGGAACCTTGAATATCTGCGTCAATCAGCAACACCTTTTTTTTCTTCGCAAAGTTTGCAGCCAGGTTGATTGCGGTAGTCGTTTTACCGACTCCTCCTTTACCGTTGAGAATAGCGATGATTTTTGGCACTGCTTTAGGTAGGAAAAGGGAGTGGGGGGTGGGGAGTGGGGAGTGGGGGGATGAGGGAGATGAGGGAGATGAGGGAGATAACCAATACCCAATGCCCCATGCCCCATTTCCTACTCCTTAATGATGAATATACCGCTTTGTGTGACCCTCAATCACAGAAAAACTCGTAACAATAAAAGTCATAAGCCATTAATTCCACAAATTTCTATGACAGCAACTTACAACCTACCTGATGGGCCTCAAATACCGCGCTGGCTGCGGATGGTCAAGTTTATTAGTCAGCCTGTAAAATATGTGGATGATTTTTCCAAAATCTATGGTGATACTTTCACCATTAAGAGTAGTTCCTCAGATAATGCTCTTGTGTATTTTAGTAAACCCGAAGCACTGGAGCAGATTTTTACATCTGATTTGAGTTCTTTTGAGGTTGGCAGGGGGAATGTCGGGCTAAGATTTTTACTTGGCGATCGCTCTTTTATGTTATCAGATGGCGATCGCCACCAGCGCCAACGCCAATTATTAGCTCCTCCTTTTCATGGGGAAAGAATGCGGGCTTACGGCGAGGATATCCGTAAAATAACACAACAGGTGAGTCATGAATGGCAGGTTGACAAGCCTTTTAAGATCCGTGAGTCGATGCAAGAAATCACTTTGCGTGTTATTCTGCGGGTTGTGTTTGGTTTGGAAGAAGGAGAGCGGTTTGAGGAACTAAGGCGATCGCTAAGTGATTTACTAGATTTCATCACTTCCCCTTTAATGTCTAGCGCCTTCTTTTTCCGGTTCATGCAAAAAGATTTCGGCAAATGGAGTCCCTGGGGTTGGATTCTCCAACAACAGCAAAAAATCGATCGATTAATTTATACTCTACTTCGGGAACGTCGCGCCCAATCTGATCAAAATCGCCAAGATATCCTCAGTTTGATGATGGCTGCTCGTTATGACGATGGTCAAGGGATGTCAGATGAAGAATTGCACGACGAGTTAATGACACTGCTAGTTGCGGGACATGAAACTACTGCTTCGGCGTTGACATGGGCATTTTACTGGATTGATTATTTACCAGAGGTGCGTGAGAAGTTGTTAAAAGAACTCGACACTGTTGGTGTTAATCCAGATTTAAGTACCATTGCTAAATTGCCTTATTTAACAGCAGTTTGCCAAGAAACATTGCGAATTTACCCAATTGCCATGAATGCTTTCTTGCGGATTGTGAAAAACCCAATTGAAATTACAGGTTACAAATTACCGCCAGGCACGTTAATTCTCCCCAGTATTTATTTAGCGCATCATCGTGAAGAAGTTTATCCAGAATCCAAAAAGTTCAAACCAGAACGATTTTTAGAAAGACAATATTCACCATACGAATATTTACCGTTTGGTGGCGGTAATCGTCGCTGTATTGGTATGGCATTTGCTCAGTATGAAATGAAAATTGTCTTGGCAACTATTGTGTCAGAATTTCAATTATCTCTAACGAACAAACGTCCAGTGCTTCCTGTGCGCCGCGGTTTAACTGTCGCCGCACCCGCTGGAATGCGGATGATTGCAACGCTTCAAGTTAAGCGTGCGAATACACCAGTGCTAGTTTAAGCTATTAGGTTGGGCATTAAAATACCCAACCTAATAGCTTAATGTTGAACTACTTCAATAGAGAGTTGAATTTCTTGCTGAGATGCGAGTTTTTCATAATGTTCTTTGTCGCGGTATTTAATTGTTCTCATGGGTTGATTGCCAACAATTGCTAAAGGTTCAACATTAGCAGTGACAACCGTACCAGCCGCTACAATTGCACCATCTCCAATGGAAACTCCCGGAATAATTAAGACATTTCCACCAATCCAAACATTGCGACCGATAATAACAGGTTTATGAATGTAAACATTATGTTCATAGGGCAAATCATTACTTTGATAGTCGTGATTTGCCGAGAGAATGACAACATTAAATCCAAGTGTTGTGTTGTCACCAATTGTAATTCCGCCACGTCCATCTAAGATGACATCTTGACCAATGTAGACTTTATTTCCCAGAGATACATTTTGGGGATGTTCAATTCTCACATCTCGCTTAAATCGTAGACCTGAGCCACAAAATTTTAACTTATTTTTGAGTTCTTGATGTTTATACCGCCTGATTTTACTTTCTAGGTAGTCTCCCCACTTTAGCAAACGAGGTACTAACCGTTGTTCAAATAGTCGCTCTAATTTATTGGTAATTTTGTCTTTGATTTGTTTCATAAAACCTCACGGAAGTTTGACAAATCTCTGGTTTTAACCCAGGAAGGGAAAAGGAAGCGGGAATTTGGTACATGTCACATTTATTAGGTTTCCCCAATAACAGTATTTTCTCTCGCGTGAGTACCGTTTCTTTAAAAGTGGATTGGGCAAACCCTATTAAGGATTGAAACGAGCAGGAATTTTCCAAAATGATCCCTGGAACACCCATTACAGCATTTACGGCTGCTATGAGGTACAGTAGCAACAACTAGCAAACCAGTTTCTTAAATGTTGAGGATTTATTAAGTCGAGTGCAACTGAGATTAGTTTATCAACCATTTC
>NZ_JACJSJ010000101.1 GCF_014698115.1 Nostoc sp. FACHB-973
ATTTAATTCAGCAACTAAAACGCCCAAGTGTTCCTATGTGCTTGGTTTGATTTAAATTGTTGCGTGGCGGAGCTACACCCCGCCCGCTATTTGTGCCAGTTGCGTAAGTCCTGCATTTTTTGAACTGGTATTACACCCCTAAAATTTTGTTGAATTTGACTTAGTTATTACATTAAAATATGACGGTTTAAAATACTCATGTTTTTGCTGCACATATTGATACTTTTTAGTAATTTTTGTTAATAGCTTTAGAGTTTATAATTACTATTTTATTGATTAAATATGTTACATATATAACAGACACATTCCTTTAAAATAATCTTAATTAAATCTCAGCTATTGTTAATAATTAATTCTTTTTTAATGAAAGTGAATTAAAGAAAAAACTATCTTAGTATTAAAAAACAAATATTGATAAGCAGGTGAGACTTTACAAGCATTATCACCTACATCATGCATGGGAAACAATAGAAAATACATAGCCTATGACTAACGTACTATGGCTACAAGGTGGTGCTTGTTCAGGCAACACCATGTCATTTCTCAACGCCGAAGAACCGACCGTCTGCGATTTAATTGCCGACTTTGGCATCAAGATACTTTGGCATCCATCCTTAGGATTGGAATTAGGCGATAACTTACAAGCACTGCTGCGGGATTGCATTTCTGGCACAATTCCCCTAGATATTCTGGTATTTGAAGGTAGCGTTGTCAACGCCCCCAACGGTACTGGCGAATGGAATCGGTTTGCCGATCGCCCCATGAAAGATTGGTTAGCAGATCTGGCCAAAGTTGCCCAATTTATCGTCGCTGTGGGCGACTGTGCCACCTGGGGAGGAATTCCCGCCATGTCACCCAACCCCAGCGAATCGGAAGGCTTGCAGTATCTCAAGCGTCAAGAAGGTGGCTTTTTAGGCAAAGATTTCGTCTCCCAAGCCGGATTACCAGTAATTAACATACCTGGATGTCCCGCACATCCCGATTGGATTACGCAGATATTAGTGGCGATCGCCACCGGACGCATCGCGGACATTGCTTTGGATGAACTGCATCGTCCCCAAACCTTCTTCAACACCTACACCCAAACAGGTTGTACCCGCAACGTCCACTTTGCCTACAAAGCATCAACCGCCGAATTTGGTCAACGTAAAGGCTGCCTATTTTATGATTTGGGTTGTCGCGGCCCCATGACCCATTCCTCCTGCAACCGCATCCTATGGAATCGCGTCTCCTCCAAAACCCGCGCCGGAATGCCTTGTTTAGGATGTACTGAACCAGAATTTCCCTTCTTTGACCTCAAACCAGGAACCGTATTTAAAACCCAAACAGTCATGGGGGTTCCCAAAGAATTACCGCCAGGAGTCAACAAAAAAGACTACGCCTTACTCACAATGGTGGCAAAAGATGCAGCACCACCTTGGGCAGAAGAAGACTTTTTTACAGTTTAGGAAATGGGGAATAGGGAATAGGGAATGGGGAATAGGGAATAGATAAATCTTTCCCACTCCCTACTCCCTACTCCCCACTCCCCCTAATAATTAAAGGAGAGGATAAATGACAATTCAATCATTAGATATATCGCCCGTTGGTAGAGTTGAAGGCGATTTAGATGTGCGAGTTGATATCGAACATGGGCGGGTAGTCAACGCTTGGACTCATGCCGAACTATTTCGCGGATTTGAAGTTATTTTACGCGGTAAAGACCCCCAAGCCGGATTAATTGTCACGCCTCGAATTTGCGGAATTTGCGGTGGTTCTCACTTAACTTGTGCATCTTGGGCATTAGATACAGCTTGGGAAACAGAAGTTCCACGCAATGCAATTTTGGCCAGAAATCTCGGTCAAATTGTTGAAACAATCCAAAGTATTCCTCGTTATTTTTATGGATTGTTTGCCATTGACTTAACTAATAAAAAATACCGCCATAGTCGCTTTTATGACGAAGCTACCAGACGCTTTGCTGCCTTCACTGGTAAATCTTACGAATTAGGCATAACAATTTCCGCCAAACCTGTAGAAATTTATGCACTATTGGGCGGACAATGGCCCCACAGCAGTTATATGGAAATAAATTAGGGAATTGCTTATATAGTAAGGATTTGCCAGGATATGTGTAATGATTCCCTGGTTTTTCCTTAAATTAGGCGATAAACCCACGGTCAGCTACACCATAAGCAAAGATAGCAAGCAGTAAATCCATTTATTTTTCTCTGCTAAAAGTTATTTGCTTTTCTCAGGTATTACCTAATTTTTCCCTAACCCTAGATTAGCGATGTCTAGCGACAAGCCGCTTTGCGTCTACGCAATTAAGGAAGTCCAAGGCAAGTAGTTAAGTATAATTATTTTCTTCCTGTTGAAGTATAAATCGGGGTTTTCCTCAATATAAATACGCAAATAGTCATATCAGGGTTTAAATAATTATAATTTGGTCTAAGTATAGAAGTATTGATTTCTTTGTTTAAAAATTGAGCGATCGTTTTTCTCAAAGATGTTTAACGCTTCAAATCACCCACCGCAGAGAATCTCAAATGCGATAAGACAACCCCAAAATCGTCTAAACTCAAAGTGTCCGCCAACTGCCAACGTCCCATGTTTCGCTGGTTCAATATTGCAGGTCCATGTAAAGCTGACAAACACTATACCCTCTCAGCAACAAGTCGTCTCCCCGACTTGCCGGTGCTGATTGAACAAGAAAGTTATTTTGTCGTTCATGCACCGCGACAAACGGGGAAAACAACGGCAATGTTAGCCCTAGCACAGCAACTTACCGCAACTGGAAGTTATGCAGCAGTATTGGTATCGGTAGAGGTGGGAAGTGCTTTTAATCATGACCCAGGTGCAGCAGAATTGGCGATTTTGGGAACTTGGTACGATACAATTTCGATCCGATTACCCAATGAATTGCAACCACCTGTTACGCCAGGGCAAAAAGAAGAACCAGGAAACAGAATTAGGGCTTTTTTGCAGGCTTGGGCACAGTCTTCCCCCCGACCTTTGGTATTATTTATTGATGAAATTGACTCCCTACAAGACCAAACACTAATTTCAGTTTTACGCCAATTACGAGATGGTTTTCCCAATCGTCCAGAAAATTTTCCCTCGTCCGTAGGATTAATTGGTTTACGCGATGTGCGGGATTATAAAGTTGCATCGGGTGGTAGTGACAGATTAAACACATCCAGTCCTTTTAATATTAAAGTCAGTTCGATTACCCTGAGAAATTTTAATGCCGCAGAAGTTGCAGAACTATACCAACAACATACAGAAGAGACAGGACAAATTTTCACTCCAGAAGCCACAGCAACAGCCTTTGATTTGACTCAGGGACAACCTTGGTTAGTTAATGCTCTTGCTAAAGAAGTTGTGGAAAAAATGGTTAAGGATAGAAGTATTTCTATTACAAAAGAGCATATTTTACAAGCCAAGGAAATATTAATTGCCCGTCAAGATACTCATCTGGATAGTTTAGCTGAACGCTTACGAGAACCAAGGATAAAAGCAATTATTGAGCCGATGTTAGCAGGTTTGGAATTGGGGGATATACCCAACGATGATATTCAATTTGTGATTGATTTGGGTTTGTGTAAAATGCATCCCCAGGGTGGATTAACCATTGCTAATCCAATTTATCGAGAGGTTTTACCCAGGGTATTAACTGTGACACCAATGGCTTCCCTACCAGTGATTGCACCAACTTGGTTAACCCCAGAAGGAGAGTTAAATATAGATGCGTTACTTGCAGCATTTCTCAAGTTTTGGCGACAGCACGGAGAACCATTATTAGGTAGTACTGGCTACCATGAAATCGCACCGCATATCGTATTAATGGCTTTCTTGCATCGTGTTGTTAACGGTGGTGGAACCCTGGAGAGGGAATATGCAATTGGTAGTGACAGAATGGATTTATGTTTGCGTTACAAAGATATAACGTTAGGTATCGAGTTAAAGGTATGGCGCGAGAAAAAGCGTGACCCCCAAACTGAGGGTATTGAGCAATTAGAATCCTATTTAGGGCGTTTGGGATTGGATTTTGGTTGGTTATTTGTGTTTGACAGGCGGAAAAATGCCCTACCAATGGAAGAACGTTTATCAACTCAGGTTGTGGTGACGGAGAATCAACGTGCGATTACTGTGATTCGGGCGTGAGTATTTTGAATTATTGATTTCTTTGTTTGGATATTGAGCGATCGCTTTTCCCAAAGATGTTTAACGGCAAATCTAACACCTCTAGACTGCGATCGCTTGCTTCAAGTCCACAATCTTGGTACGTTCCCAGGAATTTACCGGCGGAGTAATTAGGCGTTGTCGTAAAAAACGCACCCTACAAGATTAGCGATCACACTAACTATATCAGGGTTAAGAGATGGGAATTTAAACCAGAACTCCTGCCATCTCCCTAATTCGATTTGCCCAGGTTTGAGACAAGGTTGAAATTTCCAGACGACTAGAATCACTTGTCCAAGTTGACAACCAATGAATATGCCATCGAGACAATTGACGTTGCATTTGAGCCAGTTCAAACGCACTGTCCACATCTAAATCAATCGCTGTCAGTTCTAAAAATACTTTACTTTCTCTAACAATCCCAAGTACAGCTTCCCCATTAACCCCATCCAAACTGAGAGATGCCATTTGCAGAAAGTTCTGTGCTAATCTTTCCAGACGTACAGAAAGGCGATCGCACCGAAACGCAATTTGTTCTACAGTCCAGTTATTCATACGCCTCCTAATAACTTGTGGATGATTTGTTTGACCTGTTCCCGAATCGCTGGATCTAAAATTTCCATTGCTCTATTTTGACGCGGACGGAGATTTACCATTGATTCATAGAAAATTTCTTGAGAAATAGGATTCCAACTCGCGCCCCAGACATCCTGCTGTTGACTTCCATTCTCAAGTAAAATGGTTTCGCAGTCCGAGTGCATTTCACCTCCACCTGCCAAAATTTGATGACGTATATCTACGGCTGTTTTAATATAGAAACGATTGGCTTGAAGCATCTCGTTGATTTGGCTAGGTGTTGCAGGTTCTTGTAAAATATGAATTATCAAAGGTAAAATACGAGTCAATTTATTAAAATATTCTCTCATATTACCTTAAACGATATTAACGTGACCCTATTTCAATCCCTTGATAATCTAAGCTTAGATTCTCTACTTAATAGCGATCGCAGTTAAGGAAGCACAAGAAAATGGATATTGAGCGATCGCTTTTTCCAAAGATATTTAACGGTGAAATCATTGAGTTTTGAACAGAAATACATGGTATAATCAAATAATTTGGTAAAAATGCGAAGCCAGCTATGAATTATAGAAACTATATCACAATCGAATCCAATAAACGCGGTGGTAAGCCTTGTGTACGTGGCTTGCGAATTACAGTTTATGAGGTGCTTGAATACCTAGCTTCCGAGATGACTGAAGCAGAAATTCTTGATGATTTTCCCGATCTAACGCGAGAAGATTTAAAAGCTTGTATTGCTTATGCGGCTGACCGTGAACGTCGGCTTATGATTTCTCCATTATCAGCATGAAATTACTGTTTGATGAAAACTTATCCCCTAAATTATCCACTCGTTTGAGCGATCTTTTCCCAGGCTCACTTCATGTTCGGGATGTAGGCATGAAAGCAACAATAGACCCGATAGTTTGGAATTATGCAAAAGATAATGATTTTATGATCGTCTCGAAAGATGCTGATATGCACGATCTGAGTTTATTGTTTGGGAATCCCCCAAAAGTCATCTGGCTTAGACTTGGAAACTGTTCTACCTTACAAGTTGAAAATTTATTGCGTCGGGAGTTCAGCACGATCAAATTATTTTATGAAGATGAAAATTCATCATTGCTTGCCCTCTCATCATCGCACTAAAAAATTGGAACTGCGTTCAAGTCAGTAATAAGGTGCGTTACATTCCATTAACGCACCCTACAAGATTGGCGATCGCACTAAAAACCCAGTAAAGCCTTTTGAACTTCCTCCGATGAGACTTCAACTAGATTTTCAGCCGTGACATTTTCGTGCTGATGACTCAACTCAATCATTCCGCCAACAGCGTTTACAAGCCTAAGAGTTAAGGGTACTACTCCTTCAAGAACACCATAATTGCCTGTAAGTTTATTTTTGTAAAAAGGTTTACTCATTTTTGTACAATTTTATTACTTTTTTACTAAAATATAATACTTTTTTATTATTTTTGATTTGCTGAATAGATATCTGTCCATGAGTCAAATCTTTTTACTCTAGCATTCGTCCTCTGGTTATCCAAACCGAGTTCCCTACAAATAATTTTATAAATATCTGGAGGAAATCCGCCAGGAAACTCCCATTCTGTACTTCCATCTTCCATTATCACGATACCTGAGATATTTGGATACTTATAACCAAGTTGATATCTTACAATATAGTTCGAGAGTTGCTTACTATGTGTAAAACCTAAAGGACGCATCTCCGTTAGTAGTTGATGCAACTCATCAACCTTCGTTTTCTCTAAACGATGCTTATTAGCTATTCTTGTAATTTCATTTTCTCGTAGAGCTTCTGCCTCCCTGCGTTGCTCCTCCTCTGCCGCTCTAAGCTGACTCTCTAAGTTATCTCGCTCAACACTTAGTTCATGTTTACGATCAACTCCAACCAACTCTATCGTTACAAGGTCAAGCCAACTAGGTTTTGGAGAGTCTACATTTTTCCAGATACTCTCTACTTTTTGGCTCAAACCAGATAATTCATGTGTGTAGTTTTGAGGGATATTTTCTGTGTTTAGCCAAACCTTATTAACTTGTTCGCCTTTTTCAGTTATTTCAATTTCATACCAGAAATTGATTGTTTCAAAAGCTTCGTTATTGTCCAATTTTTGGGCTAATTCAGGATGTTTTTTCTTGATTTTTTTTATATGAAAGAAAACTTTTCCATTAGAATTAGAAAAAGTACGACCGACAAACCCAAATCCTCTGTCAGCGTGGTAGTTGTTAATACTACCAAAATCTATCTTCATAAAACCAAACCCCTTAACGTCCCCGTTCATACACCGCAGATAATCTCTGCATCATAACTGATCGCTCTCCATTGATGAGAACCGGGATTTTACGTAAAGTAAGTATAAAAAATATTATATTTACAGTTGCACTAAGTTCTCAAAGCAAGAATAAATGGTGCATTGAAAATTTAGCGATCGCACTTAACAATCAAGACAGTCGCTACACCTGTTTTAGTTTTTAGACTTAACTGAACGCTATTGATTTAGACTTGTTTTCTCAATCGTGGTGCTAAAGCTGTTCTTAGTCCTCTGGATTGCTAGACATTCTCCGATAATTTCAACTTTTCAACTTCCAACTTCAACCTTTCATTCTCCATCCTTAGCGCCAATATTTCATTCTTCTGCAATTCAATTAATGACTTTTGACTAATTACCTCACCAAAGGCTTTTTTCCGGTTTTCAATACCAAACCATCTTTGATAGGTTTTTGTATGTTCATCAACAGTATGGCCTAAGTTGTCTGCTGCTGCTTTGATGGGTATTCCCTGAAGATGCGCTCGAATGGCGCAAGCATGACGCAAATCGTAGGGTTGAAACTCAATTCCCACCTTTCTAAACCACCTGGATATATCTCTTCGCATCCAATTAATATTTTGCACAGAGGCGATTTTTGCAACCTTTTGTTCTAAAATCTTTAATGGCTTGGGATTTTGTAAATCAAATAATTCTATCCATTCTGGTACAAAGGGGATAACTTCTCGATATCCAGTTTTTGTATTTTTATTGACTTTCCAAGTATGGTCGATATTTTGGGGAGATATCCACCAATTAATATCTGGTTGTACAAATAGTTCCCTTGGTCTTAATCCATAAGTCGCCAACATTCCATATACCCAACGCCACATTTCCCAAGTATCTATCTCATCACTAATGTTGGTATTTTTGCGGTTGAGAGCGAATTTTTCAAAGAGGTCAAAAGCAGATATTATTTTTTCATCTTCAGGTATTTCTCGATGGGCAGGAGTGACATTATCCCGTCTGACATCGAGTTGAAATCCTAACTTAAAGGTTTTAATCAAAACAGAACTTACTGCTATTAGTTCATTTTTTTTATTACCCTGAAATGAATTAATAATTTCCTCAAAATTTTCTTTCGTGGCTAAATGGGTAAGAGTCAAATTTCTTTTAATTACAGATATATAGTTAGCAAAAGTATTTTGACTGGTTATAGTTTTCTGACGGCTTTGATAATATTTTTCGTCAAATGTATCTAATAATTCTCCAATAGTTTTGATCTCTTCCTTCTCTCTCGATTTAATTCCTAAATACTTCTCATTCCACTCGAAAGTATGACGAGCAATTAATTTACCCAACTCGTAACTTTCCTCAATTGCAGTTTTCAGTCCCTCTAAATTTGCTGGTATCCCTAGAGATAAATCATACTGCTTTTTCGTCTTACCCAAGCTGATATCTCCTGGTTTTAACGGTAGGGTAGCCCGTAACTGGAGAGAATTGCCAGTTTGTTTAATGCTAACTCTTATTCTCTCCCTTTTTAAATTAGTATTAGCTTCGACTAACTTCTGTTCAAAAACTGCTTGATACTGTAATTCCGTTGCTTTTATTTTCGCCATTGTTCCCCTATAGCTGCCATCTGTGGTGTTCTGCGGCTCAAAATCTGCAAACATATCGGCGAACCAGTCGGTTGAGTCTGCATTTGCATATTCATGTGTAGATGTGGAATATGTCTCCTCGCAATTACCCTGATTTTGATTTTGCCCGTTCATTCCCTAAATATTCCCTTATTTATAAGCTGAAATGGTGAAAATAAAATGTTATTGCTGAGCAAAATTACTTTACATAATAAGTTACTCAGGAACATTTTTACCATACCACTAGTTGCCACAGCAGTTATATGGTGCCTGGTGGCGTGATGTGCGCCCCCACTTTGACCGATATTACCCGCGCTTGGGCGATTCTGGAATATTTCCGCACTAATTGGTTAGAACCAGTGTGGTTGGGTTGTTCTTTAGAACGCTACGAACAAATCCAAAGTTATGATGACTTTTTGGATTGGTTAGATGAAGACCGCAATCATCGAGAGTCCGACCTGGGTTTTTATTGGCGCATGGGTTTAGACATTGGCTTAGATAGATATGGCGCTGGTGTTGGGAAATATGTCACTTGGGGATATTTAGCCCATGAGGATAAATACCAAAAGCCGACCATTGAAGGACGAAACGCGGCGATGATTATGAAAAGTGGAGTGTATGACAGCTTCGCAGACACGCATACCTTAATGGATCAGTCCTTTACCCGCGAGAATACAACTCACTCCTGGTACGATGAAGGCACAGCGGATATTCATCCTGGCGATCGCACCACTAAACCCACTGCAAATAATACCAAAGACTTTGATAACGCTTATTCTTGGGCAAGTGCCGTCCTCCACAAAGACTTCGGACGTTTAGAAGCCGGTCCCTTAGCGCGTCAATTAGTCGCAGGTGGCAAACATGGCGAATCTTGGCAACACTACGACCCCTTTATCCTCGATGTCTTCAAGCGGATGGGTGGTGCTAGTATCCATGTGCGTCAGCTAGCACGAGTTCACGAAATTGTCAAGTTATATCGCCAAGCCGAACACTGTTTGCGCGAATTTAAATTAAACGACCCTTGGTATATCAAACCCAAAGAAAAAGATGGCAAGGGTTGGGGTGCAACGGAAGCAGCGCGGGGTTCTTTGTGTCACTGGGTGGAAGTAGAGGGCGGTAAGATTAAAAATTACCAAGTGATTGCGCCTGGTACTTGGAATATTGGCCCTCGTGACGGTGAAGGAATCCGCGGCCCCATTGAAGAAGCTTTAATTGGCACACCCATTTATGATTCTAGCGATCCGGTGGAAGTTGGTCATGTGGCGCGATCGTTTGATTCTTGTTTGGTGTGTACAGTCCATGCCCATGATGCGAAGACGGGTGAAGAGTTAGCACGTTTTCGGACTGCTTAAAAGATACTAATGGCTAATGATTTTTTAGTGAATCATTAGCTCATTATTAAATTTCCTGACATTAGCTTTACTATTAGGTTTTTACTATACATATTGTTGAGTAAATCGATGAGCAGAATCGTCTGTAAATTACACTTCTTTACTCTACTCGGTAATATCTTGGAATTTGAAACTCCTCCTGCTCATTTATTGGGATTAGGTCACTGACTTTGTTGAACAGACTAGCTGCTATATTTGTGTCAGTACTATTGGCTGAATGAATAATATCTTCTTTCTGAAAAGCTCGCATGATAATTTGAACATCTCCTTTTTGCAATATTGAACTCTCTGGAAGTCTTATATCTATGGGTTCAGTTATTAAATCTGTATAAAGAGTGTGTTTTCTAAGAGCTTCAGAAAAAAGCGGCAAAATGACTTGATTATGAAGAACATTATACTTGATGAATCCGTATGAGCTATTTTTTTGGATAAATATATCTGGCATCAAATCAAGAGCCGGGTATATAAATCTAAATGCCTGGAAAATCTCCAATGCAATGATTGAGGCTTGAACAACATCTACCTGATTAGCTAGATAAGGTATTGAAGAAAAACTTGTTTTATGAAATTGAACTTCTGAATTAAAGAACCTATCGTGAAAAACCTCATTTCTGAAAGTTTCAAATTCTTGTAATTTCGGGAATATTCCTGAGCGATAAAAAATTTTCTTCTCAATTTCCAGTATTTCAAACACTGCTTTAAGACGACCATTGATTGCTTTTCCTTTAAATTCATTGAAATCCTTAGTTTTAAGAAAACAAGCAATTTTTAGCAAGGTGTTTATAAAGGCTTCAATGGCAAGAAACCAAAAACCAACTGCGCTTATAGAAACATTCCCCTGATTGATTATGCCTTTTGACTGCTCTAGTTGCTCAAGATTCTGACATGAAAAGTAGAAAGCTTTAATTGAATAGTAAGGATAGGTGATTAGAATCATAGAAGATTCATCATTTCCTTTCTTAGGTAACCAAGCATAAGTCTGACCGATATTATCTTTTCTCAGGTCTTCCAATTTCATATTAGTGATGGGGTAAACATAGTTTAAAATATAGTTTGACGGTATTGTAAAATTTGCAAATAGTAGGCGATCGCTCTATTTATTCTCCAGAATAAGTGCTTAGGAAAACCAGTTGATTCTCCATCTCTTTCGCCGATCTAATTGCCATCAGCTTTAAGACTCGCCGCATTTGATCGCCGACTGAATAATCTTGTGACGAAACAATGATACCTGAATGAGTGTGTCCTTCCGTCATGTAGAGGTTGTGTAACTGACAAAAATCACCAACATTGAATGTATAAAAAACGCGTTGCTGTTCAGTTGCAATAGCTAACTGTTCCTCATCACTGAAGCCAGTTGTACTTAACTCCCCAACAGTTTTAACGTCTACTCCTCTCGCTTTTAAGGCTCCTACTAATCGATGATCCATAGCATCTTCGTCTATTAGCAGTCGTATTTTACTCATGCTCACTGAACCATTTCATTAGCAAGTTTTTCATAGCTTGACTTCTCAGCAATCAGATAAGCTTCAATCTCTTCCTGGTTTGCATGGTAATAGGTTAAAGCTGCATAAACTTGTACAAGAGTCAAATTACCCATACGTTCAACAATTTCTTCCGCATTCATCCCCGTCTTATACCAAGCTGCAACTCGTTGAACAGATACTCTAGTTCCAGCAATTCGAGGACGATCACCCAGAGTCCCAGGTGTGCGAACAATTAGTGTGCCAATGTCAGTAATAGTTTGATACATAACTCACTTTTACCCTCATCATTAAATATTGTACTGGTTGCTGTTTGCCTACTGAACCACAATCATGGACAACGCTCACTTATAGCTTACTGTATCGGTCAGAAAGCCAGCCTCCAAATTTGATTAAATTAAAGTTGACAAACTACTACTCTCTAGTCAGAAAATCAATCTTGGGTTTTATTTTCCAATAAAATTGCAGGTAAACCAATATAGAGGTATTAACAAATACAGCAGCTATAAATAAATTGTGAGAAACTAATAATGGTGTGAATACAACTAAGTATTGGGTGCAATATGTGGATGCGTTAGCGAAGCTCACCGTTCGCGTAGCGTCTCGTAGAGAAGGTATCGCTAACTGAATTTATCAATTCTCTTCGATAAATTCGTTAAATAAAACGCACACTTACAGACAAAATTATTAGGTAATTCAAATGTCTTACAATTCAGAAGATGTGCAAAAAATCCTGGAAATAGCACTCAATGATCGACAAGAAGGTGAATTTTCACGAGAACAGCTTGTAGAAATGGCCTCCGAGTTAGGTATTTCTGCTAATACTTTGGAAAAGACTGAACAAAAGTGGTTAGTTCAACAAGAGGAAGAACTTGTGCGAGGCACATTTAATACTTTACGACGCAGAGACTTTTGGAAACACTTTATTTCCTTCATAGCAGTGAATTTATTTCTAATACTGCTGAATTTAATCACTAGTCCTAGTTATTTTTGGTCTATCTTCCCAGTATTAGGATGGGGGTTAGGACTGTTTTTTCATTGGTGGAATGTTTATCAGACTAAAACAGAAGATGACTAGATAGCTTTTCAGAAATGGCGCACATAAACTTAACTGTCTAGCGGTTTAACTATTAATTCGACAGTTGTAGCGTAACACACTAAAACTTCTAGAAATAGTGCGTTAGGCTTGGCTTAATGCACTTGCATAAAACAGCAATTTACACGGTGAGCTTGTGTCTGATTTAGCGCTACATAATTATCTCCCTCGCGTTCCCGATGCAGCATTGCAAGAATTCATAGAATGGTGTGTTTTAGAACAGGCAAAAGCCGCAGAATGTAACTTTACTCCAGATAAAAGTAAGTTAGCTAATTTGCCACCAGCAGATTATATTCCCAAGCTTGTGGATCAGTTTATGAAAGTTAAACCAGATCCAATTAAAGCAGGTTTAGTAGCCGCGATCGCTGGTAAGGAAACTGACAAACATAATTTATCAGGTTTAGCTGTCGCAGCTGATTTTGTGTCACTTTATGTGAAGTATTTAATTCCTAAAGAAGGCACAACTCCAGAAGATGCACAAACAATATTAACTAAAGCATCAGAACATCAGTTGGAAAAACTGACTGAAATAGCCAAAAAACATGGTGTAGAGTTTTAGTTGACTGCCGATAAATTATTTTTCAGAGGCTTTGTCTGTACTATAGCGATTCTCATTTGAGTGAGGTACATTTGTAGGGGCGCACAGCTGTGCGCCCCTACAAATATCTGTGTTGATGTAGTGAGTAAAATTAAATTTAACTTTATAGCTGATGGATAAAATTGTAGTTAACTCGCAAATTCATTTTGGTAAATCTTGTGTAGCAGGTACACGCATTACTGTACAAAACATTCTGGAACTGCTCAATGACGGGCTTTCTTTTGAAGAAATTATCCGAGACTACTATCCAGACTTACAAATTGAGGATATTTGTGCTTGCCTACAATATGCGATCGCTCTGGTAAACTAAACACATTGCCCTATGATTATTATAAATAATTCAAGGTAATAGTTACATGCTTCAACTAAGCCGCTAAAATTTCATCCCATGCTAACTATTATTGGTTGCGGAAATCTCAATCGCAGTGATGATGCTGTAGGCGTAATTATCGCCCAACGCCTACAAAAATATCTAGCCCAAAACCCTCATCCTGATGTGCGAGTGTATGACTGTGGCACCGCAGGAATGGAAGTAATGTTTCAAGCTAGAGGTAGTAAAAAATTAGTAATTATTGATGCAAGTTCAACTAATTCTGAGCCAGGTGCTGTGTTTAAAGTTCCAGGAAAAGAACTAGAAGCTTTACCAGAACCTAGTTATAACTTGCATGATTTTCGTTGGGATAATGCTTTAGCCGCCGGACGGAAAATCTTTCAAAATGACTTTCCTGAAGATGTGACAGTTTATTTAATTGAAGCGGCAAACCTTGATTTGGGACTAGAGTTAAGTCCTGTCGTGAAACATTCTGCCGATTTGGTTTTTGAAGAGGTAGCTGCACTTATTAAAGATGTGGGCATAGGGCATAGGGCATAGGGCATTGGTTATTAATTCTTATCCCTCACTCCCTCACTCCCTCATCTCCCTCATCTCCCTCATCTCCCCAGTCCCCAGCCCCTCATCCCGCCAAATCACGGTATACGGACAATTCATCTACCCTCATTTCAAAAGGTACGCCTTGCCCTTCTGGGGGACAAACGCGGATTTTTGCACTGCTGATAATTTGGTTAAGTAATGTCCCCATTGGCACTATTTGTTGTAGAATACGCCAGTTGGTAACTTGGTCGGGACATTCAATTACTAATGTCATAGCGCTGGCGTGGGTTGTGACGTACCACCGACAATTAGATAAGAGATTTTGAATTGTGCGATCGCAAGCGTCATAAAAGTATTTACTAATAGAATACTCTAGTTGTTGCCGCAATATAATATCTGCCGATGTCGGTTGCACAGGATGCGAATCATCACCATTTAAGTAATACATATTTCTAGCCATCTCTCTTGAGTTTCCTGCTTATATTCCAATCACCATTGCGTAAAGTACATCTTTATTTGTTTCTAATAATTCTTGGGTTTCGTCATCATAGTAAGCACCGATCCCACTAAACTCGATTCCCAAATAATTACTAGCTAAATAAAGTCTCTGTCCTAGAAAACCAGCTATTTGCATAGCAGTTTGGTAGTTTAAATAATCAGACACAAAAAATAAAGTTACAGCGCTATCTCTAGCAATAGCTTGATTAATACATAAGTAACCTGTCTTTTCACTAAAATTACCCTTCTTAATCAGATATGTACCTTTATATAACCCACATGACATTCCCTCTACTCGATGTACCACCGAGTAAATATCTATTTCCTCATAATTTTCTGTCGGTATTGGCTGCTCAAGTTGCTGCATTATATATAAATAATCTTCTTGAGAAATAGACTTTTTCCGGAAACGTCTAATAGAACGTCTATTCAAAACAATTTGAAGAAATTTATCCTTGTCAAAGCTAAATTGAGGCTGTTTGAGTTTTTGCTGACAACTCTTTTCTACAGCCGTTGCTTGATAGGAATCTTCAATGAATTGATTAGCTTCAAAGTAATCAGTACCACAAACAAAAGGAACTTTCATCCTTAAGGGTCTGACTTTGTTTTCTTGTAATTCTCCTGACACCGCACAAGCTGTGATAAACTCTTTATTCTCAAATCCCAAAGCTAAATTGAGAGCAAGTTTATCAAAATCAAATATTAGTTGTATATCTTTTTCGTGGAGATAAGCTGAAGCCGCGATCGCACCTAAATGGTGTCCGCTATCTAAAAAGCAATATCTCGTGCTTCTATTTTGATATTTCCAGCTAGACCTATAATAAACACAGCTAATTAAAAAGATGAATCCGTTGATACTTTTGCCCGGTATAATATAACTCTCTAGCCCATCATCAATTAATTCATAGATGAGTGTTAGACAATTATTCTCAACTTCTAAGTGATAGATTCCATCTAGTATTCCCGGAATTTTGCGAAGCTGTACGTAAACTTCCGTAGGATACAGAGCGCCTGCTGACGGATTTACCCGCAGTTTATCGAGACTGTCTTTATACGCTTTTTCTAGTGTTATCGCGCTGGTTAACGATATAAAAGAGTGAACGGGATTATTGACATTTAATTTCACTCTTCGATAAAATTTTGGATAGAATTTAAATGCAGATGGTTGAGTTGAAGCATCCACATAATTGGGATCTATCTGTACCGATAAGTAAGAATGCTTGGTAGCTTCATGATAGGCTTTGCCCGATATTTTGCTTTGTGGCATTTTTGAGTATCCTTAAAACTTCTACGTTGCTGGCGAAATCAATCGCTTTATAGTCGTCTAAGTTTTGCAAATTTAAGTTAGGATGGTATTGTAAGAGCAACTTAACGACTTCTGTTTTTCCCGCTGATGCTGCATACATTAAAACAGTTGCACCGTTATCATTTTGGTTGTCAATGCTAATCTTGTGAGCCAGCAGCAAGTTAATTAAATCGTAGTGGTTTCCAAAACAAGCGAACCATAAAGCATTATTGCGTAGGCGTAGCCCGCCGGAGGCATCGCTATTCCTAGCATTGATATCCGCACCTGCATCAATCAGTTCTTTAACAACTGCATAGACACCCTCTCTTGTAGCTTTCATTAAAGCCGTATCGCCATTTTCACCTGGCTGATTTAACCCCTCAGGATTATAGCCTTTTGCTATTAACCATTGGGTTGTTGCTTCACTCAAATTTTGACTCATACTTATTCTTTAAATCCCAAAAATCTCACTATTTAATAAGCATAAATTCGCTTGCAAAACTTAATGGTGGGCAATGCCCACCATTATTTCATAATGCTTATAATTAGCTACAATTAAGCTTTTTGATTAGTAAATCAATGCTCTGATTTGCGCTAATTGCCTAATACAGCAGACTTCAAGTTGCTGAAGTACAGAAGTTAAGTCTGTTAACCAAACATCAAGCTTTTTTTACACCTGAATTCTGAATATTGACTAACAACAATTTAGCTTAGTTATATATTATCATTCAGATAAGATTAAATTATGAATCATTTATAAAGATCCCCAGACATATTGAAGAAAAAAACTTAAAAAATTGTGAAACTACAGTGGTTGTGAGTATTTTTGACAGCTTTTTTGAGAAATTAGACTAAGCAAATAGCATTCAGCAATTAACTTACCTCGTGTCAATAAAAAGAATATAAAAGTCAACATGAACCAGGAATATAACAATAAACTTTGGTATATTTTTCTTATACTTATTAAGAAATCTCAAATAATTTGATTTTTCAAACCATCATTTGCTACCTTGTTTAAGTATTCATAACTAAAAAACAGACGAAAAATGGAAATTAGCGCTCGTAATTCTCTCAAAGGTACTGTCAAAAAAGTTGTACCTGGTTCGGTTAATACTGAGGTAACTTTAGAACTAGCACCAGGAGTAGAGCTAGTGTCAATCATCACAAAATCATCAGCAGAAAAGCTGGGACTTGTTGAAGGTAAGCAGGCTTATGCAGTGATTAAATCATCAGATGTCATAGTTGCTGTTGATTAAAGAATAGCCACTTTACCTCTGATACCAAATTGCATCCATACCTATAAATTAGTAACATCAGCGAATTTTAGACTTTAATTTTTGGATTTTGAATTTTTAATCCAAAATCCAAAATTTACAGCAATTTTCAGGTAAATAGAACACGTTGTAGGGGCGCACAGCTGTGCGCCCCTACCGGAGATTGTGGTTTAAATAGATGAAAAACGCTGTAAAACAACGTGAGTTCCATGAACCTCCCCCCAACCCCTCTCCGAGACGGAGAGGGGCAATAAGATCCTGAATTGGGCACGGAAAATTAGGGCTTCTAAGCCTCTCCCCGAAACGGGGAGAGGCTTGGAAAGGGGTTTTTTGGCATCTGTCGAACTCACCTTAAAACAGAATTCCGAAGTATTTGTAGGGTGTGTTAAGCATAAGCCGTAACGCACCATCTCAACCTTTTGGTGCGGTACTCTGAGCGCTAACACAACGCCAGTGACGCTCCTGCGTCGCTACCGCTACGCTAACGCTCAAGTCACCTGCCCAAACGACTGGCTCCCCTACGTAATATTTCAAAAATCAAATACTACTCCTATAAAATCTGATTGTTAGAATTCATTCAATTTTTAATTATTCGGACATAAATAGCACGGGAAATTTCCATATCTATTGGTAAAGATGTGTTTCCTAATTTAATAATTAATGAGGGAAACCGTTGTTCTACAGTGATGTAATTTCCTGGTGCTATGCCCATTGATATCAGTTTGTTTAAAATTGCTTCATCCTGAATTTTGCAGAAAGTGATAAGTCCTTGTTCTCCCATTCTCAATAATTCTAATGAGCAACCAGTCACACTAAAAGACATAAACATTTTAATTCATTTATTTCTTAAATTCAAATTAGTTATGACTGCTGAATTCTGAATTCATGAAAAATAAAGGATGAAATATATTTCATCCTTTATTTTTAGTTAATTGCTAAGAATAGCAATCAAAGTAAAGCTTTAGACCAAATATGCTTCTTGATGTGTTTTAATTGTGCAATTAGAACGAGGATAGGTTACACAAAGTAAAGCATATCCTTTAGAAACTTGGTCGTCATCTAGGAAGTTTTGATCTTCTTGATTAATTTCACCTTCAACAACCTTGCCAACACAGCTAGAGCAAGAACCTGCATGACAAGAGAAGGGCAACTCAATACCATTTTCTTCTGCGGCTTCTAAGATAGTAGTCTCTTCATCAACTTCAATTGTGGTGTCGATGTCTTCTTTTTTGTTGATTAATCTAACTTGGTAGGTAGCCATTTTCAGATTCTCCTCAAACGTTATACAATTAGGTTTAATTCCCGAAAATTTTGAGTCAACCTATCGCTCTGCAATGCGATCGCTGCGCGTTAGCAATAGTGTTAGCTGCAAGGTACACCAGTAGGCGTACAGTCACCTGTTTTGAAAGACTTTCCACAACCGCAGTTCTCAGTTGCATTGGGGTTGATGAACTTAAAGCCGCTTTCCATCACACCCTCAACGAAGTCAACCACAACTCCTTCTAACAACGGCGCACTTTTGGCGTCCACGTAAACCAGCACTTTGCCTTGCTGGATTACCAAATCATCAGCTTGGGGCTTGCTAGTGATATCCATTGCATATTCGTAACCACTGCAACCACCATCTTTGACAGAGAAACGGACACCTTTAGTTGCGCCATCAGCGTCGGGTGCGGAACCTCGTAGAAATGCCCACAAATGAAATTCTGCTTTTTCGGATAAAGTTACAGTCATCAGATCTCCTGATTTTTTGTTTGTCCTCTGGCAATTTTGGATTTTAGATTTTAGATTTTAGATTTCTCCTTCAATCCAAAATTCAAAATCTAAAATATTAGCTATTTTGTGCAATACCGCTGGGTTCCATTGAATTGGGTTGAGCGTATCTCCAGGGCGCACTATTACCGCATACTGGACAAGAGCGATCGCGGTAAGAACGGCGCTTGGCAAATTCCAATCGGCTCAAATCGATAGTCAGCAATTGCGATAATAAAGGCTGACTAAACCCAGTAATCAACTTGATCGCCTCCAGCGCGGTTAAACAAGCCAGTGTCCCAGAAACAGCACCGAGAACCGAAAAGCCGCGCCGATCCCAATCAGGCTTTTCCGGAAACAGACAGGACAAACAAGGAGTCACACCAGGAATAATCGTTGTCAGGTAAGCTTCCATCCCGTCCATTGCAGCTTCCACCATTGGCTTACGCCAGCGCACGCAAGCTTCATTTAACAAATTGCGCTCCGTAAAATTATGGGCACAATCAAGAGCCATATCAGCCGATTGCACCAACGCATCTACATTTTCCGGGGTGATGTAATCATGAACTGCTTCCACTTGGACATCAGGATTGATTCCATCCAGAGTTTCTTTAGCTTTGAATACCCTTGGCTTACCTACCCAATCGTCCGTCATCAGAACCTGACGATTCATATCATCTAGCCGCAAGTCACCACCCCGGACTAGGATTAGCCGCCCAACGCCCGCTACTGCTAAGTAAAGCGCCGCCGTACCGCCCAATCCACCCACACCCGTAACCAGAACTGTCGCTGACTTCAGGCGCTTCTGTGCTGCTTCGCCAAAATTTGGTAGCATCATTTGGCGACGATAGCGTTCTAATTCGGTAGGCGTTAGGTTTACCAATTTATACCTCCTAATCAGAAGTGATTTCTGTCAGTGTGACTACATTTTTCGGCTTGTCGTTAAACACTTTGAACAACTTTTGTTCATAGGGTGTTGACTCCATAAATACCTGATAAGCCTGTTGCAAAGCCAAAGAATATTGATTTAGCCTTTCTTCTGCACTCAAATCAGGAGAATTATCATCAATTTCCTTGATGTATTGCGAAAACTTTTTCAAAATATGTAGACGATTAACATTGACAAACTGTTGGTCGTAGGGCAGATTAAAGAATTGAAAAAATTCTTCTGCATCTACGAGTTGCTTGAATTGTTCGAGAGTTCCAGTCATTTAGCGTTCTCCAATTCTTTCAGCTGTTGCTTAAGTTCATCTAACTGATGAAATATTTCATAAGTTGCAGCTGCAACATCCATAAGTTGTTTGTAATCTGTCGGCAAACCTTCAGCTAAATCATGCAGATCCATCTTCATTTGACCTGCTTTGCTGTTGAGGCGTCTGATTTGTCCCTTGAGTTCCTCAATTCTTGTTTCTTCCGCTTGCACCATCAGCAACCCCACAATGAATTTTGGATTTTAGATTTTGGATTTTGGATTGGATGATATTCCTAAACATCAACCATAAATGATTTGCGAACACTCAATATCTCTCTCAGCTTCCTCTCTGCGTCTGGGCGCCTCTGCGTGAGATAAAACTACGTTCGCAACACATCCTTGGGTCAAGACGCGATTCATCGCGTCTCTACAAATCGTCAATTGGTATAATCCAAAATCTAAAATTGTTACAATTTTCCGACTTCCGGGAACCGCTTCGCCAAATCAATGCCTTTTTGGATGTAGCTTTCTCCCTCTTGGGCTAATTTCTCCAGGGAATCAAAGCCAAATCTTTGAGCATCGCGTAAGGTTTTGACAGCTAGCAAAAGACGACCAGAAAAAACCAGCGCCCAGCCAAATCCTTCATGACTCAAATCAATTACAACTTGAGAAATCAAACCTGTTTCTTGTTCAATTCCAGCAGCTACAGCTCGAAAAAATGCCATAATCCGAGCTTGAGTTACCGGATCAACTTCACCCTCAACGGAAATTTCCCGTTTCTTTTGTTTGGTAACAACAAAAGGTTTGAGAAGCAGTTCATCCGGCCAACTACGGTAAATTCCATAGCTATCTTGACCCCGAATCTGTTTAATTAATACCTTGAGAAAAGGGGAACTCAAGACTTCGCTGGGAGCGGTTCCGTTAACACTATTATTTATAGTCATACTGTTGCTTCATCTCCAACTTCATCTGTAAAGTTTGATGGTTTTTGCTGTAAAGCTTTACGCAACCAAGGTGGAGGATTACCTTTGAGGGTTTGCACTAATTTATTTAGCACTTCACTAATTTCTTCTTCTTCCGATCGCGCCTTCACTGGGGTAACACCTTTTTTGATTAACCGAGCCGCAGCGCTGCCACCAATTGCCGTGACATAAACAATGGTACAATCAACTAACGCATCAAGTTTGGGTGTGATTTTATCTTCATTTCCATCTTCTTTGAGGTCACCTTCAAAGTTGAGGGTTTCTAAAAATTGATAGCCCTCATCGGAAATTTCATAAACATCAATTAATCTTGCCCATCCAAAATGAGCATTAATATGAACTCGGTCACTCGTAGTGAAGGCAATTTTCATCGTAATTCTCCTCTTTAATACCAATTCGTAATTCGTAATGACGCTCCTGCGTCGCTAACGCTGCGCTAACGTAATTCGTAATTAAGAAAGGTAGTGATGGTCTGGGTTTCTGAATTGAATTTGTTGGCTGATTTTAGAGAATTGGTATTGGAATTCAGAATTATTGTTCAAAAATCCGCGCCCACAATTCCCAATTCTTGTAACTGCTTAACTCTGGCTTCTTCTGCCTCTAAAAAGAGGTTACCCATGCCATATAAAAGTTCCATTGTGCCTCGGTAACCAACTTTGGTAAACTGACCATTACCTAAGCGGTCATAAATGGGCAGTCCGAGACGATAAAGAGGAACCGAAAGGCGTTTGGCGATCGCACCGACATTTGAGTTACCAATCAGCAAATCTGAACCAGCTGCTAAACCCTCAAAGTCTTCCAAATCACCGATGGTAATGCTTTTAACGGGGAGTTTTTCGAGTAAAGGCGATCGCGTCGTTGTCACCACAGCATGAATCTGCGCTCCCATTGATTGCAGAAAATGTACTGTTGTCCACAACAAATCGGGTTCCAGCGCTAAAGAAACTCGTTTAGCACCAAAATAAAAGTGCGTGTCCAACATCGCATCTTGCAACTGACGACGTTGGCGGCGGTATTTTTCCGGTACGCTGTTACCACTCAAAATCGCCAATGCTTGGAGAAACTCGTCCACTGGTTCTAATCCAGTCAGTTCGCCAAACACCTCGTAAGGAGTGCCAAATCTCTCTTCCAAAATCTTGGCGGCACCGCGCATACTCTCACCCAAAGCCAAGGTGAAAGCAGAACAACCAACTTCTCGTAGTTGTTTTAAGGTTGTTCCACTGACTGTAACCGCACTATAGTTATCTTCCAAATGTCCATCAAGGGAAGCGCCGATGTCAGGTACAAAGATGGGTACCAAGCCAAAAGCCGTCACCATCTCTTTGATTTCCTGTACATCCCCTGGCGTAAAAGCAGAACCCGCCAAAATCGTCACTTGTTCAGTTTTAATTCCACCCGCCCGCGGAATTTCCTTGACTATGCTTTCCACAGCAACCGCAAAACCATCTTGCAGCGCACCTTTAAAATCGGGAGTCGGGGCAAATACGATCGCCAAATCATTCAATTCTGGGTGGCGTTGACGAATTTCCTTGAGAAAACCCTCGATGTCATCTCCTCTAGTTTCCGTCAACCCAGTGGTACATAAACCAATAATTTCTGGTTTCGCCTTTTCTACCAAAGTTAGAATTGCCTGTTCCACATTTTCTTCGCCACCCAAAATCGTAGTGACTTCCGTCATCGCAGTGGTAGCCAAGGGAATCGCTTCCCGAAAATGCCGCACCAGCACAACTTTAGCGAAAGCAGTACAACCTTGAGAACCGTGGAATAAAGGCATCGTCCCCTTCAATCCCAAAAAAGCTAAGGATGCGCCCAAAGCTTGGCTTTGCTTAAGAGGATTAACCGTCAGTGATTTGTTAGAAAGAGTAACGATCGCCATTTAGATTACCTCCTCCATTGACGCACTGAAAGAACTCCCCGCGTTCTCATCCCAAGGAGCCGGCTTGCGTACTTGCTCCCAAATCGGGCTATAAAGAGCTTCATACAATTCCCGCGCCATCTCAATCATCCCCACATAACCTGCATAGGGATGGTGGCGTTCTTGGTTGATATCCAAGAAAGGAATCCGGGCTTTCAAAGCTGTATATTGGTTACGGCCTCCGGCAATCAACATATCTGCTTGAGAATCTCTAACCAGCTGTAACAATTCCTGGGCGTTACCTTTCTCCAGCATGATGCCATCGTTACCCAGCAACTTCTTGATTTTGGCTTTATCTTCCTCAGTACTTTTTCGAGTACTGGTAGCAACAACCTCAATACCCAAGTCCTTTGCAGCCGAGATAATCGACCAACTCTTAACACCGCCAGTATACAATACAACCCGCTTACCCTTGAGTCGAGCGCGATAAGGAGCCAGTGCCAAATCTAAAGCCGCAGTTTCTTCGGCAATTAGCTTTTCTGTGCGTTCTTGTAAATCGGCGTCACCTAATTTAGCAGCGATGTTTCGCAGACAACGATTCATATCATCGATGCCGTAGAAAGACTCTTCAATGTAAGGAATGTTGTAACGCTCCTCCATCTTTCTCGCCATGTTCAACAGCGCTCGTGAACAGATCATCACATTGAGCTTGGCACGGTGGGCGTAGCGAATTTCATCGTAGCGAGCATCGCCCGTAATTTTGGACAAAATACGGATGCCTAGTTTTTCTAACAGCGGCGTTACTCCCCACATTTCCCCGGCGATATTGTACTCGCCTATTAAGTTAATATCATAGGGCGTAGTGTATTCCGGTTCTGCTGTCCCGACAACATAATCTAATAAAGCTTCACCGCCAAAACGGTTGCCGAGATTTTTACTGCCAATGAATCCGGGAGCAATTACCGGGATTACAGGAGTACCAATTTTCTCAGCCGCAGCTTTGCAAACCGCATCGATATCATCGCCAATCAAAGCAGTTACGCAAGTAGCGTAGACAAACACCGCCGCTGGTTGGTAGCGTTCATGAAGTTCTAGAATCGCTTTGTAAAGCTTTTTTTCGCCACCGAAAATGACATCATTTTCACCCAAGTCAGTCGTAAAGCCCATCTTGTAGAGTTGAGGCCCAGAAGAGAGACTACCACGACTGCCCCAGGAATTACCAGCACAGGCGATCGGTCCGTGGACTAAATGAGCTGCATCGGCGATCGGTACTAAGGCAATCATCGCCCCATCAAAAGCACAGCCTCCTTGAGCAGCGCCTGGTTGTGCCTGTTGGGTGCAAGACTTGTTTTTCTTTTCTGATTGTTTCTGCTGATTATGTTCGCATCCTGACTCACTGAGCAGCTCGTTAATTTTGCCTTGGGTGCTTTTCATCTCTCTTCTCTTAGTGGATGGCAATTTTCGACAATTTGGGATTTTGGATTTTAGATTTTGGATTTTAGATTTTTAATAAGCATTCAGTAACCGGGAATCACAAATGATAATTTGTAAGGAGTCTAGTATGATTAATATCTTCATTCATCAAATGTTCTCCTGACTCCTGAATTCTGAATTCTGGCAACTTTTCTTTCAATCCAAAATCCAAAATCTAAAATCCAAAATGGATTGACTCCTGAATTCTGGCAATTTTTCTTTCAATCCAAAATCCAAAATCTAAAATCCAAAATGGATTGGCTAACAAATATATTTCGTGACATCCTCTCCACATACATCGGCGAGGTAAGACAAAGCACGAAAACGCAATCCGACAAACTCATCATATAAAGGATTGAGTTTACACAATGGTGGAATATCAAAAGACCGGCCAAATAATTTTATTTGGCGTTCAAAAGGACAACAGCAAGGAATTATTTGGCAAATTAAATGAGCGAGACGATTATTTTTAACCTGAATCCCATCCACCACATTACGTAAAGGATTGAGGATATTATTAAATATCCCGCGTTTTTGATAGTTAGGTGGATGGTAATTAGGATGAGGATGAGTATGAGTGTGGTTGTGAGTTTGATTGATAGTTTCCATTGATTACATGCCTCAGGTAAATGCTAAATTTGGGAGTGGGTATTGGGTACTGGGGAGAGGGTATTGGGTATTGGGAAGATTAAATTCCCAGTCCCCAATCCCTAGTCCCCAGTCCCTAGCCGCTAGTTCCTAATAACTTGCGTTGTTTCGCAATTCCTAACGAATCAAGTCGTAGGAAATATCGGTCTTAGAAGGAATATTGGTGTTGCGATCGATTTCTTCAAACAAGGTATTTACAACCCAGTTGAGCAAGTTGATTACACCTTGGTAACCGATGGTGCTGTAGCGGTGCAAGTGGTGACGATCCATAATGGGGTAGCCGATTCTCACGAGGGGAATCTTGGTATCGCGCCACAGGTACTTACCGTAGGTGTTACCGATTAGTAAGTCTACGGGTTCGGTGAACAACAAGGAACGCATGTGCCACAGGTCTTTACCAGGCCAGATGGTTGCATTTTGACCGAAGGGGCTAGAAGCAAGCAGTTCTCTCATTTCTGCTTCAAATACTTCGTTGCTGTTGTGAACCAAAATATGCACTGGTTCAGCACCCATTTCCAGCATGAAGCCTACAACGCTGTAAACTAAATCAGGTTCACCGTAGATAGCGAAGCGCTTGCCGTGAATCCATGAGTGAGAGTCAGTCATTGCGTCAACTGCACGACCGCGTTCGATTTCCAATTCTTCAGGAATGGGTTTGCCAGATAGTTCGCTGAGTTTCATCAAGAACTCATCAGTAGCTTTAATACCCCAAGGACGGGAAACTACGGTTGGTTGCTTCCACTCTTTTTCAATGTACTCACGAGTCTTGACTGTAGAGTGTGATTGCAAGAAAACTGTAGCTTTACCATTAATTGAATCTGCTGCATCTTCCAGCTTTGTACCACCTGGATACATATCGAACTCACCTGTGTTGGGTGAATCCAAGTAGTCGCTGTTGTCAGCTAAAATGGTGTAGTCAAAGCCAAACAGAGAAGCAATCCGCTTGATTTCGCGGTTGTTGCCAACGTAGGTGTCAAAACCTGGGACGAAGTTGATCTTACCATTGCTGGTTTCTTTCTTCTGACCTGCGGTCAGGTTAGAAAGAATTCCCTTCATCATGTTGTCATAACCAGTGATGTGGGAACCAACAAAGCTGGGGGTGTGAGCGTAAGGAACTGGGAAATCTTGAGGAACTGAACCAGCTTTCTTAGCGTTGTTGATGAAAGCTTGTAAGTCATCACCAATTACTTCTGCCATACAGGTGGTGCAGACAGCAATCATCTTGGGCTTGTAGAGTTGGTAAGAGTTCGCCAAGCCGTCAATCATGTTTTGCAGTCCACCAAACACCGCTGCATCTTCAGTCATTGAAGAAGATACACCAGAAAATGGTTCTTTGTAGTGACGGGTTAAGTGGGTGCGGAAGTATGCAACGCAACCTTGGGAACCTTGAACAAAGGGCAGAGTGCCTTCAAAACCCACAGCAGCGAAGATTGCTCCTAAAGGTTGGCAACCTTTAGCAGGGTTCACGGTTAGAGCTTCACGAGCGAAGTTCTTTTCACGGTAATCCCAACCCTTAGTCCATTCTGCAACCCGCTTTACTTCTTCGGGGTCGTGACCGTTTTCAAATTGCTTCTTATTTTGGAATAATTCTTGGTATTCCGGCTGGTGAAATAGCTCTACGTGGTCTTGAATTTTTTCGGGATTCTGAGGCATTTCTGATCTCCAAGCTTGCTGAATTTATTACTATTCAAGGAATCGGCAGTGAGGAGAGAGGGAGTGGAAATATGACTCAAAACTCAAAATGCAAAATGCAAAACACATCATTTTGAATTTTTAATTTTGAATTTTGAATTCCCAACTCCCTCCTGGGGTTTTAGCCCCAGGTACTTATGTCTCTCCCATTTTTTTTAGGCGGTTGCTTTAGCTGTGGCTTTAGCTTCAGCTTTTTTGCTCCAGGGAGCGCCAATTAATCCCCAGGTTGGGCTGTTGAGTGCCAAATCCATATCGCGAGCGAAGATAGCAAAGCCATCATAACCGTGATAAGGACCGGAGTAATCCTTTTTGTGGTTTAATTTTTTTCAACAGCCTAATGTTTGCAATGAGCAATGTCAGAATTAAACATTGTTTGTTGAGAACACATTTATTTTTAGACTAAATATAGGCTAAAGGAGAATTCGTAATTCGTAATTCGTAGTTCGTAATTAGGTGTTGCGGATTGAAAATATGAGTTTACTCACGCAGAGACGCAGAGTCGCAGACAGTAAGAGTCGATTTTTAAATCTCATATTCAAATTCAGAAATACCTGCAATCAAGAGTCCTAAATTACGAATTACGAATTACGAATTACGAATTATTTTGGTTTAAGTCTGCAAACATAGCAGCAAAGAGAACACATGAAATCAAAAGTACTATTGGAATTAGAGACAGTAAATCTGCGTTTGAAGTCTGCAAAGACAAAGGTGACAATTAGAGAATCGAATGGAAGTCTGCAATTACGTGCTACGTTACCAATTAAACCGGGAGACAAGGACAAAAATGGCACTGGGAGAAAGCAGTACAATCTGAGTTTGAATATTCCCGCCAACTTAGATGGATTAAAAACCGCTGAGGAAGAAGCTTATGAATTAGGAAAGTTAATTGCACGGCATACCTTTGAATGGAATGATAAATATTTAGGCAATGAGGCAATTAGAAAAGATTTTCAAACAATCGGAGAATTACTCGAAAAATTTGAAGATGAATATTTTAAAACTCACAAACGCACGACAAAAAGCGAACATACTTTTTTTTATTATTTTTCCCGAACCAAGCGATTCACTAATCCCACAGATTTAGCCACTTCGGAAAATTTGATAAGTTCAATTGAAAAAATCGATAAAGAATGGGCTAAATATAATGCAGCTAGAGCGATCGCTGCATTTTGTCAAGCATTCAAAATCGAAATTGATTTATCTAAATATTCCAAGATGCCTGACAATAATTCCCGGAATATACCGACCGATGCAGAAATAGCTGAGGGAATTATCAAGTTTGAAGAATATTTAAATACCAGAGGCAATCAAGTTAACCAAAATGTTCAAGATAGCTGGCAGCTTTGGCGCTGGGCTTATGGAATGTTAGCAGTTTTTGGTTTACGACCACGGGAGCTTTTTATTAATCCTGATATTGATTGGTGGTTAAGTCAAGAAAATTTAGATTTGACATGGAAAGTTCATAAAGATTCTAAGACTGGGGAGAGGGAAGCACTACCGTTACATAAGCAATGGATTGAGGAATTTGATTTGAGAAATCCGAAATATTTAGAGATGTTGGCAGTGGAAATTAGTAAAAAAGATAATACTAATCATGCAGAGATAACGGCATTAACACAGCGAATTAGTTGGTGGTTTCGTAAAATTGGATTGGATTTTAAACCCTATGATTTACGTCACGCTTGGGCAATTCGAGCGCATATTTTGGGAATCCCAATTAAAGCAGCGGCGGATAATTTGGGTCATAGCGTGCAAGTTCACACGCAAACTTATCAGCGTTGGTTCTCGCTCGATATGCGGAAGTTGGCGATGAATCAGGCATTGAGTAAGAGGAATGAAGTTGAGTTGATTAGGGAGGATAATGCTAAACTGAGAATAGAGAATGAGAAGTTGAAGTTGGAGATTGATAAGTTGAACATGGAGTTAGTTTATAAACGGAGTTAAATTTTTAAGAAATGGAAAGTATTAAGATTAGAACATTTATTGGTGATGATGGAATTTTGCAAGTACAGCTTCCACCTCAAATTGCCAACCAAGAATTAGATGTAGTAATTGTCTTTCAACCTGTGATAAAAGAATCCTCGCAGTCTTTAATTCAAACGCCCCAAGAATTAGGATACTCTCACAGATTTGTTGAAAAAGTAATAGGTAGTTGGGAAGGTGAACCGCTTGAACGTCCAGAACAACTTCCCTTTGAGGAACGGGAGGAGATTCAATGGCCTACCTCCTAGATACAAATGCATGTATCCAAATTTTGAATTCACCAAATTCACCTGTCACTCAAAAAGCTCTATCAATTCCTTCTAGGGAAATTTACATCTGTACTGTTGTTTATAGTGAACTGTATTACGGAGCTTACAAAAGCGTAAACGTTAATAGAAACCTGACTCATCTAGAAGATTTATTTGCTGAGTTTGCTGATTTACCACTGGATCGTCAAGCTGCAAAAATAGCTGGACAGATTCGCGCTCGTCTTAATGCTTTGGGAACTCCAATAGGAGCGAATGATTTGTTAATTGCTGCGATCGCTTTAGCAAATGACCTCACCCTCGTCACCCACAACACCCGTGAATTTAGCCGTATTGAAGGCTTGAAATGCGAAGATTGGGAATAGCCATGTTAGATGTAAATTTGGCGATCGCTTTTTGGGTATAGCAATATGCTATGACTAAACATTATCAGCAGGTGGTAGCCCACGATATTGTTTGCGAACATCTCTTAGTATCTTGGTCTTTGAACCGTTTGGTTGTAATACTTCTATCACTTCCCAAAGCTCGCCCTCATGTTTAAGGTTGAGTACCCGACGAATTTCCTTCACCTCGTCAAGAGAAATAGCTAATTTATTTGCCATACGGTTATGAAGTTGCAATTCTGACTCCTGAATTTTTCCATCAGCAATGGCAATTTCCCAAGCTGCACACAACATTAGGCGATGCTTCAGCCGCTCGTTATTGCTTTGGCTACAAGTTTTTTCTCGATGATCGTTATCGAAAAGAATACTTGTTTCTATAATTTGGTCAAAAGTTTTGCGTTCTTTTATAGCTTTCCAAACCAGAGATTGCTCTTCCTTTCTAATACCGGAGGTAGTTATCAACCTATCTACTGTATCTTTCTCCTGGTCAGCTAATTCACCGTCTATCCAAACCATTGGTAAAGCAGCAATAATAATTTCTGATAAAAATTTACTTGTTTTGGCAGCTTCTTCTTTATTGCTCCAGTTTGTCAAACTACTATATACAAAATTTTTATCAGGCGAATATAGGAGGGAATTTTAGGGATACGAATCAAGGTGAAATTGATAACAGCAGCCAATACAGGAAGCAAAAGAGCAAAAATGCTGGTTAGCACGGGCAAAACAGCCTGAATCACAAACGGAAGAATGATGGCCATAGCAAATTACCTAAGAAAATTTAGTTAGTTTAAGCTTTGTAATGCAGTACTGTTAATATTCTTTACTTTAAAAAATATCCGTATCGATCGGCTTCAGAGAATTTCAGCAAATCTCTGATAGTTTTTGTTACATCACGATAGCAAATAAGGTGCGTTAGCCTAAGTAAACTACGCATAATTTACGATTTTTGATATATGCTTTATATGAAAGAATCTTGGAAGTGATATATTTTTATACTTTCAATAAAAAAACTAATGGAAATTCACGAACTTATCCTCTAGCTACAATGCAATATTACGTTAAGCTAAATTCATTCCTTACCTATCATAGATTAGCTATATGCTTCTAAATGATTTGCTACAAACTGTTAGTAAACTATCCCATCAAGATAAATTGCGCCTGATTCATTTTCTGTTGCTAGAGGTAGCAAAGGAAGAAGGATGCAATCTAGAATTAGCCGATAATCAACAGCAGGAAAATGCACTGTTAAAACAGCTGCAATCTACTGAAGCAGTTGTATGGTCTCCTTATGAATCGCATGAAGCAGCTCAGAAATTATCTGAGCTTCTGACAGCAGCACAACAGGAAGGTCATGCTTGAACGTAAAAGATTTCCTTTCATTGAGCGCAGCAATGTTCTTGGTATTTCCAGTACGATGCCTTATTTACCCAGGATTATAGTGTATGTAATCGCAATGATTGGCAAAATCAACATCATCTCGAATTAAATGCTCCCAAAAGCGGCGTTGCCATAGGTTGCGTTCTTTTCGCTTTTCTCGTGAACGAGAGATAGCGACATCAAGCCCTAGCTGATGCCCATAGTATTTAGTCACAAAGCGTTTGATCAAAAGCATTCGTATTGAGAGATTGCTATCTCCTTCAGGCAGAGTCCATAGACTGTGAAAGTGGTCTGGTAAGAGAACGAAGGCATCAATGGAAAAAGGGTAATTCCTGCGGACGTGATTAAGCGAATTGCGGAGAGCAGTGCGTCCGATATCAGAGCAAAGCCAAGGTTGCCGTTGGTAGGTAACTTGGGTGATGAAGTAAGTGCCACCTAAAATATAAGGTCTGCGGTAGTTGGACATGGGCGTGAGGGGATGGTGTTTGTTTTTAGGATGCCCATGATTGATGTGGTGCGTTGCGGTGCGCGACAACGCACCCTACTTGCTATTCCTTAGCATTGTTTGTTTTTAGCATATATATATTGATCTGACTTTTCCCGTTAAGTCTTGAAAGGTTTACTGGCAAAGGATTTAAGAAACAGCACAGCAAATACGGTACAGTAATTAAAATTAGGTGCTAAAGGTGACAAGCAATGCTGGACTGGTGGGAGAAAAATTTTGCAACCTGTGAACTA
>NZ_JACJSJ010000102.1 GCF_014698115.1 Nostoc sp. FACHB-973
ATCCACACTGCTAAAGTAAGTGATGACTTTAGGAGGAGCCGTCAGAATTGTAGCTATGATATGCTTCCGAAACTAGTGTCTGGGCGCTAAATTAGACTTTTAGTGTTTACACACTAAATTTAGCGCCTTTAGGATTGTGTAGAGTACTCTGGTGTGACTTTGTGAAAAGTAAATATACTTTCATCAGCCGCACAAACGCTCTTTCCAGCTGCCTTTGTAAAATCCCACAATGGGATGTGTCTCCGCCGCAAGGAGTTTTTATGAATTCCGACCTGATGCCGTTGCCTGAACCTTCTAATTCTTCTGCCTCTAACCAGGGTCTCAATAAAATAGAGGCAGCCGCTAATGTTAATACAGTAGCAGCCCTGTCCTCTAAAGTTGAAAATTCCCCTGCTAACTCCACCGAAACTGACTCAAATGGGAACTTAATTAATCGACAACAACCGATTCCGCCTCCCAGTGAGCCGATGCAATATCGAGCCATCGGCTTAGTCCGAGGCCGTTATCACGCTAGCAGCGAACAATTTACCCAAGGTACACTGCTGACCCCAGATGGTGTAGAACTCAACGCCGTCCTTTTAGGGCGGATTATGAGCCTAGTCAAGAATCACCTAGACTTAGAGAAAGAACATTTGTGGGTAGTATATCCACGTACAAGACAAGAAAATGATACTTTGCACATCCAAATCGTTGGAGTTTGGGAGCCAGAAAATCTGGCTAAGAACTTTATAGATGAGGACGAGCCAGACTCGGAGTCACAAGAGGTAGAAACGCCCGATGATGGCTTATCCGAAAACTCTGAACTCAATACAGGTGCCCTGATACCCTCATCAGAAATTGCAGACGGTGGCTTTTCTGTTCGTGGTGAGGTAGTATACCAGTCTTTTGATGCTAAGAGCTTGGTAGTCAAAATTAGGCAAGCTCCACGCAAATCAACTGACAAACCCAAATATTTTAAGTTGAAATTGAGGGGTGTGCTGACCACCAAAGCAGTGGGAAAATTCTGGGACTTCCAAGCCAAACGGGAAGCTGATGTTTTAGTCGTAGAAAAAGCTGAGGCGATCGCTGATTTGCCCAAAAAACGCAAACCAGGATTTAAAGGAGCTCCTCGTGGTGGTGGTGGTAGAAAACCATTCCCACCCAGACGCGGTAGCGACACCCCCCGTCCCATCAAAAAAGGCAGCGCAGGCGGCGACACCCCTATAGTGTCAAAACCTATACCCAAGACACCCACTCCTAAGCCCATCAAGCGACCGAAACCACCCCAAGAGTAGGGCATGGGGCAATTCAATTTTGGATTTTGGATTTTAGATTTTGGATTAAATTTCAATCTAAAATCCAAAATCTAAAATCTAAAATTCTTATTCCCTAAGATCAAAAATCCGTCCAACGATCTTGGGGTAGAAAAGAACGCTCCATCGGAATTGGAGAAACTGGTTCTGTAAGGGTAAACTTGCCTGCTTCAATCCATTGTTTTAACTCTAGGGCGACTTGCCTGGAAAAAAACAAACTCGCTAAGGGGGCACAGCGTACTGCTTTGCCCTCGATGGTAATCCGGCCAGATTTTAGTTGGGCGTAACTCACTAAACCAAAGGTGGGACGGACACGCCGGGGAATGGAAAAGTCTACTATTGGGGCTACTAAGTCTTGATCTTGTACGGCACAGTGTTCAACTACTTGTTCATTTAATACGGGGAGTGGTATACCAACGCCTAACATCAATGAAGGCCCGTAACTTTTGAAGTAGCAACCCCGCACCCAATGAGCATCCATTTGCTTGGCATCGCCAATTAAAGCTAGAGTAGCGGCAGGCCCAATGGGTGTGCGATTGGCTAAACGCTTTTGTAAGGGAAAGTGCTGAGTGCCTTCCCAGGCGACATAGCCAACACCACCGCCTAAAAAAATTCTTGTACCTATACCAACGAGTTGTAAATCGGGGTCGTTGAGTAAGGGGGAAATCGCACCGGGATTAGAGTAAACGGCATTCCCCAGACGTGGTTGTAAAGGCCCCAAGTAAGTGAAAAGTGGGCGATCGCCACCATTCACACCAACAATAAAATTTTGATAAAGATTACGCGGATTAAATAAATAAAACTGATTGATTGTTTGACTAGTAATTGTAGTTTCAAATGTCGCTCTGGGGTAACAATCTGTTACTTGTCCTTGCGCTCTGACGTGTATGGGTTTGCCGGCGATCAAATCTTCGATCACATGACCGCCGCCGCGTTCTCGGACTTCTTCGCCATCAATCGCTTCCACAGCACAACTGGCGCCCAAATATAAATCTACTGCTCCAAAACCAGAGTAAGCTGGAACGCCATCTAACCAGCAACGGCGAATTTTTATCGGGGGGTCAGTGTGCCCAAGATTGATAATTGCACCACTTGATTCCATCGGCTCAAAAGTGCCGGTGGTAATGACATCAACTTCTTTAGCAGCTTTAGTAACACCGATTTCGATAACTCGTGCTTTTAATTCTTCGGTTGTCAACACTACCGCACGTTGGCGGCTAATTTTGTCGTTAATTTCTGCAATTGTTCGCATCTTAATTGGGGACTTGCGCCTTTTATTGTCTTCTTTTATAAATGACGGACTCTGAGATAATTTCCTCTTGAAATAGTTGTAAAACTCAAGTTTTTTTTAAGGCGCAGGCCAGCCGAAAGCCATACAACAAGCTGATAGCCTATTGTTGGACTCGCAAATGCCATTGGGGGCGATCGCACGCATGATCTTCACAAGACCGTAACTATCATGACGATAGACAATATCCAAAAGTAAAATTTTTAACTCAAATCCACACAACGCAGCTAAGTATCCTGTCCTAGCCATCCTCTAAAGATCCGTAAAATTACTACAATAAAAGTCTTGCTTTATCAATCAAATGTATGTATGGTTAGGATTGACTACAGTCAGTGGACTTAAATCATTTTACATCAACCCAAACAAACACTTATGGTTTTTGTCAAGCATTATTAAAGCAACTGAGCAAAGGCAAAGTGGGATTTAGATGGCAAATGTATGAAAGTTTTAGGGAAAGTAGAATGCATCTACAAGCAAAGTCAAACTTGAAATCTCTGGGAAGCGACTTTTCGCTGCTTTGTGGCGAAAGTATTCTAACTGATACCTTTGAAAAGCAATTCTACTAACTGCTGCTTTTCATATTACTACATTTTACCCGTTAATGAATTGAGTAACAGACAATGACTATTTCTGAATTAACTAATCTTGAACAGAAAAACCAAAGTCCAATTTCTGATAAAGTTGAAAATTTATCCTCTCCAGCAGAAGAAAGAAAGTTATTTACCTTAAAGGTAGTTGAATATTTATTACTTGCTGTTTTTGTTTCTGCTGTTCTATTTATTAATTTTTTCTCAACCGATAAAACAGTAGTAATTTATGGAGTAATTTCTCTAACTTTTTTGTTCTTTTTGTTATTAATCAATCGACAAGTCTTTCAAGATTCTAAAAAATTGGCTGACAGGTCTGAACTGGCGAGAAAAGCTGAACTATATACTTACCTATTGGCTAATAATAATTCTTGGAATCAAAATACTCTGACTTTAGCTAGAGGCAAGGCTTTACAATATTGCCAAGACTTGGTTGATGATTATAAAAAAATTAGGGGTGTATCAAGGAACCTTTACTACAGTTTGCAAATAGCAACAGTTATTTTATCAGGGGTCACACCAATTTTAGTTCTAGTAGACAAATTAGAATCAGGACAACCTTGGCTAAAGTGGCTCCCTGTTCTCTGCCCAGCTCTTGCTTCCATACTTGCCAGTATAGTTACCTCTTTTCCTTTTCAAAAGAATTCTATTGCTGCTAACACAGCCGTTGAATTGTTAGAAGCTGAACAAGAGAAATTTATATTGGGAGTAACTCAACCTTATCGTTGTTATGATGTGTCTGACGAAATCCAACAGCAACAAAAAGCAAGTCAGGCACTAGAATACTTTATTGTTCAAGTAAATAATATTCATCTCAACCAAGTGCAACAAACGGGCGAGACGCAATCAGAGAAAACAGAATCGGCATCATCCAATGAATCAGACAAAGAGGCAACTAATCAGAAACAAGCCTAATGAATTGATTTTACTTAGCTATTGTCTGTCGTTAAAGTAGGTTGTGTTGAGTGAAAGCCAAGCCTAACAAAATGTTCAGGATGTTGGGTTTCGTTCCTGAACCCAACCTACGCAAAATTAGGTTTTTAGTTCTAAACCAAGCGTATTCCTAATATAACCAGTTTAGTCAATTGCTTAAAATTGAAATCCCCCAAGCAATGTCCATGCCTGGGGGTTGATACTAAAAGCTTAAAACTTTCAGTTGTTGTTTCACAATTTCTGCCTAGTTAATTTCCGGTTCCTGCAAATTTAATCTTTAAGTCGTGGTGTTTTACCGCTAAACTACCAGGTCAAATATTTGGAGACCCGGACGAGATTTGAACTCGTGTACCGCTGACATTAATTCACAGGGGTTGATGCAGAAAGTGAATTTTTAACATGAGCTTGGAGCAATAGCCTAAGACTAAATATGATCTTGATTGTGTCGAGGAGTGCCTTTACCTTTTGGCTATCCCTCGGTTTAATTAATTAAGTCGAGGGAGTAGGACTCGAACCTACACATTTTCCTATAGACACTGAAACTAAACTTGCGCTCCAAGACTATTTTACCTGAATGTTGAGGGTGCAAACAAGTAGCCAAAGATTGAGCGGGCAACTTGATTGTTTTGAGTAACTTCTAAACTATTAGCCTGTTCTCTAGCAAAAATTACCTCTTGCATCAGTTTATCTACTCGCCGTAATAATTCATTCTGTCTAGCTTGGGAAATTGCCCCAGAAAATTTGACTGTTCGCCAAGTTCCTTCTGGCACATCTTCAGAAGATTCTTTCACCTGGGCAGGATGTTCTTTTGTGGCTTCATATAGCACCACTGGCTTGACTATTTTTTTGGTCTTGGTGGTGTATTTCGGTTCCGTAGCAAAGCATTCTTGCTGTTGGTCATAAACCCAAGATTCGCTAGTATCCAAGATGGGTAACGTTGAGATAAACGTTTTAATATCAGCTAATTGCTTTTCCAAAAACAGTAGATAAGAAACTGGTACTTCTCGTAAAATCGTAGTTCCATCAACTACTATATCTGCTTTGGCTTGGGCGTTAGCCCAGTCTTGGGTAGCACATAAGTTAAATAATTCTGTACAAGCTTGCTCAAATTGAGTCAGCAAATCTTCTGCTTTCATTTGCAGTGTCTGATTTTCTGGAGGATACACGAAACCATCTTCTGCTACTGGCTGGAATGTCCGCGAAATCCCCTGAAATATTGTATTTTTTTGAATCAGATGATAAACACTTGTTTTTGCTTTTGCGCTATTGGCTTTAACAGTTTGTAAAACTGCTATCACTTGATTAAGTTTCAACTTTTACCCTCCAACATCTAGTAATCAGCTTTGATTTTTGAACTTACAGCAGAATTCAGAATTAGAATAGGCTATTGACCAAATAATTACTAATTCGTAATTCGTAATTCGTAATTAAAGAGGGTACAAGCCCCCACTAAATCTGCATATTTAGTGGTCTACAATCAGTGGTGATTTCAGAGCCAACAATGATTGTAACTACGAATTACGTTAGCGGAGCGGGGCGTTAGCCCATTATCAATTACGAATTATTTTGATCTAGCTACCAGAACTAGATGGTGTAAGTCACTCACTTGAAATCTGCTGTATTTGCGTAGGGAATAGAGAATCACTTTTTTCGAGTTTTATGAAGTTTTTTCACACACTCAAATGGGAGTCTTATATCTATCAATTATTAATCGTCTTTGGTTAAAGTGTCATCAATTGGTCGCTCTTGATCGATAGCTGGAGTTTCTGTTGTCCAAGGATCATCTAGTTCAGGGGATTCAGAAACGATAACAAACTCAGTTTCTTGTCGATGTTCATTACGCCATTCATCTAAAACATCTTTAATCAATACTTCTTGCACCCAAATTTTAGCGACAACGGTTAAAGGGAGTGCGAGAAATAATCCTAAAAAGCCAAAAAAAGTGACGAAAAATAATTGGGCAATTAAGGTGACAGCTGGTAGCAATGAGACTTGATGCGCCATGACAACGGGCGTGATGAAATTACTCTCAACCTGTTGAATAATAAAGTAGAGAATCAAAACAGCGATCGCTTTCCAAGGTTCATCCAAGAGAGCGATCGCCATTGCTGGTAATACACTCATCGTCGGGCCGAGGTTGGGAATTAAGTTCAAAAATCCTGCCAAAACCGCTAAAGCAAGTGCTGCTTTGATACCCAAAACTGATAAGCCAACTACACTCATCAATCCCACTACACCCATAGCAATCACAGCGCCTATCACCCACCCCCCCAAAGAAATTTCGCATTTAGTTAAAATCCCTTCCACCCGTCGCCGATAAAATGAGGGAAAAAGCCGCACAAAGACTTTGCGGTAAGCTACGGGGTCGGCTAATAACATTCCTGTTAAAACCAGCACTAGTAAAACCTTGAGGACAACTTCCAAGGAACCAGACACGAAGGCGAAGGAGTTTCCTAATAGCCGATTGACAAAAGGCTGTGCTTGTTGGATCAGGCTGTTGAAATCTGGAATGTAGGGAACCAACTCAGCAGGGATGCGGGTTCTTAGACCGTCAAGCCAACTATTAAAGCGCCCAAACCCTTGGGGAACCCGATCAGTTAATTCTTGAAACTGCTGTGCAAAAGGTGGCACAATTAGCCAGAAAAAACCCACGATTAGTCCAAAAAAGATAGCGACTGACAACAGGACAGCGAATCCACGCTTCATCCCTGAGCGTTCAAAGCGTTTGGCTAGTCGATTTAAAGTGGTCGCTAAGACAACAGCGGCAAACATCAATAGAAGTACTTCCTTGATTTGCCATAAAATATACAAAGAAAGAACGATCGCAATTAAGCCGATCCATTGACCCAGGTTCACAGGCTGACTCCCAACACTTGGTGAGATGCAATTTTGTTGTAATTCAGCTAGGTTAGCTGATTTTAATCACTAGTGCCTATATAGTTGAAGTTAACTTTGTTTGTATGCTTGGAATCGCCACAGTAGAGCGATCGCCATAATCCCACTCGGCAATAAAACTATAATTAAGGCATTAGTTGCTGTTGCCGAAATTGATAGACTTGGAGCAATGTACTTAATTAATGCCGATATCAAAGCCGAAAGTAGAAGTAATTTCAGAACAAATCCTAGCTGATTTTGCATAACAGTACGGTAATACACATTTTTCTGTTGGGTATACACGAATTTAGACTGCACCATCTAGTTTCTAGAATAGAAACCAAGAGATATGAATTCAGGAGTCAGAATTCAGAAGTCAGAATGGGCTACGCCCCGCTGCGCTAACAGGAGTCAGAATTAGAAGAGACTTTCTGCCTAGCTTTGAGACTGAGATAGTGTAGTTCAGTAACTTGAAATCTACTGTAAAAGTCTTTCTTACCTATATTTTTCACTTATAACTGCCAAAATTCCTAGCAGCTTAATTACTACTTAAGCATTTGTTGGATTAACTCATATAGCATCTTTTGATATGTTTTTGTGTAATCTGACACAATCATAATTTTCTCATCTTATGATTTACCGAAAAATTGGGTCTAAAGCCAAAAGAGTCATTTGTCATTTGTCCTTGGTTATTTGCAAAGGACAAATGACTAGGGACAAATGACAAATTTAAATTGAGGGTACATCAAAATGCCTGTTGAAACTAATAACAAAAGACCCATTAAACCGCCGAAAGTTCAGCAGTTTAGTAGCAGTTTCATAACTTTACTAACGCTGTTGTTATTACTGAACTTTATTGTTCCAAGTTTTTTTAGATCGGGAATGCCACAAGTTCCTTACAGCACTTTTCTGGCTCAGGTAGAAGCCGGAAAAGTAGATCGAGCAATTGTTGGTAGCGATCGCATTGAGTATACCATCAAAACTCAAACTCCAGATGGCAAACCGAGCGAACAAGTATTCACCACCATACCAGTAGGTATCGATCTAGATTTGCCGAAAATACTCCGTCAGCATCATGTCGAGTTTGCAGCACCACCGCCAAACCAAAATGCCTGGATTGCAACTTTACTGAGTTGGATTGCACCGCCATTAATTTTCTTTGGGATTTGGGGCTTGTTAATGAGTCGCCAAGGAGGCCCCGGTGTACTCACCGTGGGTAAAAGCAAAGCTAGGATTTATTCAGAAGGTAGCACTGGCGTCAAATTTATCGATGTAGCTGGTGTAGATGAAGCCAAGGCGGAATTAGAAGAAATTGTTGATTTTCTGAAAAACGCTGGAAAATATACCGCACTGGGGGCAAAGATTCCCAAAGGTGTGCTGTTGGTGGGGCCTCCAGGTACTGGTAAAACACTACTAGCAAAAGCGATCGCGGGTGAAGCTGCTGTTCCCTTCTTCAGTATTTCTGGTTCGGAATTTATCGAACTGTTTGTAGGTGTTGGTGCTGCACGCGTCCGGGATTTGTTTGAACAAGCCAAAGAACAAGCTCCCTGTATTGTCTTTATCGACGAGTTAGACGCGCTGGGTAAATCTCGCGGTGGTGCTGCGCCGATTATGGGGGGTAATGATGAGCGGGAACAAACCCTCAATCAGTTACTCAGCGAGATGGATGGCTTTGACGCCAACACAGGCGTAATTATCATCGCCGCCACCAACCGTCCAGAAATTCTCGATCCGGCTTTACGCCGTCCTGGCCGATTTGACCGACAAGTTGTCGTCGATCGCCCTGATAAAATTGGTCGAGAAGCAATTCTCAAAGTCCACGCTAAAAACGTCAAATTGGCTGATGATGTCGATTTGAGTACCATCGCCATCAGGACTCCTGGCTTTGCTGGGGCAGATTTAGCCAACCTTGTAAATGAAGCCGCACTCTTAGCCGCACGGCGAAATAGCCAAGCCGTGACAATGGCAGATTTCAACGAAGCGATCGAACGTCTGGTGGCTGGCTTAGAAAAACGCTCCCGCGTGTTGAATGAGACTGAGAAAAAGACCGTCGCTTATCACGAAGTTGGCCACGCTATTATCGGTGCCTTGATGCCTGGTGCTGGTAAAGTTGAAAAAATCTCCGTTGTTCCTCGTGGTGTTGGTGCTTTGGGTTACACAATTCAGATGCCAGAAGAAGACCGCTTTTTGATGCTCGAAGATGAAATTCGCGGTCGTCTTGCTACCCTTTTAGGTGGACGTTCTGCCGAAGAAATCGTTTTTGGCAAGGTATCCACTGGTGCTACAGACGATATTCAAAAGGCTACTGAGTTAGCCGAACGTGCTATTACTCTTTACGGAATGAGCAATAAACTTGGGCCAGTGGCGTTTGAGAAAATTCAACAGCAGTTTCTTGAAGGTTATAGTAACCCACGCCGTGCTATTAGTCCCAAGGTGGCTGAGGAAATTGACCGAGAAGTTAAGCAAACGTTGGATAATGCTCACCATATCGCCTTGAGTATTCTGCAATATAACCATGAGTTATTAGAGCGAACCGCAGAAGAACTGTTGCAAAAAGAAATTTTGGAAGGTTTAGAACTGCGGGAATATATTAGTCAAGCAAAAGTGCCGGCAAAAGTCGAAGAATGGTTGCGGACGGGTAATATCATGTCCGGTTAATTTAGTTATCGAACAGAATAGAGGGAAAAAAATATTCCATAGTAGGGTAGCACAGCTGTGCTACCCGAAAAATGTACAAATAATTTGGGATAATTTATTTTCTGGAAGTCCCTTAACTCAACTGTGCCACAAGTTGATTTTCTAAAAGTGTGTCATTAGTTAACAAGTCCTCAACGGTAATTCGCAAAAAGCGTTGCTGATCAACTTGAAAGAAGATTTTAACGCGATCGCTCCCAGGAAATCCGCTTGGTGTCAGTTGGGCGATTGTTCTGGCGCCTTCTCTGTCGTTGAGGGGTTTGACGGTGGTTTCCCTACTCTCAAGACGGCGAGTAATCAAGCGATCGCCATCAAAATAAACTTCCGTATTACCTGTATCTGCTCCCAATTCTCCCATAATTAATTCAATGCTCGGCTGATTCTCCACTGAAGCGCCTAAGACTAATTCCACTGCCTGACTCATGGGATATGGCTGTCCAGCTTTAATTATCGGATGCCAATGATGGCGTTGATTGCGACGATCCCAGTAGCGGATACCATAACTATGGTAGAGAAAGTCTTTGATTTCAATGCCTTGGGCGATTTGTAATGCACCTTGGGCGATCGCTTCAAAGGGACGTTCGCAACGGATTTTGTCTGGCTCAAAATACTGTTTGATCCATGTCTGCACTGCCGGCAATTGTACGGTTCCACCAACTAATAAAACTGCATTAATATCTGCAACTTCTATCCCTTGGCGTCTTGCTTGTTGCAACAGTGTCGTCATCGATTCATCTAATAACTCAAAAAAAGCGTGTTCTTTGAGGACATTTTCAAAACTGTCGCGGTTTAATTCCAGTTCATAACTTTCAAATGTCTCATCGTCAAAATAAACTTCACTGGCTTGATTTTGAGTTGATAGCTGAATTTTTACCCGTTCTGCCAATCTTGTTGTCAAAGGACTTACCGCCAACCCTTGAGTTTTGGCAAAGTAATCTACTAACCAATTATCAATATCAGTACCGCCTAAATTCTGCCCAGCTTTCGCCAAGACACGGGCTGTTTTAACTTTTTGTTTGGAATCTTCAGCTAAGGATTTATTACCCCATTTCAGCAGAAATCCCACGGGTTTTGTAGTCGCTTGCACGCCTTGATTTAACTGTACAAGAGACAAATCCAAAGTACCGCCACCAAAGTCAATTACCAAGAGAATTTCTTGATCTGCTAAGCCATAACCCAAGGCTGCGGCTGTGGGTTCATCCAGCATTCGCACTTGTTCAACATTCAGGGACTGGCAAACTTTTCCCAACCAATGACGATAGGCTTCAAAACTATCTACGGGTACGGTTAACACTAGAGAATCTAAGCCACCTTCTAGGGGTGCTAGTTCTTCAATCACCTGGGTAAGAAACCATTGCCCTACTTGCTCAAAGGTGACAATTTGTCCATCTAATTCAGGTAAGAAACCTTGAATATTTGCACCGATACCGCGCTTAAAGCTGCGGAAAAATCTAGTTTCGCCTTTGAGGTCAAGACCGCGATCGCGTACTTGTTGACCTACTAAGATTTTACTTTGTGATGCGTCTTCAACATAAACTAGGCTGGGAATCAGTGGCGGATTGAGACTTTGTTTAATTGATAAACCGGGTAGATTCAGGGTTTCTGGTTGCTGGGTTACAGGGTTCCAGCGAGCAATGACTGTGTTGCTAGTACCAAAATCGATTGCGATCGCCATATTTTATCAATAAAGAATTCAGAACTCAGAATTCAGGAGTCAGGAGTCTGACTGGCTGTTGAGCAAATAGTGAAATATTACACTAAATCTTTGATTTAGGGATCAACAAGACATTGGTGAGTCGTACTCCAAACTAATTACATTCTGAATTCTGACTCCTGAATTCTGACTCCTGACTCCATCAGCCACCAAGAACGCAAATCAGCGATCGCTGCTTCTTTGTGTTTGGCTTCGACTTCTATCCAAGGTACTTCATGGTAAACATTGGGCATCGCAGTAATCATATCACTGTGCTTTCTGTCATTGAAAGCTTCTTCGCCATTGGAAATGTGAACTAATTGCCAATCTGGATTCGCCCAAGTTTCTCGTGCTGCATACAACATAGATGCTACGCTTGGATGGTCGTAGCTGTCTAAATTTTCGTGGCAAATATGGTGATGAGCATCGAATACCATTGGTATTCCTGCCTGCTGACACACTGCTAAAATTTCACTAGCACTATAGGCGTATTCATCATTTTCTAAAGTCAAGCGACTTTTAATTGCTTCTGGTAATTCTGAGATTACTTGTACAAGTTTTTCGGTGCGTTGAGATTTGCCACCGTGAATATTCATCAATGACCAAGGCGATTGGGGTAAGCCCAATAAATCGAGGGTGCGGGAGTGTCGTTCGAGAATTTTGATGCTTGTTTTGACAATTTCTGGGGAATCAGAACTCAGCACTACATATTGATCTGGATGCAGCACCATTCTGATGTTTAATGCTTTTGCACGTTCGCCAATTTTGGCTAGGCGATCGCTCATTTCCTCTAATACATTTGCACCGATTTCGTCTTCCATGTCACTAAGAGGAAATAAAGCAGAGGACATTCGATAGAGTTGAATCTGATTTTCTTGACAAAAAGACAGAGCGTCATGTAGACGCTGTAAATTATGCTCATACAGTTCTCTTAAAGCAGTTTCACGTTGCTCAAGAGTCAGTTTTAAGTAGCGCGTGCGCGTCATTGTCCGAAAGCGCACTTGTTTATCAATGGTGATACAAACCAGCCCCAAGTGGGGTAGAGTGCCTTTTTGCCGCTGTGTATGAGGTAAATTCTGGAACTGGATTGCAGTCATTAATTTAATTTATCGACGTATTGCTCTTGTTTCATTTTAATAAGTTTTACTACGAGTGATGAGTATCTACAGAAGTAAGAGTAATATTAGCTCCGGTTAATTTGCCTCAACCCAATCTTGTGTTTTAGAAGAAGTGGTGTACAAAATTCGGCGTTGCTGAATTTGGTCATGAATTATGTCTACATTTTGTCGTTTAATGCCAAATCCTTGTAGAGACGTAGCTACGTCTCTACATACCCGTAAATTGTAAATTCATATCTTGATTCAGCAACGCCCAAAATTCTTTTGATCTGCAACTTTAGGGACTTTCAATAAAAAAACGTCCCATCCCTGCGGGACGCTCCGCGAACGCAGGGTAGCACAGCCGTCATTGGTGTCAACTGAACGTGAAACCCTTGTCAAGACGTGATATTGAGTTCATTTACTTACCGTTACTTACCGTATTACCCCACCCTAACCCTCCCCTTGTAAAGGGGAGGGAACTAGATTCTTTTTTCCCCCCTTTACAAGGGGGGATTAAGGGGGGTAAAGCGTATGTGGGACAAGGATTTAAGCTTAAGTTGACACCAATACACAGCTGTGATAAGCGAAAAATGTACAAATAATTTGGAACAATTTATTTTTTGGAAGTCCCTTATTGTATCGCCCTGCACCTTAGATGCATCACCCTGCACCTTAGTTGCATCGACTTGCACCTTAGTTGCATCGACCTGCACCTTAGATGCATCGACCTGCACCTTAGATGCATCGACCTGCACCTTAGTTGCATCGACCTGCACCTTAGTTGCATCGACCTGCACCTTAGTTGCATCGACCTGCACCTTAGTTGCATCGACCTGCACCTTAGATGCATTGACCTGCAAAAATTAACCCATCTTAGGTTACGCAGCAATTTTAAAAGACTTCTGTGTACACGGTAGACTCCCTACTCCCCCACTGCCCATTCCCCACTCCCCACTCCCCACTCCCATTTAAAGTAATCGTGTTGTCAGTTACAGTTAAACCCAAAAAACCGGGTAATAATTTGGATGAATAACTAGAAATGCAGCCCCGCCTGTAAAAGATGCTGCCGTTTCATGAAACCCCGAATTATTGTTTGTGGCTTAGGACGTACTGGATATAAAATATTTCGTTTGCTCAGACACCAGGGAGCATTTGTTGTTGGCATTCATCACCAACCCATCCCAGGGGAAACTGCACCAGATGTGATTGTCGGTGATTTGCAAGCAGCGGCTACTCTCAAAGCGGCAGGAATTGAGCAGGCGCACACTTTAGTAATTGCTGGATCTAAAGATGAACTGAATTTGTCAATTATGATGCAAGCGCGAGTGCTGAATCCCCAGATTCGGATTATCAACCGCTTTTATAATACAAATTTGGGAGAGCGCTTAGATCAAACTTTGTCAAACCATTTGAGTATGAGTGTTGTGGGTTTGGCAGCACCAGTATTCACCTTTGCAGCACTGGGAAGTCAAGCGATCGGGCAAATCAAATTATTTCAGCAAACTTGGCCAATTCACGAAGAATACATTGATGAAAATCATTTGTGGAAAGGTCGAAAGCTGAGTGAATTGTGGGAAGACCGATCGCGGATGTTGATTTATTATCTACCAGTAGAAGGTGAAACGGATTTGGTATCCGCTGTCATCTCAGGACAACGGTTGAAAGTGGGCGATCGCTTGATTGTTGGCACACAACCGCGTATCCGTCCTCCCAGGCGATCGCTAATTAGAAAATTGCTCAAAGTTATAACTAATCTCAAACAGTTTCAGCAACATGGGCGATCGGTAGTTGTAGGTGCTGTTGTCCTACTCGCAGTGATTCTGGTTGCGACACTCACCTACACATCTGCTGAATTGAAGTTGTCTCTGATCGATGCTTTATATTTTTCTGTAGGCATGATTACCGGAGCAGGCGGTAATGACAAAGTAATAGAAAATGCTCCCAACAGCATCAAATTATTTACCGTGATCATGATGCTGGTTGGCGCAGTGGTGATTGGTATTTGGTACGCCATGCTCACCGATTTTGTCCTGGGAAGCCGCTTTAAGCAATTTTGGGATGCAGCACGAATACCCCAGCGATATCACTACATCGTCTGTGGCTTGAGTGGTATTGGCGTCAAAATCGTCCAGCAACTCCACGCCAGCGGACATGAAGTGGTAGTGATTGAAACCGACTCGAATAACAGATTTGTCAACACCACCAGAGGACTAGGTATTCCAGTAATTCAAGGTGATGCCAGCTTCCGTACCATACTCAAGTCCAGCAATATAGATTCTGCCGCCGCAGTGCTGGCTGTAACCAGTAACGATGCCACCAATTTAGAGATTGCCCTCAAAGCCAAAAGCTTGGCACCAAGTATTCCCGTGATTGTCCATTATGCCGATCCCGATTTTGCTGGCATCGCGCAACAGCTATTTGACTTCGAGGCTGTACTCAGTCCCGCTGAATTGGCAGCCCCAGCTTTTGCCGCAGCGGCACTAGGGGGAAGAATTCTTGGTAATGGCATCACAGCAGATAGTCTTTGGGTAGCTTTTGCCACAGCGATCACACCTTCACATGCCTTTTGCGGTCAATGGGTGAAAGATGTAGCCATGACTGCCGACTGTGTACCCTTATACGTAGAAACGAATCACCAAACCCTCCACGGCTGGGATTTGCTAGAAACCAACCTCAGTCCTGGGGATATTTTATATATGACAATGCCAGCGACGCGGTTATATCAATTGTGGCGTGATGAAGTCGTGTGCGAAAGACACACATAAGGGACTTCCAATGAAAAAACAATGCGACAAATACATTGGGTAGGGTAGCACAGCTGTGCTACCCGAAAAATGATCGATGTGTTGCAAAGATTGTTTGAATTGGTATAATTCTTCCCTTGAAATACCACTACCCCAGTCCCCAGTCCCCAATCCCCAGTCCCCATTTTAATTTCACCAACTGTGCTGTGTTGTGATATGGCACTCCTAGATATTAGTTTCAACTTATGAAAGGATTTTCTGCCACTTATTAGATAATATCTGGGTTACCTTGTGTAGTAGATCGGACAAATGACTGAATATTCAGCAACATAATATCTCTAGATAGTACGCGCTAATCCTAGCGGAGTGTATATACAGTCACAGCAAAGCTTTGTTTTTCTTCCTGAAAGTACATCTCTAGATACTAGGCGGTTTTGTCACCAAGGTTTTACATTTTAGATATAAAATTGCAATCTTTGCCATTAGAAATTAATAAGTTAAAGAAATGCAATTTTTATATTTTCTTTGTTATTTTGTATTTAACGGGACAGTTCTCGAAGATTTGGTGGGTTTAAATAACAATTAATCAAACTATTTCCCCCCAAAGATGCATGTAAGTTATTTGCATTCTGCTGAATTGACCTTTGATTTCCAAGCATAATGCAAATTGTCCAGACAAATTACAGCGCAGCATTGCAAGTCGGCAAATAGCTCATCTACACAAGGCAAACCTTGCTAAAAACCATGCTTAAAACAAATAATCGGCGAATTTTTCTACCTGCTTTTATTAGCCCTTTACAAGAAAGTAATCCAGCAGGTACTAAAAAACAATTTGCTGTGCGGAAATTAGATTTACTGCAACCATTACGTCAATGGCTCGACAAAATCGAGATTCAGAATCGCAAATTGGCCAAGTTTATCGCTAAACTGATTCCTGCCCAGTGCCCATTTGAGCGTGATATCATGCTTTTTGGTCGCACAATAGCTCACATTCCGCCAATGTGCAAGCTGAATCCGCTTTATGACGAACTTATAGGCTTGCGTTTTCGCGCTTTGTGTTATTTAGTAGATCAGTGTGGAGAGGATATCCAATCCTACTGCTGAAGAATACTAGAGAAAACACTGTATGGAAATTCAAGTTGAGCATCAACCCAGTCAACAACGTCTCGAACAATTGGGTGTGTCTAAATGGGCAATTTGGAAAAAGGAAGTTTCAAAATTCCCTTGGACTTATGATTCTCAAGAAACTTGCTACTTTTTGGAAGGTGATGTAGTTGTTACTCCTGATGGTGGACAGCCAGTACAAATGGGTGAAGGCGATTTGGTAATTTTTCCCTCTGGTATGTCTTGCATATGGGAAATTAAAAGTAACGTAAAAAAACATTATTACTTTGATTAATCAAGATTAGAGATTGATACCCTTTGTTTTCTTGACGATCTAGAAAAGCAATATTTTATAAGTCAATCCTAAATAATTGGTGAGAAATACAGTAGAATTCAGAATTCAGAATTCAGAATTCAGAATGGGCTACGCCCCGCTGCGCTAACAGGAGTAAAACAGGCTTTATACTTGGCTAGCTTTTCTTGGCTTGTCTACTTCAATAACTTGAAATCTGCTGTAAGTTAAGATCCCCGACTTCTTAAAGAAGTCGGGGATCTATGGTTTATCGATCGCCATCACTAAAACCAAAGCAACTTCATAATTGTATTAATAGAAGTTGAATCACAGAAGATGCCTTATAAGAGGAAAATCATCAAAAATGTTACTACATTTAAGTACTTGGCAAGAAGTTGAAGCTTATTTACAGCAGTCAAAGGGTATTATTTTTCCCATTGGTTCCACAGAACAACATGGGCCAACGGGATTAATTGGTACTGATGCTATTTGTGCAGAAGCGATCGCTCGTGGTGTCGGTGATGCAACTGGAGCGATCGTTGCCCCTACAATCAATGTAGGCATGGCACTGCACCATACTGCTTTCCCTGGCACAATCAGTCTGCGCCCCAGTACTTTAATTCAAGTAGTGCGAGACTATATAACCTGTTTAGCCAAAGCTGGTTTTACCAAGTTCTACTTTATCAACGGACACGGCGGTAACATCGCCACCCTCAAAGCCGCTTTCTCGGAAACTTACGCTCATTTAGAAGATTTGCACATTGCCAATGCCCAACAAGTACAATGTCAAGTGGCTAACTGGTTTATGTGCAGTTCAGTATATAAACTAGCCAAAGAATTATATGGGGATCAAGAAGGTTCTCACGCAACCCCAAGCGAAGTAGCCCTCACCCAGTACGTTTATCCAGAAGCGATTAAGCAAGCACCCCTTTCACCAGAAGTTGCAAGGGGACACAGGATTTATAGTGCAGCAGACTTTCGAGTGCGTTATCCAGATGGACGCATGGGATCAAATCCGGCTTTAGCAACACCAGAACACGGTAAACAATTTTATGAGTTGGCGGTGAAAGAACTCAGCAATGGATATTTGGAATTTGTGAACGCAGAATAAAACCATGCAAACACATTGTAGAGATGCGGGTAAAGTTGCGTCTCTGCGTAAAATAGCAATCCTGAATCGTTCATAATAAACACGATCCCCGATTCTTCAAGAAGTCGGGGATCGGCGGTTTGCAATTTTGACAATCAAAATCAGATGAGTAATTAACAATGCTCCAAACTGCCAATGCTCAATCCTCCTTTTGCTGAAACTGGCTCAATAACCAAGCCCCAACTTCAGATTGACTCATTTCACGACTACGGCGTAAGGCTTCTTCTAAAATAAACATCGCCAATCCCGGCAATACCTGTGATTCTTGGATACGTTTACTACCCTGCTCTGCCATAGCATAGGCAATGATTTGGGCATTTTGGACATCCACTACCCAATATTCAGCAACACCCAATTCTTCATAAAGCGTAGACGCGAAGCGGCTTGTCGCCAGACATCGCTTTGTACCCAAGTCATCCAACAGAGATGTTTTCGCAATCTCAATCACTAAATCCGGTGCAGGATAGCGATCGAGATTGACAATTCCTGTACCTGCTGGGATCGTTTGGGCGCGTTCTCTGAGGTAATACGCCACATCGGGCTGACAATCCTGAACACCAGTTTTACGAAAGGTTGTAGTGTCTAAGCCTGTGGCTAGAATCCCTTTAATCGTCGCAAATAGAGTTACAGCAAAAATAATGACCACATGGTCTTTGCCATGATCAAAACTAACTGGTGGCATCTCCAGCCTCATGTGTCCTTTGTAGTAATAGCTTTTTCCCTTCTCGTTGAGCAAGTTGCTGACTATCTGCTCATACTCGTCCCAAGAAGTGTAAATCCATGTATCTGTGGGTAACTGGGTTTGTAAATCACTCATTGTCTAATACCATTTCACTAAAACCCTGATACATGATTTCGCGTAGGGGCACGGCAATGCCGTGCCCCTACCAACGTATTTGTATCATAATTAAAGTGAAACGGTATAACCCTCCCGCCAAAAGGAAAACTTTTGTTTCTTGGCAAAGTCAACAAATGCACTTGCAATTTCATCTGAATTATGCTGTGTTGCGATGATTCTATTGAATTGACTCCACACATTCTCAAATTTTAATGATTAGAACACCAAAATTGAGCTTCTGAACTCGGAAGTTGCACCTTTTTACTCGAACGTTGAACCTCTGAACTCGGAAGTTGCACCTTTTTGCTTGAACGTTGAGCCTCTGAACTTGGAAGTTGCACCTTTTAGCTTGAACGTTGAACCTCTGAACTCGGAAGTTGCACCTTTTAGCTTGAACGTTGAGCCTTTGAACTCGGAAGTTGCAGCTTTTTGCTGGAACGTTGAGCCTCTGAACTCCAAAAATTAAGCTCAGAACTTGGAATGTCGTGCTTTTAACTCCAACATCCAACTTCTGAGCTTCAACGTTGCATCTTTGAGGTGCAACTACGGACTTATTTTCTACAACATTGGTTCTTTAGACTCGGACTTTACAGCTTTACGGGCAAATCGTTGTCCCATTTCCAGAACTACTGCATCTAAACCCGCCCCTTGTCCACTGGCTTTGGCGTAGTTATACACTTGCAACGCAGCTGCATAAGCTTCACTGCCCACTGCCAAAGAAGTATCATCCACGAGTTCTTGCAATTGTGTCAAGGACAACAACACCGGATATAACGCTTCAAATAATTGTACGTCTTTCCGCATTTCATCCAAGTCGAACGATCGCGGTAAAAACTCTGGATTCTGCGCCGCCACCTCTAATGCTTTGCTGACAAAGGCGCGACTCTTATCCCCCATCTTGGGTAAAGCCATGCGATCGTCGGGACTCAAATCAACTAAAAACGGTAGCTTTTCTTTAATGGTGCTAATCGCTTGCAACACAGCATCTCTCTCTGTTTGTCCCAGTGTTGCACTAATTCGGGTCTTAGACATAGAAATCACTCTCTAGTATATTTCTTGAATCTAGAGTGCCCACATATACAACTCAAATTTAACGTGAATTCAACGAACCTCCCCCTGTCTTGAACTAAAATTCAAGTTTCTCTCTGAGTACACGTAGGGGCGCACAGCTGTGCGCCCCTACAAATCGTCTTGGGATTTGAGATTGAGCGACGCAAGATCAATCCAAAATCCCAAATTTAAAATCTAAAATTCCCCAACAATGATTGATTGGGTGTTAACTGAGTTTCAAAACGACTATAAACAATTTGGGTTGGATACCAAGACGAAAACCAGTAGGAATCTTGAATAATTTGATAAGAACTACCCGCATCTGGCAACTCAAACTGAACCAAACCTAAGTTATTTAATCCAACTACTTCTCGTCCTTCTTGAAACCAGCGATATTTCCAAAACATTAGGGGTTGTAAACATCGCCTTTTGGCAATTTTGGCTCGTTTCCAAGGAGCTATAAATGATGACAAATCTGCTGTGCAGTTAGAAGTCTGAGCGCTTTGTCGCATTATCCATTCCAGCACACAATACCAATCAGGGTCAGTTAATTCCTGGCGTTGCCTTAGCCGACTATTGGGGTAGCGTTTGGCAGTGAAGCCATCATGGTGTAATTTTTTGTCAGAAATTTCTACCATATTGGCTGGATTCATCCATCCAATCCAATATCGCAGCTTTTCTGCTAATAACCAATGTTTCATTCGTGTATGAATCAACTGCGTTATTGGTTCTTCATTTTTGATGGCACTAGAAGTTAGCTGTACTAAAACCGATCGCAAATGAGAATGGGTGCGTGCATAAGACAAGCGAGCTGCAAAACTGTAGTGAATATCTCCAGACAAAATAATCACTTGTTGACGTTGCCCAAACAAGGTGTTGAGGAATTTTGCCAATGCTTCAACATTGATGTTCCAAGCATCACCAACATCTGTGGAGAAGACTTTCTCTTGTTGTAAATTCCAATGGTGAATCCAATCAATCACTTGTGAACCAAATACATTAGTAGGTGCAATCACAAATGTGGCTTGAATCTGAGTTTCTTCAGCTATTTTTTGTAAAGGCAAAACTAGTTGTTGCTCAAAGGCTTTTGGACATAGCAGCATCGGTGGAGCGATCGCTTTTTGATCGGCTGGGTAACCCCGCCAAGTCCGTGTATCCAAGACAATCACTTCATGACAATCGCTCTGGACTATGTAGTTCCAAGTAAGTGTTTCAGGATATCGAGCCAAAATGAACACTGAACCGTCTCGGACTAACAGAGGTAAGCCTGTGTGGGGATCGTTGGGTGGCATACCAACATAACGAGCGATCGCCTCATCAGCTTTTGTATCCGTTCCTTGGGAAGCTGACCAAGCTTGTGTAGCAGCCAGCAGTTTTTCCCCTGGTTGACCGATTTCAAATTGCCCTGGTGTATTGCCCCACCCTTGAAACACTGTGTAAGCTAACAGGGCATTTTGGACAACTCGCCGCCCCAAGGGACGCCCCAGGACTCGCAAACACCAAGCTTGGTTCAAATTCCAGTCATCAGTGACATCATGATCGTCAAAGATGGTGTACACGGGAATATTGGCAAGGGCGCGACGCACTTTCCCCAGGGTATAAATGAATTGCCGCAAATCCCGGACTGCCCGATTCCAGTTTTTGATGGCTCGGCGATCGCGTGTTACTTGGCGTCCTTTAGGAAATACCACTGGCCAGCACACTGGTGACCACGTTAATAAATAAGTAGCGCAATACTCCCCCAGGCTCAGGAGATGACTGGTAACTTTCTCAGATTTATTATGTAATCCTGCGGTTAAACCAGCTTCATTTGTAGCAACTCCAGCTCGTTCTCCGGGGGGCAATTCCTGGGGAGTGCAGTACATTCCACCCACAGGCAATTGTTCTTCCCAACCCAGGAGGGCATCCCCAAGAGTACTGGCAACCCACAGGGACGGGTCTGCTACATCGTCACCGTAAATTTGATCCCCCGTGAGGAATAGCTGGTGAGGGCGGTGCTGGGCTTGATTTGCAGATGCCTCAATTAAGCGATCGAGAATCGGTAGGGCATCAAACCCAGAACCATGAGGTTTACGACAGGAAGCATGGACAATTTGCAAATCTTCGAGACGCCTGGGCGGTAGGGTAAAGGTTGGTTTTTGATGGTTAAAGTAGCTGATGCTAGCCGTAGGATAGGAGTTTGAGCATAATGCTTGTTGTAGCGTTTGCGGAGTCTGGTTAGCGGCAGTCAACTGGAGGTCATATGCGTAGATGCTATTGCTACTTAGGCGATGTGCAACTGTAGACCGAGCCGTGACAGCAACAACATGAAGATACTTACCCAACGCAATAGTAGAGCGTTCCCCTGACAATAAGCAATTTCCCAGTACTTCACCATCATTTGTTGTGTCATAAACCTTGAGTTCAACTTGACAAGACTGTTTGAGTGCCACCCATACCGTTACTGATTCATGTTCAGTATGTTTGAGAATTGGCCCTGCCAAAATTAGCGGTAGTCTTTGGAAAAACTCGTCTCCAGCTTGGTATTTCATTACAAACAGTTGACAAAGTGAAAGTGGTGATGTTTTAAATGCATTGCTTTAACTTATAACGATTGACATATCATCTGATCGCTATTTTTCACGATAGTAGTTTTACTTACTCCTCTATAATCTGGCTTTATGGCCTATGCCTAGCCCAAAACCTAGATTTGGCAATAACTACGAGTAAGTTCTAACTAAGTTAACAAATGCAAAGTTGACAGTGTTAGATTTCTGATATTTTAGTTAAATTTCATCTAAAAAGCCTAAGTTTATTTGCTTGGGAAACAAATTGAGACTTGTGTAAGTCGTAGGACATACGAAAATTGACGTACCAAGTATGGTTAGAAATTTTCACTGATAAGTAGTTATAAATACCCAAAAACGGTGAGTTATGAATAATCAAAATTCCCCGCAAACACCTATGAGGTTTGCACAAGCTTTTTTGGCTGCGGTTACATTAATGACTGCTTCTATTGGACCCGTCTTTGCTAGCGACAAAGTGGAAATTTTAGGTGCAGATTACGGTGGTAATGGTTGCCCTGGAGGATCTGCTAGTGTGAGTGTCAGCCCTGACGGTCAAGAGCTAAGTATTCTATTTGATAAGTTTATGGCTCTAGGAAATAATGCAGCAGAAAGACGCAAAAGCTGTAACTTGAGCATTCCAATTAAAGTACCTCAAGGCTTTCAAATTTCGCTCTACGATGCTGATTATCGGGGGTATGTTGCTCCCTCCACAATTGGCAGATTCAGAGCAGAATACTTTTTTGCTGGTCAGCGTGGCCCTGTTTTTTCTCGGACATTTAGAGGCGAAAGTGACTACAACGTTCGGCATAAATTAGTGACTGTGGCTGATGTCTGGTCAAGTTGTGGTGATAGTGTAAATATGCGGGTGAATGCTGCGATGACCGCCAGTGGTCAAGGGATGGCGACTGTTGACTCCTTTGACCTTGCCCACCGTGGTTTGGTTTATCACATCAAATATCGCCAGTGTCGGTAGCTAATACCAAGTTGTATTCAAACATAGTAACTGAACGTGAGTTCGATGAACCTCTCCCCAACTCCTCTTTGAGACGGAGAGGGGCTTTAGTATCCTGAGTTGGGCACAAAAAATTAGGGTTTTTAAGCCTCTCCCCATTGGCGTTAGCCTGCCGTTAGGCAAGCGGGGAGAGGTTTGGAGAGGGATTCTTTCTCTTTGGAATCTGTCGAACTCACGTAACTATAGCGGTTCCCATTCAGATCCAGTACAACATCATATCCCAAGGTGTAGGGGCACGGCAGTGCCGTGCCCTTACACTTGTACTTCACGCTTGTGGGGAAACGTTATAAAAGCCTGGGCTAATATTTGGAATCGATCAATTCCGAGCAATACCTTCTTGACGTGCGGCGCGTTGCACAGCAGCAGCAACCGCAGTCACGACGCGCTGATCAAAGACTGAAGGAATAATATGTTCGCGATTCAAGTCTGAAGGATTGACCAAAGAAGCGATCGCACTTGCGGCTTCTAGATACATTGTGGTGGTAATTGCCTGTGCCCGACAATCTAAGGCACCACGGAATACTCCCGGAAAAGCTAAAACGTTATTGATTTGGTTCGGGTAATCACTGCGACCGGTGGCGATGACAGCAACATTTTGGTGAATTAATTCTGGCTGAATTTCGGGAATGGGATTTGCCATTGCAAATACAATTGGATCTTTCGCCATGGATTGCACCATTTCCGGTGTCAAAACTCCTGGTGCGCTGACTCCAATAAATACGTCTGCGCCTTGCATAGCACCTGCTAAGGTACCTTGAGCTTTCACAGCAAATTCGAGTTTTTCTTCTGTGAGGTCTGTACGACTGGTAGAGATAATTCCTTTAGAGTCGCACATCCAGATTTTTTCTGCCCCCGCTTTCCTCAGTAAGCGGGCGATCGCAACTCCAGCAGCCCCTGCACCGTTAATCACGATGCGGATTTCCGCCATTGACTTATGTACTAACTTTAGGGAATTAAACAACGCTGCCAAGGTGACAATTGCTGTACCATGCTGGTCATCATGAAAAACCGGAATATCTAATTCCTGTCGCAATCTCTGTTCAATTTCAAAACAACGTGGTGCAGCAATATCTTCTAAATTCACACCACCAAACACCGGAGCAATATTCTTGACTGTCTGAATAATCTCATCTGTATTTTGGGTAGCAAGGCAGATGGGAAAAGCATCCAACCCGGCAAATTCCTTGAATAGCATCGCTTTGCCTTCCATAACTGGCAGCGCAGCAGCGGGGCCGAGATTTCCCAAACCTAAAACTGCACTACCATCTGTAACAATAGCAACAGTATTTTGTTTAATAGTTAATTTGTAAACTTCCTCTGGGTCTTGGGCGATCGCAGTACAAATTCTGCCGACTCCTGGCGTGTAGGCCATTGCTAAATCAGACACGCTTTTTAGGGGAATTCGGCTAGCAATGCTGATTTTGCCACCGCGATGTAAATTGAAGGTGCGATCGTAGACACTGAGTAACTTAATATCTGGCAGGGCTTTGACTGCTTGCACAATCGTCTCAGCGTGTTCGGTACTAGCAGCATCAACGGTAATATCGCGGGTAGACTCTTTGCGGGTTTGCTCGATTAAATCAATTTGACCGAGATTACCGCCCGTAGTGGCGATCGCTTGGGTTACCGACGCCAACATCCCCACGCGATTGGGAATCTGCAAGCGTAGTGTCAAACTAAAACTAGAATTAGGAGTTAGGTTTGCCATGTTGATTTAGGATTTCAAGTTTTAGATTTTATCAGAAAGTTGGGTTTCAAACTCCGTCATAAAGGACGGCTTTATATTTACTAGAATCACAATCCCCACTAAATATGTGAAAATAGTGGAATGTTAACCATCAATTATCGCTACCGAATCTACCCGAATCTCACTCAAGAACAGTCTCTCAAAGAGTGGATGGATATTTGTCGCACCGCTTACAACTACGGTCTGCGAGAAATTAAGGATTGGTGCAATAGTCGCAAATGCATGATTGAGAGATGCTCTATCAGTCATGAGTACATCATGCCTGCTGATTTGAGTTTTCCTAGCGAGGTGAGACAGCTTAATGCCCTGCCAAATGCTAAAAAGGTATTCCCCCGATTGGGCGAAGTGCCTAGTCAAGTTTTGCAGCAAGCACTCAAACAATTGCACCGAGCCTGGGAGGGATTTCAAAAAATTGGGCATGGGTTCCCAAGATTCAAAAAGTTTGGGCAATTCAAATCTTTGTTGTTTCCCCAGTTCAAACAGAATCCAGTACAAGGTGTACACATTGCATTGCCCAAACTTGGGTCGATTCCAATTAATTTGCATCGCCCAATCCCAAGCGGTTTTGTAGTTAAACAAGTACGGATAATTAACAAAGCTGATTTCTGGTATGCCTCTATCAACCTCCAATGCGACATCAGCGTTCCCAATCCTATGCCACATGGTCATCCGATTGGGGTAGATGTGGGAGTAGAAAAGTTTTTGGCAACTAGTGACGGAGTTATTGTAAAACCGCCTAAATTTTTTAAAGTTATGCAAAGCAAGCTGAAATTGCTGCAACGCAGACTTTCTAGAAAAAAGAAGCGGTCTTTGAATTACGAGAAACAACGCATCAAAGTTGCTAGACTTCACCACACAATCGATAATACCCGTAAAGATTTCCACTTCAAACAAGCTCACGCCCTTTGTGACACTGGTGACATGGTATTCATGGAAGACCTGGACTACCGGACTCTGGCTTTGGGTATGCTTGGCAAACAGATGCTTGATACGGGCTTTGGGCAGTTCCGAACTATCACCAAGTATGTATGTTGGAAGCGCGGTAAATTTTTTGGCGAAGTTAGCGCTAGGGGGACTTCGCAAGAGTGTCCTGAGTGTGGTGTCCAAGTTAAAAAAGATTTGAGTGTTAGAGTGCATCATTGTTCTAGTTGTGGATATACAACAGATAGAGATGTGGCTAGTGGTCAAGTTATTAGAAATAGAGGAATAGCTCTGATTAGTACCGATGGGCAGTCGGGAATCCAAAACGCCTATGCAGACGGTTTGCCAGGGGTTGAGATATCTCAATCTAGGTCAAAGTCGAAATCCCGCAAGGGGACAACTAGGAAGTCTAAGAAGTGATTCTTAGAAGCTCCGTACCTTTGATTGTCGGAGAGATGTCACATTGAATTGCTTGGTAATAACCTAGACGAAAGCTAAAATCTATATTTTACTAATCTAAAAAGTAAGAATTTAGTAACTGTACTTAGAAGTACAAGACGAGATATTTCTGATACTAGAGTCCCTACTTTTCCAAACTGTACCCCTAAAACGACTGGAGGTTCTGTTTGTTCATCAGCAAAACCTTATTCACCGCGATATCAAAAAATTCTAGAGTCCGTAAATACCAAGTTGCGAGTAAATAATATCTCTTAGGTAGGAGGTCAATTAAAGGAATTCACAGACAAATTGATACAAACACAACTAAAATTACAAAAATTTGCTTTTACCTTATACCTAGTCGTGACATGACTTCACAATCTTCTCGCTCTGACAAAATTCTGGTTGTCGATGACTCTCCTGATAATGTGTTTTTGATCAAAACTATTTTGGAGGAAGAAGGTTACACCATTAGCACCGCAGAAAATGGTATTTCAGCATTGGCGCAATTGCAAGCATCTCCTTGTGACTTGGTGCTGCTGGATTTGATGATGCCAGGTATGGACGGATACGAAGTAACTAAACATATTCGCGGTGATATGAAGTTATCACAGTATATTCCCATACTACTAATCACTGCCCACGATGCGCCCAACGTTGCCCACGGATTAGACTTGGGTGCAGATGATTTTATCCGCAAACCTGTAACAGTAGATGAATTATTAGCAAGAGTGCGATCGCTTTTGCGTTTGAAGCGCAGTATGGATGAACGCGATGAAATAGCCCGCCAGCGAGAAGATTTTGTCTCCCGCCTCACCCACGACTTACGGACTCCCTTAGTAGCGGCTGACCGCATGTTAATGCTGTTCCAACAAGGCGCTTTGGGAGCATTATCACCTCAAATGCAGGAAGTAATCGCCATCATGGCCCGGAGCAATATCAACCTACTTTCTATGGTCAATACGTTATTAGAAGTTTATCGCTTTGAAGCAGGTCGCAAAACTTTGGCATTGCAGCCTGTTAATTTAGCACAATTACTAGAGGAGGTAGCTGGAGAATTAGCACCTCTAGCTCAAGAGAAAATGCTGTTGCTAAATCTCGAATTGGCTGAGGAGTTAAAAACAAACAGAGTGATAGGCGATCGCTTAGAATTACATCGTTTATTCACTAATCTTCTAGGCAACGCAATCAAATTTACCGAGTCTGGTTCGGTGAATATTCGTCTTACTTTTCAAACCCAATTTGACAAGAATAATCAATATCAATTCTCTGGAAAATCTAATTTTGCTGAGTACATTAGCATTGAGATCGCAGATACTGGCCCAGGTATTCCCCCTGAAGAACAAATCACCATATTTGAACGATTTCGCCAGGGCAGTCACAAAAGTTCTGGTAGTGGCTTAGGACTCTACCTTACTCGACGAATTGTTGAGGCACATCAAGGTATTATTTTGCTTAATTCCGAGTTAGGCAAAGGTAGTACATTTATTGTACTTCTACCAAGAAAAACATCATAATTTTACCAATTATCAATCGATTAGCGTTTTAAATTTTGTCTAATAAAAGTTTTTCGTAGGGTAGCATAGCTGTGCAGTGTTACCACAAATATGGTACCACAGCGATAGGATTAAATAAGTAATTGTTTATGGCACGAAAAAATGATTACCACTGAATTATCTAACATTGGCGATATTATCCTGAATCAGCGTAATTTTTTTCAAACTGGCAAAACTAAAGATATAAATTTTCGCCTTGAGCAACTCCAAACACTCAAGCAAGCAATCATTGAGCATGAACAAGAAATAATCCAGGCATTACAAGCAGATTTACATAAACCAGAAGTGGAGATTTACTTGACAGAAATTGCAGTGATTAAGGATATTGATTATGCCATAAAATATATCAAAACCTGGACTAAGCCCCACAAAGTAGCCGTTTCCTTAGAATTTTTTTCCTACTCCGCCCGCATTTATCCAGAACCACTGGGAGTTGTCTTAATTATTAGCCCTTGGAACTATCCATTTCAGTTAGCGATTTCACCCTTAATAGGTGCGATCGCCGCCGGAAATTGTGCAATTGTTAAACCATCAGAAATTGCTTCCCATACTTCCAGTATTGTCGCCAAAATTATTACCAAATATTTCCAACCAGCTTATATTACAGTCGTCGAAGGAGGCATAGAAGCCAGTGAAAAGCTACTAGGAGAAAAATTTGACCATATCTTTTTTACTGGTGGTACATCTGTCGGAAAAATTGTCATGGCAGCAGCGGCAAAACATCTCACACCAGTTACTTTAGAATTGGGTGGTAAAAGTCCTTGTATAGTCGATACTGAGATTAATCTTGAACACACAGCCAGACGAATTACTTGGGGCAAATTTATCAATGCTGGACAAACTTGTATCGCCCCTGACTATCTTTTGGTGGATAAAAAAATCAAAAAAGATTTAATAGATGAACTGAAAAAATGCCTAAAAGAATTTTATGGAGACAATCCGGCAAATAGTTCTGATTATGCCAGAATTATTAGTCAAAAAAACTTTGACAGATTGGTTAAATTCCTTGAAGATGGTGAAGTTATTATTGGCGGAGAAACTAAATCTTCAGAGCGTTATATCGCCCCCACAATCATTGATAATGTCTCCTTAGAAGATTCTGTAATGCAGGAAGAAATTTTTGGCCCCATTCTGCCCATAATTGAATACAGTGATATTGCAGAAGCGATCGCCTTGATTAACTCTAGACCAAAACCCCTAGCTTTATACTTATTTTCTCAAAATAAAAACCTGCAAAACCAAGTTTTGCAGGAAACTTCATCAGGTGGAGTCTGTATCAACGATACAATGATGCAGTTTGGAGTTTCATCTTTACCATTTGGTGGAGTAGGAGATAGTGGTATTGGCAATTGTCACGGTAAAGCTAGTTTTGACACCTTTTCTCATCATAAAAGTGTATTACAAAACTCCTTCTGGCTGGATTTAAAATGGCGATATGCTCCCTATAAGAGCAAATTACCGCTAATAAAGAAACTTCTAGGTTAAGAGGCTATTTATTGACTCCTAACCCTGCCAATTATAAGATTTTAGATTTCTCCTTCAATCCAAAATCCAAAATCTAAAATCCAAAATTCAATAGCTCCTAACTCTTAAAACCCAAACGCACTGCTGTAACGCTCTTCAGTCCAAGGTTCACCACGGCGGTGGTAGCCATTGCGCTCCCAAAAACCAAATTCTTCATTAGCTAAAAATTCTAAACCATTAATCCATTTAGCGCTTTTCCAAGCGTAGAGGTGAGGAACAACTAGCCGCATTGGGCCACCGTGTTCAACTGGAAGATCTTCACCAAAAACTTTAAAGGCAAAAAAGTTTTCTTCCCGCATAAAGTCATCTATGGAAATATTAGTAGTGTAGCCGCCATAGCAGTGTTCCATAATGTGGGCTACTTTGGGGTCTAGCTCAATTAGACCCATAAAATCTGTTACTTTAATACCAGTCCATTTGACATCGAGTTTAGACCAGCGCGTTACACAGTGGAAATCTGCTGTGAACTCATGTTGAGGTAGCGCCATAAAGTCTGACCAACCAAAGGTAGCAGGTTTTGCTAAACCCCAAACCCGAAACTCCCATTCTTCAGTGCTGACTTGGGGAGTTGCACCATAAGTTAATACGGGGAAACCTTTGGCTAAATGTTGACCTGGAGGAACACGTTCGTTGTCTTCTTTTCCTGGCTTCTGAAAAAATTTTCCTAACATAATGGGAGAAAAATAAGTTTTCTCAAGATATTTACCAGCTTTTGTGTTGAGTTGCCAATAAGGCTAGATACTTTTACCCTTGAATATGATTAGGCTAAAACACATTTAAGTTCCATAGTTACTTTATTTGGTTGTGCTTTGTTATTTGTCATTGGGCATATTTACAAAGAACAAAGGACAAATAACTCATGACGGTCTTAACCAGAGAGGGTATAACTCAAAAGCACATTAGCTTATTTAAGCATTACTGATAAATGATAGGTAATGGGTAATGGATGTTCCCAATTACTCACTACCAATTTTTCTGGATCTAATAAGCTTGCGTAGAGTATCTATAATTTACGGTCCAATCAGGAAAGCTAAGAAAAAGCATTTATCCATTAGTGATAAGTTTGATCGGAGAGTTTTGCCAATCAAATCTATCGATGCTGTTCATGCTTTTCCTGACTGGAAAATTATGATTCTTCTTCCTCTTCTTCAGCACTTGGATAGACGAATGTAGAACGTCCGGTCAAAATAGATTTGCCCAGAGACAGAGCTTTCTTAGCTTCGATGGCGGCTTTGTGCCTCCAAGTAGCTCGGCGTTTATCTCGTTTTGATTTGGAAGTTTTCTTCTTTGGAACAGCCATGTCAGCAGATATCGTGATTTTTGACAACCTTTTTATTTTAGGCCATTCACTGACGCCAAGGATGCCAATTTAGCCAAGAATTAAGTAAAGGTATTGGGAATGGGGAATGGGGAATGGGGATTGGGGATTGGGGAATGGGGAATGGGGAATGGGGAAGAGGTGTGGGAGGAAGGAGAGGAAGCATAAATTCTCTATTCCCCCCACACTCCCCACACTCCCCACACTCCCTCATCTCCCTCATCTCCCTCATCCCCCTCATCCCCCTCATCTCCCTCATCTCCCTCATCTCCCCTCCCCAC
>NZ_JACJSJ010000103.1 GCF_014698115.1 Nostoc sp. FACHB-973
GACCAATTTACTAGGAATTCTGCGGTTTCTGTGGTGGCTGGTAGTGCATTAACTGTACTGCTGGGTGCGCCTGCATCGATGGTGTTGAAGATGGGCGGTGTGTCAATTGGTTCTTCGGTGTCAAAGACAATTCGCGCCTCAGCATCAATTACTGCTCCTGTTTGCACATCTCGTTTGGCGCGGATGCTGTAGTTGACAAAGCCATCACCGACACCATCTTCATTGTTGGGGGGTAGGAAACCTGCTAAAGCATCTTCTGGGATTTCTCCGGTTTCTGGGTCGATGGTGGTAATTGTCCAGAAGGCTTCACCCTTGGTGATGTCGATACCTGCGGTGACATCTACATAGTAGCCTTTGGTGGCGGTGAGGTCTAGGCGATCGTTGTAGAAGGCGCGGTTGTCGGGTACGTCGAAGAATAAGTCGCCCCAGCCGAAATCGCCGACGCGGTAGGTGCGGAAGTCGAGGTCGGGGTCTAGTTGTTGGGTGATGACGACTTGTTGGGCGGGTGCTGTGGCGCTGGCTTGGTTTTCAAAGCGGATGGTGTAGGGGAGGGTGGAGGATGCGGTGATCCATTTTTCTTCTCCGAAGCCGGCCGGGCCTAGTATGTCGTTCGGGTCGCTGGGGCGGATAATAGAAGTGATTGCTCCACCTAATCGGCCTAAGATTCCGCTTCCTATGGCTGCTTTAAACCAGTCAGGAGTGCGAATCCAAAATTTTTCAAATCCTGATTTTTGTTGAATAAATGGCTTTAATACTTTTAGAACTCGTCGATAAGCTTCTGGATCACTTGCTGCATGAACAAATCTGCTAGTGTATTGTCCATTTAGTTGCCCAATACCAAGCCAATGATCTTTGTCAGTTAACCATTGAAGCCAAGGTCTGTTCTTGCCGAGAAATTCAGGAATTGCATGACTAAAGTCTATAAATGTGTGTAATGCTTCTTGAGTTTTTGGATATTTTCCAATATTTTTGCCATATTTAACATTTTTAATAGCACCTAGTGTTCCACCACTAACTGCTCCTAGAGCTGCTGACCATTTAACACTATTCCAATTCCAGTCTTCTTGAAGTCCGGTTACTTTAAACAAGGCTTGCCAAGCGAGATCGGTAACTGCCCCTACTATCGCACCTGCTACTGCTGCCCTCAAGAAACCAAGAGCAGCAGCACCAGCCACTGCTGGAATAATTAATCCTGATGGATCAGTTTTATTAGTTGGGGTGTTAAAGACATAACGATACAAATTCGTATCACCTGCATTAATCCCCAAAGGATCAGGACTGTTAAACTTACCTGTTAGCGGATCATAAAATCTCGCCCGCATGAAGTCGAGGCTGTTCCCTTCCCGCATCACACCCCATTGACCGACATATTCAAAGGGGTTAGAAACCGCTTCAACAGTGCTTAAACTTTCACCAAAAGGTAAATAACTGTACTGATTGAGATAATCCCCATCCGCACCCGTCAAACCAACAATAGACCCAATGGCATCTGCATCATAATAACTTGCTGTATTCGTCTCATCAACACGACTGACTAAACCTAAACCATGTGTATAACGAGCAATGATATTTCCATTACCACCATACTCACCAACCACATCCCCCAAACCAGTTGGGTCAAGTAAATATTCAGTCCGTTGACCATCAAGAATACTCGCAATGCGATTTCCTAACGCATCATATTCATAACTCCAATTTCCTTCAGGCGTTACCGCACCAATTAGCCGATTTTCACTGTCATAACTGTAAGTCCAAGTATTACCACCCTGAGTTTTAGTAATCAGATTTCCATCAGTATCATAAGTGTAATTTGCTGCTCCTACACTGGTGTATTGATTGAGATTATTCGTACTATAAGCAGTTTCGACACCGCTATCTTTCACCTGAATTCTGTTACCAGCAGCATCATATTGATATTCAATAATCCGCCCATTTGGTAAATTAACTAAGGTCAATTGTCCGATGGAATCATAGCCATAAGTTGTTGTTCCTTCTAACGTAGTCGTACTGGTACGACGACCAGCATTATCATAGGTATAATCAAAGCGCGAGTTTACTGTTCCATCAGATTCATAGTTAACCAGACTTAACAGTTGTCCCGCTAAATCATAGCTGTAGGTTGTGTAAGTTCCATTGCCATTATCTTCACGGCTGAGACGACCTACATTATTGTAGGTATAAGTAATAATATTCGCTCCAGTGCCGTCAGTTAAACTCTTTAACTGTCCTAAAGTGTCATAGTTATAGTTGGTAGTAAATCGATCTTGATCTACCATTCGCGAACGACGACCAGCACTATCATAAGTAAACTCTAGGAAACGGTCAGCACCATAACTTACTTTGGTCAGACGGTCTAAACTATCGTAAGTGTAAGTAACGGAACTATCAGAATCAGTCGCAGATAAAAGATTTCCTCGACTGTCATAAGTATAGGTGGCTGATGTGCCATCGGCAAAATCTTTATGGGTTAATAATCCTTCAGAATTGTAGGTGTAGCTAATGTTTTGATTGCGGCGGTTAACAGCAACAGTTAAATTTCCAGTAGCATCATAACTAAAGGTTTCTTTACTGCCATCTGCATAGGTTATCTGTTGTAAATTCCCCTGATTATCATAACTATAATTCAGAGGATTACCGCGCTGATCTTGGACACTTGCAAGTTGATTAAAGTTCGTTTCATACGTGTATTTAATCTGCTGTCCAAGGGAATTAACAGAGGAGATAATATTGCCTTGATTATCGTAAGTGAAAGTTGAGACAGTATTATCGGCAGCAGTTAACTTAGTTAGATTGCCATTATTATCATATTGATATTGGGTAATCCGTTTGAGCGGGTCTTCAACTCTTCCTAAAGTTCCCCGGTCATTATACAACAGCTTACTCACCGCGCCAGAGGCATCAGTAATTGTCACTCCCCCAGATGAGTCATAGCTGTAAATAATAGGTTCAGCGTTTCCGTCTAAACTTTGCTTAACGACTCTTCCTTGATTGTCATATTCATAAAAAAGACCCGTATTATCTGAAAACCTAACTGATTTAATTGCGTGTTGGCTAGCACTGGTTGAGTTAGTATCGTAGGTGTAGCTGGTTGTCCCATCAGGAGTTGTAATACTGAGTAAATACTCCCCGGTTGTGTCATATTCATAGGTAGTCGTCCAATTATCTTGGTCTGTGGTTTGACTAACCAGACCTTGTTCATTATAAGAAAAGGCAAGATAATTACCATCAGAATCTACTAAACGAGTAAGCTTACCATCTGTATAATTGGCTGTAACTCGATTTTGATTCGTGTCCTCAATATAATCAAATTTGCCATCTAAGCGAAAAGCAATTAAACTGCCATCGTCTTCTCGTAACCGATAAATACCACCTTCTTGAGTTAAGGTTGCATTATCCCCAGGTTGACCTTGATAGCTGCCATCAATTTGCTTAGTAAACAATCTCGGAGAAGTTCCGAAGAACAGCGTCACATCTCCATTACTATCTGGAGTAACTTTAATATCCCATTCATTAACCCCACCGCGTCCAAAAGTTCCAGTGCTGAAGCGTTCATCAATTGAATCGCCTTGGTTACTTCCTACTAAAGAATTACTAACTTGTTGTAATTCAAAGCCTAATAAACGGATAGCATCATTGGTATATTCTCCTAATTGGCTTAAATGGTTAGCATTATCAGCTAAGATTTCCTGATAAGTACCAGCTTCATTACCAACAGAAGTAATAAAGTTTTCCCAAATTGCATCCCAAGCATCATTAGAAATGTTATTCGGTCTAGCTTGATTTTTTAAACTAGACCAATCAATTGTTTGGTCTTGTGAAGCTTGAGAGACGGAGAAAGTAACACTTCCAGCATTAACTGTTGGGTTAAATAACAATGAAAAGCTTCCAGTTGCCCCTGGTGCAATAATACCTGCTGGCCCTTCCGAATTAATCCCCAGAAACTGTAAGCTAGACCCTATTGACTCGGTTTGTTCTGGTAATCTTAAATTTGCATTTTCAGCCACCAAGGTCAGCAAAGGTGCAACAATATCTGTCTCCCCTGTGTTGGCATAATTGACAGTAACAATTCCTCCTTGTCCAGGACGTAAGGCGCTAGGTGCATCAACACTAACTGTTAAATTGCCAATTCCCCCATTGCTAACGGTGAAAGCATCATCTAATGTTGCTATTTGTGTGCCATTTTCAACTTTGACATCATACAATCCCGTTGTCAGTCCCTGTAAGTCAAATGTCGCCCATAATTCTGTGCTATCCTTCCACCAAATACGGCTAGCAGTGCGCCCAGTTCCATCATTAGCAACTAAACTAATTACATCATCTGTGCTAAATTTCGAGCCAGAAATTGTAATGGTTGTCTGACCTAAGTTACTACCCCGCTTTGTGCCAATATCCAGAATCTCAAAATCGAGAACATCAGCTTCAATGGTGTAGTCCGCAGGTGTCCCACCCACACTAGCACCATAAGCCAGAATATAATATGTACCACTGCGTGTCGCAGGGACTAAAATATCTTGGTCAGCAGCTAATACATCCGAGAAGCCAAAGTCAAACTCGGCGCGACTCGGCATATCGCCGTAACGAATGTACAACTCATTCGCCGCCGTAGTGGAAGCACTATCAAACTTCACCCGCAGCGTCTCACCCGCAGCCACATCAACTTTGTAATAAACCGCTTGTCCTTGTGCCAAACTACCAGTATCCGCAGTTCCTAAATCCAATCGTTCCGCATCAGCATTAAATTGGTCTAAAGAAGCACTGAGATTATTGCTTTCATTCGATTCAGGAATTTGATTGCGAATATCGCTACGAACGATCGCATAATAATCTCCAGGAAGCACACCAGGCAATGCTGCTGTCAGAGTTTCACTATAACTACCACCAATAGCCACATCGCCATTGTGTTGCACTCTGCCAAACAAAGCATCCCCCACATCCCACTGGTTATCCGCAGAGATGTAAATCGTATCAAACCAACTACCCAAAGCCGCATTTGCCCCTTCGTTTATTACGGTGTAGCTGATAGTTGCATTCTGTCCAGGTACAGCATTGGCAGGAATGGTAATTGTCCCTATTACCAAGTCAGATGGTTGTGGCAGACTAATTTCTGTGGAGTTAGCATCATAGCCAACGTTATTCAGTTCACCACTCAGTTCATTAATATTGTTGCCACTGTCTGCAACCGCGAATACATAAAATGGCCCAGACAATCCTTGAGGAATTCTAAAGGATGTGGTGTCAGTGTAACTAGCCCCTGCTGCTAAATCTTCTGTCCGCGTCTTGTATCCTATGTATTTATCGCTACTACGGTCAAAGAATTGGTCACGGGATAAGTAAAAAGCATCGTACCAAGAACGAGTACCTGTAGCTGCTTCACCAGCATTACTAACTGTCCAAGTTACATTCAACAACTGACTACTAATACCAGTGCTGGCAGCATCCACGCTAGCTATAACCAAGTCTGCCACAGGACTGAGAGAAATGTTAGTAATACCAGAACTAACTAAATCATTATTGTTTTCAAAGGGAGTTTCCAGGACGAAATTGCTACTATCAGTCCTAACAATGGTATAAAAATCACCTTGTAAGTCTATGGGCAAATTAAAACTGCGAGACACGCTATACTCAGCTGATGCTTCTAACGCTCCAGAACGGTATACCCTACCCAACAATCTATCATTGTTACTAATTACTGCGTCAGTAGAAAGGTAAACATCGTCATACCAGAAAAGTGCGTTGGTCTTTCCTGTACCGAAGTTCTTAACTGTCCAGTCAACTGTTAAGGCTTGTCCTGACAAAGCAGTTGTGGGAATACTCACCCCTGTAACTTGCAAGTCTGGAGTTTGTCGAGTGATGCTCAGGGATTGTACTGTTGAGTTATTACCTTCATTTGTAGCTTCGTATACGCTGTTATTTGCATCTGTCGCCACAAATAGGTTGTAATTACCAACTAAGTTGAAGGGAATCGTAACTAATTCTTGACGTGAATAAGAACCGCCAGGATTGAGTAAACCACTGCGGTCAAAGTTTGCCAATAAGACATCATCGCCATTACCCAACACAGCATCCGTAGAGGCAATTATTCTATCAGTCCAACTAGTAACCGCTGTATCACCAACACCCTGGTTAGTCACAGTCCACTCTACCCGAATGGCTTTACTGGCTTCGGCTGTAGTTGGTGCGGTAGCTGAAATTACCAGGTCAGCAGGGGAAGAGGAAATGTTAATCGGTGTGCTATCGAATACAACATTATTGTCGTTGTCTAATTCAAAGACATTATTGCCGCTATCGGTGACAACAAAAGCATAGTATGTGCCACTTAAGCCATTTGGTAGCGTGAAAGTAGCAGAATTATCGTAGCTAAAGCCGATATCCAATGTGCCAAAGCGACTACGTTCACCCAGTTTGAGGTCTGTGTTAATGTCTAGCTCGGTATCTGTTGATAGATAGAATGCGTCAGTCCAAGAAGAATTGGGGGTAGCAGTTGCGCCAAAGTTAGTAACGCGATAGTTAATAGTTAGAGGACGACTAGCTGATGCTGTAGCGGGTGCTTCGACAAATTCAACTTCTAAATCTGGTGGCGGTGTGAGATTGATTTTGGTGGCTGTGGTGTCATAGCCAGTATTGTTACTTTCAAAAGCACTCTCGTAAACCTGATTACCTGCATCAGTCCGCACAAAGAAGAAGAAATCGCCGCTAACGCCAATTGGTAGAGTTACTGTCTGGCTGACATTGTAACCAGTGCCTGCGTTCAGTGTACCACTGCGGTTGAACCGTCCTAAAGAGCGATCGCTCCCATCCAGCACATCATCGGTGGACATGAGCACTTCATCATACCAGGATGTCTCTAAGTTACTACCTGTCCTTTCATTTGTGACTGTCCAACTCAGGGTAAGCGGTTGTCCCGAAAAACCTTGAGCCGGAGCGTTGACTGCGGTAACTTGAAAATCAGGCGGTGGTGTCAAATCAACGTCTGTGGGGCCACCAACACCAAAGTTATCACTTTCGTTTTCTAATTCAAAGACGTTATTATTAGCGTCTGTCTTCACTAGGAAATAATAGTTACTATCAATACCTCTAGGCAGTTTCACTGTCAGACTGTTGGTGTAACTTTCGCCAATGTTCAGGTAACTGGCATTGGTTGCGTTGCCTAAGTAAATATCAGTATCATCAAAGGTATTGTCTAAGGAAAGCCAAACATTATCATACCAGAAAGGTGCGCTAGTAGCCCCTGTACCGTTATTGGTGACAGTCCACTCCACAACGGTTTCCTGACTAGAGAAGGCTGTGGGGGGAGTAGTAACACTTGATACTTGCAGGTTGGGGAATGGTGAGAGGCGAATTTGGATGGGGCGATCGTCTACTGTGGTATTATTGCCTTCAGTTCCCGGACGCTCCCGCACTTGGTTGTTAGCATCAGTTTGTAAAATTAAAGTGCGATCGCCACTGACAGTCAAAGGTAAAGTGACTAACTGACGACGTTCAATCGAAGTTCCTGGAGCAATGCTACCAGTAAAAGTAAATGCACCCAGTAATTGATCGTTACCTACTACCGCATCTTCAGAGAGGAACAAATTATCTGTCCAAGTTCCGCTAGCCTCTGCATTTCCTTGGTTTGTCAGTGTCCATACAACTTCAATGGACTGTCCTGAAAGTGCCTCAACAGGAGCAACAATATTACTAACAACTAAATCTGCTAAATCAATATTGTTGATAGTAATGCTATCTGTTCCACTATTGAACCCAGTCGCTGAAGCAGTAATTGTCACTAGTTCATTAGCATCAAAAACTTCATCGGCTACTGCTGTCAGTGTAAACGTGGCTGAAGATTGATTTACAGGTATGGTGACAGTTTGCGGAACAGTTGCTTCTGTAGTGTCGCTGGAATTCAGGGTAACAACTAACTCAGTTGAAGTATCTTCCGTATTACGAGTAATTGTTCCTGTAGCCGTCTCTGTTTCGTTAACGTTATCTAAGTTGAGAACAAGTGAGAGAGTGGGACTGTCATTATCAACGATTGTCACAGTAGCATTATTTTGAGTCCCGATAGTTGCCCCATTAGTAGGGTTAGAAAGGGTTAAATTAATAGTTTGATTGGGGTCAACAATGGCATCATCCACAATGGGAATAGTGACAGTTTTACTCGTTTCCCCATTAACAAAGTTAACGGTAATGGGAGTGTTATTGTAGTCATCTGGGGCGATCGCTGTTCCATCTGTTAGATTGAGTGTCGCGCTAACATTCCCATCGCTTCCATCTGTGCGAGTTACTGTTACAGCTACAATAGGTGTTCCATCTTCATTGACAGTGAAGTTAGGTTGACTAAAAGATAATATTCCCGGTGCAAAGCTATGATTAGCCGTTTTACTTAACTCTACATTGTCTAGCAGTAGCCCGAAATTATCTCCTCCCGCGTGATCAAAAGTTAACTTTGCACTTGCTGCGGAAGTAACTGTAAAGCTACGGGTAAAGTTAGTTAATGGTTGAGAACTGTTGAAGATAAAGGTTTCGCTAAATAGATTGCCTAGAGATACAGTAACGGAATTAGTATCTCCTCTTTGAGAACCTGCTAAAGAAAAACTGAGAGTAAGTTCATCTCCTGCATTGAAGTTAAATGTCGTCTTAGATTCTAGGCGACCAGCATTACTGGTATTACCATCTAAATCTAAGTACAAACCATTTCCTGGCAATAAATCAAAATAGCCGGTGCCAATTAAATCAACACTACCATCGCTAACAGTCCAATTAGCTAAATCAGTGTAGTTTAATATCCCACCACCGTTGTTCTCTCCATTAAAGTTATCATTGAGTAAAATAAGTGGTAAAACACTGATAGATACATTATCCAATCCCCAGCTTTCATCAGAAATTCCTTGAAGATTAAGACCAGTAAAGTTGATGGTTAAAGAATTGGTTGAGTAAGGGAAAGAATAACCCAAATGATAAACTGAGTTGCCATAAAAAGAGTAGCCAAGGGTATCAATTTCTGTTGCACCTGTTCCCCCCAGATAATTACCTGTACCAAACTCTCCTGGATAGGATTGACGATACCCCACCTCTTCAGTATTTGAAAATGTGGTGTTTAACAGAGTCTGTCCACCAGCAATACTCAAATTGAATAAATCAGGCCCTGCTCCTGAAACGTTTCCATCCCAACTATTGATCACGAATAAATCAAACTCTAAGGAAACTAGGTTGTTAGTAAATCTGTTGTCATTGAGAGTTAAACTAACTGTACCGTTACCGAACTGGCCAAGGAACTTACGTCCACCTACGGGAGTTGTCTCAATTGTTCTGTGAGACCATTCCGTACCCGCAGAGATGTCAAAATTATTAAAATAAATCGGAACCGAGTCAGCGACACTATTAAAATTCTGATTTTCTACCCCAATTATCTGCCCATTTAAACTAATAGTCCCTCTATCATCCTCAGTTTGCAAACCTGCCAAAGCTTCACTCGAAAGACTTTCTCCCAGTACCAATGCTGAGAAAATCGCCCCTTCATCCCCTGGTGTATCCATTGGATTCAAGCGCGTATCAACTCGGTGTCCAATCTCTTCTAACAACAAACCAACCAAAACCTCAAAATTAGCCTGATTATTGTTGATAAACTCCAATGATAAGTATATGCGGTCATTGACTGCTGCATAAGCCCCATTCGCTCCATTTATTGCCGCAGCATCAAGAATTTCTATTCCAGATACTATACTTATATCCCCAGCTAGCCAAGCCGTCTTTAACGCCTCAACCTCAATATCTTCTCCAAATGCCAATACCATTTTCTGATTGAAATCTGGGGCGCTGGCAAAAGCTTGTAATCGTTCTTTTAGCAGGGAAAAACTTTGTTCTAAAGATGTTAATATAACTGGGTTAATAACTAAAGAAGACTCTACAAGTAAATTGTTGCCAAGGATATAAGTATTCTTCATATTTGATTCAGGTTTTTTAGATGAAATGAGGTGTGAAAAAATATAAAAGAGGAATTTTATCGTAGGGAGAGCAAGCTCTCTTCTTTGACTTCAATTTATTTACCTATTCGTACTTCCACCAACTTCATAGCGCTGATACTATTGGGATAATTGATTCATCTGCTGCTAAATTTAGCTGATAGTTTACCGAGTTCAAAAACTTAGTATTCACAACTTCTTTGTAAGTTTCTAGGTCAATCTGCCAATTGCTAATTACCTGGGTGATGGCAGCTAAGCGCTGGTTAGATTCTTGTGAGGCGATCGCATGACCAAAATTCGCAGTGAACAAAACTATCGGCACTACTTTTTTGTCTGGGAGTTGTAGCCCAGCTTCATTAATATCCAAGGTCATCTGTGCATCTTCTAAGGTGTACAAAAACCGTGTTGCAGCTTGCACAGGTGCTTTACCAAATTCCTGCCAAGGCCCTGGATTCAACAGGGTTTTCAAGATGTAGTCACGAGCAGTATTTTGTTGTTGGTCAAACAGCACATGACCCCGAAAATTAATGCTAATACCCTGATAGTCTGCCTGCGCTAATGTTTCCAAATACTTGCTGGCTATTACGGGAATTTCCACTTCTTGCGCTTCTTTAGTGGCAATTGACTCGACAAAAATAATCCGATTTAGTTCCGCAATTATATTAATACCGTTTTGGAAGACTACCTGAGAACCCGTATTTGTCACAATTGGTTGTCGCGCCAGTTCCCACTCACTAGGGACGATACCACTATATTTGAGAAAATCTGGAGTCAAAATTGTCGGATTGTGCTGTTTAGCTGCAATGGCGATCGCAATTTCTTGAATTTCTGGACTCGGCTTCATATGTTCTTTAGTTGTTTGCACAGGTAACTGGAATGGATAAAGCATAAGCCTGAAGGCACTTACAAGTAATAAATCTAGGACTAGCCCTTTCAAGGTGACCAACGAAAACACGTTGTTTCAGTACTAGCATCTTGAATCATCCACTCAGATTTTGGGCTTTTTGAAGGAAGATTGAAATCACCAATCTTCGTTCCAAATTTCACCACCTTGAAAGCGCTGATCTAGGACTTACCCATTGACAGGAAAATACAAATATGCATTCTTGATTCCCGGATTAAACCTTGATTTTTCGCCCCCTTTTAGGCGATGCCTGCTTTGGGCTATTCGGCGTCGCTATCTATCCAAGGATGATTTTTCAAAGCCTGAAACGACGCATTTTTGTTGATACACAAGATAATCAATTTGGAAACACTAAACAAAGACTATCTTTAGGGTCGTAGCCCAAAGCAATAAGGCTAAATAGAATGGCTGAACATCTTCTAAAATTTGCACTTAGGCACTTTAGGCTGGATTAATCACTTTGGGCTAGCCCAAAGTTTTCAAGTTTTCAGGAGATACCCATCGCTGAGAATTTCATCTCACTGTGAGAGCCTCAAATCACGATTTGAACACACCCAACGCCTGCAACATCTCCCCAACAGCGCTTTCTCTTGCTCCATCTCCTGCATTTGATTCAGTAATCGCTTGGGGATGTACTTCGAGGCGCGATCGCTCTGGTTGCAAAACTTTAGCTGCTGCCATGCTTGACTTTATATACAGATGAAGCTCTATGTATCTATTCAAATGGCATAACTCGCAAGTAGAGAAACTGAGAATTTTCATTAATTTCTTCTGGAGACCTATGCACCCCTACAAATTTCTGTACCTACTTCAGGCTTATTGAAATCAGCTGTATCAATCGGCTTGGGTTTTGATGGGTAAATGCAACTCGTCAAACTCACGTTAAAGTGGGAAAATAACCTCAGTTAGCTCTGCTTAAACTACCTTGTCTTAATAATGGTTTCTACTTTCCCCAACCCCTCTTCTGTTGACTTATCTCGAATTCGACTTTCAATTCGCTCATTGCAACCGCAATTGATAGAGTGGCGACGGCGATTACATCAACAACCAGAGTTGGGTTTTCAGGAAAAACTGACTGCTGAATTTGTCTCACAAAAGTTGCAAGAATGGGGAATTGAACATCAAACCGGCATCGCTCAAACTGGCATTGTTGCCACCATCAAAGGTAACAAACTCCCCACTCCCCACTCCCCACTCCCCACTGAGAAGGTTTTGGCGATTCGGGCGGATATGGATGCTTTGCCAATTCAAGAACTTAACGAAGTGCCTTACAAATCCCAGCATAATGGAGTAATGCACGCTTGTGGTCATGATGGACATACTGCGATCGCTTTAGGTACAGCTTACTATCTGCAACAGCATCGTCAAGATTTCTCTGGTACCGTGAAAATGATCTTCCAGCCAGCGGAAGAATCACCCGGAGGCGCAAAGCCGATGATTGAAGCTGGGGTGCTGAAAAATCCTGATGTTGACGCAATTATCGGTTTGCATTTGTGGAATAATTTGCCGTTGGGAACTGTAGGTGTTCGCAGTGGTGCCCTGATGGCGGCTGTGGAGTGCTTTAACTGTACAATTTTGGGCAAAGGTGGACACGGCGCACTACCTCATCAAACAGTGGATTCCGTTGTCGTTGCGGCTCAAATTGTCAATGCTTTGCAAACTATTGTCGCTCGGAATGTGAATCCCATTGATTCGGCTGTGGTGACAGTGGGCGAACTTCATGCTGGAACCAAGCGGAATGTAATTGCTGACACAGCGAGAATGAGTGCCACTGTCAGGTATTTTAATCCGAGTTTTAAAGGCTTTTTCCATCAGCGCGTTGAGCAGATTATTGCCGGAATTTGTCAGAGTCAGGGTGCAAAGTATGAGTTAGATTATTGGTCACTTTATCCACCAGTAATTAATGATGTGAAAATGGCTCAATTGGTGCGTTCTGTAGCAGAAGAAGTGGTAGAAACTCCTGTGGGAATTGTGCCAGAATGCCAAACTATGGCGGCTGAAGATATGTCATTTTTCTTGGAAGAGGTGCCTGGTTGCTATTTCTTTTTGGGTTCGGCGAATGCAGAGAAAGATTTGGCTTATCCCCATCATCATCCCCGGTTTGATTTTGATGAGACGGCGTTGGGAATGGGTGTAGAGATATTTGTCAGATGCGTGGAGAAGTTTTTTAGTTGAGAGAAATTAGCTGTTTTTAATTACAGGAAATTGCAACTTGGCGAGATGCAGATGATTGTAGGGAACATGGCTGTGCCCCTACTTTATGATTTTATAGTTGATCGATACCTGAAATTAATTACTTTCCTGCCCATCTAACCAAATAAATAAATCAGCTAGAGATGAAATTCTCAAAAGCGCCCTTCCTAATGCTTCTAGCTTTTCCTTGTTTAAAACTTGAACTCTCTCAATAATTGACGAATCTATTTCACCAAAACGTTCATTGAGTAAAGATATACAAAATCTAACCGCTTCTTTTTGTTCGCCCTTCTGCAAAATATCCTGATAAATCACTGACTCCTGCATAAGATCCTCGCTCAATAACTGACGAATAAAATCTTTTTCAAATCGCAAACCTGCTAATATTTCTGTGTAAGCTGCGATATTCTGCCTTGTTTCCCTATCTGAAATTTTAGCAACACTCTGGGCAACTTGGGATAATAACCCTTGGGGTGAATCTGTCTGTGTTAATGGTGCTAACGGTAATAGTGCAGGATTATCGAGAAATAACGCCGAATCTTGTTCCCACATTCGTACAACACGATAGCGATGATTTGTCATCTCATTTACATATTCTTCGGTAAAAGCGATTTCCTTACTTGTCTCTTGCAAGAAAATTACTACCTGCGTTATTGGAACATCATATTTTCGTACTAACCTCACAAAGTAATCCAACATTCTTAAGGGAATGGGAGGATCTGATTTTTGTGTTGTTTGAAATTCCAAATGTAAAATACGATTTTCTGTTTGTAAAAATATAACAGAATCTGCTCGAACTGGTTCGATGCTTAATTCAGTTTTTAATACTTTAATTTTTTGCGGTTCATCAGGTAGCAGCCACCGGGCAAAATCCCTTGGATATTTTTCTGCTAATATTTTACAAACATTGTCAAAGGACACCACTTACACCCAATTTAATTCAGTATGATTTTATAATTTTATTGAACTAGTTGCAAGCATTCTCTGATATCTGAACCTTCCCAACTGCCCACAAATTCTAATAAATCTTCAGCAGTAGAACCTGTTAAGGTATGCTCTGTTGTCAGCGTTTGAGCAGGTTGGGTATCTGAAGATATACTGTTTATTTGATGTTTGACTTGCAAAAATTGCACAAAGTCTAAAATTTCCTGTAATAAGGGTTAAGGTAATTTTTCTAGTTCTTGATTAATTTGTCCTTTAATAGTCATTGTTACCCCTGTATTTACATATTTGAAAAACTGGGTATTGATTTATATCTTATCTAATATTGATATTGATCGCGGTTTTTGTGTTTGCGAGCCGTGCGCCTCAGCCGCAGTGCCAGGTATCGAAAAGCTAGAATCCGCAAGGCTTCGTCGAATATACGTTGTTTACAAGCTTTTACAAATATCTGAAACCTTTATAGATTATAATTTACAAGTCTGGACGCGAGAGAAGAATAATTTAAAATTTAAATAATACCAATTCTCATCGGATTGTCGTCTTCTCTCTCGGAGGGCAGTATTAGAGGGCATTGCCCGCCCGTATTTTCCGGCTGGAGAAGGGAGATGCCCGGCCAGAGCGTATCGGGAATAGTAATATTCTTCTTTGAATAGCCAGCTGCTTTTTTCGCGCCAGCCTAAGCGATCGCCCAAACTGCACTCCGTTTCATAATCTATTTTGCCGTCACACTCTAGCCATATACGTTTTTGTACGCTAAAGCCAAAATGACCATCGCTGTACTTTAACCACAATTGGTCAATTATGCGTAAGTCTGTGCAGGGAAAATTATTAATGGATTCATAATCAAGCCACCCTTGCTGTTGTCTTTTGGCTACTTTCAGCATGATTCTGGTCGTTTCCTCGTCTGCTGCTTTCCATTTCTGCGCTTTGAGTAAATTCTCTAGGTTTTGGTAATCTACCCCCACATCTGAAGCCAATATCACTCCTGTTAGATTAGCTTGCGAGGAGGAGAGTAAATTCAACCATTCTTCCATTGTCTGGGGTCTGTCTTTTGCTTCTAATGCCATGCCTTGCAGAATCGCTTGATTTACCGCATCGCTAAGACTTGGGACAAATTGCTTTGGTGGAACTAATTCCTCTTGTTCATACTTGCGGTCAAAGGAATTGGTGGGGCGTTGTCCAGTGATAGCATAGTACAAAGATCCAGCCAAGCAGTAGACATCAACTGTTTGGTGGCGAATCCCTTTGCGTGTCAATTCATAGGGTGCAAATGCTTTGTTACCAAAAGACCTGGAAAGTGTACTCGGTGGAGACATATCGCCCGCAATACCAAAGTCTATCAACACAGCTTTGCCTGAGTTAGGAATCGCTGAATTAAAGTTGAGCATAATATTAGGAGGAGTGACATCGAGATGTAAGACTCCTTTTTTATGTACCTCTACCAAAGCTAAACCCATTTGGCGGATATATTTTACAGCTTCAGTTTCGGGTAATGCGCCTTGGCGTTGCACATACTCCCACAAACTCTGGCCTGCTATATATTGCATTTCTAAACAGTAGCGGCCATCTGCTTCAAAAAAGTCGAATATTTGCACAATATGAGGATGTGAGTCTGTGCAACACATTGCTAGCATTTGGGCTTCTTTTTTGAAGCGTTCAACGTACTTGGGATAGTCTGGATCTCGTTGGACGCTAATATTGGGGGTTTTGATGACGACTCGGCGGTTTAGCTTGGTGTGCATTGCTTGGTAGGTGACTGCAAAACCGCCACCGCCTAAGGGTTTTTCTATTTTGTATTTGCCGTTGTATATTAGCTGTCCGTCTTGCCAGAACATATACCAGATTTGTTGATAGCTAATGTTGATTTTGACACGCTTTTGTTGGTTATGGTGGTTGGCGTTGTTCAATCAGGCTGTAGGGGCGTACAGCTGTACGCCCCTACCCACACATCTGTCGCATTTTGATTTGAAACTGGTATCACCCAGAAGCGCAGAGAGGAAGATTGAGGTTTTGTGGCAACTGCCGAAATAACAAATGCGATCGCCAAAATAACAAATGCGAACCCCGAAATAACAAATGCGATCGCCAAAATAACAAATGCGTAGGCGTAGCCTATTACCTATTTTGTGGTTGAGTGGAAGATGATGGCGCTTGTTGTGCTGGGGGTGCTGATTTGTCTGGGAACCAATCTTTGAATAAGTCTGTGCCGTCTTTGATTCCTGATATCAAGGCTGCGAATAATGCTAATACACCCATAATCTCTAGTATCAGTGCCCACAGAGGTTGTGCCCAAAGAAGTTTGGGCAGAGAAATACCTGCTGTTTTTAAACCCAATTCTTTTAACCAGTCTTCTACTGTTTGGGGACGATTATCGGGTTGTAGTTCCATTCCGTGGAGAATGGCTTTGTTAACACCAACGCTAATCTCATGATTCAATTCTTTCGGCGGAATTAAACGCTTATTGTTATCTTGGCGTTCAATAGCACTTTCTGGTAGTTGTCCCGTTAATAAAACATATAATGTTGCAGCCAGAGAATAAACATCAGTCCAAGAACCGCGTCGCGTCTGTTGTCTAGCAGAGTTAGAATACAGTTCAATTGGTGTAAATTTGTCAACCAAGTTACCGCGACTTGACACTGGGTTATCAACGAATTTTCGTGCTAAGTCAAAGTTGATCAAAACAACTTGATGTGTACCCGATCGCAGAATCATATTTTCTGGTTTCACATCTCGATGCAAGAATCCTTGTTTATGCACTTGTATTAGTGCCTTTCCAATTTGCTGGATGTAGTCTACAGCTTCTTTTTCTGGTAAAAATCCTCGCGGTTGGATAATCTTGGCTAAATTATCTCCGGGAATATATTCCATGACCATGCACAGTAAATCCCCTTCGTTAAATGTATCAAACACATCGACAATGTTGGGGTGTTTACATATTGCCAGTTTACGGGATTCATCTGCAAAACCTGATTTTAAGCGATCGCGTTCTTCGTTAGTCAGTTGGTTCAGCAAGTTGGCATCTAATGTTTTAATCACAACTTTCTTGCCATCTCGAAGATTTTGGGCGAGATAAGTAATAGCAAAGCGTCCCTGTCCTAACTGTTGTTTAATTTCATAGTTGTTACGGTGTAATTGTTCTCCAGGTGCCCAGATCATTGATTAATCATCTCAGAGACTTGTATTAATTCTTGCATAAGAGGTTGTTTGAAAAGTATTTCGCTGTGATTTTAGGCACTTGTTGATCCTCCCTAGCCCCCCTTAAAAAGGGGGGAAAACTTCTTAAAGTCCCCCTTTTGAAGGGGGATTTAGGGGGATCTAAAACTTTTTGCTACCAACAACAGGACTTTTCAAACATCCTCTAAGGCGATTTTCGTTTGGATGAAGAAATAAGACGCGATTCATCGCGTCTCTACAAGAATTCAATATGCATGGGTGATTGTAGAGACGGCGATTTATCGCGTCTCTCTTATTTATGTTTAATTAAACTTGAAATAGCGATGAGCAATTCCTCTGGCGCCACAGGTTTAACGATGTGCTGTTGAAACCCTGCTTTGAATGCTTGTTGCTGATCGATTTCGCCTGCATAAGCAGTGAGAGCGATCGCTGGAATTTTTTCTCTCCCTGCTTGTGCCTCGAAAGCACGTATTTGTTCTATCAGCATATAGCCGTTCATTTCTGGCATTCCGATGTCGCTGAGCAAGATATCTGGCTTTGATTGTGCTAAAGTCTGTAATGCTTCACCTGCTGATTCTGCTGCAATCACTGTGGCTCCAAACTCTTCCAGGACAAATCTAAAAAAGTCCAGGCTGTCGGCGTTGTCATCTACAATCAAGACTTCTACACCCATCAAGGGAGAGAAGCCAGAAGCGACTATTGCAGAATTAGGGTTGGTATCATCTTTGATTAATGCACTGTCTTTGATTAATGGTAATCTCACTGTGAAGGTAGCTCCCTGCTCCTCGCCGGGACTTTGCACCCAAATCGTTCCGCCGTGCATTTCGACTAGGTGACGGGCGATCGCTAAGCCTAATCCCAAGCCACCAAATTTTCTGGTTGTTGTATTGTCGCCCTGACAAAAATAGTCAAATACATGAGGCAAAAAGTCTGATTTAATGCCCTTACCTGTGTCGCTGACGGTAATTTGGGCATCGGCGTCGATGCACTCCAATTGCACATTTACTTGTCCGCCTGTGGCTGTGAATTTCACGGCATTGGATAATAAATTCCAGACGATTTGCTGTAAGCGAGCTGAATCACCCAAAACTTTACCGACTCTCGAATCGAGCATTGTTTCAATGTGAATGGTTTTTGCCTCTGCTGCTAAACGCACTGTTTCCATTGCTGCTTCAATGGTGGATGCCAAATCCACTGATGCCATGTTGAGGTTGAGTTTACCTTGGAGGATGTGAGAAACATCGAGCAAGTCTTCGATGAGTTGAGCTTGTAATTTGGCGTTGCGTTCAATGGTTTCTAAGGCTTTTTTCAGGGCTGTTTCGTTAAATTTACGGCTCTGCAAGAGTTTTGCCCAACCGAGAATCGGATTTAGGGGCGATCGCAATTCATGGGAAAGCACCGCCAAAAACTCATCTTTGATGCGGTTGGCGGCTTCAGCTTCGGCGCGGGCTAATTTCTCCCGTTGCAAAAGGCGATCGCGTTCTTCTTCGGTGCGTTTGCGATCGGTGATATCGGTTAACATGGCGATCGCACCTAAGAATTCATGCTGTTCATTAAAAATCGCTCTAGCAGAAATCAGTGTCCAAATATAAGAACCATCTTTGCAGCGCCATCGACCTTCTTTCAAATCGCTGTCTTCTTTCTTGAACCATTGGAGTTTTTCTGCGGTGTCGATACCATCAACTACATCAATAAAATCAAATATAAAACGACCGAGCATTTCTTCTGCTGCATAGCCTAACATTTGTGACATCCGCTGATTCACAAACTCTGTTCGCCCTTGGGAATCAATCGTCCAAATTCCTTCATAAGAGGTATCAACAATTCGGCGATACCTGGCTTCACTTTTTTGTAAAGACTCTTCTACAAGCTGGCGATCGCGGCGTTCTTTGGCTTCCCGCAATGCCCTTTGCACCGAGGGAACTAACCGCCCTAGTCGTTGCTTTAAAACATAATCTGTTGCACCATTCTTCAAAGCTTCGATCGCTAATTCTTCACCCAATACCGCAGAAACAAAAATGAAAGGAATCTCTGGACATTGATTTCGAGCAATTTCCAAGGCAGAAATTCCATCAAAAGAAGGCAAGGCATAATCGGCAAGAATTAAATCAAAAGCCTCTGTGGAAATAGCAGTCAAAAACTCAGCGCCGCTTTCGACTCTTACCAATTCACAATCAATTCCTCCTTCCGCTAGCATTGCTTGGGTAAGTTCTGCATCCAACAAACTATCTTCTAAAAGGAGGAAACGAAGCACACTCATCAGTTCTTCTCCTGTTGACGATTAGGTGCAGGAGGCAAAGCGCCAAGGGGAGGCTGATTAATCACTGCCCAAAACAGTCCTACACCCTTAATGGCATCGGCAAATTCATGATAATCTACGGGCTTGACGACATAAGCATTAACGCCTAACTTGTAGCATCGAACTAAATCTGGTTCCTCACGGGAAGAAGTTAGCACCACCACCGGAATCACTTGCATTACTGGGTCAGATTTGAGTTGTGCTAGCACTTCTAGTCCATCGATTTTAGGTAATTTCAAATCGAGTAGTACCACAACAGGATGCCCTTCCATCCGCAACCGGAACAGTCCCCGGCGATAGAGATAATCTAAAGCTTCCTCTCCATCACGTACCACCACTACTTCATTTGCCAGATGGTTTTCTGACAAAGCAGCTAATATTAATTCTGCATCATTAGCACTGTCTTCAATCAGCAGAATTCTCTTCAGTTCTCTCATTCACTCTCCCTCTTCGACAACTTTGGCAGTGAAAAATAGAAGGTAGCTCCACTGTCAACTTCACCCTCTGCCCAGACTCGACCATTATGCCGATGAATAATCCGCTGCACGTTGGCTAATCCAACACCAGTGCCTTCAAATTTGGAGTCGCTATGCAGGCGTTGAAATACTCCGAATAGCTTGTGGACATATTGCATGTTAAACCCAACACCGTTATCTTGCACAAAAAAGATGACTTCGTTTTCATTATCGGTACTGCCAACGGTGATTTCTGCGATGGTGCGAGTTTGGGTATATTTAACGGCATTGCCCATCAGGTTGCGAAGCACCAGCCGCAGCATGGAGGGATCGCCCTGCACTTGTGGTAATGACTCGATGTGCCAATGAATTACCCGTCCTTGGGTTTCTGTAAACAAATCCCGTTTTACTTCTTGCACTAGCTCCTCAATATTCAGGGTGGTATAACGCATCTCGGTGCGCCCCATACGAGAAAATGTCAGCAACTCATCAATTAATACTCCTGCCTGTTTTGCGGTTTGGGCGATGATTTTTAAGTAGCGCTGACTTGTTGGATCTAAAGTTGTTGAGTTCAGGTGCTTGGCAAGCAATTCTACAAATCCGGCGATGTGGCGAAATGGCGCTCGCAAGTCGTGAGAGACTGAATAGGAGAAAGATTCTAGTTCTTTGTTGGCGGCTTCTAACTGGGCTGTGCGCTCTTGAATCCGTTGCTCTAGGGTTTCGTTTAGTTGTTGTAAGCTAGTTTCGGCAAGTTTGCGATCGCTAATGTCGCCAACTAGTCCCAGCATCCGTACAGCTTCACCCTCAGCATTATAATAAACATGACCCCGCCCCCAAATCCAACGCAACTCTCCATCAGCGCGGCGAATGCGGCATTCAAAATCCCAGATATCATTATTAGTTAAGGCATTCAAAAATTTCGCTTCAACTAAAGAGCGATCCTCAGCTAAAACGTGTTGGAGGAAAATTTCATAAGTCCATTCCGCCAGAAGAGAGTCGTAGCCAAAGATTTGGTCATGTCGCAGAGAACGGTGGGCAGTTTTATTCCTCAAGTCCAAATCCCAATCCCCTAACTCTGCCGATTGCAGGGCAAATCTCAGCCGTTCCTCACTCTCCCGCAAAGCTTCTTCTGCTAAAAGGCGATCGCGCAGTGCTGCTTGCTGTTGGCTAATATCAGTAATCAACACTGCAAACCCTTCAACTGTTCCCTGTCGATTAAACTGGGGAACGTAAATAGCATTAATGTAGCGTGTTCCAACATTTTTATAAAAAATTTCAGCTTCAAAAGTCACCTGCACTCCTGTTAGTACTTTTTCCACATGGGGACGCACTACTTCATAGGCAGATTCACCCAAAACTTCCCATAGATACTTCCCATTTACTTCTGCTGCTGGTTGCCCAAACCACTCTTCATAAGCTCGGTTGTTAAAGCGGTAGCATTGTTCTGAATCCACAAAGGAAATCAAAACTGGCAGTGTATCTGTAATTAGCTGAAGTTCTGTTTCTCGTCGCCGCAGTACTTCTTCACTAGACTCTACAAAGCGATCGAACTGCGCCTCGCTTTGGCGAAGAAACTTGAGGCTTTCCTCAGCTTTGCGGACAGCTATGCGCCGTGATTCGTTGAGCGAGCTGATTAACCCTGCCGCCAGTATAAACACAACTAAGGAAACTAAAATATTCAAATTTGTAGGATTTACTGGATAAAGCGGTCTTGATAACAAGTAATTAAGTGCCAAAGTAGACAAAACAGTTGCGAATAATCCCGGAGCTAAGCCACCATACCAAGCACTCACCATTACCGCAGCAAAAAGTAGTGCCGCAGGCGTGGCGCTGATATATTGATTTAGTAGCAGGGTGATTCCCAGTGCGAAGGTAACAGATAGCAAAGCAACAGCGTAGTGTAGAAACTGCTCCCGAATAAATGCCTCTTTTTTTCTTTTAGCAACAAAGATGTTTTCGGGTTGAGAAAGCCTCACCTTATGAATCATAACGGGATTCTGCTTCTGGAAAATACTGTTTTAGCAGTCTTTTGCCGGGTTCACCCATCTGGCGGATCATTTCTTCAATGAGTTTTAGCGCTAACGGTGAGGGCAGTGTATGGCCATTCTCCCAACGATTCACTGTTTTGAATGAAACTCCTAATCTAGCGGCAAATTGTTTCTGAGAAACATTGAGTTGATGCCGCAGTTCTCGAATTAAATCTAAAGTTCCCAGTGGTTTTGTTACAGACATCTCCTTTTCCTATTCCTACAGTATGAATAAAATAGGACACTTGTCCTATTGTTTGTCTCTTACTTAGGGAATATTTTCTCGGTTCAGGAACTCTAACGAATAAATTATTGAATTTTTTAAGATGGGCGTCTTGATTGTGGGGTGATTTTTGAGGGCTGGCAAGATGCTGATATCATATCCGGTAAAAGACTTATGATTTAGGCTGGGACGCTCTTACACGGGGAGATTTTATTGATTTGTGATTAGCCAGACATGATATAACAAAATCATTAGACCTGCCTTGAAAATAGGGAGTAAGGAGTGGGGAGTAGGGAAAAGAAATTTTCATTGTTCCTTGTGAACGCAGCTCATGGAGTCTCTTGCATAAATCACAAAATTTGAACCCCAAAGAGCCAAAGCTAAGCTTTGTCTCCCCTCCCCGATGCCTTGGGGAGGGGATTAAGGGGAGCCAGCGCGGTCTTGGGGTAACGCCTAAGTGGAGCATCTGGCGTGGTTTCCCCCATGAGCGACTGGCGTGTGGGGTGTTAGGGACTTTTGCAAGAGACTCCATGAACACAATTCACAACGAAGGAATGAAAATATCTCTTTCCCAGTCCCCAGTCCCCAGTCCCCAGTCCCCAATCCCCAGTCCCTTGCCATATCAGTTATCACGGTTGCAAATATCCAACGCTTCCCATTGATAGTTTTTCAAGCCCGATGCAGTTTTCCGCGAATATCTCCAAAGAAAGTTTGTCCTTTTGTATGTAAGTTGAAGTAAAGTTCGCCTTGTTGAGCAATATACTCCATACCCGCAATTGTTTTGACCTTATCTGATAAGCCAGGAACAGTAGGACATCCCACAGTGAATGCTCCTACAACTCCACGCCCAGAATTACTTGTCTTTTCGATATTTGCATTGCTCAGTTCTACTGAAAAAACGCCGTCAGCAAGATTTTCTTGAATGTTACCAGAAAAAGCAAAATCAACGAGAATGGGGCCAAGCATATCAGGTCTGCCGCAATGGATATGGAACATGACAACATCTTTGGCATTGACATTTTCCACCTTGACATCCACATAGGCTTTACTCAGGTCGTTAGAGAAGCGTAACACCCCATGACCGCGTGATTTGCGCTCATTTCTGAGCAAAGATGGTGCAGTAGAGCGAAATTGTTTCGGAGTCAGGGAAGGTGTATCTTTCTCTTCACCAGGTTCTTGATGAGGACTTAAAAACGCTTCGTAAACAAAATCAATCTTTTGTCCTTTATTCACGTCAAAAGGGATGGATGTGGGTTGAGCAGCAATGTTTCTCGAATTGAGGACAGAAGCAACTGCACTCCAGGCGCTAATCGTTGTCTGGTTGACATAGCTAAAAACCAAAAACATCAAAGCCAGACAAATGATGATGAAAGTATGTTTTGGACGCATAATCATTTTCTCTAGAGGTAGAGGGGTAACAAAGAATAAAATGCCCAACCCTGACCTCTTTCTAATACAGCAATTCTAAATATTTTCTAAAAAAGCAAAAACAGGGGAATTTTTCACCCACTCCCTACTCCCCACTCCCTACTCCCCACTCCCTACTCCCTATCTTCTATAATTCCCAGATGAACTCACCGCCAACTTTTGCTATTAGCTTGCTTGCTAAACTTTCCTTTGGGAAAAAGTCGCTGTTCTAATTCTTCATAACTACCTTCAAAATCACAATGACCATAAAGCGGACATTTCTGACAATAAATGCCTTTGGTATAACGTTCTAAATTTTCCCGATTAAAAAAATACGGTTTATGACTAAAGGTGCTAGCAACCCATTGCCACGACATATTATTACTAGCAGGATCGCCATCTAAAAGGTGTTCGAGAAACCATTTAGCTCCTGCTTGCCAACGAATGCGCCGCCAATGGACAATGTATGCGGCTATCCACATCCGTGCATGGTTATGTAAATAGCCAGTTTCTCTCAAATCGCGGCTGAAGCTGTCAATACAAACTCTACCTGTAGTTCCTTGTTTGATATCTTGCGGCAATTCGGGCGCATATTCAGCCACAGTGTAACCAGTTTTGTATTCTTCCTGGTCTTGCCAGATTCCATCCCCTAACTTTACATATAACCGCTGCCAATAATCGCGCCAACCCAACTCATTGATTAATTTAGTAGCATCATCTTGCTGATGAACCCTGTCAAGGACAAAATCTCGAATTTCTCGCAAACTCAAAACGCCATAGCGGATGTAAGGCGAAAGTCGGGTGACTGCACCTGTGAAGAAATTGCGTGTTTGTGCGTAGCGTACTGGGTCGATTTTTTGCAGTGCTTTCTGTGCGGCTTTGCGTCCTCCGAGAGTTTCGCTGATGTGGTCATCTCGTTCTGTTGCACTTGGGAATTGTTCGCGCAGGTAAGCTACCAACTCATCGCGGTTGGCAAATTCGCGTTGCATATCTTTAGACATTTGAATTTTGAAGGGTGGGAATAGTTAAACAAAAATACTACTAAATCATTATTATGGCGGATCAACAGAAGTAATTGTTCTCAACCTGATGAGAGAACTTTTTTCATGGTAAACAAAGATGAATGAGATGCGATCGCTCAATCTATGTACAATTCTAAAGCGATTGCAATCTTTCACAACCCCACCATGAGTAACATTCCCCAAATCGGACAACCAGCACCAGATTTCTCCACCCCTGACCAAAATGAGAATCCAGTTAGTCTCTCTGACTTCAACGGTCAGTGGACTGTGCTTTATTTCTACCCCAAAGATGACACCCCCGGCTGTACCACCGAAGCAAAAGATTTCACCGAATTGTATGAAGACTTCAGCGAACTAGGAGCCAAAATCTTAGGTGTAAGTCCAGATTCTGGTAAATCCCATTGTAAATTTATCAGCAAACATAACTTGTCAATTACCCTCTTAAGCGACCCCGAACATATTTTGACAGAAGCTTATGGTGGTTGGCGCTTAAAGAAGTTTATGGGCAAAGAATATATGGGTGTTGTTCGCTCAACTTTTTTGATTTCACCTGATAAAATTATTGCCTATACTTGGCCTAACGTGAAAACCAAAGGTCATGCTCAGGCAGTTTTAACTAAATTACGAGAATTAGCAGGAATATAAATGCAACTGGATGCGAGTATAGTTACAGCAATGCTACCTGAATCATATTTATAGTCATAAAGCAAGATGTGAGTAGCCTATTTGAGCAAGCTATTATCGATGCATTGAACTCAGTTAATTCTCAAAAATTTCTGGAAGGTCAAGTAGCTAATGCTATCATCCAAGCAGGGTTTGATTTAGTTAGTTTCAATAAACTAGTTGGTCTAAATGGCGAAATTGGTGAAATCGATGTGGAAACCAGTAACGCTATCATCGAAGTAACAACCCAAACTGCTCGTAAGTTAAAGCAAATTCAAAAATTGATATCAAACCCTGACTTAAATCCTTTGAAAAAGCCTGTTATTCTCTACGCACCTAATTACAAATTAACTCCGGCTCAGGATATCATCGCTACCGGAAGTTATGTAGTTCGCACTGAAGATGAATTATTAGAATTATTATTCCTACTAGGAGTATAAGCGATGCCAGAACCTATTTCCCTAATTTCTAGTGCTGAGATTGAACCAGCAGAATTTTTGACTTTTTTGAAATATTCCGACGTATTACTACATCCAGATAATGTATATGATGGACGTATTTCTAGAGCAAATACTCATCTTTGGATTGTTTTAGATAACAGCGAATTAAAAAACTTTAGTACTGATGAAATTGAACTGATAACCCAGAAGCTTACAGCTAAGCCTCAGACTCATATTTTACTTGATGTCAGCAAAACTCCAGGAAGTGAGCAACTAGCATTAGAGTTTGCGTGTAAGTTTGCCAAAAAATGGTCTTGTGTTATCTATGATTCAAGTCAAAAAGTCTACTCAGCAGAGGAATTATTAGGATTATGCCAAACAGAATCAGGTTTTGTTTAGATAGTAATATATCTAGTTGCATGAACTATGATTCAAGTAATCCAAGCGCAAAATGTTACTCTCGCCTACTTAAAGAAAAAATTTGCTTTATACAAATCTGAAGATGAGCAATTTTTTACAGAGTGGTTTGACTATTTACCTGAAATTTCTGAATTAGAAAAGCAATACTTAGACCGAGTTAAAACTAATTATCTCAACGTCCTTGAAAATGCTCCTCTTTTAGAAGAGGCAGTCAAAATGATAGTATTATCTCCCCTGCTAGATTTGGCTGGTTTTTATCGTCCTCCTTTTTACATTGCTACCGAAACAACTATAGAAATTAGTGAATAAAATATAATTAATGATGAAAAAAACTCAGAAGAAACTCAAGAAATTATCAAAGGTAAAATTGATGTATTAGTTCTTCAAAATAAGTTGTGGTTTCTGGTAATTGAATCTAAGAGAGCTAATTTTTCTTTGACAAAAGCGATTCCTCAAGCACTCACTTATATGCTGGCAAATCCTCAATCTGATTGTCCCATATATTCATTGGTACTAAATGGAGAAGATTTTCAATTTATCAAACTGCTAAAACAAGATAAACTAATGTATACTTTATCTGATAGATTCACTTTATATCGACGTAAAAATGAATTGTACAAAGTTGTAAATACATTAAAAAAATTAGGTCAAATTGTAAGTTAATTATCTTTGCTTTTCTTATCCAAGTTAAGACTTGAACAGTATCATAATAGTTAGACTGTATCTTTTAAATGAATTATGGTTCAATTTATCCAAGCACAAAATATCGGGCTTGCCTATTTGGAGGAAAGATTTAGTCTTCAGCTAGCCGAAGATGAGGTATTCTTCACAGAATGGTTTGAAAATTTACCGGAAATTACAGATTTAGAAAAGCAAGAATTAGACAAAATAAAACTTCATTTTCTCCGTTTAGTCAAGCGTCCTCCTTTGTCAGAAGAAACGGTGAAGTTAGTAGTTTTATCTCCTCTGCTCAATTTAGCTGCATTTTATGATGAGCCTTTTTATATAAGGGGCGAAGAATCAATAGAAATTTCTGCGGAAGATGAAGGAGAAATTATTAGAGGTAGAATTGATATTTTAGTTATTAAAGAACAATTCTGGTTGTTAGTAATTGAATCTAAAAGGTCTAGCTTTTCTCTTTTGGAAACTGTACCTCAAGCACTTGTTTATATGCTGGCTAGTCCTAGTCAAGACAAACCTACTTTTGGATTAGTAACAAATGGTAGTGATTTTATTTTCGTGAAACTTACCAAAGACAATCAGCCAAAGTATGCTATATCCGATCAATTTACAATTTTGAAACGAAAAAATGAACTGTATCAGGTTCTAAGTATATTAAAAAATTTGAGTCAAATTTTGAGTTAATAATTATGTCTATTCGCCCTATCTACCTTGATTGCCACGCTACTACACCTGTAGATGAACGGGTAGTAGCAGCGATGCTCCCCTATTTTACAGAACACTTTGGCAACCCAGCCAGTATCAGTCATGTTTACGGGTGGGAAGCGGAAGCTGCTGTCAAACAAACGCGAGAAATCTTAGCAGCAGCAATTAACGCGACTCCTGAAGAAATTGTTTTCACCAGTGGTGCAACGGAAGCGAATAATTTAGCTATTAAAGGTGTTGCCGAAGCTTATTTTAAAAAAGGTCAGCATATTATTACTGTTGCGACTGAACATAGTGCTGTTCTTGACCCTTGTAATTATTTAAAAACTCTCGGTTTTGAAATTACTATTCTGCCAGTTCAAAAAGATGGATTAATTGATTTAACTGAGTTAGAAAAAGCTTTCCGTCCGGAGACGATTTTGGTATCGGTGATGGCTGCAAATAACGAAATTGGTGTGTTGCAACCATTGGCAGAAATTGGGGAAATGTGCCGGGCCCACCAAATCATTTTCCACACCGACGCCGCCCAAGCTATTGGTAAAATTCCCTTGGATGTGCAAGGGATGAAAATTGACTTAATGTCACTCACCGCACATAAAATATACGGACCAAAGGGCATCGGGGCGCTATATGTCCGCAGGCGCAACCCCAGAGTACAACTGGCTCCACAGCAGCACGGTGGCGGACACGAGCGGGGAATGCGTTCTGGTACATTGTATACACCGCAAATTGTCGGCTTTGGCAAAGCTGTAGAAATCGCTCTCGCAGAACAAGCCACAGAAACCCAACGTCTCACCGAACTCAGACAAAGATTATGGGAACAGCTTTCGCAACTTGAAGGAGTTCATCTTAATGGACATCCACAAGCGCGATTGGCGGGAAACTTGAATATTAGCGTTGAGGGAGTGGATGGAGCCGCACTTTTGTTAGGATTGCAGCCAGTAATGGCAATTTCCTCTGGTTCTGCTTGCTCCTCAGCAACCACCGCACCCTCCCATGTTCTCACAGCACTGGGACATTCCCAAAAGCTTGCTTACGCATCGGTAAGGTTTGGTATTGGCAGGTTTAATACACAAGAGGAAATTGATATTGTGGCGAAACATGCGATCGCCACCATTCAAAGTTTGCGTAATTCGGCTTTTGTGGCTTTGGGGAGTAGGGAGTAGGGAGTGGGGAGTGGGGATGAGGGGGATGAGGGAGATGAGGGGGATGAGGGGGATGAGGGAGATGAGGGAGATGAGGGAGATGAGGGATATAAGAAAGGTTTTTCCCCTATTCCCCATTCCCTATTCCCCATTCCCCATTCCCCACTCCCCATTCCCTTTTACGGATTCTCTCGGATGAAAGTTTCAATTTCATCTAATTCCTGCTGATTGAGGCGAAATTCCCCAGCACCGATGATTCCTTCCACCTGCTTTTGATTGCGTCCGCCAACGATCGCCCCTGTCACCGCCGGATTATTTAAAGTCCAAGCGATCGCCACTTCACCAGGGGAACGACCGTGTTTTTCACCAATGTGTCGCAACACTTCCACCAACTTCAAATTACGAGAGAGACGTGGTTCTTGGAATTCACTGTTCTTTTTGCGCCAATCATCATCGGGGAAATTGGCAACCCGCTCAGGTGTCATTTTTCCTGTAAGCAAGCCAGATTGCATCGGTGAATAAACAATCACACCGATGTTGTTTTCCTTGCAGAAAGGCAAAATCTCGTTTTCAACATCGCGCTTACCTAGTGAATAAGGCGGTTGCAATGAAGTAACTGGTGCAATCTTCTGGGCGCGTTGCAACTGTTGGACATTAAAGTTTGAAACCCCGATATAGCGAACCTTACCTTCATCTTTGAGTTTCGTCAGAGTTGTCCACCCTTCTTCAATTTCGGAATCTGGGTCCGGCCAGTGTATTTGGTAAAGGTCAATGGTTTCAATATCCAGTCGCCGCAGACTAGCTTCAACCTCCCGTCGCACAGAATCCGCCTTGAGGCTACTACCAATTTTGCCCTTTTCATCCCAAATCATCGAGCATTTAGTGAAAATGTAGGGGCGATCGGATCGACCTTTGAGCGCTTTAGCAACAATCTCCTCCGAATGTCCTAGACCATAAACAGCTGCGGTGTCAATCCAATTCACGCCGAGGTCGAGAGCGCCATTGATGGCTGCGATGGATTCTTGGTCGTCCTGCGCTCCCCAACCAAAAGTCCAGCCACCTCCACCGATCGCCCAAGCACCAAAACCAATTGGAGTAATGTGAAGCTCCGAATTCCCAAGCTGTTTGGTTTGCATATCTACTTTCTCCAAGAACTTTTGAGTCAATTAGTAGTGTAGGCTGCCAATGTTGTCTCAACCGCTATCTCAAGTGTGAATGACTACTGGTGTTTACACCACAGCTAATCACACTTGTGTAGCATTACTAAATTCTAAATATTGTGCTGATAACATACTACATATACACTAGAGTGGCTTGAAGATATTAGCAGTTGTCAGTTAAATACAGAAAAATAATATGTCAGAAGATTTAAAGGGCAAAGTTGCACTCATCACTGGTGCAAACAAAGGTATTGGGTATGAAATTGCACGTCAACTAGGTTCTAGAGGTGCTACCGTTCTTGTTGGTGCCAGAGATATCGGACGCGGCCAAGAAGCGGCGAATAAACTTAGTTTAAGTGGCATTGATGCCAAAGCAGTTCAACTCGATGTAGTAGACCAAAAAACAATCGACTCCACAGCCCAACAAATCGAGAGCGAATTTGGAAAACTTGACATCCTGGTAAACAATGCTGGGATACTAAGTGATGGCGATCGCCTTCCACCCAGTCAAGTAGATATTCAAACACTGCGACACACTTATGAGACAAATGTCTTTGGAGTATTTGCAGTCACAAAAGCCCTGTTGCCACTTTTGAAGAAATCAACAGCAGGGCGAATAGTAAATATATCCAGTGGTTTAGGTTCTCTAACTCTAAACTTAGACCCAAATTATGAGTTTGCTAATATGAAGCTTGTTGCTTATAACTCATCAAAAACAGCAGTAAACGCCCTGACAGTTTTGTTTGCTGCTGAGTTGAAAGATACCCCAATAAAAGTCAATGCTGCTGATCCTGGTTTCACAGCAACCGACATTAATCAAAATCAAGGTTACCGCACCGTCGAACAGGGAGCCAAAGCAGCAGTCAGACTTGCTACCCTCCCTGATGATGGCTCTACCGGAGGGTTTTTTGACGAGAATGGCGTGCTTCCGTGGTAAAGGGGACTAGGGACTAGGTATTGGGTACTGGGTACTGGGTACTGGGTATTGGGTACTGGGTATTGGGTACTGGGTATTGGGTATTGGGTATTGGGTACTGAGAAAGTATTCTTAAATATTTATTTCCTAGTCCCCAGTCCCCAGGCCCCCG
>NZ_JACJSJ010000104.1 GCF_014698115.1 Nostoc sp. FACHB-973
CCTGCCCCTCTGCCTCCTCCAGCCAAACTTTTAGGGAAACAGAGCCTTGTTCTGGTGTAAATTTGATGGCGTTGCTGAGTAGGTTGATGAGTACTTGACGTAAACGGCGATCGTCCACCTGAATGGTGCTGAGGTTGCTAGCAATGTGAGTACTTAGGCGAATATTCTTTTTCAGTGCCATGTGTTTGACGAAGGCGAGGCTGGCGTCACACAGGGTTCTAACTGGAACTTCACCCAGTTGTAATTCCAGTTTGCCTGATTCGATTTTAGACAAGTCTAGGATGTCGTTGATGAGTTCTAGGAGATGCCTGCCACTGCGCTCAATGGTGGCGATCGCTTTTGCTTGCCGTTGATTAATCGAACCGAATACGCCTTCTATGAAACCTTCTGACATGCCCAAAATCGCATTCAGCGGAGTTCGCAGTTCATGGCTCATGTTGGCGAGGAATTCGTCTTTGAGGCGAGTGGCGCGAGCTAGTTCGACGTTGGCGTGAGCTAGTTGCTCATTTGTTTGCCGCAGTTGGGCTTCGGCTTGTTTGCGATCTGTAATGTCTTCGTGAGATACCAGTATGCCAATCACGTCGCCTGTGCTATTGGTCAAAGGTACTTTATTTGTTCGCACCCAGAGTTCCTCGCCATTAGGCCCTTCTAATGGCTCCTCGTAGCCTAGTTTCGGGGTTCTGGTATTCATGACCGTGGCATCATCTGCACAGTAAAGGTGTGCCCACTTTGCCCAAGGTAGCTCAAAGTCGGTCTTACCGATGATGGCATTGGGATCTATTTGAGAATCGCGGGCAAATGCCGGGTTGCAGCCGAGAAAGCGTGACTGGCGGTCTTTCCAGAAGACACGTTGGGGAAATGTATCCAGTACTGCTTGTAGCATTTTGCGCGATTCTTCGAGTTTTTGCTCGGTCTGTTTGCGATCGCTAATATCAAATAGGGTGGCGCGGTTGTATAGATACCTGCCATCTGCATCTTTGACGGCAGTGGCACTCATCAGCACTGGCAAAACTGTGCCGTCTTTACAGACCATTTCATACTCCAAATCTTTGACCCAGCCCCGTTCTTGTAAGCTGGTATAATTTAGTAGGAAGGCTAAGGAACTGGCTTCGGTGAAAAAATTCACCAAGGGTTTGCCAATCATTTCCTCACGTTTATAGCCCAACCATTGCAGTTCTGTTTCGTTGACGTTGATAAATCGGCCTTCGCTGTCTAGGGAATGGTAGCCACACGGAGCATTATTGTATAAATCTTCGACTTCATGGGCATATTTCGCCAGTGCCTCTTGAGCTTGTTTGCGATCGCTAATATCAGTCAGGCGTACTAAATTCATGGTGCGTCCAGCTACAGTAATGGTTTTAGCTGCAATGTTTCCCCAGAAAATTTTCCCCCGAAGAGTCACATATTCAATTTCCCGACTCCAGACACCTTTGGCTTGCATTTCGGCAACGATGGCATCAGTTTCCTGGGCAGTGAATGGACGATGCTGGAGTGTCTGTCCATTAATTTTGATCAATTCAGCTTTGTCAGCGGCCTCAAACAGTTCCACCGCTTGGCGATTGCAATCTAGAGTCAGCAGCGTTTCAGGATCGACCAGAAAGATGGCATCGGCAGATTCATTGAAAATTGCTTCTCGTAAATCCCTGTTATGGATGAGTTCAAGTTCTGCTTGTTTGCGTTGCAGCTGATCGTAGAGATTTGCTTGTTGAATGGCGATCGCGGCAATCAGTTGTTGTTGTTGTTTTTGACTTTGTTCTAGTTGCCGCCTCAAATGAATTGGTGCAACTGCACGATCAATTGATTCTTGCAAGACTTCAGCCGTCAGCTTGTCTTTGACCAAATAATCCTGGGCACCACTTTTCAAAGCACGGGCGGCCATGAGTTCATCTTCTTCTGTGGTGAGCAAGATAATAGCGCATTGGTTAATGCTAAATTTTTTCCTAAATTCTTGAAGAAACTTCAACCCATTGCCATCACGCAACAAAAAATTCAGCAAAATCACATCTGGTATTTCTTGCTGACACCATTTCATGGCCTCCGTCGTGGTGCCAAACTCTAAAATGCGATAGCTATAGAGCAACTGGTGCTGCAAGCAGCGACAAATTTCTATCCGCTCTTTAGCACAATCATCAATCAGCAAGATGGTGAGGGGGGAACCATGACTCATAGTATTAAAAATACGAACGCTGCGCGTTTAAACGCATTTAAACAAATTGAATCTCTATAGCTCTCATGTTGATAGCATGACCTAAGTTAACAAACTTCGGCGGGTTTAAGTCCCCGGCAACTAATGAGCCGCAAGTTTTGTGGCTCTTTCTAAATCCCCGTTACAAAACTGTACTTCCGACTTCCGACTTCTTTAACTTAAAATTTACAATAGTAATACAAGTAAATACTCACAAATGATTCGGAAAAATTCGTGTTTTTACTCAATTATTTTTTTATTTTAACCCTCAATAATAAGCTTATTCCAAACAAAAATGCATTCGAGAATATTTGTTAAATAAATTAACCATATGCTTCAAATAAATCAGTTGAAAAAATATGTTTTTGGGAATTTTAGATAGGTCTGATCGCAGTGAATATTTTGTTTTAATAAAATATTTATATTTTGTGATATGGAGATATAATATTGTTTAGCTATTTTTATATTAATTCTGTATAAATATGTACTTAATCTCAGATCAAATTTACTCAATTAAGCTAATCCGCCTTTAAGTTGCATAATCCTTAGCCTCAGAAAGACGCTCTTACGCACAGAAGGGGAGACGCTCTGATGCAATTTGAATGATTATTAGTTTACCAATCAATACCGAGTCACCTCACCCCGGCTTTGCTGAAGCAAAACCTCTCCAAGGCATCGGGGACGGGATTTAGGGCTGAGGTAGAACGTCTGTGGGACATAGGTTTGATCTGAAGTTGACACCAATGCACATCTGTGAGTCTCCACCGAGTACCTCATTCATCTGAAAATCGCCATAAGTTAAGAATTATTCAGTGTAAGTTTACAGAAAATTGGTATTAATTGCAAAATTACTCCAAATCTTTAATACATAATGCTCATTAACTCTCTCAGCTTGGAAAATTTACAGATGACTATTATTCGTCATCCTTTAATGGTTAGCCCCGAAATTCTACTTTTGGATGTGATTGCACTAATAAATCAAACACAAGCTCATTTTGGGAATTGGCTAAATCAAGATTCCAAACTCTTGGAAAATTCTATTAAAGAGACAGAAAGTAATACATTGAAAGCTGACAGTTGTGTTCTGATTATGGAAAATTCACAGTTGGTGGGTATCTTTACACAACGAGAGTTAATTAAGCTTACAGCAGAAGGAAAAAGTTTAGAAAATGTCAACCCTTGATAAATCAACTACAACTAAATTCTCCTAATCATCACCTAGTTTTTTCTCCTCAATATCTGGGTAGTTCATCAGCCAACAATCATTTTATCGTCTACATGGACAATAAACTTGTGCGACAAATTCTTAACAACCTAATTTTAAATGCTGTTAAATATTCCTCAATCGGCAGTAATATTCAAATTGATTTATTAATTCAAGATAAAATAGTAGTTTTTCTCATTAAAGATGAAGGTATTGGGATTTCACTAGAGGATCAGCAGCACTTATTTGAGTCGTTCTACCGAGGTAGTAACGTTGGTAATACACCAGGCACTGGATTAGGCTTGACAATCGTCCATGAATGTGTATATCTACATACAGGACGAATCACTTTTGCTAGTCGGGTTGGAGTGGGCACAACATTTAGGGTGGAACTGCCGCTGATTCTTAGCAATCCCTCCAGTTAGGAAAACCTAATGGGTTATTCATAAATGATTTGGGGAAAAATAAACTATCCGAATTCGATATTACAGCAAGAATATTCTCGTGAAATCGAGCTTTTAAATAAAATGAAGAATCTACAAGTATTACTTACACCAGAAAATGCTAAAATTATCCAAAAATTTAATTTACTCAATGATCGCAAATGAATTTTATACTGAGAAATTTTCAAAATTATTAATGTAATCAAAACTTAAATTATATAGTAAATGAATACCATTTTAATCATAGAAGATGAAGATAACATTCGGGAAAATCTGGAAGAAATTTTACAACTTTCTGATTTTAAAACTTTGATAGCCTCGAATGGTAGAATTGGATTAGAAATTGCTAAAACAAAATTACCAGATTTGATTATCTGTGATGTCATGATGCCAGAATTAGACGGCTATGGTGTACTGTCTGCTCTGCGTCAAAATGAAGTAACTGCCAATATCCCTTTGATATTTGTTACCGCTAAAGCTGACCGTTCAGATTTTCGTCAGGGTATGGAAATTGGAGCCGACGATTATTTAACAAAACCATTTACAACTGAAGAATTATTAAACGCGATCGCCACTCGTCTTCATAAACAATCTGTAGCTCAGCGTCAATCTCAAGCTAAGCTAGATGAACTACGAATGAATATTGCTCACTCATTGCCTCATGAACTCAATACTCCTTTAAATGGTATTATTGGTATGTCACAGTTGTTAGTTGACAACTGTAGGATGATGCGTGAGTCTGAAGAAATTGAAATTGCAGAATTAATTTACACCTCTGCTAATCGATTAAACAGATTAACTCAACGATTTTTGCTCTACTCTAATCTAGAGTTAATTATACGAGATACTGAAAAAATTCGAGAACTTCAAGAAGCTTCAGATAAATGTGTTGCTAAAACAGTTATTAGTGATATTTGTCTGCAAAAAGCTAGAGAATTTTCTCGAACCAAAGATTTAACTCTGGAAATTACAGAATCAATTGTGCAAATGCCAGAAGATAAATTCACTATCGTCATTGAAGAATTGATAGAGAATGCTTTTAAATTTTCCTTGCCTGGTAGTCGAGTTCGAGTTATTAGCAATGTTGATAATAGTAAATTTCGCTTACATATAGTTGATAACGGTAAAGGAATGACAATTGAAGAAATTGAAAGAATTGGAGCTTTTATCCAATTTAATCGCAAGTTACACGAACAACAAGGCTCTGGACTAGGGCTAAGTATTGTTCAGGATATAGTCAAATTATATGGCGGTGAATTGATCATCAATAGCATTCCTGAACAACAAACTATTGTTAGTTTTGTTTTACCTTACCGAACTAGGCAAAAGTAAAAAGGTAAGAATTCAGGAATATCTGTCCTCTGTGTTTTCTGATTTAATAAAGTTAAATAAATTACTTTTAAACCGCAGAGGCACAGAGGCAAGGCAGCGCGGTCTTCTCCCAAGGGGAGACGCCAAGGGCGATAGCGCAGCGTAAAGCCTTCTCTACGAGAGGCTGCGCCAACGCTTAGAGCGAGTCTGCGAGCGTCTGGGGGTTTCCCCATGAGCGACTGCCGCGCAGAGAAGAGAACGCAAAGAAAGACTTTTGATACAATTTCAATACGACTCATTAAGGATTGCTATAGCAGCAATTTCATCTCGGCTTCAGAATTAAGTCACAATAATAATAGGCAATCATAGAGGATGCGACTATGCTTCGTCTAACTCAAATTCTTCGCAATTTCTTCCTTCGTTTGGAAGGTTTTTTATCTGTTGTTTTCCAGCCTTTCTGGAATTTTGTCAGAAATTTGTTTGGCTTTTTTGCCAGGGTCTTCGGATTGACTAACTCTAATTATTTCTTGGAATCCGATCGGGCACAAGGTATAGAGTCGATTCCAACGGCTCAAAATACCACTCCTGAAACTCCCGCCACTACCCGCCGTCGTCCCAATACCAAAAAAGTTGAGGATTACTACATCAATATGGCGCGTGATGTGAAAAAGAACTAAAGGTTGTCAGTGATTAGATTCCCGACTTCTTGAAGAAGTCGGGAATCTAGCAAGCCAAATGGGGAACCCCCGCACAAAAATGTCCTTGTCTTTGCCTCAGAGTATCATCATCTGTAGCCGTTGTTTAGAGAATTGATATAAATTTGGACGTTGCTGAATTGCGGTATGAATCCAGATGTAGAGACTAGCAATTACAACATTTCTACAAGGATTTTTATATCATGCACAATCGTTTTCATAGATTAAATCAGCAATGCCAATATTTGAATTTGCAACAAAGTTGATCTAGGGTTCGTCATAGTCACGATATTTAACAATATTTTCTATGAAACCGAAAGCTACTATTTTGACAATGATAGGTTGCTTGACCCTAGCTATTACTTGTGTAAATTTATATGGCAGCGATTTAAATGGAAAGATGCTGGAATTAGATTTAGTTTCTAGTGCAGGAAATTTATCTAAGAAAACAATTGAAGAGATTTTATCAGATGCAGCTAAACGTTCCCAAACTCACCGTGCTGCTTGGAAAGTTGATAAAGTTCAAGCTATGAAATGGGGAAGTTCTGGTGGGGATGGGCCATCTATGCCGATACAGGGAGCAGTTCCCGTCATGCATAATGTGTTCGGTTGGAAAGTGCAAGTTTCATATCGAGGACAAATTTGGGTATATTATGCCACTAATAACGGATTTCAATTTGATGCTCCGAAAAGTGTACCGCGTTATCTTGTGAATGAAGCGATAAAAGCTGCATCTGTGCAAACTGGCAAATCTCCCAATAGTTTTAATTTACATTGGGCTGAGCAGATAACTTGGGATGATACTTGTTTGGGCATAACTATTAATAAACCAGCTTGTGAGAAAATACCTGTTCCTGGTTGGAAAATTGATGTGATGGAACAGGGTGATACTTCTTCAATCTTGTTTAATTTCCACAGTCGTTTAGATCGAGATGTGCGATTTAATGGTAGTAATCCTTGGTTTTATCCTCCGGTAGCTAATCCCGGTTTGCGATGAATACAAGGTGATACTAACTGCAATATGCTTTCAGTAACCAGACTGAATTAATCTTAAATCGGTAAAAAAACGTGAATCTCCCATTAATTACTCGCGCTCAAGAACACAACGATAAAATAGCTATCGCTACAACCCAAGGAGTATTTACTTATGGGGATTTACTCCATACCTCCAGTCAAATCGCCACAAGTCTCCTTGAGAATGGAGATGATTTACACGAGGAGCGAGTTGCTTTTCTCATTCCGTCTGGGTTTGAGTATGTAGCTACTCAATGGGGGATTTGGCGTGCTGGTGGAATAGCGGTACCTTTGTGTGTTTCCCACCCACGCCCAGAATTAGAGTATGTGATTACAAATTCCAGAGCATCGATTATTGTCGCTCATCCTGATTTTGAGGATACACTGCAAGCGATCGCCAAATCACAAAATTTGCGATTTATCCTCACCACAGAAAGGCTCCCATCTAATGTTAGTCGCCTCCCAGAGGTAGATATCACCAGACGCGCCTTAATTCTCTACACCAGTGGGACAACAGGTAAACCGAAGGGTGTCGTTACAACCCATGAAAATATTCAAGCGCAAGTCACTAGCTTGGTTACAGCTTGGGAATGGACATCAAGCGATCGCATTTTACATGTACTACCTTTACATCATATTCATGGAATTGTCAATATATTAACTTGTGCCTTATGGGCTGGGGCAGAGTGTCACATGTTGAGCAAGTTTGATGCCCAAGTGGTGTGGAACCTAATTTGTGACGGTGACTTAACCTTATTTATGGCAGTACCGACAATATATGTAAAGCTGATTGCTGCTTGGGAAAATGCCGAGAGCGAACAGCAGAAAACCATGTCAGCAGGCTGTAAGAAAATGCGCCTGATGGTTTCTGGCTCAGCAGCCTTACCAGTTCAAGTTTTAGAAAAGTGGCAAACCATCAGCGGACATTTTCTGCTGGAGCGCTATGGGATGACGGAAATTGGCATGGCGCTATCGAATTCTTTACATGGTGAACGGTTGTCAGGATATGTAGGAAAGCCTTTGCCTCAGGTGGAAGTAAGATTAGTGGATGAGAATGGAGAGTTAGCCCCATCAGGAACACCAGGAGAAATCCAAGTCAAAGGGCCGACAGTGTTTCGGGAATATTGGCAAAACCCCCAAGCAACCGCCAAAGCCTTCCAAGATGGCTGGTTTTGTACTGGAGATCTGGCTGTAGTTGAGAATGGCAACTATCGCATTCTGGGACGGATGAGTGTAGATATCATCAAAACCGGAGGTTATAAAGTCTCAGCTTTAGAAATTGAAGAAGTGTTAAGAACCCATCCAGATATTCAAGAATGTGCAGTGGTTGGGGTTGCAGACATAGAATGGGGCGAACGAGTTTGTGCGGCGTTAGTATTGCAAGGATCGCAAACTTTGACATTAGAATCTCTTAGGAGTTGGGCAAAAGAGCAATTGGCTGTTTATAAAGTGCCAACTCAAATTTTGATAGTTGAAGAATTGCCGCGCAACGCGATGGGGAAAGTGACTAAACCGACGGTGGTTGAGCTATTTCGGTCATCTTCAGCATAAATGCCCAATTACAAGAGTTTTAAACCTCGTAAGTCCTTAAACTTATAAGACAAAAAACGCGGAATCGGCGATAATAATTAGCATCAAATGGTAGAGGAGCGATCGCATTCATCAACGCTTGCAGGAGAATCTCAGAGATTTTGGTGAAAGCTTATTTTTAAATAACAGAGATGTTTGCAATGAGAGAAAAACGATTTATTGACAATCTAACCCACAATAATTCAGATTACAACAATCCAGAATTGGCTATTACTACTGCAAATCTCTGTAATACAATTTCAAGAGATATAAATACTGATAGTCAGCGTTTTATTTACGAACTTCTTCAAAATGCTGATGATGCAAGCAATCAAAATAATAGGCTTGATGTTCAAATAGATTTTGTAGGTGATTATCTGATAATTTCACATAAGGGAGAGCCTTTTTCGGAAATTGACATTGAAAGCATATCGAGTGCAGGTGACGGAACAAAAACAGGAGATAACAAGAAAACAGGCTTTAAAGGAATTGGCTTTAAGTCTGTTTTCTCTCATTCTAATTTTGTAATTATTAAAAGCAAAAACTTTTGTTTTCGATATGATAGAAACTATTGGCAAAACCATTGGAATGAGAAGTGGGGCAATCAAAGTGCTTGGCAGAATGAAAGACGAGCCAAGCATAAAGATGAACAGCCAAAAATGCCTTGGCAAATTATTCCGATTTGGACAGAATTACCTCCAGAATTAAAAAAGCTTCCTGCTTTTCGGGAATTTAACGTTTCAACGGTTAGCAAATACGATCAGGTTGAAAAACTGAAAAAAGATTTGGCTGATTTACTGTCAAATACACAAATTGTACTTTTCTTGCGTAGCGAGAAAGTTTTGATTACAGTAAATAGCAGCGATAAACTAATAATTGAAAAAATCAAAACAAAAGAAAGTACTTTCTTAAAAAGAAACGGCAATACACAAAGCGAATGGCTTATAAAAACAGAAAATGTTGATATTCCCTTAGAGGTACAAAATAAAATAAAATATGATGAAAAATCACCAAAAAAGCTCAAAGAGGCATTGCGTACAGAAATTTCATTTGCCATTCAATTGGAAGAAAATAAATTGAAGGCTATTGACAAAGTAAACAGTTTAATATTTACTTATTTGCCGACTTCTATTAACTACAGTTTCCCATTTTTGGTTAATGCAAGTTTTTTGACTGACGCAGGAAGACAACATTTACATCAAGATGTTTTTTGGAATAAGTGGATTTTTGAACAAATTCCTTTAAAGTTCTTTGCATGGATTGCCGAACTTACAAGTAAATCAAGCAAATACAATAAGCAATTTTTGACTATTTTACCTCATAAATTAGATGGTTCTAGTGCATTAGAACAAAGTTTTAACAAAGGCTATAGACAAGCACTTGAAACAATTGCATTTATTCCAAATTTAAGCGGTGACTTGCTTAAAGTTAGCCAAGCCATTTTTGATAACACAAGTATTTCCGATTTTATTGACAAGTTTTTACTTGTTAGTTACGTTAATAAAAAATTATCAAGAAGTTTTACTATTCATTCTTTTGTGTCTCAACTAGAACCTATTAGCACTTTGAAGAAAATAGGCGTTAAAATATTTGATATTGATGATTTGGAAGGATTTATTGCTTCTGATATTTTTGTAAATAAACACAAATTAGAAGAAAACTTTAAACTTATTTTATTTCTCTATGAACAAGCCGAACGTTCAAAAAATGACGAAGGAAATACTTGGAATGAAAAATTAAGACATACGCATTTTATTTTTGATGAAACTCAAAAACTGAAAAGCCCCAAGCACATTTATTTTCCTTCAGTTGAATTTTCAGATAATTTTAATTCGGATATTAATATAATTCACAACAGCGTAGTAGAACAAATTAATCAAAATCAATTTATCAAAAATTGGCTTGAATTTTTGGGTGTGCGTGATCCTTCGGATTTGAGCTTTATTGAAAAAACAATTATTGCCCAATTTGATACATATATTACAAAAGACAATGCCTTACAAATTGGTAGATACCTTTTTAATGCTCATAGAAAAGGGATATTGCAAGAGCAGCATTATGAAGACTTAGAAAGATTTAAAATTATAACCCAAGAAAAAAGTTTAATTTCTGCTGAAAGTGCCTATTTATCTGATTTTTACGAGCCTGAATTACGTATAGAAACTGTTTATAAAAACGATTTTTATGTTTCTGACACCTATTTTGAAAGCAAAGATTTCAAAAGTGAATGGAAAACCTTTTTTCTAAAAATCGGTGTACATGAAAATATTGAATTGCAATCTATAGAAGTCAATCGCCGTCATGATTTAGATAAAATTGAACTTGAATATTTTGAAGAAGTTGGAGCAGAAGCTAAAAAAGGGCATAGTCATCCTCAATATGTAAATTCTTTAAACGAAGTTTACATAGATAAAATAGCATATTCTGAACTTGCTAGGGAAAGTATAAATTTTGCTCGATTGTTTTGGAAAAAAGTTTTTTTGGAGATTAGCATTAATTCAGTTAGCTTAAAAGCTTCAATGCCTTGGGGATATTACAGAAGTAAAGTGTATGTAAAAAATTACTTTTTCTGGAGTTTAGAAAACTCGAAATTTATTCCTACTACTCAAGAAACCTGCTTAAAAGCCTCAGAAGTTTTTAGCAGTGATATACCCAAAATCAAAGAAATGGTAGGTAAATATTTACCTGTTTTTGATTATGACGAGCCGATTCCACCCGATTGGTTAAATTATCTCAATTTTAAACGGGATTTAGGAGTAAGCGACTACCTGCAAGTACTTGCAAGTATATCGCAAGATACAGCTATAAGCACAGAAGAACAGAAGGATAATCAAAAACGAATAAGGCTAATTTATGAAAAATTAGCATCTATAAATTTGCATAGTTCGGACAAAGAAAAAATCAGCGCTTGGGGTACAGAAAATAAGCTTTTGTCCCAAGACGGAAGTACATTTTTTTATCCCAAAGATTTATCTATTGTTACCGTTGAAGGTTTTAGAGCTTCCAAGTTGGCATACACTGACAAACTAACTTCTGAAATTATTGAATTGTTGCGTTTGTTTGGGGTAGCAATTATTGATAAAGTATTACCTATTATTCCTAACAGCAAAGCAGAAATCAAAGACCTAAAAAATAAACTTGTGCAGATTTCCCCATTGGTTGCAGTTTTATCTGTTGAAAAATCTAAAGATCCTAAAGAATGGGAATTAGAATACGAACGAATCATCAATAAACTCGAAAAAATTCGTTTTTTTGAAACTTCTGAAATTTATCTGTCTTATGGAAACGAAAATGATAAACAAAAGCGAAGTTCTTGGGCACAAGAAAATAAATTTTACTATGTGGGAAATTGGTATAGTCCAAGAGTTTTAGATGGATTAGTCCAGCCTTTAGGAAAATTCTTGGGTATACGATATGCTGAAAGACTTTTGATTGTGTTGCTTTTAGAAAATTTTGCAAGCGGAATAGAGTATTTAAAGGAAAAAGGCTATGATATTAACCTTATTCCTGAAAATTTTTTAAACCCAAGAGAGCCTGAAAGTTTTGCAATCAACCAAGACAATCGGCCTTACAACCAATCTGATGAAGATTTGGGCAGAAAAGGTGAGTTGTTTGTTTATGAAGAACTAAAACGTATTTACAGCAAAAAATACAGTAGGCTACCTCTTCAAAAAACAAAAAATGGTTTCAAAATAGGAAATTTGGTAGAGGTATTTTGGCGTAATATTTTAGAAAATACAACCGAGGATCACGATTTTAAAATTGTGGAAAATGGAAAAGAGATATACATTGACAGTAAAGCAACACCACATAGCAAAAATGTACAGAAAGTCCCTTTCTTTATTTCACAAAGCGAGTTTGCTCTACTGGAAACAGCAGAAAAATATCTAATCGCAAGAGTTTTTAATGTTACAAGTAATCCAACAATGGAACTCATAAAATTAGAAATATATAATCTTAACTAACTGAAAATGAATCAATAAGTTCTATTTGCCTATACACTGGGAACTTAGGTGGACACTAAAAGAGGTTGTTCCATAGCCATACTATAAAATTAGTTTCACAGAAGAAGCGTGGATATGACTTTGGCATCAAATGGACAAACAGCCATCATCCGCACAGAGCGCGGACTGACGATCGAAGGTGAAGACTCGCTAGAGCAAGTCATGCGTGAAGAAAACACGCCAACCTCATTACCGGTGGTAACAATTGCCGATCCAGATCGAGTGTTAAATGACTCAATCTATCGAGAACGTTGCGTTGATCGTCTCGTTGAAATTGTGGTTTACATTGGCAACTACATAGGCGCAAGGAGGGTTTTCATTCCGTAAGGTCTGGAGTATTGAGCGATCGCCCCTACGCTTTTGCCTCATCTTTCGGAGGATTTGGCGGGCACCAAAAGAGGTTTTTGCTGGACACACCAAGGGATTCCAAAATTTCCTTCATCACCTGTGTGCAGTACATCCAGTGTCCTAAATCGTCATACATGCGATCGGGATTAAAATCTGCGTTGTAATGCAGCACATTGGGAAGGTCTAAAAATTCCTCAGACGATTGGGGAGAAAGCAGCAGCAGGTGAAATGGCTTTTCTTGGCATTGTTTTTGCAGTTTGTTGACCAAATCGATCGCACCAGGGCGATCGGCAATGCCTGTGCGGACGAAAAGTGCTTTGTCGCAGTTTTCCAGTGTGTACCAAAACCTTTGTGAGCGTGCGCTGTAGCGAACGCGCATCCGTTCGTGGACGGGAGACATATCATTAACAGGGTCTTCTGTATCCTCTACTTCGTGAGCAAAGGATAGACCTGACCATTTACTGTGGTAGATTCTGCGTTCATCTGCATTGTAATGCAAAAAGGCAGGGTTCCACATGTCATAAAAACGGTTTTCGATGATATCGGCGATGTCTGCAATCTTGGTAGTACGGGTTAAATCAAAGGGAAAGGCAGGGCCGTCGTACTCCATTTTATATAACATCATTCTGACGGCACAGCGATCGCCTAGTGGCAAAATCGCAACCCGGCTAATATCTGATAATTTACATTTATATTGAAACAGTACTGCTGACTTTGGTGGTGCTTTCACCCGACTTTCCAGCCCTTTGTTGCCAATCATCATAGTACGGAAGGGGATATCAGGATGCAGCGGATCTTCATAAACTCCAGGGGGCACGGCTTTGAGTGCTAGGCGAATCTCTCGCCACATGGGCTGGATGTTATACTCGTTGTCTGATTCGTTAATCACCCAGATATGGCGATCGTCGGCTTGTAAAATTCCCAGATGCCCGTCATAGAATAAAAGATTTGAGTTATTGGGCGAAAACAGATTGAAGGCGGCGCTGTATTCTAAATCTGCACGAGGGGGGATGTCTACTGTGGTGGCGATCGCTCTATCTTCTTGGACAGCAAAGAAGGGGAGTGTCCCTGGCTGGGCAGACTTGGCAATGTAGATACCGGGGATCAATCCTGCCTTGCTTTGCAGTGCAGCTTGGAGTTCTTGCCAATAGGGAGCAATGCTGTAGGTATATTGTGATGGATTGATAATCCGCAAACGCTTCTCATCGATACAGGCAGAAATATAAAAGCCTGCGTTGTCAAGGTAGACGGTGACTTCATTTGGTTGCTGGAAGCGTTGTTTTTCTTTTGCTAATTCGCTTTTGGCGATCGCAAACAAATCTAGGTTGATGGCTTCATACATCAACTGATGTCCGACGGTGTTGGGATGAGCCGGATCGAAGGAGATCCCTTCTTTCCACCGTCCCTGTCCATTATCCAATGCTGCCAACCAATCGAGTACAGGAACGCCCCAATTGATCATCCGGTTGTGTGTGTCCTTTAACAGCCAGTGATGTTCCGGGGAATAATCATTATTCGGATAAACTCCGCCAAGAATCGGACGTGCGCCCATGTCCCGCGTCATTTTCACCAGTTGCTGTAAACCACTTTCAAACCGTCGCTGGATTGCCCTTCGTTCGTGGGGGAGACAATAGGCTAACCCTTCGTTGCCCAAAGACAAGGCAATAATTACGATATCCGGTTTTTCTGGGCTGACGACTGAGGCAAACCGATTGATTGTTCTGCCGACATTGGCCCCGACTTCGGACACGTTGACGAGTTGATGTCCATATTTTTCCTGCAAAGCCTGTGCTAATAGCCAAGTCCAACCTCTTAAGAGCCAAGCTTTATAACCTAAGGCAACAGAACTGCCGATAACCGCGATTTTCAGCTTCTGGGACTCTTGGTTTTGGGGTATGTTGACAGGAGGTTCTTCAGTAAAATATCCGAAGGGATGAGGCTGTAGATAACCGAATGCGCCATCATCGACAATAATTGTTTTGGACTGATTTTCTGGATCAATTGGCAGCCAGCGGTTGAGACCGAAAGCTTCCCATAGTACGCTACCGTTGGAGTCTATACGCACATACTTATATTCAACTGTCTGGCCATTGCCTGATTCTAGAGACGGTGCAATGTTGATTTCTGTATCTGTCCACCATAAAGGATAGCGATCGCGACTTGTACGCAGATGGACAAATTTTTTGATATCCCACAGCCCCAACTCCCTGGTGGAACCTACAATACCTATGGATTCACCAGTTTGAGTGTATGCACTGATCTGGAATCGATACATAAGTTTTTCCCTGATTTAGATATTACGATACCAGATCGGAAAGCTGAACCCTGAAAACTATTTTGACAATATCATATAGAAATCTGAAGGACAATTCTGAATTCAAAAATTCAGAGGTATTATACCCTGATTGTCTTGTCACTATATTTTATAGTATCTTTTTAGGATACATTCACCATTTTACCATAATTATAGACATTATAATCCCCGCTTCAGCGCTGAGGATAACTAGAAAGTATCTTTGTTTAATTAAAGGTAAAGCTATCTTTAATTAAAGGTAAAATTTGGTTGCTCGTTATACAGCAGATTTCAAGAAAATGGAAGTACAGAAGCTTAACTTAAAAGCCAGGTATAAAACCTGCTTTACTTGTAAATTCTGGATTCTGAATTCTGTTAGCGTAGCGGGGCGTAGCCCATTCTGAATTCTGCTGTATTAGCTATCATTGCAAATCAAGCCTTGCTAACAAATCTTCACGGGATAAATTAGGTAATTCGAGTAAAACTCTAGCAAAGTCATCTGGTGATAACTGCAAGAAACTATCGATGACTCTCGCCAATTCTTCATCCACAGAACCAAACCTAAATTTCAACAAGTTTTCCACAAGTTGACGGCGTTCTTGCTGTACTCCTTGCTGTATTGTGGTTTCTTCCCATTGCTGATAAGCTTGTGACAAATTCATAATTAGTTCCTGGTCTTCCTCGGTTAAACTTTCTTGTTGTTGAACTAGAACTATCCGCCAATTAGTAATCAGTTTGAGAGTATTTTCTCTTAACAGATTATTTTCTGGGAGTGCCAATAATTCACTAACAGCTTGGCGTTGTGTTTCACCTTTGCCTAAAATCCTGAGAAGCAATGTGTCATCAGTTATAGGTAGTTCGTTAATCGCTACTATTGCTATCCTCAAAGATTCTGGTAGGAAGTACACACCATTAGTCCAGGTTTCTAGCTCTAGTCTAGCCCCAAAACTGTTAAGCAAATTATCTGAAGCACTGGGAGCCAAAATCCACAACCGCCCTAAATTAGCTTCTGGTAAACTGATTTTCTCGCGCTTGGCTTCGCGTTGAAAATTCGCAATTACATAAAGTAGTTTCAGAAGACAATTTCGTACTTCTGTCTTGCTAAGCTGATTGCGAAATGGTTCTAGCAACGCCGTACTAGTATTAGTAGCAATACTTACTAGCAATCCCAGTGATTCCACTTGTTGAGAAGATGTTACGGCCTGGGAGAATAGCACATCTACCTGGCGAACTTCGTCAGTGATTTCTTTATTTACCTCTACCTCTCCAAAAGGTGAAAGTAACTCTTGCAAAAACTGCTTTGAAAATTGGTCGTAAGGCTGTCGAACGTGTGAACTGTACTGTATTTTACAAGGGTTGGGGATTTCTCCCTCAGCGCTAAGCATTTGCAAGCTTTGTTGCAGACACAGCGGGATGGATGGGGCGAAAAATTTTTGAAACCGCTTATCTTCTCATGCTTTCCGGAAATTAGGAGGTAATGTCAGAAAAACTAGATAAAATGACTCGCACAGTAACCAGGTCATGATCAACCACATAATTGGTAAATTATTACAAGGGCGTTACCAAATTGTCCAAAGCTTGGGAGCAGGGGTGTTTGGGCAAACATACATTGCCCTAGATGTAGATTACCCAGATAATCCCAAATGCGTAGTTAAACAGATCAAAGTTAGCAGTTTTGAATCTAACTACTTGGATACACTGAGGCTACTATTTTTAACTGAAACTGAAACTCTCAAGCTTCTAGGAAACCATCAGCAAATTCCTGAATTCATCGCCTGCTTTGAAGAAAACAAGCGATTTTATTTGGTGCAAGAATATATTGAAGGACATGCGCTAACTGCGGAATTACCCATCAGTCAAGAGTGGGGGTGTTTGTGGAGTGAAAGCGAAGTTGTAGAATTTTTATTAGATGTCTTAAGTATTCTAGAATTTGTTCACTCTCAAGGTGTTATTCATTGCGATATTAAACCAGAAAATTTAATTAGACGCGCTGTTGATCGGAAGTTAGTTTTAATCGATTTTGGCTCAATCCAGTCTATTGATTTTGGCATAGGTGCAGAATTGCCTATTCATACAATTCCCGTCACTTCATTGGGGTACATACCACCAGAACAATTTATTGGTGAAACACAACCCAATAGTGATATTTATGCTTTGGGAATGATTGCTATCCAGGCTTTAACAGGGCTAGAACCACTACAATTAAAAGCCGATCCTCATACTAATGAGATTATTTGGCGTTCTCCAAACACGCCAGTTAATGATTATTTAGCTGCTGTTCTCAGCCAAATGATCCGCTACGATTACCAAAACCGCTTTCAGTCTGCGGGTGAAGTTCTGCGGGTTCTCAAACAAATGATCTGGGAACCTCAGCCAGCAGATGATAAATTTTCTTTAGAAACGACGATTGAAGATGATAATCTTAATAATCCTGCTTCTATAAAATTATCGCCGTTATTCACAGGAATGAAAGTAGGGCTAGCAGCTAATTCTTTGTTGATGGGATTTGGTGTATATTCTTTAGTTCATACTTCGCCTGCATATTCAGAAACAGAAACTTTCTCTCAAGCAAAAAAAGAATATCAAGCAGGAGATTTACAAGAGGCACTGGCACTAGTTAAATCAATTCCTTCCCACAGCAATGTTTATCCAGAAGCTCAAGCCACAATCGAAGAATGGCAAGAACAATGGCAAGTAGCTGCACAACAATACCAAATAGCTTTAACAGCTTTTTATGAAAGTAGATGGTCAGATGTTATTGATGCAGTTCGTCAAGTTCCAGATATTTTATACTGGCAATCTAAGACAGATAAATTAGTTAAACAAGCATACATCAATATTGAAGCACAAACCCAAGATTTATTATCAAAAGCTTACGAAAGTGCCAATATAAAAGATTTTTCTAAGGCATTACAATATTTGCGCCAAATTCCTAAAGAAAGTTCTGCTGGTGCTATAGTTCAAGATAAGTTGGCTGAATACAATCGCAAGCGGCAAATCAGAGCAGCTTACTTTTTAAATAAAGCTTATCATCAAGCATCTATTGGTAATTTTAATAGGGCTGTAAAGTTCCTGAAAAATATTCCCAAAGATACTTTAGTTTACGCTGAAGCTCAAGTTAAATTAAATGAGTATACTCGAAAGCAACGTGTGCTGGCTGAACATCAAAAGGTAGCTTCTGCAAAAAGAACAAATTCATCTTTACCTAAAAACATTCTAATTCTGAATTCTGTTAGTGCAGCGGGGCGTAGCCCATTCTGACTCCTGAATTCTGCTACATCATGTCCGGTTGAATTTATCGGATCGGTAGCTCAATGATAAACTCTAGACCTTCACCTGGATTTGAATGGTATGTGAGCTTGCCGTGATGATTATTCACCACAATTTGATAAGCAATAGATAGACCAAGCCCTGTTCCTTTACCGATGGGTTTTGTTGTGTAAAAGGCATCGAATATTTTTGTTTCATCTGCTTTGTTTATACCTGATCCATTGTCGGCAATTCTTAAAATAACTTGCTCTCCAATTACCTCTGTTTTGATTTTAATCACACCAGGATATTGATCAATTTGTTTAAAGCTTTTATTTTTATGTGTTTTTTCAATTGCATCGATCGCATTACAAATTAAATTCATAAAAACCTGATTAATTTCGCCAGGAAAACACTCAATGGGAGGCAAGTTCCCATATTCTTTGATTATTCGGATGGCTGGGCGATCGGCGTTTGCTTTAAACCGATGTCCGAGAATGAGTAGAGTACTTTCTATACCTTCATGCAAGTTAGCTAGTTTCTTACCAGCTTCTCTATGTCGTGAGAAGTTGTTCAAAGATGAGACAATTTCTATAACGCGATTTGTTCCGACTTGCATGGATTGAATGATTTTAAATAAATCATTTAGCAAAAATTCGATTTCGCTTTTTTCAATTGCCGTTTTAATTTCCTCTGGTGGTTCTGGCAGATATTTTTGATAGAGATGCAGTAAACTAACTATCTCCTGTACATACTTTTCCACAAAATTTAAGTTGCCAGCTATAAAATTGATGGGATTATTAACTTCATGAGCAATTCCTGCTGTCAGCTGACCTAAAGCTGCTACCTTTTCTGCTTGAATCAGTTGAGTTTGAGTCTGTTGTAATTCGGCATTTTTAGCGATTAAGGTTTTCGTCAAATTTCTCAGCTTGAGGTGATTTTCGATCCGCACTAAGACTTCTTCATACTGAAAAGGTTTGGTAATGTAGTCTACAGCTCCCAATTGCAAACCTTTGATTTTATCAGCAGTTTTTGCAAGACCTGTCATAAAAATCACTGGAATATCTTGGAAACGAGGATTACTTTTTAGCTGTTTACAGATTTCAAAACCGTCTAAACCAGCCATCATTATATCCAGCAAGATTAAATCAGGTAAATCATCATTTTCTAATAGCCCAAGGGCTTTCTCACCGCTGCCTGCTGCCCAAACTTCAAAGCCACACCGATCCAGAAAGCTTGATAAAACTTGTAAATTTGCAAGGTTATCCTCAACGACTAAAACAATTCCCCTGGAAGGAGTGTAACCCTGCGAATTTTTTTGGTCTCCAATAGTCGTTGTCATACTGTTTCCACCGCATATTGAGTCAAGAAACTGAAGATTAAATCTTCATCAAATTGCCTTGCTAGTTGGCGTAGTTAGCGAGCAAATAACGCGGAGGTTGTGTCTGTTTCTTCTAACCGAGAAGCCCAATCTTTAACGATGGAGTCTGGCTTGAGGGCGATCGCTTTTTGTAAACCTTCTTGACCGTTGCTGGCTTCAACTACATAAAGACTCACTGGTTGCAGTAAGTTTGTAATCGCTGTGCAATTCTACCAGCGATCGTCAACCATCAGGATAGCGTAAAGGCTACCCTCAAAACCAATGATTTGTTTATCCGACGCAGCCATTGCAGACTTTACTCAGTCAGTCGCTTCAGCAATGTCCAATTCAAACCAGAAGCTAATCCCCTGACCAATTTGACTTTTCCTCATGTCCCGCTATCAGTCCTAGCTAAGGTTTCGTCTGGGGTGGATTGGTGGAATTAGGAACTGGGATAATTGGCACAATTACAGGCTTTGGTTTTTGGCTTTGCAGTTGAATTTGGGCTTGGTCGCGGGCGTTTATTGCTTGGTGGTAATCAGGCTTATATTTTATTGCTCGGTTATAAGAAATAATCGCATCTTGATAGCGTTGCAAATTTAATAGAGCATTGCCTCTACTATACCAGCTTTCGTAATGGTCTGGTTTATAACGAACTGCTCTATCATAAGATGCGATCGCATCTTCATATTTTTGCAAAATGAATTGCGAATTCCCCAAGTTATACCAAAGTTGATAATCGTTTTTCTTAAAATTTGCGGCTTTATTATACGATTCTATTGCTGCTTCATAACGTTGGCTTTGATGCATTGACCAGCCCATATTATACCATGCTTGATAGTTACTGGGATTATATTTAATTACTTGATTAAAAGATTCAATTGCTTCGGGGTAACGTTGTAAATTCATGAGTATATTCCCTCTAGACAACCAAGCTTGATAAAAATTTGGCTTGTATTGTACTGCTTTGTCATAAGCTGTAAACGCATCTTTATAGCGTTGTAAATTGACTAGGGCGTTCGCCGAATTGTACCAAGCTGACACGTAGTCTGGTTTGAATTCAACGGCTTTTTCATAAGCTGCGATCGCGTCACTATATCGTTTTAAATTCTGGAAAGCTAATCCTTTTTTATACCAAGCTTCAAAATCATCTCCTTTAAATTCAATCGCTTTTTCATAAGATGCAATTGCTTGGTCATATTGCCTTAAATTACTGAAAGCATCTCCTTTGGCATTCCAAACTTGGGAATTTTGATTATTTAATTCTAAGGCTTTGTTAAAAGAAGCGATCGCTTCTTGATATCGCTCTAAATTATCCAATACCAAACCTCGTCCAATCCAAGCTTCTAAATAATCAGGCTTGATTTGAATTGCTTTGTCATAGGCCGCTAAAGCATCTTTATATTTTTTCAATTGAGAAAGCGTTTTACCTTGACCATTCCATCCTTGAGCATAATCTGGTCTAATATTAACTGCTTTTTCATATACTGCTAACGCTTCTTGATAACGTTGCAAATCAAAAAGCGTATTTCCTTGTTTAGATAATTCTTTAGCATTCTTAGAATTAACGTGATTTAAAATCAATATTGATGCTATTCCACTGACCCCAATCAAAAATATTGCCAACAACAATTTACCCAGTATGCCTTTTTTGGGTTGAGGATTTTTTATCTTATTTGGTGGTGAAATAGGAGTCAAAGCTATTGTTTCAGCGGGTGGCTGTGTTAACTCTTGCAGCGCTTTTAATGCCACCGTTGCTGAAGGGTAACGTTGTCGAAAATCATAGCACACCATTCTATCTAAAAGTTGAGCAAATTCTGGTGTGACTGTGGTTTTATTCTGCCAGATAATTTCATTAGTATCGGGATCTTTGACTATTTCTTCAGGAGATAATCCAGTGAGGGCTTGAATAGCAATTATCCCCGTAGCATAGATATCACTGCTTAATTTTGGCGTACCATGAGCTTGTTCGCCAGGAATATATCCAGGTGTACCGATCGCAACAGTACATTGAGTTGTACCTTGGGGAGTAATAACTTGGGTAGCAATTTGTTTAACTGCCCCAAAATCAATTAAGATTAACTTGCCATCAGCAGCACGTCTGAGAATATTTCGCGGATTGACATCACGATGAATTACATTCTGTTGATGGACAAATTCTAAGATTGTCAAAATTTCTTGTAGAAGTGAAATTACCTCGTCTTGACTCCAGGTTTTCCCTGCTATTAATTCTTCACTCAGGTCATGACCTTCGATCAATTCCTGTACGAGATAAAACTCGGCGTTTTCTTCAAAATAAGCTAAAAGTTGGGGAATGCGATCGTGAGTGCCTAATTTATACAAAACTTGAGCTTCTGTATCAAATAAACGCCTTGCAGTTTCCAAAGTTACTGGATCATTTGCTTGGGGTTTGAGTTTCTTGACCACACATTGAGGCGTACCAGGTAATTGAGTATCATAAGCAACAAAAGTTTCGCCAAAACCCCCACCTCCCAAGTTACTAATAATTTGGTATCTTCCAACAAGTGTGTTTCCCAGCATCTCGTTTGCCCAGTATAAGTGCGATGCGATCTGATTTCGATTCTGCCACAGGTTAAGGGGGAGTGGAGAGATGAGGGGGATGAGGGGGATGAGGGAGATGAGGGAGATGAGGCGACGCAAAGAAAAACCAATGACCAATGACTAATAACAAATGACAAATTTATGATTCCTATTAGTGATAATATTCGTTGTTGGAATAAGCCGATAGTTAATTATTGGCTAATTGCCATTAATATTGCCGTATTTTTATGGGAACTGAGGCTAGAGTTTAGCAACGAATTGGGCTATTTTGTCAATAGTTGGGGGGTGATTCCTGCCCAGATTAGCGGGGCGATTGCAAATGCTATTTTTTTGAATTTTGCTGCTTGGATAGTTGTGCTTTGGCGTCTATTTTCGCTAATTTTTGGAATATTTTTGCACGGAAGTTTTAGTCAAATATTAGGAAATATGTTATTTTTATGGGTTTTTGGCAAGACTGTAGAAAATATTCTCGGACATAAACGCTATGTGGGATTGTACTTGGCGGGTGGCGTTGTGACGGGTGTGGCACAAATTCTGGCTCAACCGAGTTTGACAGTACCATTGATTGGGGCAAATGGGGCGATCGCAGCTGTTTTAGGAGCCTATATCATCAAGTTTCCTCAAGTCAAAATTTACTCAGTTTTGCCGCTAATAATTTTGTATATCCCCCTTGAAGTTCCAGCCTTTTTCTATGTATTTTGGTGGTTTGTTCAACAGCTATTTTATGGTATTGGTAGTTTAAATATTCCCCCCTTTGGTGTAAATCAATCTGGTGTCATTTACTGGGGTCAGGTTGTAGGATTACTTTTTGGTGCAGGTTACATGCGATTTAGGACGTTTGTCAGGTGACTCGATTTTGGATTTTGGATTTTAGATTTTAGATTTACCAATTGAATAATTTATTTGTTGGGCTTCTCTTACTCAATCCAAAATCCAAAATTTAAAATCTAAAATTCTATTGAAGCTTGCAGTTTTCACAAATTAAATAAAATTGCTATATGTCTTTAGGCTGAAATTCCTCAGATACTCTCGCTGAAAAAAGTATACAGCCAGCGACCATAATGATTACTGGGAGAGGATTTCACAATTTTTAATTTTAAATTGTTTCTGTGTCCTTTGATAGATTGTATTTTTTAACTGAAAAATTCATACTCATCAAACTAGGGGATGCCTACTCTTCAAGACGGTATTGTTGAATTATGAGCAGTGTGCAAGATGCCAAATCTTAATATAATGCATGGGAAAAAAGTTCAAGCCGAAAGTCTTGGAAAAGAATCGAATCCAACTGTCACCACCAACTTACCGCTTTTAGTCACAAATCAGCAGTTTGGATATGAGGAGAATGAGTCTTTACTTTCTGAGTCTGATACCCCATTCCCCAGGGACACTCAAGTATTGGTGGTGGACGATGAACCAGATATTCGTGATTTAGTAACCTTTATTTTGCAAGATTATGGTGTAGAAGTAACCGCTGTAGCATCAGCACAAGATGCATTACAAGCACTGTCTGAGTCGATACCGGATGTTTTGATCAGTGATATTGGAATGCCAAAGACAGATGGTTATATGCTGATGCGTGAGGTGAGAAAGCGATCGCCCCAACAAGGAGGACACGTACCAGCGATCGCTCTCACGGCTTATGCTGGGGAAATTAATCAGCAGCAAGCACTAGCAGCAGGGTTTCAGATGCATATCCCCAAACCAATAGATCCAGATGAATTAGTCAAGGCGATCGTTGGTTTGATTTCTGCAAGCTGATACTATGTCCTACGTCTGCTGCTTTACTGCTAGACTCTGGATAGTCCCTATGCTTTCAAAAATTATGGTATCTGTTGAGCAGATCATGAAACAAGCTTTAGCTTTGCCCAGTGCATCAAGAGCATTGTTGGTAGAGAAGCTGGTTGAAAGTCTTGAGTTTGATGTAGATGAAACACTTCAAATGCTGTGGACAGATGCAGCCAAGAAGCGCAGAGATGAAGTCCGGAGTGGTGCAGTTAAACCAATTCCAGGAGAGGAAGCTTTAGCTAGGGCTAGACAGCTCCTAGAGTGATGAAATACGTCTTTCACCCAGCAGCATTGACTGAATATAGTGAAGCCGTAGAGTTTTACGCAGAACGTCGGGTTGAATTAGCACAGGCCTTTGTCAATTCCATTGAGGATGCTATTTTCCGAATCACTCAGTCGCCGACTCGCTGGGTTGTTGTTGAAGAAGACATTCGTCGATGTCTGATATCATGTCCGGCTAATTAGTTATGATTCCCGAATCTATGCAGAAAACCAAAAACCCTTCCCCTCTGCTTAAGAGCTCCTCTGCCCCCCTGCTGCCTTAATGATAAGTTTTTAACCGGACATGATATTAGCTGCGCTATCCACCAGTCGCACAAAAAACATTGCTGAATTCTGGCTCCTGACTCCTGAATTCTGTTTTGATAAACTGAACTGCTGCTTTCCTGCTAGACTCTGGATGTCCCTACACTTTCAAAAATTGACGAATAATCAGCCACCCTATAGCCACCACTCTTAACATGAGTCAACATCAATTCATCCCGTTGATGCCAAACTGCAAATATTTTTTCCCTACCATCATTTAGGGTTGCTGAATCCATTTGATAAACTTCATTTACTCGCTTCAGCTTCAAACCTAACAAATTTAACAATCGGCTGAGTAATTTAATTCCCCAAAGTTGTTCTTTCTCTCCAACTAAATTAATACCAAGCACTCTTTTAATATGCTTACTATGCTGCAAAGCAACATTTTTTAGTAAGATTAAATCAGGATCATTTTCCCTAAATTCTCGCCCAATTTCCAAAAATTGCAGCATTCCCAAGGCTCTCATTGCCTCAACTTTCAGAGTGTAAGTCTTTAAATCTGGTAGAAAAACTTTCCCTTCACCCCAAGATAATTGTTGATGCCATTCTTGCTGGTCTCTAATGTGAAAATACTCGCTTTCATGAGTCAGATAATAGTGAATTAATAATTGAGCATAATATCCTTGATCGTCCTGCAATTTCAGCCCCAGAGTAATTTCTATCCCATATTTCTGTCTGAGAAGATATTTGTTAATTTGGTTGCGTTCTTCATCAGTCAAGGAATGTTTAACTAATAACTGCTCATATTCTACATAATCGATATCTTTAGCCTTAGCTACCGCCGTAGCCACTGCTAATTGATTTTGTTGTTTAATTTCTTTGATTTTGCGTTTAATGTCTTTAGCTTTTTGACGGCTTTGCGCCCAATCTTTTTGGACTTTGACGATTTCTAAAATTAACCTCCTGCGGGTTGCTAAATCATTGGGGTCACTCGCCAAAAAGGCAAGGCGTAAATCTCGAATAATATTATTGTGAACTGCATTACTCCGCAGCTGAATTACATGTCCATCAGCAATTAAGCCATCTTGCATCGATTGACGATAGAGGCGAATCGATGCATTTACCCTTGCAGATAACTTTGCCCAAGTTCGCAAATGAATTGGGTCATGAACTAAAGGTAAATCCACGTCTATTTTATGTAATGGACTGAGCAAAGCTAAATTTTCTTTTTGATTTTCCTGATACCAATCAGATAGCAAACGATAATTTGTACTACCGCTACCAATTAAACCAATACCTCGCTTAGCGCACCAGACAACACGCGGCACATCATCCCGCACTCTTGCTAATGCTTGTCGCGCTTCTGAGTCAGGAATTACCCCTTGAAAAATGCCATAAACTCGGTCGAAATGTTGAACATCAATGCTAATTCCTGTACCAAGACTAGGGGTAACAAAAACACCATCATATTCAGATATTTTTTGATTAATAGCTGCAATAAAATCAACCGCTGCATGACCAGGTGTGTTTGTAGTGTGACTGCTAACTACCAGAGTTTGAGGAAACTGTCGTCTTAATTTTTGTAAACGCTCTTTCAAATAACGTTCAATGGTTTCACAACTGTAACGCCCAGCGCGACTATCAGTAGTAACGTAACATTTACGTCCGGCAAGTAAATCTAATTCTAGTTGATGAATTAGCGGTGTTGGATTCGGTGAATCATAAAAAGTAACGTCCCAACCTTGCTGGGGTTTCCATTCGTTAAGAACTACCCAAGGAGTTAATTTAATTCCTGCCAATCCCTGTAAATATTCCAGTGAAACATCTGACAAATCAGCATCTTGGGCAATTACTAACCCTCCAGTTGTTAAAACTGTAGCGATTAGTTCTTGGAATAATTTTAAGATTTTTACACGTTTGTGTTTACAAGTATTACTGTTTAATAAATGCCACAAAGATTGTTCTACTTCATCCAAAATTACTATTGCCCCATGCCAATCTTCAGGGTTCAATTTCCAAATCGAATCAACGCATAAACCGAAAGATTTGGGAATGGGGTACTGGGTACTGGTTACTGGGTACTGGGTACTGGGAAAACTCTTCCCTACTCCCCACTCCCCATTCCCTATTCCCCATTGAATCCCAATTTTTTCACACAGAAATCGTCCTAGTAGGATTCTATGAGTAATTAATAAAACAGGTTGATTTCTATTTTTTGCTTGCTGGACAACGCTTTGTAGTCCTGTGGTTTTACCTGTTCCTTTTGCTGATTTAACTCCTACTAATCCAGAGGTAGGGAAAGGGATTTCACCTATGTAAGGACGGTTCAAAGTTAGGGCAGCAGGAATGCTTAACTCGGTGTGGGGTTTGGTTTGGGCAAGATAAATTTCTAAATCAAGACTTTGGCGATAAAGTTTATCGAAATCAGTTGCACCTTTGGCAACAATAAAATCATCAACGCCTTTTTCTCTTCCTGGAAGTTCAATAACTTTAACAGAGCAATTTTTTTGCTGGAATAAACAACCAAGTTGGGAAATGGCATTATTAATAGCAGCAATTTTCTGGGGTTGAGTTTCAAAATCAAAGCAAATATAAAAGCGACGCTTTGTCATCGCAAACACTGCTAAGTCGGGAATCAATTGACGACGGGTGACTTTACCAAACTCATCTTTGACAACCCGATAACCGCTAGTAATTCCAGGAACGCCAATAGCTGCATATCCTTGTGTCAACAGCGTCGCTGCTTTCTTCACACCCTCGCAGATGATGACGGAAATATTCTTTTCCATCACCCATTGCCAAAAACCCTTAGCTTCGCCATCCGGGGTAATGGTAATATCATCGGGCATGACTAAATTGTAACGCCCTGCAACTTGCTGCCAGATTTGCAGTGTTACCCGCAAACAAAACACCCGTGTTGGCGTGCTGGGGGGATGTTCGTATTTAATAGATTTGCCATTGTTATTTTGTCGGGGTTGGTTTGGCTTAAAGCACCCCCATTCCATGATTTGCCAATTATTCAAGGGGTCTAGTCCAGAACACCACCAACCACCTTCAGTAATATGAGCATAACGCTGCAACCAACTACTTTTTACCATTCCAGTATTGGTGCGGGGAAGTAGCTGAGAAATCAACAAATACTCATAAGCAGTTACACCTTGGAGCGATCGAAAATTAAGTTGCACTAAGTGTAAGTCTATACCACTACTCTTGACTAATTCTTCAAGGTTTTGGGGATGTAAATAGTGCAGATGCATAGGAAAAGGCTCGAAGGCAAGACATGAGATTAAAACATTAACATGCATTTCCTAGTTTCTTATAAGTAAGATTGCGAAGCTTTTATGATGCTTTTTTAACTCAGTTGTGGGAGACACATCGGTTAGGGCTTGAGTGGGTTATTCTGCCTAGTAGATCCCCGAAGTAATAATTTTGTATTGTGATATTTGTTTGCGATAAATTTTTATTTATCAGTAAATTTTTCCATTAAGGAATGCGATCGCCATTAGCCATCAAGGACTTCCAAGAAATAAAATCAGTAGTGAGTAGGAATGATAATCAATGATCATCATTCCTCTAAGAATTTAAAATCGAAAATTTGTTCAGGAATATTGTTGTTTAATTTGCTAGCCAGAAAGCAACGTTATGGACATAGGTTTTGATATCTTCCAAAGCGCGTGGCTGGTTTTTCATCCCATCTCCTGGTGCTTCATCTACAAAAGTGGGACAGCCTTTTTCAATGTCCCAGTTGTAATCTACTAGATGATGGAAGCTGGAATTAGCTACTGCTCGTCCTAATATATTTCCTTGTGGATCTTGATGATGCTCGATCGCTACAACAAGATTGAACTCACGATCGGTAACTAAACTTTTTCCTAAGGCAATTACCCGCGCATTAGCATTGCCGAAAGGCGCACCAATCCCGCCTTCGTGGGGATGCGCTGGAAAAAATTCGATATGTCCCAAAGGTGAATTTGGATTTTTTACAAGTTCGTGAATTGGTTCAACAATGGTGATTTTTTGATAATCACCGTTAGCCCCAGAATGATAGTTAGGCCAGGAAATATAACTTGTGTATGAGTCATCTCGGCTCCAGCGAGATTCATCGGGATCGGGGTTTTTTGTGTTGAAATAGTGGACATCACCAATGTCAACTAAACCACACATTGAACAGCCCATATCTTGATGATCCCGTGTTGTCAGAATACCACCGCCGCGTTGCCGAAAAGCATTAATTCCAGCAATATCTTTTTCGGTTAAACCATCACCCACATCTAAAGCAAATAGCCAAAGTTCATCAAAATCTGATTTGTCGAGAGTACTTAATACTGGGTCACCATCTACTGCATTTGACTCGTAATCGCGTCCTGTAACTTCAAATAAAGAATTTCCCGCTTCATCTTTAATTGATGCTAAGTAATCTTGCAACATCGAGAAACGAAAAATGCTCCAATCATCTTCAGTCTTAGGAATCGTAGTCTGCAAAAGAATACGAATTGGTTTTGCCATAACCTCTGCCAGACGAACACCACAATAGAGTATAGCGATCGCTTTGCACTAATGCTTAAATAATTCCTAAACATCTCTCCCAAGTATGAAATAAATTCACACCTCTCGGTAGTAGCACCAGCAGTTCAGAATACCTAAGCTAGATAAAGCTAATTCATTATCGACTCAACCACTATAGATCCTCTGTAGCGCTTGCTGGGGATTCCTGCCTGTCTTCGGTAGCTTCAATTCAACGTTCCTTAGCACAGCAACAGACGCAAAAGAGATATGAAAGCAGAGCAACTCATGGAAAATTATGCCGCAGGCATAAGAGATTTTACTGGTATCAACTTGAGTGAGGCCAACCTCAGGGAAGCTAACCTCAGGGGCGCAATTTTAGATAAAGCTATTCTGGATGGAGCTAATTTGAGTCACGCTAATTTAACGCAAACTAGTTTGATTGGGGCAGACTTGAATGGAGCAGATTTAAGTAACGCCAACCTCAGTGGTAGCAACTTAACTGGAGCTATTTTAGATGGAGCTATCTTGGATGGAGCTAATTTGGATGGAGCTAATTTGAGTCACGCTGATTTGACAGTTGCCAAGCTGATTGAAACTAACTTAACTGACGCGGGTTTACAGCAAGCAAGCTTAATTGCGGCAAATTTAAATGGAGCTGATTTGAGTGGTGCAGATTTAACCGTAGCCGACTTGTCCCAAGCAAATCTTACTGAAGCAGATTTAAACCAGGCAAATTTAAGCGGAGCAAATTTAGAGGGAGCCAATATAGAAGGGACAATTTTGGATGAGAATGTCTAAAAGGGAGTGGGGAGTTGGAGTTAGGAGTTAGGAGTGGGGAGTTAGGAGTTATAAATTTTCGCCTCTGCCCCTCTGCTCCCTCATCCCGCCATCTCCCCACTCCCCACTCCCCACTCCCCTTTACACCAAGTAACTCGTATTAGGTACGATCGCAAAGAAGGCATACTCATACCAAGCAGTCCAGATGAAACTGCGAATCCATCGCTGACGCTTTTCGGGACTCAATTCATACTCAAACGCCCCACGTGCAGGATCGATAGAAGATAGGTGAGAGTTGCAACCGCAGCCGTGTTGATAGGTAAAACCATATTTTGAGGCAATACTTTGCACCTTCATCTGAATAGCAAATACCTTGCCTGCATGGAGTATGGCATCCCAAGCACGCTTGTGTTCTATATCACGGGGGTCAAATCGTAATGCACGTTCTTCAAAAACATGATCCCGGTAAATTGGTGCTAAATGCACATGATAGAAACTGGCAGGCAGTTCATAACCAAATTCATTGAATAAATCTATACCAATACGAGCTACTTTTACTTCCTCGGCATACTCGATTCCCTTTGACTCCACATCGCGGAGAATTTCTGCAAAATTTGGATAGCTGTCTTTCCTAAAGTCTTGTCCAAAAAATTCCAGGGTTTCCCATGCTAGCTGTGCAAATATTTGGGAGAATGACGGTATTAAGTGAGCTAGTTGGGGGCGATCGCTAAACAAGTCAACGTCACCATGCTCTAATTTGTATAGAAATAACTGTGCCATCTCAACATAAGTTTGCGGATGGGGAAGTCCCACACTCGTGGTTCCTCTCGCAATCTCTTGCCATGTAGGGGGTAGTTGAGAAACGTGAACCGCATTTTCTCCGGCAATGACTGCAACACGAGGATATTCGAGAAGTTGCATCGACAATCTCCATTTAAGACTTTAATGTGTAATTTACCCTAAGTAATGCCTTCTTTATGTTCTCGACAGAATTAAAAAATGTTTGACAGACTGTCTTAGGGGAGTGGGGAGTGGGGAGTGGGGATTGGGGATT
>NZ_JACJSJ010000105.1 GCF_014698115.1 Nostoc sp. FACHB-973
CTCTCCAACCTTCACACCTCACATCGACTGGGGAGAGGCGATCGATGTTTCCCGCTTCTATGGACGTAGCACTGAATTAGAAATCTTGAGTAAATGGATTGTGGGCGGTAAAGGTGAAATCAGGTTGTTCAATGCCTGTCAACTTTCGCTAAATTGCAAAAAGATAAGTTTAGTGGAAAAAGTCGGGAAAAAGTCGGGTTTTTTTGGTAGATTTACGTAAATTTTTGCGAAAAATCCAGTTTGGTGTGGGAATATTGTAGTTAACCTGTATTACTACCGAATAAATGACGGTTGATGAAGCGATCGCACTCGTTGAGCAATTATTGAAACGAGGACGCTTAACAAAGGCGCAACAGCTTGTATTTCGTCACACCTGGGAAGGAAAAACTTACCTAGAAATGGCGCGAGAAGTCACATATGACCCCGGACACATCAAGGACGTTGGTTCGCAACTATGGCGATCGCTTTCTCAAGCTTTGGGTGAAAAAGTTACTAAGAATAATCTCCACGGTGTCCTGAAGCGAACCGCACAGCATCACAATGGTGCAAACACGTCCCCAACCTTCACACCTCACATCGACTGGGGAGAGGCGATCGATGTTTCCCGCTTTTATGGACGTAGCACTGAATTAGAAACCTTGAGTAAATGGATTGTGGGCGATTCGCCTAAAGGCGACAGCTACGCTTCACGCTGTCGCCTGATAACTTTACTTGGGATGGGCGGTATTGGTAAAACCACCCTTGCAGTTAAGGTTGCAGAAGATAACCAACATACGTTTGAATATATTTTTTGGCGTTCTCTACGCAATGCACCGCCTATACAAAATATATTGTTAGACCTAGTTAAATTTTTATCTAATCAGCAGGAAATAAATTTACTCGACACCAACGAAGCACAACTAGCTTTGTTAATGAAATATTTAACTCTATCACGGTGTTTAATTATCTTAGATAACGTTGAAACAGTTCTCGTTAGTGGTGTAAGTGCCGGAAATTACCGAGAAGGATATGAAAATTATGGACAACTATTTCGGTACATTGCTGAATTACCCCATCAAAGCTGTTTATTACTAACTAGCCGCGAGAAACCGAAAGGTTTAGGATTTAAAGAAGGGGAAAATTTACCCATTCGTTGTCTTAAAGTTACAGGGTTAAGCAACTTGGAAATACACGAAATTTTTCAAGACAAAGGTTTTTCTGCTTCCCCACAACAAGAGGAATTATTAACCGCACGTTATAACGGTAATCCCTTAGCTTTAAAGATAGTTGCCAATACAACTCAAGACTTATTTGCTGGAAATATTTTACAATTACTAGAGTGTGATACCTCTGTTTTTGGTGATATTTGGGAACTTTTAGACCAACAGTGTAAACGCTTATCTCCTCTAGAAAAACAGGTGATGTGCTGGTTAGCAATTAATCGAGAAGCCGTTTCTCTAGCTGAATTACAACAGGATATTGTACCACATATATCGATACGAGAGCTTATTGAATCACTAGAGTCTTTAAAAGCAAGGTCACTAATTGAAACAAGTCATCATGTTGCTAACCACAGCGTCAACTTTACCCAGCAACCTGTTGTCATGGAATACATCACAGAAAAGTTAGGTATTGCTGTATTTAATGAAATTATCATAGATGTCATTTCAATTTTTAACTCTTACGCCCTGATTAAAGCTACTGCCAAAGACTATATTCGAGACTCTCAAATTTGCTTATTATTAAAACCATTAATTAATAAATTAATAGCACATTATGGCAATAAAAATAGACTAGAAGCTCATATTTATAAACTTATTAATAAAATCCAAATTTCTTACCCAATTCAACCCGGATATGCCGCCGGAAATCTGATTAATATACTCTGCCATACTGGAGTCAATTTAAAAAATGCAGATTTTTCAAACCTTGCTGTTTGGCAAGCATATTTGAAAAATATTACTTTAAATCACATTAACTTCCAAAATGCGGATTTATCGAAGTCAGTTTTTACTGAAACTTTTGGTAGTATTTTGGCAGTGGCATTTAGTCCCAATGGAAAAGTTTTAGCCACTGGTGGCGTTGCAGGTGAAGTTCAATTATGGCAAGTAGCTGACGGAAAACTACTTTCGAGATGGAATGCACATACCCGTTGGATTCTTTCACTGGCTTTTAGTCCCAATGGTCAAATGTTAGCTACCGGTAGTGATGATAAAAGCCTAAAGCTATGGGATGCCAAAACGGGTATTTGCTTAGAAACATTTCAAGGGCATACAAGTTGGGTATACGATATTGTCTTCAGTCCGGATAGCCAATCACTTGCAAGCATTGGTGATGAATGCAGTATTAAATTATGGGATATCCGCAAAGGCAAACTATTAAGGACTTTTACAGGACACAGCACCCAACCCCATTCAATCACCTTCAGTCCTGACGGTCAAATGCTAGCTAGTAGTGCAAATGAAGGCGCTATTAGGTTGTGGAATGTGCATACAGGTGAGTTACTGAAAACTTTCCCAGGACAAAGCAATTTTGTACAGGCTGTTGCCTTTAGTCCTGATGAGAAAACTCTTGCGAGTGTCGGCGATGACTATATTATCCAGTTATGGAACGCAATCACCGGCGAACTACTCAATACCTTCCAGGGACATGTTTGTTTTGTGCAATCAATCGCCTTTAGCCCTGACGGTAAAACCCTTGCTAGTGCTAGTCATGACAAAACCGTAAAGTTGTGGGATGTGGCTGCGGGTATCTGTAACCAAACTTTGGAATTGCATACTAGTCCAGTTTTGTCAATAGCATTTAGTCCTAATGGGGAAATAATTGCTACCAGCAGTGAAGACCATACTCTTAAGCTATGGGATACTGTGACGGGGCAATGTATAAGAACTTTCAAAGGATACACCAATGGATTTCGATTAATTGCCTTTAATCCGGACGGAAAAACCTTGGTAAGCGGCAGCGGTGACTCTGAGGTGCGATTGTGGGATGTCGAGGGAGGTATATGTCTCCAAACCTTGTCGGGACATACTGCCCCAGTTGTATCGGTTGCCTTTAGTCCGGAGGGCAAGACTTTAGCAAGTGGCTGTACCCTAGTTAAATTATGGGACGCTAGCACGGGTAAATGCCTGAAGACTTTGCACGGACATAGTAATTGGGTTTGGTCAGTGAATTTTAGTCCTGATGGCAAAACTTTATTGACTGGTAGCGCCGATCGAACTCTGAAATTGTGGGATGTGCAAACAGGTCAATGTTTAAAGACATTACAGGCTCATACTAGCTGGGTTTGGTCTAGTGTTTTTAGTCCTGATGGTCAAACTCTGGCAAGTGCTAGCGGAGACTATACTGCGAAAGTGTGGGATGCTAATACAGGTGTATGCTTGATAACACTCGAAGGGCATAACAATAGTGTATTGTCCATCGCCTTCAGTCCTGATGGTAAAATTGCAGCTACCGCCAGCGATGACCGCACGATCAAGTTCTGGGACTTAACGAGAGATAATAGCGATCGCCTACCACCCGGTAAATGTATCAAAACCCTAGAAGGCCATAGCAGTGGTGTTTATTTTGTGACATTTAGCCCCGATGGTTCCCTACTTGCCACAGCCAGTGATGACCAAACAGTGCGGATATGGGACGTAAATACAGGAGAATGTCTAAAAATTTTAACAGGACATACAAATCGGGTGTGGTCAGTGAAGTTTAGTCCCGACGGTGAGATACTTGGGAGTGCAAGCCACGACGAAACGATTAAACTGTGGAATGTCAGAACTGGTGAATGCTGCAAAACACTTCAAGCACCACGACCCTACGAAGGAATGAATATTGCCAAAGTGCGAGGGTTAACCGATGCACAGAAAGCTTCGTTAAGGCTACTAGGCGCAGTTGAAATTGAATCAGAGACTTAAGTTATCAAAGAATCCCTTGCAAATTCAAGATAAAGCCTGGTAGTACATCCTCCCCTGATAAATGATTTGGGGAAATTAGCACTTCCTTTTCTTTTCCTTGGCGATAAATCTCTACTTGCTTTGCTTTAGGGTCAATCAGCCACCCCAAGCGCGTACCATTCTCCATATATTCTTGCATTTTGTCTTGGAGAGACTTGAGCGTGTCAGAATCAGACCGCAGTTCTACTACAAAGTCGGGACAAATGGGAGGAAAAGTCTTTCTTTCTTCAGGAGCTAGTGCTTCCCACCGCTCTAAAGGAATCCAAGCCGCATCAGGCGATCGCAAAGCTCCATTGGGAAGCTGAAACATAGTTGAAGAGTCAAAAGCTTCTCCAGTTTCGTCTTCATCCGTCCAAGTTCCCAAACGTTGGGTTAACCTGCGGTTTCGACTACCAGTTTCTCCACCAGTCGGCGCCATGACAACTAATTCTCCTAATGCAGTGCGTTCCAGTTTAGCATCAGGGTTGACTCGACATAGTTGATAAAACTGCTCAGCAGTGAGATTGATTACTGGTTCTAAGTTCAGGGTAATGGCAGTCATAGCTTCTCCCATCTTCATAATCACATAATAACTGGAGAGGGGATGAGGGGGATGAGGGAGCAGGGGAGGCAGGGGAGGCAGGGGAGGCAGGGGAGGCAGGGGGAGAATAACTTTTACTCTTAACTCCTAACTCCTAACTCTTAACTCTTAACTCCTAACTCCTAACTCCTAACTCCAAACTCCTAACTCTTAACTCCTAACTCCTAACTCCTAACTCCAAACTCCCGTTCAATGCCTGTCAAGTTTCGCTAAATTGGAAAAAGGTAAATTTAAGGATATTTTCAATGTCAGCACAATTGTTACTGGTGGATGATGAACCAGGCATACGGGAAGCCGTGAAAGATTATTTGCAAGAGAGCGGTTTCAGCGTTCAAATCGCCAGTAACGCCGTTGAGGGTTGGGAATTGATGCAGGTGAATACACCCGATCTAGTGATTTCCGATGTGATGATGCCCCAGGTGGATGGCTATCAGTTCCTGAAGCAACTGCGAGAAGATCCTCGCTTCCAAGCACTCCCCGTAGTATTTTTAACTGCTAAGGGGATGACAGGCGATCGCATCCAAGGCTATCAAGCTGGTGTTGATGCTTATCTACCCAAACCCTTCGATCCAGATGAGTTAGTCGCCATAGTCGAAAATTTGCTAGCCCGCCGCAACGCTAAAACCCCAACTACGGGAGATGAAGCTGAAACCCCTGATATTGCTGAACTTGCCAATCAAATTGCCCAAATCAAGGCGTTATTAACTCAAAGAAATGCCATTTCCCAATCGCCAGCCCCTTTCAAAATTGATTTGACCCCCAGAGAACAAAGTGTTTTAAACTTAGTCGCCCAAGGGTTGATGAACAAAGAAATCGCCCGTCGTTTGGAAACCAGCGTCCGCAACGTAGAAAAATACGTCAGCCGTTTGTTTAGTAAAACCGGCACCAATAGCCGTACAGAGTTAGTTCGTTTTGCTCTAGAACACGGTCTTGCTAAATAGGGAATGGGGAATGGGGAATGGGGAATGGGGAAGAGGTGTGGGAGGAAGGGGAGGAAGCATAAATTCTCTTTCCCCCACACTCCCCACACTCCCTCATCCCCCTCATCCCCCTCATCTCCCCACTCCCCACTCCCTCCTCACAGCGCAATTGGTAACAGATTACTGGCTGCTAAACCACAACCGATTACCAGTAATAGATAAAACATAAGTATTTCAGCAAACCAGGCACTTAGCTAAAGTAAAAAGCTAAAAGAAAGGCTATTTATTTTTACTTTGGTCTTTTAGGTTTTCATTTGATTTGCACCTGTTGTCTAACGCCCCATCTGTAAAGACACAGGGTTTTATTTTTCCCCAATGTTTTGATGTTAACTCGGTAAAATGCACCCGGCTGAATTTGCTTTGAGATTCTACCAGTAACCTTTGCTACAAAGTTTTTAATTAAGGAAACTGTTCCTGGGACTTTGTGCTGCTAAATAAGACTTTCACAAAGCAGAAATCAAAATATTTTATGAAATCTACTGACTGCTTAGTTTTTATTGCAACGAGTGTATATGGGGTATGAGATCGCTATTTGATTTGATACCTAATTCACGATTTTTGCTACTTAAATTACACCTTTAAATTTGGGGATTTTCAGCAGCATTACGCAAGCGCATTAGCTGCCGTCGCATTTGAGGTGAGGCTTTGAACTCTGATATTTCCTGGGCTTTAACGGACGCTTGTAGCGTCTCTAGAAAATCGTCAGAACCCTCGGTCAAAGCATCGAGTAGCACCTGTAAGAGTTGCTCGCGATCGCCCAATAGACTCTTTTCCTCAATCAACCTAAATTTGAGATGTATTTCGCACTCATAAACACCTACTTCGAGATTATTGATTTGGCGTGGTAATGCTTTGGAGTTCATAGCTATTGAGATTCCTTTACTTGGTAGTCATGAGGGTAAGGAGGTAGATGTCCAGCAAAAGTTCTTTATATCTTTTTTGAATCCAAAGTGCTTGAATTAAGAATTTTTCTTCATCAAACACCAATGTATTCCATTTCACTCTCCTGTGTTTTATTTTCAAGCTCAATTTTCACTGTCTAGATTTTGCTCTCACTGTGCCAGATGTAGCTTATGGTAAGCCATAACTATTATTCAGTTTTTAAGATTCTACACAATAAAGTTTCTGTAAGAAGTTGTGCGAGCTTTTTAAAGCTTTTTACATCAACTTTATGTTAACGTCAATAACAGTTTGACTTGTTACTCTATTTTTAGTGTTATTACGTAAGTAAAACCGCTTGATTTTTTTCCTTTTCTTAATGCCAGAGGTCGATGTAGCCCTATTCCGTAAAATTACTAGATGTACGTTTTTTTCAAGAGCAAATTTAGGAGAAATTGATCGACATAGTTATTAAGGTAAAAATTTTTGTTTTCGATCAAAAATGTACACAGATCAAATTATTCCAGTCCAAGACCTCATCCTACTGTCTTCTAGACTTAATAATAAGTACAAAAAGCTTAGCAATAGGCAAGATTAGCATACCACTGAGACTAGTTTGTGTCCCCCTAAATGAAAATACTCTACCCAATAATTCTGGTGTGAAAATCATGAGGCTACTGTCAGTACTACCAACTAATTGCGACTTCCACTACTAGCACAAGTAAAAGCAATAATCAGTACAGGCAATATTTTTACTTATGTCCATTAAATATACTCTTTTGAAACTGCCCTCAAAGCTTGTAAATTAAGAGCATTTAACCTCGAATATAAGGTTTACAATAATTTCAGTGTAATCCACCCAAATCTTACACCCTTTTATGGATAACCCGACGCTGCTCAAGTCCACAACCCGGCATATCCGCATTTTTGCGGCTGAAATTGACCAAGATGGCGAACTTCTTCCAAGCGATCAAGTTTTAACGTTAGATATTGACCCAGACAACGAATTCAACTGGAATGAAGATGCGCTGCAAAAGGTTTATCGAAAATTTGATGAACTAGTAGAAGCTTCTAGTGGCGCAGACCTGACAGACTATAATTTACGCCGCGTAGGGTCAGATTTAGAGCATTATGTGCGATCGCTCCTGCAACTCGGCGAAATCAGCTACAATCTCTCTGCGCGTGTTACCAACTACAGCATGGGAATCCCCCAAGTTGCAATTGACGACAATCAATAAGACGAGTTAAACCTATCTAGGGAGTGGGGAGTGGGGAGTGGGGAGTGGGGAGATGAGGGGGAGAGGGGGATGAGGGAGTGTGGGGAGATTATGATAAAAAAGCTTCCCACCCTTCCCATTTCTCCCACACTTCCAATTCCCCATTCCCAATTCCCCATTCCCTACTCCCTATTCCCTACTCCCTAGCCACGCAAATTAAGTTCAAAAATAAAAGCCGATCGCTATATCTTAATTCTTAATTAAAGTTAATTATTGCTATCTTACTTATAAACTAGATAAATACCAATATTATCTGCCTATTGAACATGGAGTAATTCAGCAAAAGCAAATAGCACAGTTATGCTTGAGTTATGCTTTGGTGACAGGGTTGGAGTTGGTTGCTTTATTGATGGAGAATCACAGAGCAATAGAAGCTATGATGGGGCTGTAGGTTAACTTGGGAGCCTATTCTTTAGATAAGTTAAGTATTAGCACCTGCTGATAACCGCCAGCTAAAATCAGCATCTAAAATCTGGAGATGTCAAGTTTAAGAAAGATGAGCGGTCTAGATTGTCCCTACTAATGCTGTTAAAGAAATTGCCAATCGCTGATCGGTGGGAAAACTATGGAAAATGACGCGGCAACGCTCCAGTGTCCACACGAAAATTGTCAGGCTGCCAATCCCCTGACTCATAAGTTTTGCCAGCGATGTTCCACGCCCTTACCCAAAAATTATCTCTGGGCTGTGGTGGATGGCCAGAGTTTGGGTAGCCCTGGAAAAATATTAGCCGATCGCTATTTAATTGCTGATAAATTTCTTCTATTAGATACGAAGCCTGGTTTATTAACCCTAACACCAGAGTTAGAGAATTTACAGATCCCCAGAGCTTACCTAAGACTCATTCCCTACCGCTTACACGTACCGCAGGTATATGGAGTCCTTCCCCTAACTAACGACTCCCCCCAGCAAGAAATATTACTTTTAGAAAAACCACCAATCATGGTGGATGACACAACCCAACAAGTACATCTCGGCAGCGAATTAACCAGTGCTTGGCATGATGCGACATCCATGCGCCAACTCAATTGGTTGTGGCAGATAGCTCATTTGTGGCAACCTCTGGCCAGTGAAGGTGTCGTCTCTAGCTTGCTTGACTCATCTGTTTTACGGGTAGAAGGCTCCCTAGTCCGTTTGTTGGAATTGCGCTTCGACGACACTACACCACCAGAATTGCCTCAATTAGGGGAATTCTGGCGGCAATTGATCGATAACGCCAAACCAGCAATAGTGGAATTTGTCGATCGCGTTAGTCTTTCTCTGACTCAGGGCGAAATTCACTCATCTGAACAATTAATTACAGTTTTAGATCGCGGACTGGCACAATTGGGGCGATCGCAAACACCCACAATCAAAATTATCACTAAAACCGATACTGGACCTAGTCGCCAACGTAACGAAGACGCCTGTAGCCCACCCACTGGCACTCTAGTGAGCAAACCACCCCAGCCCACAGCCTTAGCAATTGTCTGTGATGGCATCGGCGGACACGAAGGCGGCAATGTCGCATCAAATTTAGCCATTGAAACAATCCAACAACAGGTACAGCAACTCACTAAAGTCCCCTACGATCACATAGACCCCTCACTTTTGCTGAATGACTTAGAAAAAGCAGTAGCAATGGCTAATGACAAAATTAGTCAGCGCAATGACGGTGAAAATCGCCAAGGGCGTCAGCGTATGGGCACAACTTTAGTCATGGCGTTGCCTGTAGCTCACGAAATGTACATTACCCACGTCGGTGATAGTCGTGCCTACTGGATTACACGCCAAGGCTGTTATCAAGTGACCCTTGATGATGATGTCGCTTCCCGCGAAGTACGGTTGGGCTATGCCATTTACCGCGAGGCTGTGCAACAAAGTGCTGCCGGCTCCCTCGTCCAAGCTTTGGGGATGGGTCCTAGCACTTCATTGCATCCCACATCTGCACGGTTTATGCTCGATGAAGATGCAATTTTTCTACTCACATCCGATGGTTTAAGTGATTTCGATCGCGTAGAGGAATACTGGGAAACAGAAATCTTACCAATTTTGCTTGGGGAAACAAATATCGTCAATGTTGCAGATAGATTAATAGAAATCGCTAACACGAAGAATGGACACGATAATGTCACCGTCGCTTTAGTACACTATCAAGTCCAATACTGGGAACCAGAAATCACCATCAAAGCAGTCATTCCAGAAAGTTACTCTGCAAAAACTGTTGATTTGGCATCCAGAGGGGCAGATGCATCAGTTTTAAGCAGCCCAAACCACAAAACTCAGGTCATTGAGGAAACTCAACCTACCAAAACTCGCCAATTACCTCTACAGTGGATAGTTCCGTTAATATTGGTCATAATCGCTGGTTCTCTGGGATTGTTCGTCAAGCAATTGCAATCAAAATCCGGCCAGTCTGAAGTTGTATCCACTCCCACACCAACTCAAAGCCCTACTGTTGCAGTCACACAGCCACCCCGAACCCTTGCTAACCTTTCTCCTGGCTGGGTAATTCAAACCACCAAGGAAATTCGTTTAGAAGACAACCCACCCCTTGCTGCTAAAAGTTTTTTACAAGTTATCAACACCGAACCAAATCCCAAACCTACATCTGAAGATTTTTCAGTTCGGATGCGAGTCTGTACCAATAAACCTACGCCAACTCCAGCACCATCCCCAGCAAAACCAATATCGATTAAATTTCAACAACTGAAGAGTTTTGGAGTCTATGTTTTGCAACCAGGCGCAGCAAATCCATGTAAACCCCTCACCCAACCACCAGTTACTCAACCAGCTGATACCAGTCCAACTTAGACAAATACTCGATAAACTAGTAAAAACCTGGAATAATAACAGGTAACAACCAGACTAAAAAACTGACAGGGTAAAAAAGTAAAAATTTGTTACCTTGGAGAATTGTTATGAATAAAGAATTCAGGAGTCAGCCGTCAGAATTCAGCATGAATTATTTACGACTGGCTGATGAATAAACGGTGAAACACCACACCAAATCTATGACTTGGTGCAAAACAATCAGTCGTGGGTTCCAATCCCCCATTAATTAATTCTGAATTCTGTTAGCGCAGCGGGGCGTAGCCCATTCTGACTTCTGAATTCTTCTTCATTTGAAATTATTTGTTTTTAGCTTTTAGTTTTATGAATCCATGCCATCCCTGAATTTGGCGATCGCCCGTCTCTTAAACACTGGCACTGACAACTTCGCCATTTGGGTGGTCAAGGCTCCCTATCCCAGTGGCTATGTTTTACGTGACTGTGTGTGGCCTGTTGAACTCACCCAAGTCTGGCAAGAATGGCAGCAGATGTTTGCCGATCATAGCCGTTTAGATCTTCCCCCAAACTCAACATCTCAAAACAGTAACCCATTGCCCATTGATGCGATTTCATTCCCTTCAAGTCAGACTACTGGCCCTTACAGCAGCCGTCTAATGCAATACTTGGGAATGAATTTATGGCGCTGGGTATTCGATGGACAAATTCTCGGCAGTCTAGAACGCAGTCGCGGCATTGCTCAAGGTCAGCATACACGTTTGCGCTTTCGACTGGAAATTCGTGACCCCGATCTCATTGCTCTACCTTGGGAAATTATGCAGCGTGAGCCTGGTCAATCAGCTATGTCCCTTTCCCAAGATTTGCTATTTAGTCGCACAAGCAGTGAAGTTGATCCCTTACCGTATTTGCGAACTGACCAAGCCTTAAGTATCCTGCTGGTTTTAGGTCATGATGAAAACCTGCAACTAGAACAAGAAGCGCTGATTTTACAGCAAACTCTTGTAGATACCCCAGTGGATAGCAATTCCCAAAGATATGCACCTTGCGTAGTGAATCAACTCTTACAACCAACTCCAGAGGAGTTGATTCAAGAATTAGAAACTAAAGCATACAATGTCTTCTTTTATGCTGGACACGGGTTGCCAGATCCAGACGGTGGGTTGCTGTTTTTGCGACCAGACAACACCCTTAATGGTATAGAATTAGCCCAAGCATTGACCCGTACAGGTGTGAAGTTAGCGGTTTTCAACGCTTGTTGGGGAGCGCAACCAGCTGCTAGCAATCATCAAGCGATACCTGCCAGCAGTTTGGCAGAAGTATTAATTCGGCATGGTGTACCAGCAGTTTTGGGGATGCGGGATAAAATCGCTGACCACGAAAGTCACAGTTTTATTCAAGCCTTTGCTGAAGCTTTACGATTGTATAAGCCAATTGATGAAGCTGTGACCCAAGCGAGAAAAGAATTATTAACACTGTATAGATTCAATCAACCTGCTTGGACTTTGCCAGTTCTTTACCTGCATCCAGATTTTAATGGCGAACTCGTTAAAAATCTGGATGAAGGAATTACCGAATTACCAGACACAGCCATTCCTGATGTTGGTTCGGCGCTTCCTAGTGCAAGTTTGCGATCGCTCTCTTCAAAAGATAAAACCTGGTTATTGCGTTATGGAGTCACTCGCATCGGTCGCACCAAAGATAATGATATTGTCATCCCCGAACCGTCTGTTTCTAAACGTCACGCTGAAATTTTCTGCCGCAATACTTTGACTGATGCTACACTGGTGCGAACTTATTATTTGCAAGATTTTTCTACCTACGGAACAACGTGGTTTTTAGGACCTAATGGCTGGCAGCAAATCCTCCGAGAGGAAGTACCCTTGAAATCCGGTATGCAGTTAAAGTTTGGAAGTGCTAGAGGTGAGACCTGGGAGTTTATTATTGAAGACTCCTAGTACAGCTATTGCAGAAATCAATTTTGGTCTTGAGTATCAATTTTAAAAATCTGTTTTTACGAAGAGAAAAAATCAACTTTTTTGCGGAAATCTCTTCTCGGCGGTTGTAGCTGTCAATACCACTAAATAATCGTGAGGCAATAAAAAATGACTAATAAAATTAACGGCTCAGACACTTTCTCTTCTTTGCAGTCTCAAGTAGATTTAGAGTTATTAGAAGCTTTACTAGAACCAGACGATGCTACCTATCCTTGGAATCCGGCTGATGAAGAGTCAGAAGCTTATTTTCAAGAACTAGAGCAACAATTCGAGATCGAAGATTTAATAGATGAAGATCTGACAAAGCGATCGCAAGATTTTTACAACCATTTAGACACACTTTGGTCTGGTATCCCCTTTAGTGAAAGCGAAAATCACAATCCCCAACAGTCAGTAGTACTTAATCTGCAAGAAACATTACGCGCTACTTTTTGTACCTGCGTTCCCCAAACATTACTCAACGCCATCGCCACTAAAGCTGCCGAAATATTCTCCCATCATCAATTAAGGGGCGAGCAACTAGTTGAGTGCGTTCAGACAATACTACCAAATTGGGGAGAAGAGGATCTTTTAGTCTTAGCTCGTCCTTTCGCTTATGCCATGCGAGGTAGCGAATCACATAACCCTGAATCTACCATGACTAGCCTTAACAATAGGGAATGGACAAATTTATCAGAAATAGAGCAAGCAAAGGTTAGTCTGGCGATCGCTTACTATGCTTTGACTCAACTCAATAAATACCAGTCCGAACCATAATTTCATTCTGCCATTTATTTTTGAATAATTTAACTTCCGAGACAAGTAGATTTATCTGCTAGTATTGTGTTGCCTTTTAAACGTTTATTAACTTTCAGTTTTAAGTACAGCAGCACTAGGGTAGACTAAGAATAGGGTAATCTAAGAATCAGACCATCTATCCCAAGACATATATTTTTTATAGTCATTAGGAATTGGGAATTGGACAAAACAGTTTTGAGTGCTGTTAGCGGAAGCGGGGCGTTGAGCCGCGTTAAGAGTTAGGAGTTAGGAGTTAGGAGTGATTCTCCTTGTCCCCTTGCCTCCCTCATCCCCTCATCTGTTATCTGGGTCCAAGAAATCTGGTCGCAAAATTTTGCGACCGCGTCGGTGAAAGCGCCCGTGCCTTGAGAATTGCCGCCATCAAAAAGGCGTAAGATAACACACCAACAACTACTAACAGCAAGGCATTAATCGATCCGGTAGCATTCCAGAGAGCGTGGAGTGCAGAGGCACTCAGATAACCAATAGAAAGAATTTGCCAACTTCTACTGGGTTTGAGGACAGCCAAACCGATAAAATAGCCCAAATAGCCACTGTAAGCCATGTGTCCAGCCACAGAGCCTAAAATTCGCGGAATTAGCAGTTGTAAACCTGCCAGTTGACCAGCAGCACCGATACCCACCTGTTGCGTGACATTTTGAGTGATATCCGGCACATATTGACCGAGAGTTTCCAATAAAGTGAAGCCCACAGCCGAAGCCGTTCCCAGGAGAATACCATCTAGAGGTTCCCAAACGCCGATGCGTTCCCGCCAAGGTGAAGACAATATTCTACCGATGGCAAATGCTCCAAGTACAGGCAATGCTTTCAGTAATTCTTCCATCAACCCAGCACCAAAAAACATCCGCACCAGCAATTCTGTGAAGGTGGTAGATTCTTGGGGGGAGGGCAAGTTTCCAGGTAGGATGCCGCGAAACACGAAGATAAATAAATCCAACAGCGGGCTGAGTAAAATCAAAGTCGTACCTATTGCCGTAGCCATTAGCACCCACCACGGCTTTTGTTTACCGCAAAGTTGGTAAACAAAATAATAGGCAGCGAAGGCAATGTAAGTTGCGACGATTACTTGATTTGCTTGGGGACGACCGACTGTAGCAAACATCAGCACTACAAAGATTACGGTCAGTATTCCCGGTACGAGGTAAGCTTTACGAGTTAAATCTTTACCTGTGGAAATAATCGGAAAAAGCTGAGTGAAGCTAACAGAATCAGGCTGCTTTAATTGGGTGTGGTTGTGGTAGTTGGTTGCTGACGGTAGCGGTGTCAGTTGGTTTACAGTCGTCGCCGGGGCGAGTGAGGTCAACTCGTACTCAAAAACGTATTGCGGCCCATCAGAACCTAGAGAAATGCGATCGCCTGGGTGCAATTCTTGACATTCATACAAGCGTTGTCCATTTAAATAAGTGCCATTAGCACTATTCAAATCACAAAGCACCCAGCTAAATTTGCTATCTGGAGATAAAGACAGGGGACGAACCACCGCATGACGACGAGATACCATTCGGTACATCATGGCATCCAAGACAACTTGGCAGCTGGGGTCGCGTCCAATTACTATCTCTTTACTGGGGGGCAGGGAGAACCGAGATTCCGATCCCGAAGCTGCTCCATTACCAGACACTAGCCGCAGAAATGCATTATGTCTTGCGTTTTTGCCTGTCATTGAGTTAGAGTGCGTTTCTAAACTAATTCTTAAAATAATTGGGCAGCAGGACTAACCTTAGCCACATCAACAGCAGCATTGCTAAATCCACTATAGCTTCACTTCCTGCTAAGAAATTTAAATTTCTAGATGTAAAATTTCCCATTTTTTCATTCATCTAATGTTAATAAGTATTTCATCTGCTGAGAGTTTCTCATAAACCTGGGTTATTGGGCACATCAATTCAGATTCTATGGGTTCTCTACTCTTGACATCCTAGCTGCAAATGAAACCCACGGCAATCTCTTAAAAAAGTAATTTTTACTGCATTTAGTTTGATTCAAAAAATATATGATTGCCAGTGGTCTGTTGTCAGTTATTTTAGCCACTTAATGATTGACTAAGCTGTTTTGGGATAGGAAGTAGGGAGTAGGGAGTAGTGAAAGAAACTGTGTTGAAGGTTGAACTAAAAGATTTTTGATATCTTCTGTTTAAATAACTCTAGCCAGTTCTGGGTGTTCAATCTTTGTTCCAAGTACTGTGAGGAATTCTGCCAGCCAACGGGGATGAGCTGGCCAAGCTGGTGCTGTCACCAAGTTACCGTCAACTATGGCCTCATCAACAGGGATATCAACATAGATACCCCCAGCACTCTTGACATCTGGGCTACAAGCAGGGTAAGCAGTACATCTTTTGCCCTGTAATACATCAGCCGCTGCCAATAACTGTAAGCCGTGGCAAATAGCAGCAATCGGTTTATTTGCTTGGGCAAAGTGACGGGTAATTTCTAGCACCTGCTGATTCAGACGGATATATTCTGGTGCCCGTCCTCCAGGAATTACTAGGGCATCGTAGGTTTCGGCTTTTACTTCTGCAAAGGTAGCATTTAAAGTGAAATTGTGACCGGGTTTTTCGCTATATGTCTGGTCACCTTCAAAGTCGTGAACTGCCGTTCGCACCTTGTCGCCAGCTTTTTTATTGGGGCAAACTGCATGGACAGTGTGTCCCACCATTTGCAGCGCCTGGAAAGGAACCATTACCTCATAGTCTTCTACATAGTCGCCAACGAGCATCAAAAGTTTCTTGGCAGCCATATTTTTACTATCCTCAGTTATTTGTTATTTGTCATTGGTCATTTGCAAAGAACAACTCACAAATGACAGTCTTAACGTCAAAATGTGTAATTTAGACGCACGTCAGCTAATGCGCTTATACGCGAATTTATCGATATATTACAGCACTAACTGTGCAGTAATGCACCATTTGACGGTTGTGAGTTAACAAAGTTTAACGGATCGTTGTATATTATTTGCTAGCGAGAAAAAGGCAAGGGGTTTTCTGACAAACGACAAAAGAACCTATTGCCTGTTACCTAGTAATTAAAGCAGATGGAATTCTGCGATCGCTCTGGGAAAGTTTTTGTTTTCATGCCCGGAACGACTCAGTTTAATCAAGGCAAAACGCTGTAATGGTCTTAAAGCTGCCCATTTTTGCTGTGTCAGGATTATTCCTATTTCTTGAGCTTTTTCCTGGACACTGGGTGGTATGGTGCCAGAGTCCAGCCATGCAGGATGAGGTTCTATAGGCAATTTGGCAGCTACTGTGCCTGTGTGTTGTAGAATCAACTGTTGAATATATTCGCGGTAAGACTGAATTTCGGTTTCTGTAGTGCAAGGCAATTCGACTAAAGCTTGACGCTCTGCTGTAGTCATTTGATTCCAATCAGACAATTTTAGCTTGATGCCACAGGTATCTAATTTGCAACGCACCTGCATGGGAATACAACGCAGCGAATGAACAAAATCTGCTTCAAATTGAAAGAAATCTGCCATAAGAAAGTATTGAAAATTAGCTCATTATGATATGGATTGACTAAGCTATAATTTTTGGGTGAGGGTGGGGAGTAGGGAGTAGGGAATAGGGAGTGGGAAAATATTTTTTGAAATGCCCAACAAGCTGTTACGTCTCTGATTTAACGTTTTTACCTTGAATTACTGGAACGAATTATTAAATAACTAATTGACAGGGCAAGAATAGCAACCCCTAGACCAATTATATCAATACCTGGTACTTTTTCTAAATCAAGAATAATAATTTTTCTAGCAACAGCAATTAAAGAAGTGACAATAACTAATTCCACCTGAATAACGTGTTTTCGCAAATAACCTGTGATATTTTCTAAGATTTCTAAAGCAATTAAAATATTCAAAAATAAACCAAATATTTTATACAAAGTTGTGTTAAATTTACCATAAGGTACTGTAAATAATTCTTTAAATAGAAAGACTCCTAAATCAGCGATCGCCACTAAAATTACAATTACCATTAAAATAGATAGAACCTTAGAAACCAGGACTTCTATATTTTCAATCATGTGCATGAAGTTCTGGTCTTTGGTAATTCCTAAAATTAGTTTCAGTAGCCTTTTCATCTCTTGCACCCGATTCTAAAATAAAATCCCATAGATAAATCTAGAGGATTAAAAAAGACCACTTACCGATACTTGGTAAGTTTTTTACCTATTTTTTATTTCCCCGATTAAAATTGGGGCTAGTAAAACTTCTTGTTGCTAAAAATTTTACCTCTTTAGATATGGTAATTGGTAACAGTCAAAAGTTGAGAGACAGAAAAAATTATAATAACTATTTACTACTGACTATTGACTAAATTACCTATTGCTGATTGGTAATTAGTTGTTAATAGTTATACTTAGCAGCTTACGATTGTGAAGATTGAAGTTGATAATTTTTGACTGTAACTTCCAGAGTAATTGGTATTAATTGCACCGCACAGGCTTTTAATTCTGGTTGCAGGGAATCGGGGCAAGATTCGGGATGGGTGAGGGCGTTAGCTTCGGCATTATCTGCCCAGAGTGAACCCCAATGCATGGGGACAAAAACCGTACCAGGTGCGATCGCCTTTGTTACTTTAGCAGGAAATTTAGCTTGACCACGACGCGATCGCACTTCTACACATTGGTTATCTATAATACCTAGCCGAGCAGCATCACGGGGATGAATTTCGATAAACGGTTCGGGATGCATTTTGCAAATTTTTTCAATGCGCCCAGTGCGCGTTTGCGTGTGCCAATGACCGTAAACTCGTCCAGTAGTTAATACAAAAGGATAATCAGAGTTTGGTGGTTCTGCCAATCCCTTAGAGTAATATGCCCCAAATCGAGCGCGTCCGTCAGGGGTGTGGAAGCGGAGATTGGTGTAGAGGCGTTTGGAGGGAGTAGGGAGTGAGGAGTTAGGAGTGAGGAGTGAGGAGTTAGGAGTTGAAGATTCTAATTCATCACTCTTAACTCTTAACTCATAACTTTTTTCTGGGTGAGGCCATTGAGTCGGGCCTTGTGTTTGTAATTGGGCGTGACTGATACCCGTCATATCGCAGGGGCGATTTTTAGTTAGTTTGGCAAACTCAGCATAAACTTCAGCCGAGTTAGCAAAGGCAAATTCTTTGGTAAAACCGAGCCGGCGACCAACTTCAGCAAAAATTTCCCAATCTGCTTTGGCAACTCTAGGCGGTTGGCGGAAGGCTTGACATAGAGTTACCACGCGTTCCGAGTTGGTCATCACGCCAGTTTTTTCGCCCCACTGGGCAGCAGGCAGCAGAACGTGGGCATAGGCAGAGGTTTCTGTGGGATAATAGGCGTCTTGGTAAATGGTAAAAGGCGATCGCAACAACGCCTTTTTTGTCCGTTCTAAATCTGGCATACTCACAGCCGGATTCGTAGCAGCAATCCACAGTAACCCTACAGCATTATTTTCCAGCCCAGTAATCATTTCCCAAGCACTCAAACCCGGATAGGGCGAAATTTGTCCTGGCTTAAGTCCCCAAAATTCCTCAACTTCTGCACGGTGCTGGGGATTTTTTACCACCCGATAACCCGGTAATAAATGCGCCAAACCCCCGGCTTCCCGTCCTCCCATCGCGTTTGGCTGACCGGTGAGGGAAAAAGGACCAGCCCCAGGTTTGCCAATTTGTCCGGTCATCAGGTGCAGGTTAATGATGGTTCTCACCTTAGCCGTTCCTTCTGATGATTGATTCACACCCATTGACCACAACGACAACACCCGCTGTGATTGACCCCAATACCGAGCTGCTGTTTCTAAATCTTCAATACTGATCCCGCATTCACGAGCTACCACTTCTGGGGGATAGTGGCGAATTACCTCGGCGTATGCCGGAAAATTGCTGGTACAGTCATCCATGAACATGGTATCAACGTAGTTCCAGCGCATCAATAAATGAGCGATACCGTTTAACAAATCGATATCTGTACCGGGACGAATGGCTAAATGCAAATCTGCGGCTTCTGCGGTTGGTGTGCGACGGGGATCAACCACAATCATTTTGACTTTGCGGTTCTTTTTGTGATACTTTTCCAATCGATTGAAAACGATCGGGTGACATTCGGCTGTATTAGTACCAATTAAAAATGCACAGTCGGTTAACTCTAGGTCTTCGTAACAGCAAGGAGGACCATCTGAGCCAAAGCTTTGAATGTATCCAGCCACAGCGCTAGACATACATAAACGGGAGTTTGCATCAAAATTATTGCTACCCAAACACCCTTTCATGAATTTCTGGGCTATGTAATAATCCTCGGTTTGAAACTGACCAGAACCATACATACATATAGCTTCTGGCCCTTTAGTTAAACGCACAGTTTGAATGCGCTGGGCGATCAAATTAAAAGCTTCATCCCAACTAACACGGCGAAACTCTTGATCTAAAGAGTCTCGCACCATTGGGTAATGTAATCTATTTTTATCTAAAGATTCGGCGATGGTTGCGCCTTTGACACAAACCATACCCTGACTGGATGGATGGGCTTTATCGCCTCGTACTCGCCAAATTGGATTTCCTTGGCTATCTCGATTGGTTGCTTTGTTGGGTTGGGCTGGGGGTGAAACTTCTAGTCCACAACCGACACCGCAATAAGGGCAGAGGGTTTTGGTAAATTCACTCATATCAATTTTGGATTTTAGATTTTGGATTTTGGATTAAAAGTCTTAATTAAAAAGCTGTTTGGTGGATTTATGAAAAATACTAATTATTAGAATTTGATATCAGATATAGTGGCTAAAAATTGCGATTTTATTTGATAATTTTCACTCTAGGCGCAGAGTTGCAGAGAAGAGAGGTAAGCTGTTTCACATTTAACTTGCATATACTGGGCGGGCGAGACGCCCACCCCACAAGAAATGTACAATTTCAAATTATGCAAACTAGATGGGGTTTAGCTTATTAATTGAAAATTGCGATTCTTCCTCTCTGCGCCTCTGCGACTCTGCGCGATCTTGATTATTCTTCGGTTAAAAAGATAGTAGCTGGGGTTTCTGATGGTTCACCTTCAGCAGCGAAGGAGTTTTTCGGTTCTTTGAGGAAGAAGGCACACATAAAGGCGCAAATTATCGCAGCTAAACCCATTGTGCTAAATAGTGTGGGAGCGTCGGTTAAGCTAAAAATTGTCAGGTAAACTACGCCGCCAAAATTACCATAAGCTCCGACGTTTCCGGCAATTTGTCCGGTGGCTTCTTTTTTAATTAGGGGTACGATGCTGTAGGTTGCACCGCAGCCAGCTTGGGCAAAGTAAGCGGCAAACATTGTAACTGCGATCGCCAGCGGAATCGGCCAGTTACTATTAATAAAATGCGTCATCAAATAGCCAATACCAATGCCTGCGCTGATAATTGTCATTGTCCATTTCCGGGAGCCGAGTTTATCAGAAATTAAGCCACCGCTGGGACGAGAAACTAAGTTTAAAAAGGGATAGGTTGCAGCAATCATCCCGGCTACAACATGTTCTAAAGCAAAGGTTTTCTCAAAAAATGCCGGCAGCATGGAAACGGCGGCAAGTTCGGAACCAAAGTTAGTTATGTAAGTAAATTCGAGTAAAGCTACTTGACCAAATTGAAAACGTTCAGCTGGTGGATAAATTTTCTTGCCAATTAGCAGTTCTCGATTTACTTCCCAAGCTTTGTAACTTTGGTAAGCAAATAACCCTGCTAAAAATAACCAAGCAAGATACATTTGGCTCAAAGTTAAAAAGTGAATATTCTTTTGTTCCAGACGCCAAGCTAATAAACCTAGAGCGAAAATCAAACCGAAATTTGAGACAATCATCGCCCAGAAGCTTTTAATGCTGGTTACTTCTAAAGCTCCATTTTTCTTAGGTTTTTTGTAGATTTTACCAGTGGGCGTATCTTGGACGCTGTTGTAATAAATTACGCCATATATGGCTGCAACGATTCCTGTAAAAGCGATCGCTAATCGCCAATTAGAAGCCCCACCAGCCAAAAAGCTTGTAGAAACTGCAAGTATCGGCAAGGCAAACTCGGCACCAAAAGCCCCAAAGTTGCCCCAACCGCCATAAATACCTTGAGCAATTCCCATTTCCTTCGGTTGGAACCACTCCGCCACCATCCGAATACCGACAACAAACCCAGAACCGACAATTCCCATCAGCAAACGACTGATGACTAGTTGATTAAAATCTTGTGCTAGCGCTGTCGCCAAACAAGGAACAGCCGCAAACATCAGCAGCATTGAATAGGTAATTCTAGGGCCAAAACGATCCAAAAGCATCCCAATAATTAACCGTGCCGGAATTGTTAAAGCCAGGTTACAGATGGCCAAAGTTTTGATTTGTTCAGGCGCTAAATCTAATTGTTTGCCAATGGTTGTAGCGAAGGGAGCAAAATTAAACCAACAGACAAAGGTGAGAAAAAAAGCAAACCAAGTCTGATGTAAGATGCGATAGCGATCGCTGAATGAAAATAATTTTTTAAGCATTCTAATTTCGGAAGAAGTGGAGAGTGGGGAGTGGGGAGTGGGGAGATGAGGGAGCAGGGGAGATGGGGGAGTGTGGGGAGTGTGGGGAGATTAGTAGAAAAAAGCTTCCTAACCTCCCACACCGGACACACCGGACACACCGGACAAACCTCCCACACTTCCAATGCCCCATGCTCAATTTTTTATTCGTCGGCGTGAGCGAATCGGCAAAAGAGGAAGTCTAGGGCGTAGTTCCGGAGGTTGTAGTATTCAGGATCTTCCATGATGCGGCGACGATTGCGGGGGCGGGAGAAGGGAATGTTCAGGATTTCGCCGATGTTAGCGGCTGGGCCGTTAGTCATCATCACAACTCTGTCGGCGAGGAAAAGTGCTTCATCAATGTCATGGGTAATCATGAGTACGGTGACTTGATGTTGGCGCCAGATTTGCAGGAGTTCTTCTTGTAATTCTTCTTTGGTGATGGCGTCTAAGGCACCAAAGGGTTCGTCGAGAATCAAAACTTGCGGGCGAATGGAAAGGGCACGGGCGATCGCTACTCGCTGTTTCATCCCGCCAGAAAGCTGACTGGGTTTCTTGTCAGCCGCTTCTGTCAGTCCTACCATTGCTAAATGTTCTCTGGCGATCGCCCGTTTTTCTGCCTGGGTTTTTTTCGGAAACACTGAATCAACAGCAAGGTAAACGTTATCAAAGGCACTCAGCCAAGGCAGTAGACAATAGTTTTGGAATACCATCATCCGATCGGGGCCTGGTTCGGTGATGGGTTTGTCTTGCAGGATAACGACGCCATCGGTGGGTGCGTTAAACCCGGAAACCATATTGAGCAGTGTTGATTTGCCGCAGCCAGAGTGACCAATTATGCAAACAAATTCGCCCTCACGCACTTTTAAGTCAACTCCATCGAGTACGGTGTAGGGTCCTTCGGCAGTTGGATAAATTTTGCTTACGCCTTCGATGACTAAAAAATTTTCTGCTTTTTGGGTTTGCTGTTGATTAATTTGAGTTTTGCTGCTGGTTCCGTTTACTGTTTGCATGATGAATTTATACCTTTAATTACAAGTTTTTTTAACGAACCGCCAAGGACGCAAAGGGCGCAAAGGAAGAGATAAAGAAGTAATGGAGTTCAAAGGCTCATTAATGGAGTTCTAATACTCATTAATGGAGTTCAAAGGCTCATTAATGGAGTTCTAATACTCATTAATGGAGTTCAAAGGCTCTTTAATGGAGTTCTAATACTCATTAATGGAGTTCAAAGGCTCTTTAATGGAGTTTCTTTTTTGCCTTTTGCTTTTTGCCTCTTGTCTTGTCAATAACTAAATGAATACTTCTTCAACCCGGATTTGCCGTTTAATTTCCAAACTTTTGAGATATTCTATCGGCTCTGATGGGTTAAAAACTTTACCATCAAATAAGTGAATCGGGTCATCTTCTCCGATATCGAGTAAGCCGAGTTCGCGTGCAGCTGCACCAAATATGTCTGTGCGACAGACTCTTTCAATCACCTCTACCCAGTTTTTGGGGAAGGGTGTTAAGCCCCAGCGTGCCAGCTGAGTAAGCATCCACAAAATTTCGGTGCGGTTGGGATAGTTGGTTTTATTGACAAAAAACTGATTGTATGATTTAACTTCTTGTGGTTCTGTACCGTCGCCGCGATCGTAGGGGTCAACAAAACCAGGACGAACATATACAGGATCGATGTCCAGGTACTCAGAACGGCAGAGTATTTCTAAAATTTCTTCGCGGTTGCGGAGATCGTCACAGTATTGGCAAGCTTCTAATAGTGCTTTAACGAGAGCAAGATAGGTTTCTGGGTACTGTTGCGCCCAATCTTCGCGCACTCCCAAGACTTTTTTTGGCTGTCCTGACCAAGTTTCTAAAGCTGTGGCTGCAACAAAGCCTAAATTTTGATGAACAGCAAGGTAGTTCCAGGGTTCTCCAGCACAGTAACCGTCTATATTTCCAGCTTTGAGTTGAGAAACCATTTCCATTGGTGGAATCACCGTTAAGCTGACATCTCCATCGGGATCTATACCACCAGCCGCCAGCCAATAACGCAGCATTAAGTTGACCATTGACGTTGAATGAGGTACACCCAAAGTCAAAATTTGGTCAGGAGTAGCGTTAATCGCCGTTTTTAAGTCAGCGAGATTTCTAACACCTTGGCTATATAATCTTTTGCTGAGAGTGATGGCGTTAGCATTGCGAGAAATATTTAAGGCATTGATTACAGGAATTGGTTTTTTATCGCCAGCGCCCAAAGTCAGGGCTAAGGGCATTCCCGCTAGCATTTGGGCTGCGTCTAATTTACCAGTAGCAATACCTTGAGCAATTTCTTTCCAGCTAGAGGCACGAGTGAGGGTGATATTATCTAAACCGTACTTGGCTAAAAAGCCTTTTTCTTGAGCAACAATTAAAGGTGCAGCATCAGTTAAGGGCATAAAGCCAATTTGCAGATTGACTTTTTCTAAACCGTTGCGGGATATGGCGGCTGGTGCTGGAGTCTGCTGTGCTTTGCGTTTTTTGAGCAGCTTTTGTTGGTTGAGGAAGTAAATCATTTCGTTCCGCAGACTGTAGTAGCTGGGATGTTTGACGACTTCCAGGCGTTGACGCGGGCGAGGAATTGGGACTTCGAGAATTTGTCCGATGTGCGCTTCTGGCCCATTGGTGAGCATGACAACGCGATCGCTCAATAAAAGCGCCTCATCCACATCATGTGTCACCATTACACAAGTAACGTTGTGTTCGTTGCAGATTTTCATCAGTTGTTCTTGCAAACTCCCCCGTGTTAGGGCGTCCAATGCCCCAAAGGGTTCATCTAGCAATAACAACTTGGGACGAGTAGCTAAGGCGCGGGCGATCGCTACCCGTTGTTTCATTCCCCCAGATAACTCGCTAGGACGTTTATTCGCCGCTAAACGCAGCCCTACCATATCGATATGTTCTTCGATAATAGTTTGGCGATCGCTTTTGGATTTACCCTTGTACACTTCATCCACAGCTAGGGCGACATTTTCCCGTACTGTTAACCAAGGCAGCAAAGAATAGTTTTGAAACACAACCATCCGATCTGGACTGGGATCTCTAACTTCTCGCCCTTCCAAAGTCACACCGCCAATACTCGCTCTATCTAAACCTGCGATGATATTAAGCAAAGTAGATTTACCACAACCAGAATGTCCAATTAGAGAAACAAATTCCCCTTGTCGAATTTTTAATTCAATATTTTTGAGAGCAATATATTTGCCGCCATTTGGAAGTTCAAATACACGGTCAACGTGGTCAACTTCAACAAAAGTACTCATAGCAATTTTGGATTTTAGATTTTAGATTTTAGATTGGGTATTAGGGATTGGGTACTGGGTATTGGGTATTAGCAGTTAAAAGAATTATTTCCTAATCCCCAGTCCCCAGTCCCCAGTCCCTATTCCGGTACAACTTTGCTGGCGATAAAACCAACTAATCTATCTAACATTAAGCCGACTAAACCAACATAGATGAGTGCGAGGATGATTTCACTTAAGTTAGTTTCTGTGGTGGTATTGTAAGCATCCCAAATAAAGGAACCAATTCCTACACCGCCGACTAACATTTCTGCTGCAACAATCGCTAACCAAGATAAACCAATGCCAATGCGTAACCCTGTGAAGATATAAGGAACAGTGGCAGGAAATACAACTTTCAGAAAATACTTTGCCCCTTTCAAACGTAAAACTCTAGCTACGTTTACATAGTCTTGAGGAATTTGTTGTACCCCTACAGTCGTGTTAATGATAATTGGCCAAATGGACGTAATGAAAATTACAAAAATAGCTGAAGGATTAGCTTGTTGAAATGCTGCTAGGGAAATTGGCAGCCATGCAAGAGGGGGTACAGTCCGCAACACTTGGAAGATGGGATCTACGGCATTATAAAGTAACTTATTAGCACCAATACAAATTCCCAATCCAACACCAACAATTGCCGCTAGAGAAAAACCTAAACCAACTCTTCCCAAACTACTAAGTATTTGCCAGCCCAAGCCTTTATCACTTTCACCATTATCAAAAAAAGGATTAATAATAAAAGGGTCCCAAGTTTCCGAAAATGTTTCTATTGGGCCAGGTAATTGAAAGTTAGGATTTAAACAAAGTAATTCCCAAATCACTAAAAAAATAGCCAAGGCTACCAGTGGCGGCAGAATTTTTTGTGAAACTAATTTATTGAACTGCTTGCGGGGATTTTTTCTGATAGTACGACTTCCAAGGATAGCTGCCATTGTTATTATTTCTCCCGTTGCCAAAAATTAAGCGTAAAAATTAAAGTTTGTAGTAAGGACTTTAGTCCTGATACAATTTTTGATAAGCGATGAATCGCTCACTACAAACTAAACTTTCTTGATTTTTAAATTCTGCAAATATTCTTCTGGTTTTTCTGGGTCAAACTTCACACCATCAAAGAAAGTCTCAACGCCACGAGAACTACTCTTAGGAATTTCAGAATCAATCACACCAATAGCTTTAGCTGCTTGTTTCCACAAGTCCTCTTTATTCACTTGGTTGACTATTTCCTGAACTTTGGTATCTTTTGGCAGATAGCCCCAGCGAATTTCTTCTGTTAAAAACCAAATATCGTGACTCTTGTAAGGATAGGAAGCGTTATTTGCCCAAAACTTCATGGGATATGGGAAATTTTCTTGGGTACGTCCATCACCGAAGTTAATATTACCCTTCGACCTTTCTAAAATATCTGAGGCAGCAACATTAAAGTATTTTCTGTCAGAACAAATTTTACACATTTCTTCTTTATTTTCGGGGCGATCGCACCATTGTTGAGCTTCTAGAATTGCCATCAACAATGCTTGTGTAGCATTAGGATTTTTATCAACCCAATCTTTCCGAATTGCAAAAGCTTTTTCTGGATGATCTTTCCACAACTCGCCTGTAACTAAAGCTGAATAACCTAATTTTTGGTTAACCAATTGAGCATTCCAAGGCTCTCCCACGCAAAAAGAATCGATAGTGTTGACTTTCATATTTGCCACCATTTGTGGTGGTGGTACTGGTTCTAAAACCACATCTTGATCTGGATTTATGCCACCAGCCGCTAGCCAATAGCGCATCCACAAATCGTGAGTACCGCCAGGAAATGTAATCCCAAATTTCAAGGATTTTTTATTGGCTTTAGCTTGACTAGCAGCTTCTTTCAGCCCTTTACTTTGTAAATTAACATTCAGTTCTTTAAATTTATTCGCAACAGAAATAGCCTGACCATTAGTATTTAATCTTGCCAAAAGATACATCGGCACTTTATCGTTAATGGTCATCAAGTAAGGCATAGGGCTGAGGATATGTGCGCCATCAATACCACCGCCATCTGAGCCAATTTTTAAATTATCACGGGTGACAGGCCAAGATTTTTGTTTGATAACCTCAACATCAGTCATACCGTACTTAGCAAATAAGCCTTTTTCTTTAGCAATAATCAGAGGAGCAGAATCAGTTAAAGCGATAAATCCTAATTTGGCTTTTGTTGTTTCTACCTTAGGTGCATTCGCCACAGTAGAAACATTAGCGGCTGGAGCAGCAGACGGAGCATCGCTACTTGTTGAGCTTGTATTGCTATTAGAAGAACAAGCGTGAGCCACAATAGAAGCCGCAGCCACAGTAGTAGTGGTGAAAATAAATTTTCTTCTTGAAATATTTGTCATTTGTTATTTGTCCTTTGTTATTTGTCATTTGTCATTGGGCATCGGGCATTGGGTACTGAGAAACTATTCTTAAATATTTATTTCCCAGTCCCCAGTTACTAACTACCAATTACTAAAGCTTCTTGCTTGAGTTTTGCCCCAAAGTTTTTGATGAGTAAATCTTGCAATATTGGCTGTAAATCTTCGCAGGGTATGCCTTTGATAATGCAAGTTCCGAGATGGGCATCTTTGCCAACTTTGCCGCCCATATATATGTCAACGCCTTCGAGGGTTTTGCCATTTTTGCGGGTTTTAGTCCCCATCAAGCCGATGTCTGCAACTTGAGGCTGTCCGCAGGAGTTGGGGCAACCAGTCCAGTGAATTCGCACGGGATGGGTGAAGGTTAAGTCCTCTTCTAAGGCTTTAATCATTGCCAAGGCGCGGTTTTTGGTTTCGATGAGGGCAAAGTTGCAATATTGTGCGCCTGTGCAAGATACTAGCGATCGCGTCAACAAACCTGGATTAATCGAAAACCTTTCTAGTAAAGGTTCTGTGAAAAATGTTGCTAATCGTGATTCAGCAATGTTGGGGATAACGATGTTTTGCTCAACTGTGAAGCGAATTTCGCCACTACCGTAAACTTCGGCTAGGCGTGCGATTTCAAACATATCTTCGGCATACAACCGACCGACAGGAATATGCAAACCTACGTAATTTAATCCTGCTTGTTTTTGTTTATATACCCCGATGTGGTCGCGTTTTTCCCAGTCGATTTCGTCTTTTGCCGCTGCGGGTAACAATGATTTACCCAAGCGGTTTTCAACTTCTGCCCGAAACTTTTCTAAACCCCATTCATCAATTAGCCACATCAGGCGGGATTTTTGCCGATTAGCACGTAAGCCGTGGTCACGATAAACTTCTAGAACGGCTCTACATACAGCTACCACATCTTCTGGAGCCACCCAAGCATTCAGAGGAATCGCCGCCTCACAACGTTTGGCTGAGAAAAAACCACCGACGAGGATGTTAAAGCCGAATACTTTTTGGGGAGTAGGGAGTAGGGAGTAGGGAGTAGGGGATTCTTCACCACTCCCCACTCCCCATTCCCCACTCCCCTCTTGAAATGCCGGCACGAATGCTAAATCATTAATCTCCGCATGAACTGAATTGTCTCTGCCACCGGCGATCGCAATGTTAAATTTCCGTGGTAAATTGCTAAACTCTGGGTTTCCTTCGCCTTTGTTGGTGAGCATATCTTGAATTTGCTGTACCAACTCTCGTGTATCGTACAACTCATCTGCATCTAACCCCGCCACAGGGTCACCTGTGATATTGCGGACGTTATCCATTCCTGACTGGACGCTAGTTAAACCAACTGCGTGAAATCTCTCAAAAATATCTGGTAAATCAGAAATCCTGATTCCCCGCAATTGAATATTCTGTCTCGTAGTAATATCAGCACTACCTTCATCACCGTAACGCTGCACTACTTGGGCTAAAACACGCATCTGAGTGCTGGTAAGAATACCGTTAGGCATCCGCAACCGCATCATAAACTTACCTGGAGTAACTGGGCGAAAAAATACACCCAGCCATTTGAGTCGATGATCTCGGTCTGTTTCGTCCATTGCTTCCCAACCCAAGGCGGCAAATTTTTCAATCTCACTTTTAACGGCGAGTCCATCTTTTTCTGCCTTGAATTTCTCGAACTTATTGAGGCTGGCGGTGGTAGTTGCTGTGTCTGTCATGAGGCTGACTCTCGCTGCAAATTACTAATAAGCGTGAAAATTTGTGGTCATTACCCAATATCAATCAACCCGTAGTCCCATTAGGTGCTATATCTACGAGGATTAGAGATAAAAAACTTAATATGTGGTTACGGTTGATTATTTATACTTCAGAGTATTCCAATATGAAACTTAAAATGCGTGATTAGTTAAGGAGAATTTGTTGCCATTTACATCTTGGGAATTTGTCAAGGAGTTTTGGCTACTGTTCATGTAACAATTTCGATACTCATAAGTTAAGGCGAGATTTTTGTTAAAATCGTATAAATTGTTACGGTTTTCTAGTAAAATTGCAGAAAATGTATTAATGCTATGCATTTTTTGCATCAAAGTCAGCCATAAGTAGGGCAAAGCTCTGACATCAAAGGTATTTGAGATGACCGAAGCGATTTTCAATTACGATATAGCAATCCTATTTGATAGCAAAATTCTTGTGAAAGTCTTCCTTGGTAGTTTGTGATTACGGACTAATGACTAATGGCAGCCAAGAGAAAAATATTTGACAAATCATTTAGGACTGCTACAGTTCCAATTCGGAATCAAAAATCTAAAATCTAAAATCAAAAATCAAAAATTGGCAAAAACTTAGATGTTATTTCAGCAGCTATGAAACGTCGTGATTTTATTAATTGGGTAGGTTTGGGTTGGATAGCGAGTTCTCTACCTGTAGCGATCGCAGCTTGTTCTTCCCAGACAAATTCAGCGTCAACCGATTGGCAAACGGTAGGCACTTCGGCAGAATTAGATAAAACAGGTCAATTGCTGGCGAAAAACTCACCTGCTGGGCCTGTGTTGGTAGTCGGCACCTCCAAATCCGAAAATCTGACGGCCGTCAACCCTACCTGTACTCACTCAGGTTGTACGGTGGGATGGAAAGCTGACACCAAAAAATTCGTCTGTCCCTGTCATGGTTCAGAATTTGGGGTTGACGGTAAAGTGCAAAGAGGCCCAGCAGCAGAAGCGCTAAAAACTTACGCTGCCAAAATTGAGGGCAATTCAGTTGTAGTCAAACCAAGTTAAATAAGTGGGGCATGGGGAGTGGGGAGTGGGGCATGGGGCATGGGGCATTGGGAGTGAGGAGTTTAGAGTTAGGAGTTTAGAGTTATTCTCCCTCATCCCCCTCATCCCCCTCATCTCCCTCATCCCCCCCATCCCCCTCATCCCCCCAT
>NZ_JACJSJ010000106.1 GCF_014698115.1 Nostoc sp. FACHB-973
ACGAGTCAAAAATACTCTTAGACGAGCGCCCATGCTTTAAGTTACCTCGGTAGATGCATTCTCCGTATTTATTTATCTTTACATAGTTAGGTTTTTTTGTGCCTACCTACTTAATTTCAACTTTGTTGGTTGTTGTTTCCATCTGCAATAATTGGCGAGTATTTTTATTGATTTGCTGATTAACAAATTTTTATTAGCTATTAAAGTTATCGTATTTGACTTGTAACCTACATCTCAAAGCTGATTATTTATAAATTAATTCACTAATTATAACACATTTTTATTATGCACAGATAGTCTAAATTAAATTTGCTTTTCAGTTAAATCAAAGTTTGAGTTCGAGAAATTTTTGTTACCCCTAGTAATTGATGTATCAAACAATGTAAATTAACCTTGAATACAATTTTGATACGTAACTAGAAGCAAGTGAAATTTCAAAAAGCATTATTATCCAACAAGAGGTTTAAAACTTCGCAATTTCAAATTCTCCTAGCTGATAGTCTAACTATTTTTTGGGGAGATTGGCTAGATTTACGTGTGAGAATTGTACAAGTTGCTGCATCAGGCTTAATATCTCCACTGATATATATTTTAGCTTTTGGCTTAGGTTTGGGTAGCTCCATCAAACCAGGTTCAGCAATTAGTGGTAACTATAACAATTACTTAGAGTTTATGTTACCAGGTATGGTAGCGCTGTCGTCCATGACTATTAGCTTTGGTGGGACGACATTTTCCATTTGTGGAGACAGATTATTTAGCAAAACGTTCGAGGAATTGTTGTTAACTCCTATACATCCGTTAGCATTGTATATTGGCAAAATGTTGGCTGGAGTAGTGCGGGGGTTGATGACATCCGGTTCCGTAATTTTAGTAGCGGTACTTTTGACCGGAAACTGGAATTTTCTGAATCCGATATTTCTAGTTTTACTTATACTGAATTGTGCTGTATTTGCTGGGTTAGGAGTGATTGTGGGGTTGAGTGTGCGATCGCTCGAATCAGTCGGACTCTACAACAACTTTATAATCATCCCCATGTCTTTTTTAGGAGCGACCTTCTTTGACCCTGGTACATTACCAGCAGCCCTGAAAGTTGTAGTTTACCTGTTACCACTAACCTATGCCAGCATTGGACTACGTGCCGCTGCTCATTTACCCTTGTCCCAGTTTCCTTGGTACAGCATACCGATTTTGTTAGTAGTGGCGATCGCTCTTTCTCTCTGGGGTGGTTATAAATTTGCTCACCAACAAGATTAGAAACTTTAAAATAGATTGACAAAATGTAGACACACCAAGCTAATTTCCAATCCAAAATCCAAAATCCAAAATCCAAAATTGTATTATGCTGATTCGCCCAGCTACCACAACCGACGTACCCGCAGTTTTACCAATGGTTGCCAAAATTTGCGCTTTGCATGAGTCTTGGGATTCCGCCAAATATGGTTTCCTAAGCCATCCAGAACAGCGCTATGAAAAATGGTTAACGCGCTTGGCAAATAGCGATAGCAGTGTATTTTTGGTATCGGAAAAGGAAGGGCAACTTGTAGGGTTTCTAGTGGCGACAATTGAGCAAGAAATCCCCATTTATCGGTTAGAACAATTTGCTTTTGTTCATGATATTTGGGTTGAGCCAGAACATCGGCAAAACGGAATTGCCCGACAAATGGTAATGCAAACTATTGAACGGTTTTCTCAAATGGGCGTCAAGCAAATTCGGCTAGATACAGCAAATGCAAACGAAGCCTCGCGGCGTTTGTTTGCATCTTGCGGTTTTCGGATCAGCACTATCGAAATGCTAATTGAATTTAATCATTAGTCATTAGACCTCTTGCAAAAGTCTTTAACACCCCACCCCCAACCCCTCCCCGCTAGCGGGGAGGGGGGCGTTTGCGTAAGCATTTGCGGGGTGGGGTTCTTTATTTTTGATTTATGCAAGAGGTCTATTAGTCATTGATCATTAGGAAAAGACAAATGACAATGGACAAATGACTAATGACAAAGGACTAACTAGCTAACAGGGTCTTTTCTAGAGAAGTCCAACGGAAAGCGCGATCGCCACCCCTTTCAATAACTACTTTCACCCGTGGTTCTAGGTTAGGCAAGTTTGCTAAATATTCAATTTCCTGGTCGGAAAGAATATTTCCTTCAATAATCCACAAAACCAGCCCTTTTGACTTTGGTGGTAGCTGTTCTAAATGAGTACTCAGAAGTGGTGGTGCATAGTATACAAAACCTACCGCTGCACCGCTACCAGTACTTTTTTTGCCCAGATGAGGAGGTCTGATTCCATGAACTCTCGTGAGATACGCAGCTACGTCTCCCAGTCCTCTAGCGGTAATGTGCAGCGTAGTATAGCCAGCTGCACGAAGTCGGCGCTGATACCGACCTTCATAACCTCCTTCCAGAGGTACATACACTCCAAGAGCGCCAAATTTTTCCAGATCCCGGATTAAAGCGTTGCCAGTGGTAATTAGTGCCATAGATTTTCGTCTTATCCCGCCTTAGATATCTCTATTATTTACCGTGAACCGATAGATAAAGCATTTTTTTGGGGAATGGGGAATGGGGAGTGGGGAGTGGGGAATGGGGAATGGGGAATGGGGACTGAGGATTGGTTATTAATTCTTATCCCTCACTCCCTCATCTCCCCACTCCCCACTCCCAATTCTTCAAAAAAATTATTGGACAATTATAAATAAATGATTTATATTATTAGATTGTGACCAAACGTGCAAATTAGCTTGCCTTCCTAAGGTAATTCTGAAATAGTATTAGCATCAAAGACTGATTAGTCAATTCAAAGATGATAATCTTATTTAGATTGTTCATAGGCTGGTAAACTAAGAAAGCTTTCAGGTTAACATTGGAGCTTGTGGAGGATAAAGCACAGCTAATCCCCGGCTTCAGACTAGGTTAAATCGTGCGCCTCTGCAAAACTAGGCGAAATCTTAAACAATAGTTTAAGGTGTTTAGGAAACTAAAAACTGAGTAGCAATGCTAATTTCATGGCATTGTGTTTAGTCTCAGCCAATGGATACTGGGTGGTAAAACCCGCCTAAGTCCAACTGCAACAAGGCAGTCGTCAACCTCACGGAAGCCGTCCTTTGGGCAGATACAAATCGAAAACCCAGCGGCAACGCTGCCTGCAAAAAGTGCCAGAGCAATTGCTTGGACGAAAGCATTGCTGCACACAGCTCAAAGCTGTAGCGCCTTGCATTGATTCCAGAAGTTACTCCTTCCCAAAGGGAAGAAACTTGTGGCTGTTCTGGTGAACTCGTGAGTGAAACTAAACAGATTCACCAAGCAGTACGGACACGGTTTGTTGTGTCCCAAAGTATTTGGAGGGGTTGAGACCGTTCCAAATTTCGCAGGCTGTAGCCTAAACTGACGCGTACAAAGCGTGTCCTCTAGAGTCGGATTCCAAGGTCAGCAAGTAGAAAGGAGAACCAGTTACTGTGTCTGTAGGTATTCTCGGCACCAAGCTGGGCATGACCCAAATATTTGACGAGGCAGGAGTAGCTATTCCTGTCACCGTTATTCAAGCAGGGCCATGCACTGTTACACAAGTTAAAACAAAACAAACCGATGGTTACGCCGCCATTCAAGTTGGTTATGGCGAAGTTAAACCAAAGGCACTGAACAGACCATTGTTGGGTCACTTAGCTAAATCATCTGCCCCAGCATTGCGTCATTTGAATGAGTATCACACCGATAGCTCTGGTGATTATGCTTTAGGTCAGCAGATTAAAGCAGATATTTTTAGTGCAGGTCAAATTGTAGATGTAGTCGGTACGAGCATCGGTCGCGGCTTTGCGGGTAACCAAAAGCGCAACAACTTTGGTCGGGGACCGATGTCACACGGTTCTAAAAATCATAGAGCGCCTGGTTCTATTGGTGCTGGTACTACACCCGGTCGTGTCTATCCAGGTAAGCGGATGGCAGGGCGTTTAGGCGGTACCCGCGTCACAATTCGCAAGCTGACAATAGTGCGAGTAGACCCAGAACGCAACTTATTGCTAATTAAAGGAGCCATTCCTGGAAAACCAGGCGCTCTAGTAAGTGTTGTACCTGCAAAGAAAGTTGGTAAGTAGTCACTAGCCAATAGTCAACAGTCAAGATTTGGACTAATGACTATTGTACAGACGCGATTAATCGCGTCTCTACTAATGACTATTGTACAGACGCGATTAATCGCGTCTCTACTAATGACTAATGACTAAGGACTAAAAATGGTTGAAAGTGTAGTTAAAAATTGGCAAGGAGAACAAGTCGGCCAGACGAGCTTTGAATTGCGAGTTGCCAAAGAGGAAACAGCGTCTCATATTGTACACCGCGCTTTAGTACGGCAAACTACCAATGCTCGTCAAGGAACTGCCAGTACAAAAACTCGTTCGGAAGTTAGAGGCGGCGGACGCAAACCTTGGCGGCAAAAAGGTACTGGTCGCGCTCGTGCTGGATCGATTCGTTCACCCCTATGGCGTGGTGGTGGTGTGATCTTTGGACCAAAACCCAGAGATTTTAACCTGAAAATGAACCGCAAAGAGCGGCGTTTGGCACTGCGGACAGCGTTTGTCGATCGCTTGAATGATTTGATTGTGGTCGAAGAATTTAGCGAACAGCTATCACGTCCAAAAACCAAAGATTTAGTAGCAGCATTGGCTCGTTGGGGAGCAGCACCAGAGAATAAGACACTATTAATATTGTCTGAGTTTCCGGAAAACGTTTCTTTGTCAGGCCGCAACATCGAAAATTTAAAGCTAATTGCAGCTGACCAGTTGAATGTTTACGATTTACTGCACGCTGACAAGATTGTGGTTACAACATCAGCTTTAGAAAAAATCCAGGAGGTCTACAGTGCCTAGCTTTGACCCCCGCTACCTCGCCGATTTAGTGCGTCGCCCAATTGTTACCGAAAAAGCGACGATCCTAATGGAGCAGAATAAATACACCTTTGAAGTAACTCCAAAAGCATCTAAGCCAGAAATCAAGGCTGCGATCGAAGACTTATTTCAAGTCAAGGTTGTAAAAATAAATACCGCAGTACCACCACGTAAAAAACGGCGTGTTGGAAAATTTGTTGGTTATAAGCCCCTATATAAGCGAGCGATTGTTACCGTCGCACCTGGGGATGTAGACAAGATTAGACAAGTTCTATTCCCAGATGTCTAGGAATTTTAGATTGTAGATTTTAGATTTTAGATTGAGGAGTTTACTGAAAAAGTACCATTGATGGTTGTAATTAGTTAAACACTCATTAAATCGAAAATCCAAAATCCAAAATTCAGTAAATCCAAAATCCAAAATCCAAAATCCAAAATAGATTATGGGTACTCGTTCTTATCGCCCCTATACCCCCAGCACTCGCCAAGTTACGATTTCTGACTTTTCGGAAATCACCAAAACTGAGCCAGAAAAATCTCTAACCGAATACGTACATCGCCCCAAAGGTCGGAACAATAAAGGGCGAATTACCAGTCGTCGCCGGGGTGGCGGACACAAACAGCTTTACCGGATCATCGATTTTAAAAGGGATAAACGTAATATTCCCGCCCAAGTCGTAGCAATTGAATACGATCCCAACCGCAATGCCCGGATTGCCCTAGTGCATTACGAAGACGGCGAAAAACGCTATATCCTCCAACCCAACGGCTTGAAAGTTGGGACAACAATTATCGCTGGTCCTGAGTCTCCCTTTGAAGATGGTAATGCCCTACCCTTGTCGAATATTCCCTTGGGTACTAGTGTTCACAACGTAGAACTGACTCCCGGCAAAGGTGGTCAAATTGTACGTGCTGCTGGTGCTACCGCCCAAGTAGTGGCAAAAGAAGGCAATTATGTAACTCTCAAGTTACCTTCAGGAGAAGTCCGGTTGATTCGGCGCGAGTGCTACGCCACCATTGGGCAAGTAGGCAACACCGACGCAAGAAACCTCAGTGCAGGTAAAGCAGGGCGAAATCGCTGGAAAGGCCGTCGTCCTAAGGTCAGAGGTAGCGTCATGAACCCAGTGGATCACCCACATGGTGGTGGTGAAGGTAGGGCGCCTATTGGTAGATCCGGACCTGTAACACCTTGGGGTAAACCGACTTTGGGTGCAAAGACACGCAATAAGAAGAAACTCAGCAGCAAATTAATTGTGCGTCGTCGCCGTAAGTCTTCTAAACGCGGTCGTGGTGGTCGTGAGTCATAGAATTTTAGATTTGAGATTTTGGATTTTAGATTGGGGTCTAGTGAATTAAAATTAAAAATTTTCCCAGACCAATTAGATATCTAAATTATCCAAAATCCGAAATCTGAATCCAAAATCCTAAATCCTAAATCCAAAATTGAACTATGGGTCGTTCTCTAAAAAAAGGTCCCTTCGTTGCGGATCATCTCCTTAAGAAAATTGAAAAGCTCAACGACAATAACAGAAAAGAAGTTATTAAAACTTGGTCAAGAGCTTCGACAATTTTGCCTCTAATGGTTGGTCATACCATAGCTGTTCATAACGGACGCCAACACGTTCCAGTATTTGTAAATGAACAGATGGTAGGACACAAGTTGGGTGAATTTGCCCCAACACGCACCTACAGGGGTCATGGAAAAAGCGACAAAAAATCAGGTAGGTAGTCATTAGTCATTAGTCATTAGTCATTGGTTATTGGTCATTAGTTATTAGTCATTAGTCATTAGTCAATTACTTAAAGGACAGATGACAGATGACAAAAGACAAAGGACAAAAGACAAGTGACAAATGACAAATGACAAATGACAAAAATGGAGAAAAATATGGCTACTGATACTACTCAAGTCAAAGCGATCGCCCGTTTTATACGCATTTCCCCCTTGAAAGTGCGTCGTGTACTGGATCAAATCCGGGGGCTATCCTATCGAGAAGCGTTAATCATCCTGGAATTCATGCCCTATCGCGCCACTGAACCCATATTGAAGGTTCTCAGAAGCGCTGCTGCGAACGCCGAACACAACGCTGGCTTAGATCGGACTCAACTAATAATTACTCAGGCTTATGCCGACCAAGGGCCTGTCCTGAAACGATTCCAACCAAGGGCGCAAGGTAGAGCTTACCAAATTCGCAAGCCAACATGTCATATTACTGTCGCTGTTGGCCCCGCCCCAGAAAAATAACCTAAAGTCAGAAATTTTAGAGGAAGTATTCGTGGGACAGAAAATTCATCCAGTTGGTTTTCGTCTGGGTATTACACAAGAACATCAATCCCGTTGGTTTGCGGTTCCGGAACGCTATCCAGAACTTTTACAAGAAGACTACAAACTCCGTACATACATAGAGCAAAAGCTCGGTAGACTCGCTCAAAACAATGCCGGAATTTCCGAAGTGCGGATTGAGCGCAAAGCCGACCAAATCGACTTAGAAGTACGCACAGCTAGACCAGGGGTAGTAGTGGGTCGCGGTGGACAAGGTATAGAATCCTTGCGTACTGGACTCCAAGGACTATTGGGTAGTAATCGCCAAATTCGCATTAACGTAGTTGAAGTGCAACGAGTTGATGCTGATGCCTACCTAATTGCTGAATACATTGCTCAACAATTGGAACGCCGTGTTTCCTTTCGGCGGGTAGTGCGACAAGCGATTCAGCGTGCCCAACGCGCTGGTGTCCAAGGTATTAAAATCCAAGTCAGCGGTCGGCTCAACGGTGCAGAAATTGCCCGGACAGAGTGGACTCGTGAGGGTAGAGTACCTCTACATACCTTACGGGCTGACATTGACTACTCCTATTGCACAGCAAAAACTGTTTACGGGATTTTGGGTATCAAAGTGTGGGTGTTCAAGGGAGAAATTATCCCTGGACAAGAAGAAACTGCACCACCACCCGCAGCTCGGGAACGCGATCGCGATCGTGGCGATCGTGAGCGCGAACCCCGTCGCCGTCAACAACAACGCCGTCGCCAACAATTTGAAGACCGGTCAAATGAAGGGTAAATGGGAACTGGGGACTGGGAACTGGGGACTGGGCAAGAATTCTCAATCCCTAATCCCTAATCCCCAATCCCTAATCCCCAATCCCTAATCCCTAGTACCCAATCATGTTAAGTCCTAGAAGAACTAAATTCCGCAAACAACAGCGCGGACGGATGGAGGGACTAGCCAGCCGTGGCAGTACCCTTAACTTCGGTGATTTTGCACTCCAAGCTCAAGAACCTGCTTGGATTACCTCCCGGCAAATAGAAGCTTCCCGTCGAGCAATGACTCGTTATATTCGTCGGGGTGGACAAATCTGGATTCGGATTTTCCCTGATAAACCTGTAACCATGCGTCCCGCTGAAACCCGGATGGGTTCTGGTAAAGGTTCGCCAGAGTTTTGGGTGGCTGTAGTCAAGCCAGGGCGAATTATGTTTGAAATCGCTGGCGTTTCTGAAGAAATTGCCCGTGAAGCTATGCGTTTGGCTGCATTTAAGCTGCCAATAAAAACCAAATTTATTGTGCGCTCTCAACCACAGGAGCAGGAGTAGGTTAAGGTTATGCCTCTTCCCAAAATTTCAGAAGCAAGAGAATTAAGTGACGAGAAAATTTCTGACGAAATTCTCGCTGTTAAAAGACAACTATTTCAGTTGCGCTTGCAAAAAGCTACAAGACAGCTGGACAAGCCCCACCAGTTCAAACATGCTAAGCACCGCCTAGCCCAATTGCTGACGGTCGAGGGAGAACGCAAACGGGCAGCAAATCAACCGCCGCAAGCAGAAGAGTAGGAGATTATGGCAGTCAAAGAACGAGTTGGCTTGGTAGTGAGCGACAAAATGCAAAAAACGGTAGTAGTTGCTATAGAAAACCGCGCTCCTCATCCCAAGTACGGCAAGATTGTAGTCAACACCCAGCGCTATAAAGTTCACGACGAAGAAAATCAGTGTAAAGTGGGCGATCGCGTCCGGATTCAGGAAACTAGACCCCTGAGTAAAACTAAACGCTGGAAAATCACAGAAATCCTGAACGTCAAACCTACTTAAACCTCATAGTTGTTAGTTTTCTAACAACATTACAAGGGAGTAAAATCGTGATTCAACCCCAGACTTACTTAAATGTCGCAGATAATAGCGGTGCCCGAAAACTAATGTGCATCCGCGTATTGGGCGGAGGCAACCGTCGTTATGGTTTTATTGGCGACAAGATTATTGCTGTTGTTAAAGATGCTACACCCAATATGGCTGTCAAGAAGTCTGATGTTGTGGAAGCAGTAATTGTCCGTACTCGGAAAGCCGTAAATCGTGATAGCGGTATGAGTATTCGCTTTGACGATAACGCCGCTGTAATTATTAACAAAGACGGTAATCCTAGAGGCACACGGGTTTTTGGTCCAGTTGCTCGGGAACTCCGCGATAAAAACTTTACCAAAATTGTTTCTCTGGCTCCGGAGGTGCTGTAATGGCAGGCAAACAGGGTACGCCCAAAGTATTCCACAAAATGCACGTCAAAACTGGCGACACCGTACAAGTAATTGCTGGTAAAGACAAAGGAAAAGTTGGTGAAATTATCCAAGCACTTCCCCAACTGAGTAAAGTTGTCGTCAAAGGTGTCAACATTAAAACCAAGCACGTCAAACCCCAGCAAGAAGGAGAATCAGGGCGAATTGTCACCCAAGAATTCCCCATTCATAGCTCCAACGTCATGCTTTATTCCACCAAGCAAAACGTTGCTAGTCGTGTTTGTTACACCTTTACGTCAGAAGGCAAAAAAGTCAGAAAGCTCAAGAAAACCGGTGAAATTCTTGATAAATAACAAGAATTAGCCAGCTTGAGATTTTAGATTTTAAATTTCATCCCAAATCCAAAATCTAAAATCCAAAATTAAAGGTTCCCTGACCAAGCCCAGGGACATCAGGACAAAAAACTATGGCGACAACAAGACTCAAAACCTTATATCAAGAGACAATCGTCCCCAAGCTGACCCAGCAGTTTGAATATACCAACGTTCATCAAGTACCGAAGTTGGTAAAAATTACTATTAACCGGGGTTTGGGTGAAGCAGCTCAAAATGCGAAGGCGCTGGAAGCTTCTATCAACGAAATTGCGTTAATCACTGGTCAAAAACCAGTAGTGACGCGGGCGAAAAAAGCGATCGCTGGCTTTAAAATTCGTCAAGGGATGCCTGTGGGTATTATGGTAACCCTGAGAGCCGAGAGAATGTATGCCTTTCTTGACAGACTTGTTAGCCTATCACTACCCAGAATTAGAGATTTTCGCGGCGTCAGCCCTAAAAGCTTTGACGGACGCGGGAACTATACTCTGGGTGTCAGAGAACAGCTAATTTTTCCAGAAGTCGAGTACGACAGCATCGATCAAGTCCGTGGTTTGGATATTTCCATTATCACCACAGCAAAAAACGACGAAGAGGGTCGTGCCTTACTTAAAGAATTAGGAATGCCCTTTCGCGATCAATAAGTTCATCTATAGAGGGAACGATGGCGGCTAACGACACAATTGCAGATATGCTGACGCGCATCCGCAATGCCAACCTGGCACGGCATCAAACTACACAAGTGCCAGCTACAAAAATGACCCGTAGTATTGCCAAAGTGCTGCGGGAGGAAGGTTTTATTGGTGAATTTGAAGAGGCAGGAGATGAAGTAAAACGCAATCTAGTGATTTCCTTGAAATACAAGGGTAAAAATCGTCAGCCTCTGATCACCGCTCTCAAGCGAGTCAGTAAGCCTGGTTTGCGTGTTTACTCCAATAGAAAAGAATTACCAAGGGTACTAGGTGGCATCGGCATCGCCATTATTTCCACATCCAGTGGCATTATGACTGACCGCGAAGCGCGGCGTCAGAACTTGGGTGGCGAAGTGCTTTGCTACATTTGGTAGTCATTTGTCATTGGTCATTGGTCATTAGTCATTGGTCATTGGTCATTTGTCATTAGCAAAGGACAAATAACAGATAACAAAGGACAAAGGACGAAGGACAAAGGACAAATAACAGATAACAAAGGACAAAAAGTCATGTCTCGTATTGGTAAACGTCCAATTACTGTTCCCGCCAAAGTACAAGTGGCGATCGATGGTACTAAGGTTGTGGTGAAAGGGCCCAAAGGAGAACTTTCTCGCAATTTACCCGCTAACGTTATCGTCTCCCAAGAGGGAGAAATATTACAAGTAACTCGTCGAGATGACACCCGTACTTCGAGGCAGTTGCACGGCTTGAGCCGCACTTTAGTTGCCAACATGGTTGAGGGAGTTTCCCAAGGTTTTCAGCGCCGTCTGGAAATTCAAGGCGTTGGTTACCGGGCACAAGTTCAAGGACGTAACCTAGTTTTAAATATGGGTTACAGCCATCAAGTGCAAATTGAACCACCAGAAGGAATTCAGTTTGCAGTAGAAGGAACCACTAACGTCATCGTCAGTGGCTACGACAAAGAAATTGTCGGCAACACAGCAGCGAAAATTCGTGCCGTTCGCCCACCAGAACCTTACAAAGGCAAAGGTATTCGCTATGCCGGTGAAGTGGTAAGACGTAAAGCTGGTAAGACTGGTAAGAGTGGTAAGAAGTAAAAATGAAACTTACTCGTAGAGAATCAAAACAGCGTCGCCATCGACGCGTTCGTGGCAGAGTTATTGGCTCCCCAGAACGCCCGCGTTTAGCAGTGTTTCGTTCCAATGAGCATATCTATGCCCAAATAATTGATGATACACAGCATCACACCATAGTGGCAGCATCAACCGTAGAACCAGAGTTGAAATCGAGTTTAGCTTCCGGCGCTAATCGTGACGCATCGGTACAAGTTGGTAAGTTGATCGCAGTGCGATCGCTAGAAAAAGGCATCACCAAAGTAGTCTTTGATCGCGGTGGCAACCTATATCATGGTCGTGTCAAAGCACTAGCTGATGCAGCCCGCGAAGCTGGTTTAGATTTCTAAAGTCATTGGTCATTAGTCATTGGTCATTTAGTCATTGGACAAATGACAAAGGACAAATGACAACTGACAAATGACAACTGACAAATGACATTAAGAGAACATTGATTATGGCAACAGAGCGTAAAAGTAGAACCAAGCGTGCCAAAAAAGAAGAAACCACTTGGCAAGAGCGGGTAATTCAAATCCGACGCGTGAGTAAGGTCGTTAAAGGCGGTAAAAAACTGAGCTTCCGAGCGATCGTCGTCGTTGGTAACGAACGCGGTCAAGTTGGTGTAGGAGTAGGCAAAGCCTCAGATGTAATTGGAGCAGTGAAAAAAGGTGTAGCCGACGGCAAAAAACACCTCATTGATATCCCAATCACCAAATCCAACTCCATCCCCCATCCCATTGATGGTGTCGGTGGTGGTGCAAAGGTGATTATGCGCCCAGCCGCCCCCGGTACTGGGGTAATTGCTGGTGGTGCTGTGCGGACTGTATTGGAATTGGCAGGAGTTCGCAACGTCCTAGCTAAGCAACTTGGCTCCAACAATCCACTGAACAATGCCAGAGCCGCAGTCAACGCCTTATCTACACTGCGTACCCTTTCTGAAGTCGCCGAAGATCGCGGTATTCCTATTCAAAATCTCTACATCTAATTAGTCATTAGTCAGTAGAGACGCGATTAATCGCGTCTGTACAATGGTCATTAGTGAATAACAAAGGACAAATGACAAACGACAAATGACAAATGACATAAGACCAACGACAAATGACATTTTTAGCTTATGAGACTCAACGATGTTAAGCCGCAAAAAGGCTCAAAGAAACGCAAGAAGCGTGTAGGTAGGGGTATTTCTGCCGGTCAAGGTGCCAGTGCTGGTCTAGGTATGCGGGGTCAAAAATCTCGTTCTGGTAGCGGTACTAGACCAGGTTTTGAAGGTGGTCAACAGCCATTGTACCGCCGCTTACCGAAACTCAAGGGCTTTCCGGTTGTGAATCGGAAGAATTACACTACGATTAATGTAGAGAAGCTAGCCTCACTTCCCGCTAATACCGAAGTAACTTTGACCTCGTTGGAAGCAGCAGGGATCATTACTGGTGCTAAAGGCCCATTGAAAATTTTGGGTAACGGGGAATTGAGCGTTCCGCTCAACGTCAAAGCGGCAGCTTTCACAGGTACAGCTCGTAGCAAAATTGAAGCAGCTGGTGGGAGTTGTGAAGTCTTATGAGTGAACCGGAATAGGGCACTTAAATGCAAGCCAACTCGCTGCCAGCGCCTGGTTCACTATAAAGGTAGCACTCTATGATCAGTCGAGACAAAGCCCCAACGGCTCAAGAAACTTTTATGCAGATGGCACAAGCAGCCGGGCTGAGAGGTAGGCTGCTTGTCACTGTCGGTATTTTAATTTTGGTTCGTCTTGGTATCTTTTTGCCAGTACCAGGGATTGATAGAGGGCGGTTTCACGACGCCATATCGGGTAATAATTCCATATTCGGTTTATTGGATATATTCTCTGGGCGGGGACTTTCAACTTTGGGAGTCTTTGCTTTAGGAATTTTGCCCTTTATTAATGCGTCCATTATCATCCAATTGCTCACCGCTGCGATTCCATCTTTAGAAAATTTACAGAAAAATGAAGGGGAAGCTGGCCGGCGGAAAATCTCGCAAATTACCCGCTACGTCACTGTAGGCTGGGCAATTGTTCAAAGTACCGCTTTTTCGGCATTATTCCTCCAGCAGTTTGCCTTAACACCAGGGCCACTATTTGTCGCTGAAACTGCGATCGCCCTCACTGCTGGTTCAATGTTCGTTATGTGGGCATCAGAACTGATTACAGAACGCGGCATTGGTAATGGAGCATCCTTGTTGATTTTTGTCAACATTGTCGCGTCATTACCCAAAGCTTTAGGCGATACCATCGATTTGGTGCAAGTGGGCGGTCGGGAAACAGTAGGCCGCGTGATCGTGTTAATCTTAGTATTCCTGGCAACAATTGTTGGTATTGTGGTTGTGCAGGAAGGAATGCGTCGCATCCCAATTATTTCGGCTCGTCGCCAAGTAGGCCGGCGAGTTTTGGCAGAGCAGCGTAGTTTCTTACCTTTGCGCCTCAATCAAGGCGGCGTCATGCCAATTATTTTTGCTGCTGCTATTCTCAGTTTGCCATTGTTAATCGCCAATTTCACCAAAAATGCTGAATTGGCCAATATAGTTAACACTTATCTGAGTCCCAGCGGTTCTGGTTCTTGGCTTTATGCCCTAGTCTACATGATTTCCATCGTTTTCTTCAGCTACTTCTATTCTTCGTTGATTCTCAACCCAGTAGATGTGGCACAGAACTTGAAGAAAATGGGTTCCAGTATTCCTGGTATTCGTCCTGGCAAGGCAACTAGCGAGTATATCGAACGGGTGTCAAATAGACTCACTTTTTTGGGTGCTGTCTTTTTGGGCTTAGTTGCTATTATCCCAACCGGCGTGGAAAGTGCTTTAGGAGTACCCACATTTAAGGGACTGGGTGCTACCTCTTTGTTAATTTTAGTTGGTGTGGCGATAGATACGGCAAGACAAATCCAAACTTACGTTATCTCTCAGCGCTATGAAGGAATGGTGAAACAATAGTGACGCGACTAATCTTCTTGGGACCGCCTGGAGCTGGTAAAGGAACACAAGCTAAGACATTAGCTGACCATCGGCAAGTTCCCCATGTTTCTACGGGTGATATATTGCGCGAAGCATTATCCAAGCAAACCCGTTTGGGCATTAAAGCTCAAAGTTATATGGATAAAGGGGAACTAGTCCCAGACATTCTAGTACAGGAAATGGTACAGGAACGGCTGAGTCAGTTAGATGCCAAGCATGGTTGGATTCTCGATGGTTTTCCTCGGACTGTCAAGCAAGCAGTTTTTCTTGAGGAATTACTCGAACAGCTAGACCAGTCTGGTGAAAGAGTAGTCAGTCTGGAAGTCCCAGATGATGTAGTAGTAGTGCGTTTACTTGCACGAGGACGAAAAGATGATAACGAAGAAGTGATTCGTCGTCGTTTAGAAGTTTACCGCGCGGAAACTGCACCTCTAATTGATTATTACCGCGATCGCCAAAAACTCCTAACAGTCAATGGCAACCAGTCCCAAGAAGAAGTCACTGATGAACTGCAAAAGATAATTGCTTAAAAAGCAGGGTGAGTAGGGAATAGGGAGTAGGGAGTAGGGAATAGATAATTCACCACTCCCTACTCCCCACTCCCCACTCCCCATCAACTCAGGAAGTTGAACAATTTTAGCTAAAATATATTAAGAAAGTGTTGATATATTTCTCAAAGTGTGTTCTTTTGCAGATGAAGTGCTGTAAAAGAACAGGAGATTGTTGAGTTGAGGAAAAAACAAATTGTCTAAGCAAGATTTGATTGAAATGGAAGGCACGGTTACAGAGTCTTTGCCCAATGCGATGTTTCGCGTTGACTTGGACAATGGCTTTAACGTGCTAGCACACATTTCTGGCAAGATTCGCCGTAATTATATCAAGATTTTGCCTGGCGATCGCGTCAAGGTAGAGCTAACCCCCTACGACTTGACTAAAGGCAGAATTACCTACCGACTCAGAAAGAAGTAAGTATATGTAGAGAATTTTACCATAAAACCATCTTTTTGACTGTTTCCTAGTCAACTTAGCTGAATAATTTCCCAAAAAATGCTATAATTTAATATTTGGAGTCAAAGTAGAAAAGGCATGAAAGTCAGAGCCTCAGTCAAGAAAATCTGTGAAAAGTGTAATGTGATCAAACGTCGTGGTCGCGTTATGGTGATTTGCGTCAACCCCAAGCACAAGCAACGTCAAGGATAACGCTCTGAACCAACAGAGCCAGTTGCAGCACGCGTATCATTGATTAAAACGAAAAGACGCGATTTATCACGTTTTTCTAACTACTAGTAATTGCGAGAACAATAGGGAGAGTTCATTGTGGCACGTATTGCCGGAGTAGACCTTCCACGCGATAAGCGCGTTGAGATTGGTCTGACTTACATTTATGGAATAGGTTTATCGCGATCGCAAGAAATTCTAGCGACTACAGGTGTGAACCCAGACACCCGCGTTAAAGAGTTGAGTGATGCCGATGTAGCTAAGCTGCGAGCAGAAATAGAAACCAACTATGAAGTCGAAGGAGACTTACGGCGTTGGGAGTCGATGAATATCAAGCGCTTAGTTGACATTGGTACCTACAGAGGGCGTCGTCATCGCATGGGCTTGCCAGTCAGAGGACAGAGAACTCGCACCAACGCTCGAACCCGTCGAGGCAGAAGGCAGACAGTGGCTGGTAAGAAGAAAGCACCAGGTAAATAAATAATTTGACAATGCTTGCCAAACAGAGCAAGTTTTACCTTAAATCAACTAAACAAGTATGGCGAGACAACCAACTAAAAAATCCGGGAGCAAAAAGCAGAAACGGAACGTCCCCAATGGGATGGCCTACATCCAGTCTACTTTCAACAATAGCATTGTCACCATTACCGATCAAAATGGAGATGTTATCTCCTGGGCTAGCGCTGGTTCTAGCGGCTTTAAGGGAGCAAAAAAGGGAACTCCCTTTGCAGCGCAAACCGCCGCTGAAAGTGCAGCCCGTCGAGCGATCGATCAAGGAATGCGCCAAATCGAGGTAATGGTCAGTGGCCCAGGAGCAGGTAGAGAAACGGCTATCCGGGCACTTCAAGGAGCAGGACTGGAAATTACACTCATTCGGGATATTACCCCGATTCCTCACAATGGTTGTCGTCCACCCAAGCGCCGTCGAGTTTAATCATCAAAACTTGGGCAGTAAGGACGATAAGTTATGGCCAATGTCAAGTCAACACTTGCAATGACCCCTTGGGCGTCTAGTGTCGAAACTGCATTAAATCAAGGCTGAAACTTTGGACGGGTTGGACGACTAGAAGCGCGTCAGATTTTCCCACAGGAAAAGCTGTTTAACTTCCGTCAACCCAAAATAGTATCAATCAATTTGAGATTTGAGATTTGCGATTTGAGATTAATCCTGAACAAAGGTGGCGGCTTCGTGGATTTTAAGTTGATGATAGCGTAGCCAAGCACATCGAGGATCTTTGAGATTTATTCCGCCGATAACAGGGGGAAATTAACCAAAAAAGCACAATCAAAAATCAAAAATCAAAAATCAAAAATTGACACTCAATTCGGGAGGCAATTGATTTGTCTGCAAGCAGCACCTTAAAAAAGGGAGGCTAATCCGTGGCGCAGTTTCAAATTGAATGTGTAGAGTCTAATACTGAAGAAAGCCGCAACCATTACAGTAAATTTGTTTTGGAACCTCTAGAGCGCGGTCAAGGAACAACTGTTGGCAACGCGCTGCGGCGGGTTTTACTGTCCAATCTAGAGGGTACGGCAGTTACAGCAGTCCGGATTGCAGGCGTTTCACATGAATTTGCTACAGTTCCGGGCGTGCGGGAAGACGTGCTGGAAATCCTCATGAAAATGAAGGAAGTTATCCTGAAAAACTATTCCTCGCAACCCCAAATTGGCAGATTACTCGTCAACGGGCCAGCAACAATTACTGCGGCGCATTTTGATTTGCCCAGTGAAGTAGAAGTCATCGATCCGACCCAGTATGTAGCCACCATCGCCGAAGGTGGAAAGCTGGAAATGGAATTTCGGATCGAGAAAGGTAAAGGTTATCGCACCGTAGAGCGAGGACGTGAGGAAGCCACATCATTGGACTTTCTCCAAATCGACTCAATATTTATGCCGGTGCGAAAAGTTAACTATAGTGTTGAAGAATCTCGTGGGGAAGGCTTAATACCAAAAGACCGACTACTGTTGGAAGTTTGGACAAATGGCAGTATCTCTCCCCAAGAAGCGCTATCCTCTGCTGCTGGAATCTTGGTAGATTTATTCAACCCGTTGAAAGATATTTCCCTAGAACCAACGGATACAGGTTCGGAAATTTCAGAAGACCCAACTGCTCAGATTCCCATCGAAGAGTTGCAACTTTCTGTACGGGCATATAACTGTCTCAAACGGGCACAAGTTAACTCGGTGGCCGACTTGTTGGATTATACCCAAGAAGATCTGCTAGAGATTAAAAACTTTGGTCAAAAGTCAGCAGAAGAGGTTGTAGAAGCTTTGCAGCGACGCTTGGGCATCACCTTGCCCCAAGAAAGAGGCTCTAAACATCCTTAAGTGATATCGAGTCTGGTTGGTTACTTATCATTGAAGCACACACGTAAATACGGAGAGTTTTTTTGATAAGTGATTAAGTGGACATGATGTGAAAACCGTTTGTAGTTCATAAGTGCTTAATTATGCGTCACCGTTGTCGCGTCAAACAACTTAGTAAACCAGCAGACCAGCGCCGCGCTTTATTGCGATCGCTCACCACCGAGCTGATCCGTCATGGTAAAATCACCACCACTTTAATTCGCGCTAAAGTTGTGCGAAGTGAAGTAGATAAGATGATTACCCTAGCCAAAAACGGTTCCTTGGCTGCACGTCGGGAAGCCCTTGGCTACATCTTCGACAAAGCCCTAGTTCACGCTCTGTTTGAACAAGCTCCCACTCGGTATGGTAATCGTCAGGGCGGTTATACCCGTATCCTGCATACCGTACCCCGCCGGGGCGATCGTGCCGAGATGGCAATCATCGAATTGGTTTAAGTCATTGGTCATTGGTCATTAGTCATTTGCAAAAGACAAATGACAAAGAACAAATGACAAAAGACAAAGAACAAAATCTGTATGTTAGAAAGCCACCAGCCTACACAAACTCATCGAGTAGCCTTGGTAATCCAATACCTGGGCACTCATTTTCATGGCTGGCAACGGCAAAAAAACCAGCGTACAGTCCAAGAAGAAATCGAAAAAGCGATCGCCACTATTCTTGGACATCATGTGACCTTACACGGCGCCGGACGAACTGATTCCGGAGTCCACGCTGCTGCTCAAGTCGCCCATTTTGAAGCAACAGGTTTAATTCCGGCTCACAAGTGGGCAACAATCCTCAACAGCTATCTGCCACCAGATATATTAATCAGGGCTTCAGCTGGTGTAGACTGCCGTTGGCACGCTCGCTTTAGCGCAGCCTATCGGCGGTATCGCTACACAATATACACTGAAGATCGACTTAACTTGTTCGTGAAACCCTTCAGTTGGCATTATTATTATGCACCCCTGGATGAATCATTAATCGAAGCTGCCCTCAAACCTCTCTTGGGAAAGCATCACTTAGCTGCTTTTCACCGTGCAGGCTCAAAGCGATCGCATTCCTGGGTAGAGGTACAAGCAGCAGAATGTCGTCGCAGTGGGCCATTTATCCATATTGAAATACAGGCAGATGGATTTTTGTATGGCATGGTACGGCTGTTGGTAGGGATGTTGGTACAAGTGGGTTCTGGAGAACGTACACTTTCCAACTTCACCGAACTCTGGAAAGAACAACGCCGCCAAGAAGTCAAACACGCCGCACCAGCTCAAGGTTTATGCTTGTTGCGAGTCGGCTATCCAGATTTTCCCTTCCCGAAGGAGATTTGGTACGACAGCCTGCCAAAGTTGGTCATTAGTCATTAGTAGAGACGCGATTAATCGCGTCTGTACAATAGTCATTGGTCATTAGTGAACAACAAAGGACAAATGACAAATTACAAAGGGCAAAGGACAAATTACAAATGACAATAGTTAAAACATACCTTCCTCCTGAGGCATCCATTGAGCGTGAGTGGTACATAGTAGACGCTACCGACAAACGCCTCGGACGCCTCGCCAGTGAAATTGCTCAAGTCCTCAGAGGCAAAAACAAACCCGAATTTACACCCCACCTAGATACGGGTGACTTCGTGATCGTTATCAATGCCGAGAAAGTAGCAGTCACGGGCAAAAAGCGCACTCAAAAATTGTACCGTCGCCATTCCGGTCGTCCCGGTGGGATGAAAACGGAAACCTTTGCTAAGTTGCAACAGCGCTTACCAGAGCGGATTTTAGAACACGCTGTCAAAGGGATGCTACCCAAAAATAGCCTGGGTAAGCAGTTATTCACCAAGCTGAAAGTTTACGCCGGGCCAACTCATCCCCACGAAGCTCAAAAACCCAAAGAACTAAAAATTAATACAATTCCTGGAGAAGAAAATTAATGGTAGCAGTAGACACCAATAGCGGCCGCGCTGTGTACTGGGGTACTGGCCGTCGGAAGTCCGCAGTAGCAAGAGTACGCCTGGTTCCAGGTACTGGTCAATTGACTGTAAACGGTAAAGATGGAAACTTGTATTTCCAATTCAATGCCAACTACCTGGGAGTCATCAAAGCACCCTTGGAAACTTTGGGACTAGAAAACGAATATGACATTTTGGTAAAAGCAGAAGGCGGCGGCTTGACCGGACAGGCTGATTCTGTTCGATTGGGAGTTGCTCGTGCTTTGTGCCAACTAGACCCAGACAACCGCCCACCTTTGAAAACCGAAGGTTATCTCACTCGCGATCCTCGGGCAAAGGAACGGAAAAAATATGGTTTACACAAAGCCCGGAAAGCGCCTCAGTACTCTAAGCGTTAGGGCATTGGGCATGGGGCATGGGGCATGGGGCATGGGGCATGGGGCATTGGTTATTCTTTCTCCCCCTGCCTCCCCTGCCTCCCCTGCTCCCCCTGCTCTCTTACCTCCCTCATCTCCCCACTCCCTAACCTGATTCCAACCGAAAAGTTATAATTTTTATAGATTCACCACAAAAGGAACAATGGCTAAATCTGATATTCATCCCAAGTGGTATCCAGACGCTAAAGTCTACTGTAACGGTCAAGTTGTGATGACTGTTGGCTCTACCAAGCCAGAATTGCACGTAGATGTTTGGTCTGGAAATCACCCATTTTACACCGGCACTCAGAAGATTATTGATACTGAGGGTCGAGTTGAACGTTTCCTCCGCAAATACGGTATGTCCAGCGAACAAAGCACCGGCACCAAAAAGAAAAAGTAGCGGGTTGGCTCTGCTGTTAACGACGACCCTGCATTTTTCGGGGTCGATTGTCATTTATATGCTCGAGCCAATTTGTTATTTTTTTAAGGAGCGATCGCACTCGTCATGGCTGAATCATACTTACTGGACAAACTAAAATCCGTTGAACAAACCTTTAATGAATTAACGCGTCGTCTTGGCGACCCCGATACCGCTAGCAATCCTGATGAGTATCAAGAAATTGCTAAGTCTCGTTCTTCTTTGGAAGAGGTCGTTAATACTTATGAAATTTGGAAAACTGCCCAAGAAGACTTGACAGGAGCGCGTCAAGTTTACAAAGAATCTGCCAGCGATCCAGAGTTGCAAGAAATGGCAGCACTGGAAGTAGATGAACTTGAGGAAAAAATAGAATATTTAGAGTCTCGCTTGAAAGTCTTACTGCTACCACGCGACCCCAATGATGAAAAGAATATCATGTTGGAAATTCGCGCTGGCACAGGTGGCGATGAAGCCAGTATTTGGGCTGGCGATTTGATGCGGATGTACACTCGCTACGCCCAAACTCAAGGTTGGAAAGTTTCTCTAGTGAGCGAATCTCTGGGAGAAATGGGTGGCTGGAAAGAGGTCATTCTAGAAATTAAAGGTGATGACGTTTACAGCCAGTTAAAGTTTGAAGCTGGAGTGCATCGCGTGCAGCGGGTGCCGCTGACAGAAGCAGGCGGACGGGTTCATACTTCCACTGCCACAGTGGCGATTATGCCAGAGGTGGATGATGTGGAAATCCACATTGACCCCAAAGATATTGAAATGACCACGGCTCGTTCTGGCGGTGCTGGTGGACAAAACGTCAACAAGGTGGAAACAGCCGTTGACTTGATGCACAAACCAACGGGAATTCGGATTTTCTGTACGGAAGAACGCAGCCAGTTGCAAAACAAAGAACGGGCGATGCAAATTCTGCGGGCGAAGTTGTATGACATCAAGTTAAGCGAACAACAAGAAGCTGTAACTTCCATGCGGCGATCGCAAGTTGGTACAGGATCGCGATCGGAAAAAATTCGTACCTACAATTATAAAGACAACCGCGTTACCGACCACCGTTTAGGTCAAAACTATTCTCTTAACCCTGTCTTGGAAGGTGATTTGGAGACTATTATCCAATCTTGCATCTCCCAAGACCAACAGGAACGTCTAGCTGAATTGGCAACTGCTAGCGTTAATTAATTTTTATTAGTAAAAATTCTGATAAACCGCTTGTTCTAATGTTATTTTTAACACGTGCAAGCGGTTTTCTAATGCAGCCCGAAGTGCATCTTCAATTTTACTGGGATAGTTGTAATAGCCAAGTTCGTGTTTCATAACGTAATTTACCTTTGTCCATTCCTTCAGGGTTTGGCAGGTATAAATTAACTTTTCTACTTCTTGTTGCCAACGCCCAAAAATTCGGTAGCTGAAAAAGCTACTACAGATGTTACCTGCCGCATCCCAGTAAGAAATACACACCTGATGCTTGAGACAGTGGATTTTCTTGATTTGCTTAATTTTATAGCCTTTGGTTTTGAGAGCTTCTTTTGCTTCACTGTTTGAAATGTGCCATTGTTCTGGTTTAATTTTATTAGCGGCTATGAAATTTCGACCTTTGCGGCGATATTTTTTTATTTGGCGTGGCTGGGAAAACATGATGCACCTTTTATGTGATTGGCAACAATGCCAAATAACGTAGCAGCGTCTATAGTTTATAATTGAAATGAACGTTGCTTATTTACAATCTTCATTTAAATTATCATTAACAACGAAACTTGTCAATATAAAATTAAGATTTTAAACTTTCTCACTAAACTAATAAATGCAGTTGACTAGCTACACAAGCAGTGAACATCGAAAGCAGAGAAAAACTGATTGAAATCATCAAACTAGCTCGCGGTTCCATGAGCCAGCGAGCTTTCGGCAAGCTTTTGGGAGTTTCTGCTACTGCTGTTCAGTTGTGGGAAAAGGGTGTGAATGTGCCAGATACTGAATATTTGGCAAAAATCGCAGCGAGAGCGGGTTACACACTCCAAGAGTTACTTAGTTGTTTGGATGGCAAACCAATACAGGAAACCTCAGATTTGAGTTTAATTCTCAGACAAATACAGCATATGCCTCTTAGCCAAGTGGCTCAAATTGTTCAGGCTGCGGCGGATAGGTTCGCGGCTGTGGCTGAAGCGTCAGAGGATGAAGCAAAGGCCAGTTGAATATTAAAATAATTCGTAATTCGTAATTTGTAATTCGTAATTCGTAATTAAGTTTTTTAACGACGATTTAAGGCAAAATCTGATCAAACTAGCTTGTGGTTTCTTGCTGTCAAGATTCATCTATATGGATATGGACAAACCTTGTTTGTATGACGAAGATTTCTATGGCTGGACACAGCAGCAGGCTAAAGCGTTAGAGCAGAGGCTAGTTATGGAACTAGACTGGCCACACCTGCAAGAGGAAATTCAAGCTTTAGGCAGACAGGAGTATCGGGAACTTGTGAGTCGTTTGAGTGTATTACTCGGTTATTTCTTGAAGTGGGAATATCAACCCGAAGAACGCTCTCGCAGTTGGTTTTTAACAATTCGAGAACAGCGTCGTGCCATCCACAGGCATTTGCGACAGAACCCTAGCTTAAAGTCTCGAATAGAAGAAGCCTTGTTAGATGGCTTTGAAGCAGGAGTCGATTTGGTGCTACGAGAAACTAACTTACCATTACGAACTTTTCCAGAGTATTGCCCCTATTTATTTGATGATGCGATCGCAGACAATTTTCTGTGCGATACTCGTCAAGACTGGGAAGGATAATTACTACCATTTTTCTTGATTAATTCATAACATAAAAATTGTCAAAAACACTTCAGGCGATCGCCAATCGAAAATGTTAGCAGCGACACCTCAAAGTCTAGATAGGTTTGTTAATTTTTGTAACCAGCACATCAAGAGACAGAAATAACACCAGATTACTAGATTTATTTTACCAAAATATAACCACTGGCAGGTAATAAAAAATGGTTTTAAAATGGTGAAATCTTAAGTGATTTCAAGGGGTATCTATGTCGCTACGCAATGAGCCTTTAGACTGGCAAATTGAAAATAACAATGCTTATATACCAATTTACCATCAAGGCAATTTAGTTGGATTTTTTAAACAAGAATATGCCAGCGAAATAATTAGTTTTTTGAATGATGAAGAAGTATTTAAAAAAGCACTTAAACAAGCTTGCACTGATTTAATCAAAAAAATGGGTGGCGACACGAATAAAGTAAATTATTTAATTCAAAGATATATCAAAAGTAGCGAACGTCCCAAATATGGAACTAGAGCGATCGCTCTTTTATTGCGCGATCGCCAAAAGGAACTTGACCTGAGTAACCAAGAGTTTGCTAAATTCTGCGATACTTTTAAACTATCCCCTACTGAACTGAATAATATTTATACTGGAGAAGCATTTGATGATAGCTTATTAGCACCACTTTCCCGGATATTAGGAATAGCAAAAGAGCGTTTGCTAGAAGTGCGAGACGGTTCAGAAAAAGAAAGTAACGGATGAACAGCAAACCAAAATTCCTAAATGGAAAAAAATCGTGAAAACAGACAGTCTTTTTTATCGTCTCTTTGAAGAATTTCCTAGTATCTTTTTTGAACTTATCGGCAATCCGCCCGAAGAAGCCAGCCTTTATCAATTTTCATCAGTTGAAATCAAACAAACAGCCTTCAGAATCGATGGTGTATTTTTTCCTACACAAGGAACTGAGAACGAGATTTATTTTGTTGAAGTACAGTTTCAGACTGATGCAGAAATTTATTCCCGGCTATTTGCCGAAATATCTTTATACCTCCGTCAAAACCAACCACCAAATAACTGGAGTGCTGTGATTTTATACGGCAACAGAAGTCTAGATACAGGAGATATTAAACATTATCGTGAATTCTTCGCCAGTCAGCGAGTTAGACGGATTTATTTAGATGAATTAGGTGAAACTGCATCGCTTCCAATTGGCATTGGAACTGTTAAATTAGTAATTGCAGCCGACGATATAGCAATCCTAGAAGCAAGGGAGTTGATAGACAGAACCAAGTCAGAGATAAACTCACCACTAAAACAGCAGCAATTATTACAATTTATAGAAACTATTGTGGCTTACAAGTTTCCGACAATGAGTAGGGAGGATATGGAGAAAATGTTTGGCTTAAGCGAGTTAAAACAAACCAGATTTTATCAAGAAGCCTTTCAGGAAGGTATTCAACAAGGTATTCAACAAGGCATTGAACAAGGTAAACTACAAGGCATTGACGAAGGTAAACTACAAGCAGTACCAGCCATGTTGGCAGCAGGTTTGACTGTAGAATACATAGCAGAAGCCTTAAATTTGAGTATCGAAGAAGTAAGACAAGCCGCGCAGTAGCAGTCTTGCTATGAAGGAGGTGGAGTTTAAGATCGATTGCAAGATATTTAGTGTCACTTCCAAAGGCACAAAAATTTATCAAGAAGGATTTGAAGACGGGCGTTTGGAAGGTTTACGGCAAGCAGTACCCCGCCTATTAGAATTAGGGTTAACTATTGAGCAAGTTGCCGAAGGGTTAGGTTTAACAATAGAACAAGTACAGTACGCAAAACTATTTTATGAAGGCTTCCAAGAAGGGCAGCGTATAGCCAGAGTAAAGTTAATACCTATGTTATTGGAATTAGGAGTGGCTGTGGAACAAGTGGCTGAGGCGTTTGGTTTGAGTGTTGAAGAAGTCGAACAAGTAACACAAAATCAGTCTTCAGAGGGATGCGGTAATTTTAATACCTCACTGAAGCCAAATTTAATTTGCAGTTCCAGAACTTTTCGGTGGCGAATTTATAGTTAATTTTTGTTAATATTGGAAGCGGTATTAGTACTTCGTCCTCAATCACCCACTCCCTACCTGAGAGAAACTTGATGCTGCGACTTGAACATATCAGTAAAATTTATCCTACAGGCGAAGTTCTCAAAGATATCAACTGGGAAGTTAAACCAGGCGATCGCATTGGCTTAGTCGGTGTCAACGGTGCTGGAAAGTCCACCCAACTCAAAATCATCACTGGGGAGATTGAACCCACAGCGGGCGAAATCATTCGTCCTTCCAGTTTACACATAGCTTACCTCAACCAAGAGTTTGAAGTAGACCCCACCCGCACCGTTAGAGAAGAATTTTGGACAGTTTTTAAAGAAGCCAACGAAGTACAGCTATCTCTAACGCAGGTACAACGTGACATGGAAGCGGCTGATCCAGAGGAACTGGATCGGCTAATCAACAAATTGGATCGTTTACAGCGCCAATTTGAAGCTTTGGATGGTTATGGCTTAGACGCACGCATTGGGAAAATCCTACCAGAAATGGGGTTTGGGGTAGAAGATGGCGATCGCCTTGTCAGTGCCTTTAGTGGCGGTTGGCAAATGCGGATGAGTTTGGGTAAAATCCTCCTGCAAAAACCCGACTTGTTACTGCTGGATGAACCGACTAACCATTTGGATTTAGAAACCATTGAGTGGTTAGAAACTTACCTCAAAGGGCTAATTACTCCGATGGTCATAGTTTCCCATGACCGGGAATTTCTTGACCGTCTCTGCACCCAAGTTGTGGAAACTGAACGCGGTGTTTCTGCCACTTACCTTGGTAATTATTCCGCATATTTGCAACAAAAAGCTGAAAATCAATCAGCACAACTGAGTGCTTACGAACGCCAGCAAAAAGAATTAGAAAAACAACAAGTTTTTGTTGATAGATTTCGCGCCAGTGCTACCCGCAGTACCCAGGCAAAAAGCCGGGAAAAGCAACTAGAAAAAATTGAGCGTATTGAAGCACCTATAGCTGGAGTCAGAACTCTACACTTCCGCTTTCCTCCCGCACCCCGCAGCGGACGTGAGGTAGTAAATATTAAAGAGTTAACTCATATCTATGATGATAAGATTTTGTTTTTGGCAGCGAATCTCTTAATTGAAAGAGGCGATCGCATTGCTTTTCTCGGTCCCAATGGTGCTGGGAAATCTACACTTCTACGCATAATTATGGGTATGGAACCACCCACAGAAGGTGTTGTCCAATTAGGCGATCATAATGTTATTCCTGGTTACTTTGAGCAAAATCAAGCTGAAGCTTTGGACTTAAAAAGAACTGTCATGGAAACAATCCATGATGAAGTTCCCGATTGGAAAAATGAAGAAGTCCGCACACTTTTAGGACGGTTTTTATTCACTGGTGACACAGTATTTAAGGCAGTCGGGGCATTAAGTGGAGGAGAAAAAGCTCGTTTGGCATTGGCAAAAATGCTTTTACGTCCTGCGAACTTATTAATCTTGGATGAGCCGACAAATCACCTAGATATTCCAGCGAAAGAAATGTTGGAAGAAGCGCTGCAAAATTATGATGGCACGGCAATTGTCGTATCCCACGATCGCTACTTTATCTCTCAGGTAGCCAACAAAATTGTCGAAATTCGGGATGGGGAATTCCGCGTTTATTTAGGAGATTATCATTACTATCTCCAGAAAATTGCCGAAGAAAAAGAACAAGCAAAATTAGCTGCAATAGAAGCTGAAAAAGCTGCTAAAAAAGCTGCCAAAGCTGCCAAAGCTTCCACGAAACGAAAATGAGAAACTGGAAAATTTTTTAGTACTAAAGTTCAACAGTTGAACTTTGGTCAGTTTTTGCCTTGGTTAACAGCCCCTCTCTTCTACAGTTATCAGTTACCAATCACCGTTGTCACTGATAACTGTTCACTGATTTAAATCTGTAAGATACAGCTAATAACTGTTAGATTTTAAATGCTACTCAGCTAACGCACCTAGATGTTGCATTTCTATACCAACACTGTCATTGGCCAGTAGTTATTTAGTCATAGGTTACAACCAACAAATGACAAAGGAGAAAGGACAACTTCACGAGTTAATGTGCAACTTAAATGCATCACAGCTTACTAAATAATCACTCATTATTCAAGATCAAAAACATCATAGAAAGATTACTATTTTTTAATAAATGTCTCAAAAAGCTGCAAGTCGTTCATAAAAGAAGTTAATAAGCAGAAATTCACTTGCGGCGGCGATTAGCAATGGTATCATTCGGGTATTACAAAAAGTAAAGGGCAATTTTACTATGACCAAAGCACCTGTTGCTCCTGTGGTGCTAGTCATTTTAGACGGATGGGGCTACTGCGAGCAGACGCGAGGAAATGCTATTATTGCTGCTAAAACTCCCATTGTGGACAGTTTATGGGCAGCTTACCCGCATACCCTCATCCACACATCAGGAAAAGCCGTAGGGTTGCCAGATGGTCAAATGGGCAACTCAGAAGTTGGTCATTTGAACATTGGTGCTGGGCGAGTTGTACCGCAAGAACTGGTACGCATCTCCGATGCGGTCGAAGACGGTTCTATCACTTCCAACCCAGCACTTGTCAAAATTTGCCAGGAAGTTCGCTCTCAAAATGGCAAGCTACATCTAATAGGGCTTTGTTCTGAGGGTGGGGTACATTCCCATATCACCCATCTATTTGGACTACTTGACTTAGCTAAAGAGCAGCGAATTTCAGAAGTTTGTATCCACGCAATTACTGATGGTCGTGACACCGCGCCAACCGACGGCGTAAAAGCGATCGCTCAGCTACAAGATTACATCGACCGCATCGGAATCGGGCGCATAGTGACCGTCAGCGGTCGCTACTACGCGATGGATCGCGATCACCGCTGGGATCGGGTAAAACGCGCCTACGATGTCATGACACAAAATGCGGTGGGTGATGACCGTAAGGCTGTAGAAATCTTGCAAGCATCTTACGCCGAAGGGGTAAAAGATGAATTTGTTAACCCCGTCAGAATTGCTCCTGGTGCTGTAGAACCAGGGGATGGGGTGATATTTTTCAACTTCCGCCCCGATCGCGCCAGACAACTGACTCAAGCCTTTGTCAGTCCTAAATTTAACGGTTTTGAAAGACAGCAAATCAAACCGCTGTCATTTGCCACGTTTACCCAATACGACCCAGACTTAGCCGTGGCTGTGGCTTTTGAGCCACAGAATCTCAATAATATTCTGGGAGGAGTGATAGCGAATCACAATCTCAAGCAATTCCGCACCGCCGAAACAGAAAAATACGCCCACGTCACGTATTTCTTTAATGGTGGTTTGGAAGAACCTTTTCCTGGTGAAGACCGGGAATTAGTCAGCAGTCCAATGGTAGCGACTTACGACCACGCCCCAGCGATGTCAGCAAAAGCAGTTACAGACGTAGCGATCGCTGCCATTCAAAAGGGTTTATATTCTTTAGTTGTGATTAATTATGCTAACCCAGACATGGTAGGGCATACTGGTCAAATCGAAGCCACCATTACAGCCATTGAAACAGTCGATCGCTGTTTGGGACGCTTACTAGAGAGCGTTATCAAAGCCGGCGGTACAACAATTATTACTGCCGATCATGGCAACGCTGAGTATATGCTAGATGAAGGTGGTAATCCCTGGACAGCTCACACGACTAATCCAGTCCCCTTTATCCTCGTGGAAGGAGAAAAAGTCAAAATCCCTGGATATGGTACAAATGTCGAACTGCGAAGCGATGGCAAGCTATCCGACATCGCCCCCACCATTCTAGAGATTTTACAGCTGCCTCAACCACCAGAAATGACAGGGCGATCGCTGCTGAAAACAGCAGAATATGACCTGCAACGCACTCGCACCCCCGTGCAAGTAGGCTTGTAAAAGAGTGTACAGACGCGATTAATCGCGTCTGTACAAGAGTTAGGAGTTTTTAATAAACTCCTAACTTCTGAATTCTGAATTCTGTTTTTTAAAATTTGTTATAGATGAGATTGCTACCATGACAGTTACTAATATCGTGCAAGGCATTTGGGCATTTTCCGCCACTGGTTTGATTATCTTGGTTTTGCTGCATAGCCCCAAAGGTGATGGTATTGGAGCCATTGGCGGACAAGCCCAGCTATTTAGCAGCACCAAAAGTGCGGAAAACACTTTGAACCGAGTTACTTGGGCGCTGACAGTCATTTTCCTTGGTTTAACAGTAGTTTTAAGTGCTGGTTGGTTGCCTAAATAAGGATAGTTAAATGGGGAGAAGAACCCAACACCCGATACTTAACACCGTATTAAATTTAATTTCACGACGGTTAATTACAGCTCTTGCCTTGTTTATTGGCACAGGGCTGTTAACATTTTTTATTAATCTCCAGTCGAGTTATAGCTTTACAAAAATCCCAAAATATGCATCTTCAGACTTAATAATCTCTCTGCCCACCCCCTCATCTCCCTCATCCCCCTCATCTCCCTCATCCC
>NZ_JACJSJ010000107.1 GCF_014698115.1 Nostoc sp. FACHB-973
CCGATTGATGGGGAGTAGGGAGTAGGGAGTAGGGGGATGAGGGAGATGAGGGAGATGAGGGAGATGAGGGGGATGAGGGAGAATAACTCTTAACTCCTAACTCCTCACTCCTAACTCCTCATTCAGCACTCCTTAATCCCTTCATGTTGGTAAGTGGAGAACGTTTAAAGCTAGAGAAATTAGGCTGAGGAATGTTAAAAACCCAATTGTATCTAGCATTGTAGTCACTAATGGCCCACTAACCAAGGCAGGGTCGAGCTTCAAGCGTTTCAAACCCATTGGCAGTAAAGTACCAAGAGTCACCGCCACTATTGTATTAGTTGCCATGACCATACCGGCAATTAAAGCCACCCATCGTTCTTGGGGTCGCGCCCAAATCAAGGAAAGCAGGATCATTGTTGTGGCTAAAGCTAGGGCTGTACCTAAACCAGCGAGGATTTCCTTGCGGAGAATTTTCAAAGTGTCTTTGGGTGTTACTTCACCGACTCCCAAGCCCCGGATTGTCACGGTTAATGCTTGGATTCCCACAGTACCGCCGGTATTGGAAAAAATCGGCATGATCACTGCTAGAACTGGCACTGCGGAGATTACAGATTGAAAAGGAGCGATCGCACTGGCTGCACCAATATACAATGCCATAATTCCCAAAAGCCACGGCAAGCGGTTGCGGATGGTGAGTAGGGGAGAAGATAAAGCAGCTTCATCACCACTCACACCCGCCAGTTTTTGAATATCTTCTGTGGCTTCCTCTTCCAAAATATCGATCACATCATCGATGGTGACAATACCAACCAATCGGTCTTCCCGGTCAACTACGGGAATGGCGATTAAGTCATACCGCTTCATGATTTGGGCGACTTCTTCTTGGGAGGTTTCGGTTCTCACCTTAATGACGCGATCGCTAGCAATATCTCTGATGTAAACTTCGGGAAAGGTAAACAATAGCTGGCGCAGTGAAACCACTCTCACCAGTGTCCGGTTGTCGTCTGTGACGTAGGCGTAGTAAATCGATTCTTTGTCTTCGTCTTGACGACGGATTTTACTTAGGGCTTCACCGACTGTCAATCCTTCTCGTAATCGGACATATTCGGTGGTCATCACTCGCCCGGCGGTGCCTTCTGGATAACCGAGAATTGTTGCTGTGGCTTGCCTTTGTTCTGGACTCAATTCCTTTAACAGGCGTTTGATGACTCCAGCCGGTAATTCATCAAACAATTCTGCCCGTTCATCAGGACTCATCGCTTCTACAAGTTGTGCTACTTGTACATCATGTAGGGAATTAATTAGTTCTTCCTGCACTTCAGTTGGCAGATATTCAAATACATCAATTGCCTGATTTTTGTTGAGTAAACGAAATGCGATCGCTCGTTGTTTTTCAGGCAATTGTGTAATGAATTCCCCTACATCGACTGGTTGTAACTGATTTAAATCCCATTTCAACTGATTTAAATCGGTAGCATCAATCAGTGCATTCCGAATATCCTGTGTGAGCATGATAATACCTCCTAATATCTCCCCCGCACTGGGAGACTGCCTCACCAGCTTAGAGGAGGTTGATACTGCCATCTTGTGGACTTTGGTCCATAAAATCTCAATAATTCAATATCGATATCCAATCAGGGCATCGCTAGTCATCATCCTAACCCGGAATTGCCATCTCCGGTAGATACTGGGTAATAGTATCCAGAATTTGTGACATTCTTCACCAGTAACCAACTTCAAACCTTGATTTTCAGGTAATTTTCGCGTAACTTAAGGTAGATTTTACTACTGTTACAATCTCTGTCAAGCCAATCAATGTATTTACTGATAAACTTCATACAGCTAAAATATTTGGGATTGCTGAATTCAGATCATTCAGATAAATAGAGGCGTATAACAACTGTATGTTTCTATATTCGTTTGTGTGTTGCAAAGATTTTTTTGTTCATGCTGTTAGCTTTTTGCCAGAAAATTCAAAGCCTCTCCGTTTCTATAGGAGAGGCTTGAACAAAAGTAGAGTTTCCTTTAGTTGACGATAAACAGTTGCTAACGCTTAATTCCTAACTTTCACTTACCCAATAGACCGCTTAAGTGAACCATCAGCGTATAGCTCTAGCGGTACTAGCTCAATTTTGCCATTAACTTTCACTTGAGAGTAAACCACTTTCACTAACTGAGCATGATTTTCGTTGTAACGCAGAGACATAATTCATCTCCTTTTATACAGGCTTTTCTTGTGTTAAAAGGTTTTTATACCTAATTATTTCGTCGATGTGTTTTTGGCTAATGTTGCCTATTTTAAAATTATCAAAAACAATTGATATTTAAGTATAAAGTTATCTAAGTATTGATGAAGATTTGAACAAATCTTGTATTTTAGTCCGATTTCACTAAAATTCAGTACCTAGAGGCCTACTAACACGAGATAATAAGAAACTCACACCACCCTGGGCTGTTGTCCCATCAACCATTACAGAACTGATTCCGATTAGGTTTAGATTATTCACTCCACAGTCACAGGGTCGAACTTTCCAAGCTGTTCCCAACCAAATCATGAAAACATCTACCGAATTGCTAACTCGTCTAGAGTATTACTACCAGCAAATCAAGATCGTCATCCTCGCTCGTCAAAATCCAATTACAGGTTTGCTACCTGCGAGTACAGCAATTACAGCCCACGGCGATTATACTGATGCTTGGGTGCGAGACAATGTTTACAGCATTTTGGCAGTTTGGGGTTTAGCACTTGCATACCGCAAAATTGATGACCATGAAGGACACACTTATGAACTAGAACATAGTGTCATCAAGCTGATGCGTGGGTTACTGTTTGCGATGATGCGACAGGCTCATAAAGTAGAGACATTTAAACATACTCAATCGCTACTCGATGGGCTACACGCGAAATACAATACCACCACCGGCGACATCGTTGTTGGTGATGATGAATGGGGACATTTACAACTTGATGCCACATCTTTATTTTTACTGATCTTGGCGCAAATGACCGCTACGGGATTGCAAATAATTTATACGATTGATGAAGTTAATTTCGTTCAAAATTTGGTTTACTACATTGGACGAGCTTACCGCACACCAGACTATGGTATTTGGGAACGTGGTAATAAAATTAATCGTGGTAATGCTGAGTTAAATGCCAGTTCCGTAGGCATGGCAAAGGCTGCTTTAGAAGCTATCAATGGACTGGATTTGTTTGGTGTGTGTGGTAGTCAAGCATCAGTAATTCATGTGCTACCAGATGAAATTGCCCGCGCTCGAATTACCCTAGAATCACTATTACCGAGGGAATCTGGTTCCAAAGAAATCGATGCGGCGCTGTTGAGTATTATTAGTTATCCTGCCTTTGCAGTGGAAGATTTGGAAGTGCGCGATCGCACTTTAAACGATATTATCAACAAACTCGCAGGTAAATACGGCTGCAAACGCTTTCTACGTGATGGACACCAAACTGTTTTAGAAGACAATCAACGCTTACACTATGAACCTTGGGAACTCAAGCAATTTGAGCATATTGAATGCGAGTGGCCGTTATTTTTCACTTATTTAATTTTAGATGGATTATTTTGTGGCAACCAAGAACAAGTTAAAAAATACCAAGAACTTTTAAAAGCATTACTAATAGAACAGAATGGGTTACATTTGTTGCCAGAACTTTATTATGTTCCCTCCAAAAACGTAGAAGCCGAAAAGTTAGCACCCCAAACTCAACCACGTTTACCCAATGAAAATATTCCTTTGGTGTGGGCACAGAGTTTATATGTGCTTGGGCAAATGTTGAGTGAAGGGTTAATAGCAGTTGGTGATATCGACCCATTGGGTAGACATTTGTGTGTTGGCAAAAAACGCGAAATATCAGTACAAATTGCCTTGTTAGCAGAAGATGAAGATTTACAAGCCAAACTAGAAGTTCACGGAATTGAAGCACAAACACCCACCCAATTAGAACCAATTCAGGTAAGAAAACCTGGAGACCTTTCAGCTATTTATACCCAAATTGGACGTAACAATAAACTTGGGTTAACTGGGCGTCCAGTGCGGCGTTTACGAAGTTTAACAACATCGAGAATCTTTCGGATTCGCAATCAAACAATTGTATTTTTGCCGTCATTTCTAGATTCCCAGCAGTTTTACTTAACCCTTGATTACCATTTTCTGCTGGATCAAATCAGAAGTGAATTAGCTTACATTCAAAAATATTGGAGTGATTTAGGGCGTCCTACCTTGACTTTAATGTTAACCCATACCATGTTAGAAATCGGTTCTGAAGCATTACTAGAATTAATGCAAGAACTCAAAGATGGTATTTGTAACGGTGTGCGGGTGAAATTAGGACGGCTAAATCAGTTAATGCTGACAGCTGGAATTCAAAGAATTGATTTTCTTCAAGATGCGGAATTTTCCCTATCGCCAGTGAAAAATGCCGGACTACGTTGCTATTTCCTGGCTTATCATCCTGAGAAAAACTGGCGCTTAGGACATACCCAAGAATTTCAGATGGAGTGTGAAACCAACTTGGGGTTGTTGCTTTCTTATTTGCGCTCATCAGAAAATCTTTACGAACAAATTGAGTTATTACAAACTTTGACTCGCTTGCAAGGAATGGATTTTGATACGGGATATGGCGGGCCAGGATATGCTGTTACCGTAGGTGATTTACTAGATGAAGTTTACACCAAGGCTGGAGATTTAGGCATTTGGGCGGTGGTACGTCGGGCTGCGGGGTTGCGCCAAATGGTTGATATTAGCCTATCAGATGCAGTTACGAGTATTTTGGTGCAAGGTAAGCAAATTGCTGTGGGTAAAGCTTACAGTGAAGCGTCCTTAATTACCGTACCGATGTCTCACCATGAAATTGCTGATAAGATTAGCCATTTTTGTCGTGAAGATATACGCGATCGCGTTCTCACCCAAGAAATTTTAATCTATCTGGGAATCTTAATCAAATCCGAACCTGAACTATTTCAGGGACTACTGACGCTGAGAGTCGGCTATCTCATTTTATTGATTACCAGCGAACTAGCCCAGGAATTACATGTCACTCAAGATGAAGGATACGATTACTTAATGCAACTTTCACCTTTTGAAGTGAAAATGCGCTTGCGTCAAGTATTAACTGGATATACCGGTATGAGTAGCCTGTTGCGCCAGCAAGAATCATTGCACGTCAAGCAAAAAGAAAGTGATATTGCTTGGGTGGTGTTACCAGCAATTTCAGAAGAAATCCAAGTTCCTTCAGGTGGTTGGCGGCGGTTTCGCCAAAGCGAAGGGGCGACGGGGCGAGTACCAAAAGACTTTTTTAAGCAAGTTTGGCTATTAATGCAACATTGCAAAGGCTTGGTAATTGGCGATAAATTAGAGCGCCGGAATCGTTTAGATAGTGAGTTAATGTTGTCAGAAATGACAGCAGGAGAAAGAAATTTTGCTTTGTTAATTGAGCATCTGCTGAATAAAATCGAAGCTCCAGAGTACCGCCAAGTTAATATTGAAGCACTAATTGAATTAGCCGCGATCGCCGCGAATAATCCCAAGCTCCAAATCGAAGAATATATAGTATTAGATGTGTTAATTGGCCATGCAGTGCGATTGGCATGGTTAGAACAGCATTTGGAGAGAAGCGATCGCTATGATGAAGATAAGGCGAATGCGTGGCGATCATTTTACAACACCTCTCCTACAGATTGTGCCAGTTATATCCTCAAAGCCTTGCGTTTCTTAACAAAATTTGGCGAAGTCAGTGCAGCTTAATGAGTGCGTAGCTTTGTTCGAGTGAAGTAAATTCAAGAATCACTTTGCCAGACGCCACGCAAGCAGACATTTTTAAATTTTGACTTTTCAATCTAAAATCCAAAATTTAAAATCTAAAATTCAGCGATCTACCTAATACCAATTCTTTTGCAGAGGCAATAACATGAGTCAACTAACAGTAGAATTACCTCCATATATTTCTACAGATGAAGCACGATTACTACTGGCAGTGAAACTATTTGAAATTGGAAAATTATCACTAGGACAAGCTGCAAAATTAGCAGGTTATTCCAAACCAACATTTATAGAATTACTGGGAAAAATGGAAATTCCGGTAATTAATTATCCAGCCGAGGAATTAGAACAGGAGATTAATCTTTGAGCGCACAAACGGTTACCAATAGTACCTGTTTAATTGGTTTAGAACGCATTGGAAGACTAGATTTATTGCCTGTCCGCGAAAGTAGGGTAGCACAGCTGTGCTACCCGAAAAATGTACAAATAATTTGGGATAATTTATTTTCTGGAAATCCGTAAATCATATTAACGTGTAGCTTGCGTTACACTATGTTCGCAAACCTAGTTTACAGGATGCTAGAAAAAATACATCAAGACAGAGGCTTTGAAGAGTTAATCATCCATTTATTTGTTTTGGCATCCCGCACTAACGATAAACGTATAGACTCTGGTTGAGATAAACTTTTATTTGTTTTCATCAAATATCGTAAAGTAATTTTTACTGTAGCAGAGTTACTATCTTGTTGTTCCAAAATAATTTCATTAACATTTACTTGCTCAACTTTTTCCCACCAATTTACATAGGAAATAAAACCACCGGATAAATTTGAGTTCTTGCTTTGAAATTTGGGAGATAGACAATTCCATGCTTCTGGATATTGACGTTCATTAATGGCTAAATAGTAAGCTTGGACAAATTTTTTTGGTGCAGGGCTACTTAAAGCAGAAGATAGTGAACGCCTAGAATAAAGCCCCCATCCTTCAATGGAGTACCACGACATTACTGAGCGATCGATAAATTGAGCAATGGTATTTTCTCCAAAAACAGGCCGAAAAGACCAAGTTAAAGTAAATACGATCGCCGATATTACAAACCATCCTCTATGAAGCAGCCATTGCTTTTTGAAGGCATAGTCAAGTATTTTCTTTGATTTTTGTGTGACTTCATCAAAAGTTCTTACTATATCACTTAGTAAGTCACCAAAGGTATAAATAAAGATTGGCGGTTGAGAACCTTGTTGTCGGATATATTGCGTTACGAAATATTCTATGGATAGTAGGACATACGCTAGTGCTTTCCCGCAAATAAAAAGCAAGTGCGAAAATATAAAAAACAGCCAAGGTAATGCTCTCCATACAAACCAGGGAAAAACAAGCATGAACAAAAGTAAAACAATCAGCAACCGCCACGGAATTGGTATTATTAGTAGCAGTTCCCAAAATGCTCGAATAATGCTTTGCAGGAACTCGATCACGATAAATTTTTGCCTTTTATTCTCATGAATTAGTTATCTTCTTCATCTTCTTCCCAGCTAACTTCAGGAACTACAGATTCAGCAGTATTATTAGTTTCATCTGTTTCTGGTACAAGTTTTTGATTTTCTTTATTGTTGATTGCATTGGCTTTCAAAGCAGGTGCTGGACGTTCAATTAGACCCATTAATCTCTGGACTATATGTTTACCTGCATCATCAAATTGAGACCCTTCAATAGCATCTTCTTTTAACAAAACTTCTAGCAGTTTGACTTCGTTATCAACAGCAAGTTGACGCTGTTGATTGAGCATTTGAGCAACTGCCATGACATCATTAGGGTTTTTAGCAAGTTGTAGTACAAGCAATTGCAAGCTACCAGTTTGGATAATTTCATTGTAAAAATCCATGCGGATTTTCAAGCGCTCAATCTCTAATTTATCGCTTTCTATTTTGAGGGTTTCGAGCTTGTTCTGTTCCTCGATCGCTGTTTTCTCTAATTGACTTTTTCCTTTAATACTTGTGATCTCGACTTCAACTTCTTCCTGAATATTTGTCTTCCTGCGAATTCGCTCTCGCACTTCTTGTTCTAAAGATAGTTTCAATACAAAGCGATTAAGTTGGAATCCCGCATCGTATATTTCTTGTTTTACCCTGTCGCTAATCTCACCCTCTGCAATGCCAACGTCTTTAAATTCATAGTTACGGCTCATGCTTCGCATGACCTCAACAATTAAAGGTTCTAGTACTTGATAAACGTCAGTTACATTGCGTCGGACAATTATTTCTGGGTCATGTACTGAGCAATTGAACTTGACCTCAGCATGAAAATCAAAAGCGTCACTTTTACAAGGTAAGTCACACCGAAAACTCAATGGATGTTCAGTTATATCTACCTTGTAAAGCATATTATATTTCCCCCAAACCATTTCTCCTTTAGTAGGTCCCCTTTCACCCTGTGTAATAGTTAATAAGGGTTGCCCATCACCGGAAAAAACTAAGGCGATTCCTGGTTCAGGAACTGGACGGCGCTGAAGTAATCCCCAACGAAGTGTTTCTTTGCTGAAAATAGGATTGTATGTGTTTGCCATTGTTTTACCTCTTTGGTCAGATATTCAAATACTTTTGAATTTTTGATAGTATTTTGCTGGCAGCATTAGGTTGTTCAACATCTGCCCATCTTTGAAGATATTTCAAAATACGGTCTTTCTCTCGTTGGGTTCCTAAATCCACAAGTAAATATATAATTCGCCAAAGGATTGGAAGTAGGCGATGGTCGAAATCTGCCAGCTTGAGCCAATTGTGGAGTTCATCTAACACAAGTTTGCGAGTCAACTTTAGATTGAAAGCATTCCGCAATAGACCAGTGATAATTTTTTCGTATGTACGCTCAGTTTTGAGATTTTCTTTAACAAGTTGATCTTCTTCTAGTAGAAGCGACAATAATATAGGCAAATGACTATTGTTAGAGTCTGCGGAAACTTTTGTCTGATCCATCAGCAGCAAAAATATTGCTAAACTCAAGTGGTTTTCCATGTTTGCCTTAGGCTGCTGTGTCCATATTTGCAGCGTGTTGAGTACTGTAAAATATTGACCTGGTAAAAACTCTCCAGCCTTGAAGAGGATAACTACACTTTCGGCTAGTACTGAAAATAATTGTCTGTCTCCAGATTTAGCGATCGCCAACAAATCCCGCAGTGCAATATCAGGAAACCGCAATCCTACATAGCCTCCATAAGTCGCCGTGGCTGTCCAGCGCAGGTTGGGATTGTTGACTGTACTCCAATGATGTAGCAAACCCATAACTTGTGGAGCCAGATCGCTTTCAAATACTGGTATGCTGAGGGCTTGTGCAGCTAATCTCTGTAAACGGCGATCGTCAGAATTTGCCCAAGGTCGTAGCACTTTTTGCACAACAAAACCAAAAGCATACTTACTTAGTTCACCAACTGCTGCTGCGGCTCTAATCCTCACCTCAAAGCTAGGGTCTGATCCCAGCTCATACAACCATAAAAGCAGCGGTTCGCGTAAGTGGTCGTACTCTTTCCAAACATAATGTAGAACAGCTGGCTGAAATCTAGGATTATCTAGTTCAATTAACTCAACTGGGCTGCGCCCAAATTCTGTATTTTCATATCCCTCGCTTGAATGAGCGCAAACTTCTTTTAACCACTGGCTGCGTCTTCTGTTGAAAAGTGGCTCAGCATCGGTGACTTCTTTCTGAGCTGATGGAGATTTGCTCAGAAATTGTAAACGCTTACTAGCATCTAGGACTGCTTGATAGCTACTTCCACTGAGAACGGCCAGAGTAATCATGAAGACATATTTACTCAGATGTTGATTTTCTTCTTTCTCGAACCAGGATTCAACTTGCTCCCGAACGCGAACACTAAAGCCTGCTAGCGCTTCCTCAAGCTCAAGTTCCTTCCTCACAACCTTGGCCAGAAGTTCAGCCAACCGATCTACATCCCCAGGTAATAAATTATTTTTGAGTAGCTGACATACTGAGTCTGAGTGAATTAAGGAATGACCAACGTCAAGCATGGCTTGGTCTTTTAAGTACCATGCAAGATGTTTTTCTAAAAGTTCCTCACTCGTTGGTAGTTCACTCCAATGAAGAATATATTCCTGTAAAGCTTCTGGCGATAGACGCACACGACTGTCTACAGTAATCACCAGATAACTATCTTGTTGGCTAAGTTTCTGATTCAGACCTTTGAGTAAATAACTATTGAGTTTGCCGGCACTATCGGTTGCTAGCGTATCAATTACATAAACTTGCTTCGCCTCACATTGAAATGAACTAAGGTCTTCTACAGCTGGGTCAATTTCAAAAATCTCTTGATTCTGTGAGTGCAAAAGCAGGTGAATTGCAGTAGTTTGTTTGCCAATTTTAGAATCACCCCAGAGGAGTAAAACCCGCTTCTTTTTTAAAATGCTTTTTGCTTGTTGATATCTAGTAGTTTCAATATAGACGCTGCGTACTTTTTCAATATCAGTAGTTAATACTAAACCAGCTATCTCTTTTACATAACTGCGTTTAGTCGATTTTGTCTGATTTCCTCCTACGACATCTCCCGTGATATCTACTTGGTTGGCAAAATAAGCACCGCCACTACGGGCATCAATAAAAACGTTTGCCGCTCCCTGCCATTGCAAAAACTCATTAATATTTCTCGCTGTATCTTTTCCGACAAAATTCTTAATGAATTCTTCTTCTGGATTGGTATGATTCGCTGGTTCAGCACCCTCATTTTTCTTAGGCTGCTCTGGGTTTTCAGCATTCTGCTGCCCAGATGATGGATTTTGGTCGGAATCATCACTCACTGACTTAACTTACTCCTTGCTTCTCAAAAAGAATAAATTAGACATGACCTACATTCATTAGGTGAAGAGAGCTTTGCAGATATTTGTTCAGAAAAAAATATCAGTTTTACTTGTCAAATTTTTCCTGATTACCTCCAACTACATCCCCATTGAGATGAACCGAACCAGTTCCAAAATAAACACCACCACTGCGTTGATCGATAGTTATTTTTTCAATTTCATTACTCTTAGGTTCCAGTTGAATAAGCTTTAAAGGAGTATTTAAGTTGTCACGAATAAATCTCTTCACCCGATTATAAATTGGTTTTTTATCCGATTCTGGTCTACAAATTGAAATATGATTTTCATCCATTGGTATTGGAATTACACCTCGAATGCCAGGGTCAGCACTGGTTTCATTGACAACTAAAATTCCGTTGGTTTGATACTTCTCGCAGTAAACTTCCATTGGAATTTCGCTCAGGTGTTCGTGATTCCGATATAAAAGGTTTAGTTCACGTAAACGAGAATCGTGAGCTTTTAGTTCATCAACGCTGACTGTGGTTCTCAGAAGACCACCTATATATTTAATCCAATTAGCAAGATCAGAACCCGAATGAGGAGTGGAGAGAAAAACGATTCCTTTTGTCTGTTGGACGATCGCTTTCCATCTTGGAGTCCCGAAATCATTGGCATGACGAAGCATTTGCTTAACTAAAAGTCCACCCATGCTATGAGTAATAAAAATCAAAGGGCGATCGCCAATATCATATGTATCTAAAAGCGCCAAGGAATTGGTAGCTCGATCCACCAATGGCATTGTATTTCCTCTCCAAGCGAAAGGTTCCACCTCGTACCCCAGTGACCAAATACCAACATTTGGCAAATCCCTACCCAACCAAGCCGGCCAAAAATCATCATCATTACGCTTACCCTTCGGATGCCAAGTCTCTCGGTAATGACCCATCAATCCGTGAACAAAAATTACGTCTCCAATCTTTTGCAGGTTGTCACAACCTGATATTGGGAATAAGTCATTCAAGTTTTCCACGCCCTAGTTCTCCAATTAACAGTTGTGTGTATTCAGAAAATTCAGTCGTTTCAGGCTCTTGGCGACTACCTCTATGTCGGTCGTATAGAGATTATGGGGCTTGTTGTTAGAGCTTGCTTGTTAATAGCGAAAAAATCAAACTTTTATTTAATTATTTCTTTCTATGTAATTTTTCTATATGTGTGCTTTTTATATCTGGAAAATCTAATAATTTAGCTTAATAGCCATATTACAGGTAATAACATGTATATTTCATTAAAATTTTTGTAAATTTTTAGCGATCGCCTCCTGGTTTTTACTTGAGTTGCGATCGCACAAGACATTCGGCAGTACACCTGTAAGGGCACGGCACTGTTCCCTGCACCTTGCGATATGATGTTGTACTGCATCTGAATGGGAACCGCTATACTTTAGTTCACTGACTGTTAATCATTGACAAAAAAAATATCCCCTACTTCAGACGCCAAAAGCAGGGGTTTGTGAAATTTTATTTTTTTGTTAAAACTACTTGACAGAAACAGCATCGACATCAATAGTGCTTGCAGTGGAGGTAGAACCCTCAGTGGTATTCGATGCTTCGGTATTCATATCACCTTTACGAGCTTTCCAGCCTTCAATCACTAACCCAGACACCTCACCTACTAGCAAGGTCAAAAGGAAAACATCATCAATCTGTCCGACGACGGGGAAAACGTCTGGGAGAAAATCAATTGGGCTGACCAAATAAACTAATGTTCCTAAAATCACCCACCAGCGGTATTTGGGATTACGAAGCAAATCACGATACCAGGTATAAACTGATTGAATTGAAAATTTCATGTTTTGAACCTCCAGTTATTTTTAATTTTGACAAATAATCTTTTAAATTCCCGGTGGGAATAACCGCCCCAATTAGTCTGGAAGACGCTACCAATTGAAAAGGGAGTGGGGATGGGGAGATGAGGGAGATGAGGGGGATGGGGGAGTGTGCGGAGTGTGGGGGGAAAGAGAATTTATGCTTCCCCTCCTCCCACACTTCCCACACCTCCACCCCAGACTCCCAATGCCCTATGCCCTATGTCCATTAATCTCTAAAATTAATAATGCTTGGGGATAGTTGCTTTAGTTCTGGAGGGAGGAAATTTAAACAGTGGATATTTTAGATTTGTTTTACAAGGGCGGGCCAGCGATGTGGCCGTTGCTGGTTTTATCGATTTTATCTTTGAGTGTAATTTTCGAGCGTTTTTGGTTCTGGCTCCGAATTTTAACTCAAGAAAAGCAAATAGTCGATCGCGTCCTAGATGCTGCCCATGATGATTGGCAAGTCGCTGCCGATATCGCAAGACTTGCAAATCATCAGCCTGTGGGGCGTTTTCTCTATGCGCCTTTACACTTAGGCAAAAGTGATGCGGAAACCTTTCGTCTAGCCCTGGAGTCCACAGCCGAAGATGAATTGGCTGGAATGCGGCGGGGTGAAAAACTTTTAGAAGCCGTAATAGCCCTAGCGCCGCTGCTGGGATTATTGGGTACGGTTTTAGGTCTAATCCATTCTCTGCGCTCAATTCGCATTGGCGATTTGGGAACTGAATCTACTGCTGGGGTGACTACTGGTATTGGTGAATCGTTGATTAGTACAGCAGCAGGACTAATAGTTGCCATCATTAGTTTGGTATTCTACCGCCTATTCCAAAGTTTTGTAGTTAACCAGGTCAAAGTTTTTCGCAAAGCGGGGAATGAGTTGGAATTACTCTACCGCCAATCTCCCCCGGATTTTAGTAATGCTACATCACCAATTGCGCGGGATAATTTGACACCACCCCGCAAACAGGGTAAAAACAGGTTTTCTGATCCTCCTGAGCCGCCAATCCTACCTTAGTAATAGCCAAAAATTCAACCCCTAAACCAGGCGATTAAATTGAGAAAATGAAAGTTAATCTACATACTCCAATCGAAGAAGTCCAAATTCAAATCATTCCTTTAATTGATGTTGTTTTTTGTATTCTGACGTTTTTTTTGTTAGCAGCACTGCAATTTACGCGCCAACAGGCAATAAATGTTGATTTGCCCAAAGCCAGCGCTAAAACCGTATCTGGGATAACGTCACAAAGTGGCAGTCAGATTGTAACTATCGATGCTGTTGGTAACACTTACATAGAAAAACAGCCCGTAAAACGTGAGGATTTGGCAGAAAGGCTAAAACTGTATCTCCAAGCAAATCCCAATGCCGTTGTGGTGCTGAATGCTTCACGCACAGCAACTTACAATGATGTGATTGAGACATTAGACTTGCTGCGCCAAGTAGGAGGCGATCGCGTTTCTTTGGGAATTATTCCCGGGCCATCTCAATCACCCACAAACTCACTCAATCAGCCTCCTGCGCCTTCTTTCCCGACTAATCCTGGTCAAGCACCATTTCCAGGCATCAACCCCGAAGGCGGTCTTACCCCCAGATTTCCCTCAGCCCCTGGGCAAGGTATCAGTCCAATCAATCCTAATATTTCCAACCCACCAGCATCCCCAGCACCTGTAGCACCTCAACAAAGCCAATCTACTCCTAAAAGGTGAGATAGGGGCATGGGGCATGGGGCATTGGGAGATAGGGAGGTGTGGGAGGAGGGGGAAGATAAATTCTCTTTCCCCCACACTCCGCACACTCCCCCATCCCCCTCATCTCCCTCATCTCCCCCACTCCCCACTCCCCACTCCCCCTGAAGCTTTTCCCAAACCTAAAGATATCCAGAATAAAATTTGGTTAGAGAAAAAAATTCTGCTAATTTACAAATAATTGGTTGAGTTTGAAAGATTTTTCCATAGGTAGGCTGAGTACTTTATCACCAATTGCCATTCACGTTTCAGGGGTTGTGGCATGAATATTGTGACGCTTTTAATTGTTTGGATAGTAACAGCTATCAGCTTGTTAATAATTAGTAAATTACCATTGGGAGTTGAAATTGACACTCCAGGTAAAGCCTTCTTGTCCGCAGCAGTGCTTGGTATTGTGACAGCAATAGTCAGACCTATTTTAAGTCTCGTTTTCGCAGTACCAAATTTACTGACGTTAGACTTACTATCCAGCATTTTCACATTTATGATTGCTGTAGTTTGTTTTAGTATTGCTGCTTGGTTAGTCGAAGGCTTTCGTTTACGTTACGGTGTTTGGAGTGCTGTTATTGGAGCATTTGCGCTGACTTTAATTAACAGCTTAATCTACAAAATATTGGGTGTATAAAGTTAAGAGTGATGATTTTTTAATGACTCCTAACTAAAGTAATTTTAGATTTTTAATTTTGGATTTTGGATTGAAGGAAAAATCTAAAAATCTAAAATCCAAAATTGAGTTAATTTTGGATTGAAGTAAAAATCCAAAATCTAAAATCTAAAATCCAAAATTGCATCGCTTCTAACTATTCATTGGAAGCTGGAGGAGCAACTTGAGTAGTTGATTGTTGTTTACGTTGTTCGCGTTTTTTGCGATCGGCTGAGAGCATATCTGCCATCACTATCAGTGCTTGCGCCATCTTGTCTAGGTTAGAACGGTATAGTTCCAAATCCTTGCTGAACTTGTCATCAGACAAGTGCAAGCCACCAGCGATCGCTTTGAGTGCTTCTGTGAGTTGCTTTTCGTCTTTAACTAATTCAGGATCTGACAATTCCAATAATGAAAATACACCAATTGCAAACAAACGGTTGTATTTAAAGTTAGGATTGTTGGCGATCGCTTGCAATTGTCCTTGTAAATCAGCATCTCGATCTAAGTTAGTCGTTTGGCTCAGCCACGCAATTAAATCTTTAACTGGCAAACTTTTACCTAAAGCCCGCAATCTTTCGGCATCCTGTCGATAGCGTTGCGGGTCTTGTTCTATAGCCTGACATAGGGCGTTAAAAATAGATTCTTGATCTCGTTCTGGTTGATAGCCTTCCATGAAGCGGTCAAAAGTAGTGACGACACCCAAGGCATAAATTGGATTGTAGCTGAAATCAATATTTACTGACAGCAGATGCATTTCCACCATCAATTCTTCTACTACCCGACGGTAAATAGTGTTGATCGGACGGGTATGCAGATTGTAGAAAGTTCGCTTTGTATCAGAGACTGTACGGACGTTATTCACAAAGAAAATGTTAAGGGCGACGTATTCTTATTTTCACGCTTAAAGGCTACTTTGCCAAGTTGAGGTTTTGGCTGGTGACGGTTTCATTTACAATATAGGCACAATAGACAAATAAAAAATAGTTTGAAATTAGTTAGCCACAGAGGCTAAGAACGTTTCCCTCTAAGGAAATAACCAAAATTATCACCTTTAAAAATTCATTGATCCCATTTTATGAACTTCTCGCCACAGTTAATTGCTTTAGGTGAGTACCTAGCTGGTGAATTTGATAATCGGGAACAAGCCATAGGAGAACCTATTTGGTATGTCCACCTGCGCCTTTGGCAAAGACCAGTTAATCTGTTCGCAGAAGATAGCATCACCCTATTTGCCGAACAGGCTAATATCATTAAGCTAGATCAACCTTACCGCCAAAGAATTATGCGGTTGCGTCAGAGAAGCGATTCTCATGCGCCTCTGGAAGTGCAATATTACATGCTGAAAAATCCAGAAGCATTAAGAGGCGCAGGTGATAATTCTGCCCTACTAAATACACTTTCACCCAATCAATTAGATTTACTACCAGGTTGTATCCTCGCAGTTACTCACGAAACACTAGCTGGCGATCGCTATAAGTTTACCGCTACCCCATTACCAGAAAATCGTTGCACCTTCACTTATCTTGGCAATACCATCCAAGTTTCCTTGGGGTTTGAAGCCACAGCAGCAGAATTTCACAGCTACGACAAAGGAATTAACCCCGCAACTGGACAAGCAACTTGGGGAGCAATTATGGGGCCTTATCGCTACACCAAGCGAAATCAGTATTGAGTGCTGAGTGCTGAGTGCTGAGTGAAGAATTTAGGGTTAGGAGTTCAGATTTATTCTCCCCCACTCCCCACTCCCCACTCCCTTCAGCACTCTTTTAGCTAGCAATACTACGAGGTACACCTTCTAAAGCTTCCTCTTCGGTTTCAAAGATTTCAAACACAGTATCCATCATTGTCACTTCAAACACGAGTTTGGCTTCTGGATGTACATTACAGATGCGGAAACTACCCTTGACTTTATCTGCATCACGCATTCCAGCTACCAAAGACGTGAGACCAGAACTATCAATAAAATTGACCTGACCCAGATTCACAACCACATGGCGACTGAGTTTAGAAATACACTCTTGTAACTTTAGGCGAAATTGCCAAGCAGTGGTGATGTCTAGGCGACCTGCTGGTGTCAAGACAATAACAGTGTTTCCGTCTTGGGTTGTATAACTTTTTTGGTCTATGTGAATCACTAAAGCCCTCCCCGTGGCATTCCTTTAAAATTGACTAGCTACAGAACCGTTATGATGCTGCCACTTGAGATTAACAAGCTACAGCTAAAATTGTCACTTTTTTATGCTAAGTGCTTATCTTTAGTAGTTTAACTCACCAAAACAGTGCTGAGTAGCAATTTGAAATGGGGAGTGGGGAATGGGGAATGGGGAGTGGGGGAGGTGAGGGGGATGGGGGAGATGAGGGAGGTGAGGGGGATGAGGGAGATGGGGGAGAATAACTCTTAACTCTTAACTCCCTACTCCGCACTCCCTACTCCCCATTATTTCCAATTGATCCAATCTTGAGGTTTCAAGAAGATTTCATACAACTCGGCTTCGGGGGAATTGGGTTCTGGCTGATAGCCGTATTCCCAACGCACCAAAGGTGGTAAGGACATGAGAATTGATTCGGTGCGTCCGTTAGTTTGCAGACCAAAAATGGTACCTCGGTCGTAAACCAAGTTAAATTCTACATATCGTCCCCGACGATAGAGTTGGAAATTTCGTTGGCGATCGCCATACTCAATCCCATGTCGCCGTTCTACAATTGGTACGTAGGCTGGTAAAAATGCTCTACCACAGCCTTGCACAAAGGCAAATAAATCTTCCCAACTGCGTGGTGCTAGCTCTCCCACTTCGTTGCTATGAATAGCTGCTCCTCCATTGGGATCGGGCCCACGATATAAAGTACCCCGGCCGTCTTGGTAATCAAAAAATAGACCCCCCACGCCCCTTGTTTCACCGCGATGCTTCAGGTAGAAATATTCGTCACACCAGCGCTTAAATACTGGGTAATACTCTGGGTGGTGTTGGTCACAAGCCTGTTTTAAAGTTTTATGTAAATGTGTTGCATCTTCAGCAAAGGGGTAATAAGGAGTCAAGTCCAGACCACCGCCAAACCACCACACTGGCCCAGCTTCAAAGTAGCGATAATTGAGATGGACTGTAGGCACGTAGGGATTACGCGGGTGTAACACCATTGAAGTTCCCGTGGCATAAAAGCCGTGTCCTGCGGCTTCCGGGCGTTGAGCTAAAATTGAGGGCGGCAAATGGGAACCCCAAACTTCAGAAAAATTGACACCACCTTGTTCAAATATTGCACCATCGCGTAGGACACGCGATCGCCCTCCACCTCCTTCTGGGCGTTCCCAACTATCTTCTAGAAACTTGCCCACACCATCCAGTTCTGTTAAAGCTTGCGTAATTTCGTCTTGCAGCTGTTTCATAAACTGACTGACCCTAGTCTGAGCGTCAGTTGGTGGCAAAGACTTCAATGATTCTGCTGCTACAGTTGGTGTTTGCGAGTTGATCAACATAGATTCCCGAACCTAAATTACAATTTCCTGAAAGCCACAAATTTCTCATCTTAAAATTTGGGGAAAACACGCGCCAGCAATCAAGCTCTATTTGCCCAACCTGCTTTTTTCTCACTGGTCAAGCGTTTATGGGATTGATGGGCATCACTAGAGTTATTTTCCCTCAAATGCGTATAGGCTTGTATATTGAGTGAGTTTTTTTTGAAATTATTAACAGAATGGGGCTAAGCTTAGTTGCCCAAAACACCACAGTTACCAGAAAGTGTCTAGGAGGAGGAGGATTAGGAAAATGCAAGGTTGGTTATCCAAATTCATCCACCGCAAACGTCGTCGGTTTTGCGCTTCTCTGGTGCGGACTTATCGAGAGATTAGTTCTGCTTCTGTAGATGAACTGTGGCAAAAAGTGGTTGATTTAACAGATGTTTCCTGGCATCCACTACTTAAAAGTACTAATGTGCCCTACGGATTAGTACCCCAACCAGGATTAATTTTTCATGCTGTAACACGCTTTTCGCCGATTCCTATCCGGATTTTTGTGGAACGCGTCAATCCTAGAGAAATGCTGAGTATCCGAGTTCTGGCAATTCCTGGTATAGAAGAACGGGTAACTTACCAAGTAGAATCAACGGTTTGTGGTACTTGTTTATCTTATTCTGTAACACTACGCGGTTGGTTGTCGCCCCTAATTTGGTCTTTATCTCGTCCTTATGCAGACCGTGTTGCACGCTCTTTAGTTGAAGCAGTAGAAAAGGCCGCATTACCAGCAGTATCAACTAAGAAAAAATCCCTAAGTGACAGTTGTTTTGATTTTTAGGGATTGGGGACTGGGGACTAGGGACTGGGGATTAGGAGAGATGAGGGAGATAGGGGAGATAGGGGAGATTATAAAAAAGCTTCCCCCCTTCCCACACTTTTAATGCCTAGTCACTAGTCCCTAGTCTCCAATCCCCGATCCCCAATCCCCGATCGCTAAACAAAGTTAAGATTCTATTAGGTAATAATCCAATTTCCTAAGTTTTATTACGGCAGTGATAGTGAAAACACCAATCTGCTCTTGCTTTTATCTGCATCAAGTTAATAGCTAAGATGCTGACTACGATTGTATTTCTTCATTTTCAACAGAAGTCAGGAGCTTCTGCCTTCCTTAAATCAGAACTTCGGTAAATTTTGAATTTTGAATTTTTTATGTACGATGTCCTTGATTCCCGCTCTGTCTTAGAAGTGTTGCGACCAGTGCAAGACCCAGAACTTCGCAAAAGTCTGGTAGAACTGAATATGATTCGCAACGTCAAAATTGATGGTGGTAAGGTTAGTTTCACTTTAGTGTTAACTACTCCCGCCTGTCCTTTACGTGAATTTATCGTTGAAGACTGTCAGAAAGCTGTTAAAAAACTACCAGGTGTTACAGATGTAAGCATAGAAGTCACAGCAGAAACGCCCCAACAAAAAAGTTTACCTGACCGCACTGGCATTTCTGGGGTAAAAAATATCATTGCTGTTTCCAGCGGCAAAGGTGGTGTTGGTAAAAGTACTGTGGCGGTGAATGTCGCAGTGGCCTTAGCCCAAACTGGGGCGAAAGTCGGCTTATTAGATGCTGATATTTACGGACCTAATGACCCTACCATGCTGGGACTCGCCGATGCCGAAATTGTTGTGCGTTCAACTGAAAAAGGTGACATCCTGGAACCTGCTTTTAATCACGGCGTCAAATTGGTTTCAATGGGCTTTTTGATTGACCGAGATCAACCAGTAATTTGGCGGGGACCAATGCTAAATGGTGTAATTCGCCAGTTTCTCTATCAAGTTGAGTGGGGAGAATTAGACTACTTGATTGTAGATATGCCACCGGGAACCGGAGATGCTCAGCTAACTTTAACCCAAGCAGTGCCGATGGCAGGGGCAGTAATTGTCACTACACCGCAAAATGTAGCGCTGTTAGATTCTCGTAAGGGATTACGGATGTTCCAGCAGATGAACGTCCCGGTATTAGGGATTGTGGAAAATATGAGTTATTTTATCCCACCAGATATGCCAGATAAGCAGTATGACATCTTTGGTTCCGGGGGTGGTTCCAAAACGGCTGCTGAATTGGAAGTGCCACTTTTGGGCTGTGTACCGCTAGAAATTTCCACGCGAGTTGGCGGTGATAGCGGTGTGCCAATAGTCGTTGGCGATCCAGATTCAGCTTCGGCAAAAGCATTAAAAGCGATCGCTCTTACCATTGCTGGCAAAGTATCAGTCGCAGCTTTGACATAATAAATTTTAATTTGTATCTGCTTCCTGGGCTATTGGGAATACTAGGGACTGGGAATTGGGGACTGGGGATTAGGGAAGAATTTGCCCAATACCGAGTACCCAGTACCCAATCCCCAATGCACAACTTAAATCTAAAGTCTAAACTGACACAATGTTATTAAAACGATCGCTCCCCAAAATTCGCTGGAAGTCTTGGGTTAAGCCCTGGCAATATGTAGATTGGTTACTATTTTGTTTACCGGTTGCTGTCAGCATTTTTGGCGGCGTGATGATCCTCAGTACGGAACTCAAGCAGCCAGTAACTGATTGGTGGTGGCACTGGTTGGTAGCTGGTATTGGTGTGCTGATAGCACTGTTTTTAGCTCGTATCCGTTACGAAATCTTGATGCAGTATCACTGGGTAACCTACGGACTGACGAACTTCAGCTTAATCGCCGTGATGATTGCTGGTAGTAGCGCTAAAGGAGCGCAGCGGTGGATTAGTATCGCTGGCTTTAACGTGCAACCCTCAGAGTTTGCCAAAGTCGGTATGATTATTACCTTAGCAGCCTTGTTACACAAGCGCACTGCTTCTAAACTCGAAAGTGTTTTCCGTGTCTTGGCAATCACCGCTATACCTTGGGGATTAGTATTTTTACAGCCAGATTTAGCAACATCAATGGTATTTGCAGCGATCGTTTTGGGAATGCTCTACTGGGCCAATGCTAACCCAGGCTGGTTAATTCTGATGATTTCTCCTGTGGTTGCTGCGATTTTGTTTAGTATATCTTGGCCTTTAGCAGAGCCAATAGTTTTACTTAAAGAGCTATCTTTTGGCCCGTTGGGCATAGTTTGGTCAGTCGCTATGGGTATTGTGGGCTGGCGAACTCTCCCCTGGCGGCGATTTGGTTTAGGTGCGATCGGTGCTTTGAGTCTTAATATACTCGGTGGCGAATTAGGAGTTTTTGCCTGGAATCATATTTTGAAACCCTATCAAAAAGATCGGCTAACTGTATTCATGGACCCCGATCACGATCCCCTTGGTGCTGGATATCACCTCATTCAATCTCGCATTGCTATCGGTGCTGGTGAAATTTGGGGATGGGGTCTATTCAAAGGCCCAATGACCCAACTGAATTTCGTCCCAGAACAGCATACAGACTTTATTTTTTCAGCAGTTGGTGAAGAATTTGGTTTTGTTGGTTGTTTGGTCGTGCTATTTGTCTTCTGCTTAATTTGTTTCCGCTTACTGCATGTTGCTCAAACCGCCACAGACAATTTTGGTTCTTTGTTGGCTATTGGCGTTTTATCGATGATTGTGTTTCAGTTAATTGTCAACGTTGGCATGACTGTCGGCTTAGCGCCTGTAGCAGGAATTCCCTTACCTTGGATGAGTTACGGGCGTTCTGCCATGCTGACTAACTTCATTTCCTTGGGAATAGTAGAATCGGTAGCAAATTTTCGCCAACGACAGAAGTATTATTGATTCGTCATTTGTCATTTGTCAGTTGTCCTTTGCTAATGACTAATGACCAATGACTAATGACTATTAAGAAGTATTAAGCTAGTAACAGGAAACAAGCGAGGCTAAAAAGATGATTCTGCCTGGAGCAACTGTTCGTGTTAATAATCCCGCAGATACCTATTATCGCTCTGAAGGACTCGTGCAACGGGTGAGTGATGGCAAGGTAGCCGTACTGTTTGAAGGTGGTAACTGGGATAAATTAATTACCTTCCGCCTGAAGGAATTAGAACTCGTAGAAACCACAGCCGGACGTAAAAAAGGAAAATAGATTAGTTAAAAAGTAGAGACGCGATTCATCGCGTCTGTAGAGGAGTTAGGAGTTATTATTGTTCAACTCCTAACTCCTAACTTCTAACTCAGCACTCCCATGCGCCTCCCATTACCACAGTTTGACACAAGCGATCGCCATCCCAACCACTTTGCCGAGGTGATTGAAACTACAACTACTGAATTTTTGGCACAGTGTTTGGAACCAGAAGATTTAAGTTTTCCCTCTATGCCGCCTTTTGGTAGTTGGGTTTGTGCTGTGGATGAAGAATCTGGCAATCTGGTTTATGCGGTGGTGTATTATGCCACTACCATGCCCATAGATTCCGTACATCGAGCTAGGGCTTTGGGCTTGTCCTTGCAAGACTTACGGGAGGAACAACCCCAGATATTTGCCATGCTCAGAACAGAATTCCGAGCTGCGATTGTTGGATTTGAACTATCTTCACAAAATCCAAGTTATAACCGAAGAGTATATCAGTATCTACCACCCCGTCCTCCGCAAATTCATCAAGCTGTTTATCGGTGTGAACCAGAAGCGATCGTTAAATTTACTGAAGAACTAGATTTCTTGCGGACACTCCTTTGTATCAATAGTGCGCCAGTAGATGCCTTGACCGCAGCTGCCATTCGAGATGTATATCAGTTACGCAAAGCTGACCGAGAATGGCTAATTAAAGCTGGGCGAAACCTGAGCGTGTTACTCAAAGACGACTACGATCGCTTGCGGTTCATTTTGAGTCAAATCCACCCGTAGGTAGTTAGTTCAAAGACAATTGTCTAGTTTAGTGTAAGTTAAGATTTTTGATTTTTCGTCAGGCGGCTTCTAGATTCATTTTTTATATCAATCAAGTGTTCGCTCAATCAAGCGATCGCTGTTTTACCATAGCCTCTTCAATTCCTACCTATGGAACTCACATCAAAAGTTCTTGCTCTGGAACCAACTTCCCAAGTTCTTGGCAAGGAACCCATTGTTTCCTTTGCTATTTTGCTGGTGGTGATCTTAGTTATACCTATCATGTTCGAGCGACTAAGATTACCAGGATTAGTGGGTTTGGTTTTCTCTGGACTAGTACTTGGCCCTTCGGGCTGGCATCTATTTCAGTCTGACTCGGCAATGATTAACCTACTATCAGATATTGGGTTAATATACTTGCTATTTGTCGCAGGGCTAGAAGTCGATCTAGAACAATTCCGCAAGAGGAAAAGTCGTGCCTTTGGATTTGCTAGCTTGACTTTCAGTGTACCGCTAGTCATGGGAACCTTAGTAGGTCTGTTTTTAGGCTATGGCTGGAGTACTGCAATTTTAATTGGCTCTTTATTCGCTTCCTATACCCTTTTGGCATATCCCATAATCACTCGCTTGGGAGTGGTAAATAATGAAGCAGTTACTGTTAGCATTGGAGCTACGATTTTTACAGATATTGGTGCAGTGCTAATATTGGGCGTTTGTGTAGCTAGCGCTCGTAATCAGGTATTCAGCTTTGCCCAGCTACTCACCTCGTCGGGTTGGTTAACGATTTACTCTGTTGCTGTTGTCGCAGGATTTGATTGGGCAGGTAAAGAGTTTTTTCGCCGTTCAGGAGACGATGAAGGAAACAAATTTTTGTTTGTGTTGCTTTCTGTGTTTCTTGCTGCTGTGGGCGCTCAATTAATTGGAGTAGACAAAATTGTTGGTGCTTTTTTAGTGGGTTTGGCGGTAAATGAAGCTGTGGGTGAAGGCCCAGTCAAAGAAAAGGTGGTATTTATTGGCAGTGTACTGTTTATTCCGATTTTCTTTGTTGACCTTGGTTTACTGATCAATTTACCTGCCTTTTTGAATAACCTGAACGCCCTCAAGTTAACGCTGCTGATTATAGTCGGTTTAATTGCCAGTAAATTGATCGCAGCTTTGTTGGCAAAACTAGTCTACCGCTATAACTGGCGAGAAATGCTGACAATGTGGTCGCTATCACTTCCCCAGGTTAGTACAACCTTAGCAGCAACGTTAATAGGATATCGGGCTGGATTACTCTCATCAGAAATATTACACAGCGTTATTGTTTTAATGCTCGTCACGTCAACCTTGGGGCCGTTCATAACTGGTCGAATAGCTGTTGGTTTGGCTTCCTCACCAGCCGCAGATCGACCACCAACAACTCTACCCGATCGCGATGTACCAGAAACGGACGGTGCTTTGACTATAGTTGTACCTGTATATAATCCTCAGACACAGCAGTATTTGATTGAAATGGCAGCGTTATTGGCGCGTCAGTCAAAGGGTAAAATTGTACCGCTAGCGATCGCTACTGCTGCTGCTCATATGGATGCACCCCAGTTAGAAGCTTCTCTAGAACGAAGTGAGCGCTTATTAACCAAAGCCACCGCCCAAAGTCGAGTATTAGGTGTAGCTGCACAATCAGTACTGCGAATTGATGATGCTTTTGCTCAGGGAATTAGCAGAGCTGCCCGCGAACAAAAAGCTAGTTTAATTGTTATGGGTTGGGGTAAACGTAGTGGGTTGCGAGCGCTGTTATTTGGTAATGTCGTTGATGGTGTACTTTGGGCAGCCCACTGTCCTGTAGCAGTCACACGTTTGGTGGAATCACCAAAAAAAATTCAGCGCATCTTAGTACCAGTAGAAAATTTAACAGCACCAATATTGCAGCCTGTACAATTCGCCCAGATGTTGGCACAAGCAAATCAAAGCCACATCACTGTGCTGAATGTGTGCGATCGCCGCACTAGCTCTAGTAAAATTGCTTGGAGGCGATCGCATCTCTCGCTATTAATATCTAAATTAGCTCTGCCTAATGCCCCAGAAATTCAAATTATCGCTCATGAGAATGTAGCTCAAGCAATTTTGCAAGCAGCACGGTTATATGATTTAGTCGTTTTACCTTTTATACGCAATCGTACTAGTCCTGGAGGGTTAGCTATTAGCGATGTCACAACTGAGTTAGCCAGACAACTCACCTGTTCCATAGTCATGCTTGGAGAACCACAACGCACTCAAACAAATGTGGTGATCTCTGAGACAGCTAATAGCATTACATCTGCTGTTTGATCTGAAATAGATTCAGTTTACTTCAGTAGACTAAGGCTGCGTTGGCGTAGCCCCCCAGAGCCATCGCATCCACAAAAATTTTTGCAACCAGTGAATCGGCTCTAACGTCCACAGCAAAAACACTTTATCTTGTTGAAGATTTGATGAACTTTAAGTAAAAAAGTGACAATTTTTAGACAATATTTGTTGTTCGACTAGCTAAAATCTTCAGAAAGCAAGTAAAAATAACAAGACTACAACCGTAAACACTTTTGGATGAAACCTTGTTCTTTTTTATTTCTATATTTTTGTGCCCAAGGTGGGTAACCTAAAAGATAAGTGCAATAGCTACTGAAAATATTTGTAAGTAACTGGGAAACTATGAGAATTTTGGTCACGGGCGGTGCTGGGTTTATTGGTTCCCATCTCATCGACCGACTAATGAACGAAGGGCATGAAATAATATGCTTGGATAATTTTTACACAGGTCATAAACGTAACATTCTTAAATGGTTAGGCCATCCGTACTTTGAACTCATCCGTCATGATATCACTGAACCAATTCGGTTAGAAGTTGATCAAATTTATCATTTAGCTTGTCCTGCTTCTCCGGTACATTACCAATACAACCCAGTAAAAACCGTTAAAACTAACGTGATGGGAACCCTGAATATGTTGGGGCTGGCGAAGCGTGTGAAAGCTAGATTTTTCTTGGCTTCAACTAGCGAAGTGTACGGTGATCCAGAAGTTCATCCCCAAACCGAAGAGTACAGGGGTAGCGTCAATCCTATTGGCATACGTTCATGCTACGACGAAGGCAAAAGAATCGCTGAAACTCTGGCATTTGATTACTACAGGCAAAATAAAGTTGATATTCGAGTTGCTCGGATCTTCAACACCTACGGACCAAGAATGTTAGAAAACGATGGTCGGGTAGTGAGCAACTTTATAGTTCAAGCCTTGCGGGGTACTCCTTTAACCGTGTATGGTGATGGTTCACAAACTCGGAGTTTTTGCTACGTTTCCGATTTGGTGGAAGGATTTATCCGACTCATGAATGGCGAGTATGTTGGGCCAGTAAATCTGGGTAATCCTGGTGAATATACGATTTTACAATTGGCACAAGCTGTGCAAAACATGATCAACCCAGATGCACAGATTAAGTTTGAGCCATTACCTTCGGACGATCCCCGGCGTCGCCAGCCTGATATCACAAAAGCAAAAACTTGGTTAAATTGGGAACCTACCATTCCTCTGCAAGAGGGGTTAAAACTGACAATAGAAGATTTCCGCGATCGCATGGAAAGTGATGTCAATAATTCAGCCTCCTGAGCAGTGCTTAGCGACGCTCTCAATTTTCGTGCAAGCTCATCCTATTTGGTAGTCGGTACTTTAATGGCTGTGCTTCCTCTCAGTGTAGAAGAGTAATAATTTAACGCTAAAAAAGCGAGGAGTTAAAAATGCGTGTTTGCGTAATTGGTACTGGTTACGTCGGTTTAGTTACAGGTGCTTGCTTAGCTCATATTGGACATGATGTTATTTGCGTAGACAACAACGAAGAAAAAGTTAAATTAATGAAGTCTGGGCAATCCCCAATTTTTGAACCGGGACTTTCAGAAATCATGCAGTCTGCCATTCAAGCAGAGAAAATTCATTTTACTACTGATATCGCTGCTGGAGTCGCTCACGGAGAAATTCTGTTTATTGCTGTGGGAACGCCACCTTTGCCTACTGGTGAAAGTGATACCCGTTACGTTGAAGCTGTAGCCCGTGGTATTGGAGAAAATCTCAACGGTGGTTACAAAGTCATCGTCAACAAATCTACAGTACCCATTGGTTCTGGTGACTGGGTGCGGATGATTGTTCTCGATGGTATTGCTGAACGTCAAAAAACATTAGTACCCGCAGGTGGGGTGTCGAGTGAAGAGAAATTGCCTGAGGTTGCAGCTCAATTTGATGTAGTCAGCAATCCAGAATTTTTGCGCGAAGGTTCAGCAGTTTACGACACCTTCAATCCCGATCGCATCGTACTAGGAGGCAGTAGTCCCAGAGCAATAGCTGTAATGCAACAACTGTATGCCCCAATTGTAGAACGCAAGCACGCAGCCGATCCATCTTTACCCCCAGTACCAATTCTGGCAACAGACCTCAGTTCGGCAGAAATGATCAAATACGCCGCTAATGCGTTTTTAGCTACTAAGATTAGTTTCATTAATGAAGTCGCTAATATTTGCGATCGCGTTGGTGCTGATGTTACCCAAGTAGCCAAAGGTATTGGTTTAGACTCCCGCATTGGTAACAAATTTTTACAAGCTGGTATTGGTTGGGGTGGTTCTTGCTTCCCCAAAGATGTCTCTGCCCTAATTCACACTGCTGATGACTACGGCTATGAAGCTGAATTACTCAAAGCCGCAGTCAACGTCAACGACCGCCAACGTTTAATTGCTCTGGAAAAACTCCAACAAGTCCTCAAAATCCTCAAAGGCAAAACTGTTGGGCTACTGGGTCTGACCTTTAAGCCTGATACCGATGATATGCGGGATGCTCCAGCACTCAACCTCATTGAACAGCTCAACCGACTGGGAGCTAAAGTCAAAGCCTACGATCCCATTGTTTCCCAAACAGGTATGCGTCATGGACTTTCTGGCGTACTAGTAGAAACCGATGCCGAAAGACTAGCTGACGGCTGCGATGCTTTGGTACTCGTCACCGAATGGCAACAGTTCAAAACTCTCGACTACCTGAAGATGGCAAAATTGATGAGCCACCCTGTAATTATTGATGGCCGTAACTTCCTCGACCCCGAAGTAATGGTGCGGGCTGGATTCCAATATGTAGGCGTTGGAAGATAGATAATTTTGGTAGGATTCAGAATTCAGAATTCAGAAGATTGAATTTCAAATTTCTAGCTTTTTTTCAGTGAAGTAGGGTCATAACAATGTTATGACCCTATTATTTTTCACATCCAACAAGATTTACCTCAAGCGTTATGTGGAATTCGCTCAATCTCAGCATATCCACTGAAAATTAATTTTTGACCTTCAGTTTCTAATCGGTTGAGCCGCATCTTCACTCCATCAAGGTCAAATCGATCTAAATCGACCATATTATCTAAAATTTCCACCAGTGCTACGCTCAAGGTCTGGGAGATTTCGCGTTGTGCTTCTGGCACTTGGTCAAGTTCAATTTTCGGGTCTTTGAAAGAAACTCGCCGCCGCCTTTCAATGCCTATGGTTAGAGTCATACTTAAAGGCACAAGTTCGCCATTATTTAAATCTGCCTTGGCTACAAGCTGCAACCGATTTTCAGGCAATAGCTGCACCCTGACTTCCGTAAAGGAAACTGGTTCACCGCCAGATAATTCTGTCAGTGATGGTACCGTGAGGTTAAGCAAGCGCTTTTTCACTAGTTCAGCATTGAAGGCGTCGTTGATACCTGCTTCTGATAAAATTACTTGAGCGATCGCTTGAGTAGGTTGCTTGAGACTGAGTTTGCCACTTAAGACCGAGCCAAAGTCAATAGCCACCGCATCGGTTTCAAATGACATCTCCTCCACCGCAAAATCTCTACGGATTACTAAGCCACGACCGCTCATTTTGAAGCTATCAATGCTGCCTTGCAACAGTTTGCTGGAGGGATAGCAGCGCACAAAGACTTCTACTGACTCGCTTTGGGTAAACAAGTGGCGAATCGTTTGGCTGGCGACTGTATTGAGCATCTGCTCTCCCCAATCTGTGCCTTTAGGATTTTGTAAACCAGTAAGTCCGCCGAACATGTGGTTTTTAGTCTCTAGAAGTTCTTTGTACTTTTGTAACAAATTGTGAAAAATACAGCAAGCATCTAGTGATTGATTGTTCCAATGAGCAAACTCAGGATGGCTGATGTTAAGAAATGGAATGTATCCAATATTACTGTTTAGACTTGTTAGGATTAGGTTTAATGCAAATTAAATACATAATCAAAGCCATACTGAACATTATTTAAGATATTCATACCAATTTTCTGTAACAATGAGCTATAAGGTTACTCGTTGAAAACCCTTGAGGATGCGTCCTCCTGAGTCGGATACATCCGTAATTCAGGCAAGGGATGAAAATTATTAAAGGCGTAAACACCTTGGTGACATTTTCTTTTTTTAGAACCTCTACTCTGCTGAGCGAAAGCCTGCTTCAGCAAATGCTGACTTAGAGTACAGAATACCTGTGTGTGAAAGCCACGCAGTGTCAACACCGCTGTATTAAGCTCATCTTCATAGAGAATTGATATTAATAAAATACTACCGAAATTCCCAAAATTTTGGAAAATAATAAAGTAAGTCGAGTATCACAAGACTCACTTGATTTCCTCATTTCTTCTAGGAAAATATGACTCATCCTTTCCTTGAACGCCTGCGTAGTCCAGATAGCCCAGTCCTCGTCTTTGACGGGGCGATGGGAACCAACCTCCAAACCCAAAACCTGACAGCAGAAGACTTTGGCGGTCCCCAGTATGAAGGTTGTAACGAATACTTAGTCCACACTAAACCCGAAGCTGTGGCTAAAGTTCACCGCGACTTTCTCGCCGCTGGTGCTGATGTCATTGAAACGGATACCTTTGGCATGCCACCGCCATGCCGCCGTCCGAGACGTCGTGGCACGCGGTGATCCAGCCTGCGTTGATCGCGGTGCGGATGAAG